>JAFPZX010000188.1 GCA_017417055.1 Anaerolineaceae bacterium
GACCGCGTAATCGAAGTCTTTTATGTAACCGGTGAATTCTGTTGTGGTAAACATGTCTTCACTGATTACAGTATAAGGCTCAATCTCCCGGTTTGGAACGGGAATGGTAACCAGGCCCAGATTCTTCACAAAGAGCTTTTCAGCATTCAGGCCGCAAAGCAGCGACAGCGCGGCAGCGCCAAGTGACAAAATGATTTTCAGAATTTGCTTTGCCATTATTCTCCAACAAGTGTTATGATTCAATTACCGGCGGATGCTATTCTTCCTTTTATTAGGGCCCGAAATCTCCAGCATCCGCCGTTATTTTTTCCCCGATACTGATAATATACAATGGCAGTTTTGTGTACAATTGAGACAGGAATCGATCGAAGATGAACGAAGAAAGAAAGATAACAGCCCCGATAATTGATAACCTGCTCCGGTATTTCGACCACGGGCATATGAATCCATCAGTTCCTCCCCGGAGAATTGCTGCGGCTATGGAACCGTTGTTTTCCGTTCTTTCAGACCTGGCGCCGCTAAAAAAGAATAACGAGGCGAAAGCGGTCTGGATCGAAATTCCCAGAGGTACGATCGATGATTATGAATCCTTTGAGAATATGCTGGAATGGGGTGAAGTCGGATCCTATGCCGAATACGAAGAAAGGTGGCATGAAGATTATCCGGATGAGACATGCTGGTACAGGCTTGTAACCGTGGAAAGCTTCAACCGGGACGGCGCACTCCGCTTCCGGGCGGTCGCGTTCGGCGATAAGACGATCGTCAGCGCGGATATGGACAGGGAAGACAACGATGATAACTATTACCGGGCTGAGGATCAGACCGTTGAACTCTGCGGCATCCTGACAGATCTTGCGAAAGAAGCTATGGAAAAAGTCCGGAACGGGACCTATAATGATCACGTCAATGCGACTCTGCCTTATCCGTTCCGCACCGGCGTGGTCAGACGTTCCGTGGTCTGGGAAAAGGAGCCGGAATGGAAAGAGCAGTCCAGGGAAGGCCTGACACCGGAAACGCTGACTGCATTCAAAACGCTGCTGGATGCCGGGATGAATGATAGGCTGAAGATCGGAAGGCTGAAGAGTATGACCGCGAATGATTTCTTCCGCGCCTGCGCTATCGGTTACGATGCCTGCGGCTATCAGGATACGGAACTTTCTCCTGTAGACCGGTATTTCGCCCATGCGGACGGACGGGACGAAGGACTTTCGGGAAGAGGTCACGGTCTGAATGCGGGACCGGGAATCGATTTCAATGATCCGGATGCCTGGAAAAAATGGTATTTTAACATCGAAAGAGGCGGCGGACATCCCTGGGAGGTCATCAGGGGCGGGAACAGCACTCATCTGGACCTTTATGTCAGTCACGACGGGCATCGTCTTAACCATAGAATAAAGACCGGGAAGATCACGAAAGAAGAAGCGGAAGCCCTTCCCTGCGGTTTTTTCTTTATGGTCATAGGCCTGCACCGGCCGGTTGAGGCCGTGAAATTTTACCTGGCTCTTTCAGCGGCAGGTCTGCCTGTTATCCTTCGCGATGCAAAAGAGATCCTGGCACGATTCGAGGAGACGGATTATATCGGGATCGTTCCGCATAACATAATACCGAAATACTGCGAAGGCATGTTCCCCGAGGAATACGGCAGGGTCGTCGATTTCATGCACGTCTATGAAGAGGAGATTGAGAAATTCGGCGATCAGATCATCTGGCTGCCCATGGAACAGGCAGAAATCAGTCATAGATCCGAAAGATAGAAGGTGTGTATGAAAAATCTGAAAGATCTGTTCTCTGCAAAAAAGGATACGGGGCTGATCCGTGAATTTGATGATAATTACTATGACAAAATCCGCGTCTACCGGTCACGGTATGTGACGGATATTCAGTCGACCGCGGATTATGCTCTGCTGACCCGCAGCGATCCTATGTTCCATTTTGAGCGGATCTACTTTGAAGACCTTCATCTCCGCGAGGAAGAGCATGCCCTTCCAATTGAAGAAGACGCCGATATTTCAGACGATCTGCTGCTTTCATATATTCGTTCTTCAGACATTGATATTGTCAAATTCGTGGGCGAATACAACGGGAAACACATCGAAATCGGGATCCGCAAGTACGAATGGGAAGTCTGGCTGCGGATATGGCATCTGACGGATAGTGAACTGAATTTGATCGAAGACGAACTCGGGTTGAGTTAATTGAACCCTTCCGAGGAACTTACTGGATCGATCTGAGCCAGATCCGCAAGTACGACCACTCTCTGTTCCCAGATACCTGTGTCCCAGTTAAATCCGCTGCACGTAAAGAGAGTCAGTGCATACGGACGGTTTTTCAGATGCTCCATATAGTCATCCGGAATATACTGATACCGGACAACCTTGTACGTGTATTTGAAATTTCCTGAATACAGATATATTTCGTCGCCCTCTTTCAGATCTCTCACCCGGAACAACGGTCCCGGTTCTCCGTATTCCATGTAATGAGCTGCAATCACCGTATTTCCTCCATATTCCGGATGTGAGGAACCTTCCAGCCAGTATGCTGCGCCGGTTTCTTCTGTTATGTCCCATGTTCCCAGTTCCCGGGAAAAAGGGATCTTCTTGACCTCTATATCAAGTTCCAGTCTCGGAATTTCCATCCTTTCAATGTCGAGTAACTGCGGAGATTCAGTGCAGGAGCTTCCTGTGATGAACAAAAACAGAACAACAATGATTTTTCCAAAAAACGAATTCAAATATTTCATACAGACCACTTTGCTGATTAGTATATAAAATCATCGACAGCCCATTCATGTCCGGTATATATATGAGCTTGCTGACAAAGATGAGATCATTTTGTGATATATTAATTGCATTAGTTAAAAGACAAAAAAGGAGTACAAAAATGGCGGATAATTGTGAAAATACACAAAAGCCGGAAGAAGTGGCTGAAAATATCGTAAAGACGGGATCAGGAATTGCCGAAACGATCTTAGAAGCAGCGGATGAATTCAGTACGGAAAAAGTCATCCCGACACTGACAGAAGGCATCAAATCGTTGATGAATGATGATCACAGTAAAGAAACTGTCGATAAGGTTTCCGATGCCGCCAGGAAGACTTCCGGTATGGCATCAAAGATAATCAGAAAAATCATCAAAACAGGCTCTGAAATTTTGACTGACGATGTAATTCCCACAGTCAGCGAAATTGCAAGAGGCGAAGAAAAGAAAGAATAAGAAAATGATGAAACAGCCCCGATCAATTCGAGGCTGTTCCGTTTTCACATCATTTTCCGACGATTCCAGTATCCGTCCTGGTGATTTCATTCCGTTCGCAGCTGAGCGGTCCAAATTCAGTTGCGATCATCCTGCCGTTTTCTGTCCGGTACAGCCCGGATACATAATCACCGGTCCGGATATCCTCACAGTAACGCTGTGTTTCACTGTCGATCACCAGCGCGTGGCCGTCAATGATTACGTAATTGGAACTGAGATCATCCACAAGTCCGCTGAAAGGTGTGAGCGTTTCTTTGACTGCCTGCAACATTTCAACGACAAGCACGTTTTCCTTTGTGTATGCACGGCCTCTCCCGATCACCTTTGTGTTTTCGCCGATTCCGGCTTCGATCCGGCTGAAATCCGCCAGCATATATCTGGTGCCGGATACAGTTACGGAGACAGAATCCATCCCATTGACTTTACCGCTGATATCGAACGATGTATATTCAGGTGCCTTTACCGGTTCCGCCTGCGGAGTGCTTTCACCTGCGTGAATACGGGTGTTATAACAGCTGATGTTCCCGTCGACATCCGTTACCTCGATCGTAAGCCAGTACCATCCTTCCGGAGCTTCAACGGATCCTTCAATGACCACAGTTTCGCCGTCCTCTGTTTCCCGGAGCTCTTCTTTCGGGAAAGTCCCGTCCCAGCGGAACACGTAATTGTTCCTTGCGGAAAGTTCAATGTCCCGATGGTCATACCCCCTCCCGTAGACAAAGGCACGGGCGGATTCGATCCCGGAAAAGTCGTCGATGGCATTTCCTTCCATATCCACGACCACAGGACGGATCAGCATGTTGGCTTCTGTCGCAGCCGGGACAGACAGTTTTGCGGAAGCGTCGCTCACCTTGAGGAGCGGAGCAGATTCGATCAGCGATTCATTCCCCGCCTTGTCGGTAATGGAAACCCGGACTGTCATCCGTTCATAAGGTGCGGCGGTAATGGAGAAGGAACCGTCTTCGGCCAGTTCCAGGTCTTTCCAGGTTTCACCGCCATCAATACTGTAGCGGGCGCTGCCGATCCCCGTAACACTGTCAGAGCCTGATCCAGTGTAGGTAACACTCTTGTCCCGATTTTTGAAGGATGCGGGGACGGAAGTGAAATGGATCTCAGGACCGGTTGCATCTATCGTAATCACAACCGGCGCGGATTCTCCGTTTTTGTTTCCGGCCTTATCCTCCAGTTCATAATACAGGGAATAGCTGCCATCTGTTGAGAAGGATGCGTCAAAGCATACCTGATTTTCCCCCTGTGAGCTTGATGTCAGTTTCCGTTCCCCTTCAGGTCCGGTGATCCTGAGATATCCGGATTTCAGCCCTGAGTGCTGATCTTTTGCTCCGATGATGCAGGCATGGACCTGATTCCCGTTGACGCTGCCGGCAGCAGGACTGAAGGAAGAGGATTCCGGTGCGGTATTATCGATTTTTACCGCTTTATTTACCGTATTCTCGGACTTGTTGTCCGCATAGTCTGATGCCCTCACCGTAACGCTGCATGTTCCGGAATAGGACGCTGGAATCGTTACTGTTTTCCCTTCAGCAATGCTGACAGCCGGAGAACAGGACTGACTGACATTCTCGGACATGACGCCTGTGCCCTGGTCCGTTGAAGCGGCCGTGACCGTAACAGATCCGCGGTACCATCCGGAGTCAGACTGATTACCGCTGACAGTATAGTCCGTTACCGGAGCGTCCGCGTCAACTGTTACAGGAACAGATACGACAACAGATTCATTCCCGACTTTATCAGTACCTTTTACGGAAACACTGTATTTTCCGCTCGGGACGCTGAAATCCGCGGTCGTGCTCCAAACAATGCTCTCAGCCGGAGGAGCCGGGTTGATAACGCTGTAATCGATTGATTTGAAGGAATTATTCCCGGGGAAGGAGATATAAACCTTGCTGAATCCGGAACCGGGATCCGTGCCGAAACCGGAAACCGTGTCACCCAGAACAAGCAGTCCGGTAACGCCGTTATGTGATATTTCATTGATGATCAGATCCGGCGGATCGATATCGATAAGAAAAGTAAATACGGAACTTTCAGCCGTAAGCCCGACGTTATCGGTGATCCGGTAGGAAACGGTATGTTCCCCGGTTTTGGTAAAGGATGCCGATACTGTTCCCTGGCTTCCGCTGGTTGAATGCTCTTCACCGTCGACAATGATGACAACGGATTTCACGCCGGAATCATTGTCATGTCCGGAAACGGAAAAGATGAGGTTCCCGGTCCCGTAAGGAGAAGCATCTGGAACCGTAAAGGAATCAAGGACAGGAGCCGTATTGTCGATGGAAAAAGAACCGCAGTTGACCTGATCGGTATTGTACGCGTAATCCTTCGCGGTCAGGCTGACACTGATGCTCTTTCCTGTCTGGGATAGGGTGATCGAATTCTTTGATGTCGTTCCGCCAGAACTGAAAAGATTCTCATACACGCCGGAAACTGTGTCTGTGGACTTTGCCTCGATTATCACATCTCCGGTAAACCATTCTCCGAATGCCGGAAAAGACTTCACATCGCAGACCGCTTTCGGAGCTGTTTTGTCGATCTTCACATGGGTCTGTCCTTTTTCGGAAGTATCGCCGACGGTGGAATAGACCCAGTAACTGACATCATTGCTTCCTTCTTTGGAAACATCAAAGGTATATGGCTGGGTGCCCCGTTTGGTCTGACTGTCTCCTGAAATTACGATCTCGCCGCCGTTCAGGGAATTGTTCGGCTTAGGTTCCGTACCGGATAAAGTAAGCGTAACGTTTCCGCCGCACCAGTTTTCAACTCCGGTTGTTCCGGAACAGGCAGCAGACACACTTGCAGTGGCATTGTCTGCCTGCATCTGCACATTGACGCCGATCGTTGTATTGTACTCACAGGATGTTTCGGTGATTACGGACTTTGTCGCTCCCGCAAAGGAATCGCAGGATGTAACCGAGGGCGGTGTCATCTCAATTGGTGTCGGGGTATGTGAAATATCACAGTACTGCCCGAGCGTTCTTGCCGGAGATGCCATATCATCCACACACTGTACATACAAACCCGGGATCGAGATTTGCTTGATCGTGTATTCGGTATAGGTCCTCAGGTCCGGATTTGGTCCGATATAATCGGCAAAACCTGTATTCACGCAAAAGGTGAACAGCAGAAGGCAGATCATTGAAAATAAAAGATGTCTTTTCATACATGTTGGCCGCAGCTTCTTCTGCGGCGCTCTCCTTTCGAAATATGTATGAAAAGATACAAAACCAGCCTCCAAAATGAAGGCTGCGTTAATTGAATGGTATTTCCAACAATGTCTCTACAAACCGGAATTCTTTTTTCTAACCGGCACCAGCTCAATATAGCCACGATTTCCTCGTGGTTCGAGCTGTATCCTCGGATTCATGTCATCCCACTCATAACCGATAAACTCAGGATCATATTTCTTCTCTGCATCCCAGATTTCTACAATTGCAGATTCATATTTCTCTTCTTCAAAGGGTTCTCCTCTGAACAAAAGATATGTCGCTGCAGGGAGGTCGATTACCTCAAAACCGTCAGGTACGCTGCCAGTATAATCATTCTCCACTTCAACACCCTGAACATATTCGTTTGCGATCGGCTTTCTCAAATGCTCTGGAAGCCAGAGACATACAGGCTCCCCGCTGATAGACTTAATGCTGGTGAGTAGCCCCCACACATCGCATCCGACTTCTTCGCAATAACTCCAATACTCAGTGGCCTTGATACCTCTCTTGATGATCACCTTCCTGGCCGGTTTCTCCACTGTCTGGATAAAAACATTTCTGATTTCGCTCACTTTGCTCACTTTCCTTTCTCCGTTTTCGATAAGGTAAGGAGTAAATAGCCAGATAGGAACCGGATTTAAGGCATATTCTTTGGGATTACAGCCGAATTCACGTCTGAATGCGCGCTGATAACCGTCCACGCTTCCGAATCCCATTTCCATGGCAATATCCAGAACAGAAATCTTTTCATCTCTGAGTCTCAATGCTGACTTCGACAGCCTAAGGCGCCTGATATAGGTTGCTGGTGCCAGCCCGAGATGTTTGATAAAAAGCTTTCTTGCATACCATGGTGAAAAGTTTGAAGCTTTTGCAAGATCCGCGAGTGTGATATCCTCGGCGAAATGTGCCTTGATATATTCCTGCATTGCTCTTACGGCTTTTCTCTGTTCCTCCATCTGCTC
This sequence comes from Anaerolineaceae bacterium, assembly GCA_017417055.1. Lineage (GTDB taxonomy): Bacteria > Chloroflexota > Anaerolineae > Anaerolineales > Anaerolineaceae > Flexilinea. The sequence continues at coordinate 7,439 of JAFPZX010000188.1, forward strand.
ATCTCCTTGTGAGCATATATTACCCGATACACGATATTTTTTCTCGACTATTTTTGCTTAAAGTCTTCACTGTGCAAAAAGCTTGATCAACTTCGATTTATCAACTTACTGACAAACCGGAATTTGCATTTTACTTAGCAAAAAGAGTCATCACCCACGCTACAAGTGCATAAAACAACGGGTGAATCACCAGTGTCCCAAACCATTTTCTGAATAATGTCTTTTTCGGAATATATGGCTTTAAATCCTCTGTTCCCGGGATATTCCAAGCGTTTGTTTTACCAACCCAATACCAATCTATAAATAAACGATCAAAAAGACCATACATCAATCCAATAACAAGCATCTGAGTAAAGCCCTGTATAAACCCAACAGCTCCATTGATCCCATACACCATATAAGGAATCAGCAGAAGCATCGGAATAAAAACTGCGATACCTGAAATAATGGCGCTTTTACGAATCTTCTCTTCTGTGGTCAGACCTAATTCAATTACTCTTGTTTTGACGTCGTCTTCATAAAAAGTGACGAGTCCAACAGGACCATCATAGGCAATACCGATGACACAAACGATCAATAGAACTAAACACATAGCCAACCCTTCAATAATTAATATCATGTCAGTAATGCTCCTCTACAAATCTGGATTTATCTCTTTGATTTCCTTTACAAAACGAAACATTCCATCCTGATACTGCTCGTCGGTATGTTCCGCCAATTCCGGATCGTTGGGATCGGGATGATGGCTGTTGAAGAACTCAACGATATGAAACCCGCAGCGGTTGACATAAAAATGAATATTTCGCCTCTCAAAATACGGTGTAACGGTTTCCCATACTTTTACTTCCGGGTGCAGTTTTTCGATTGCGCACCAGGCGGCATAGCCGATTCCCCTGCTGTGAACTTTTGGGTTAACAAACAGAAGTTCAAGGTCTCCCTGATCACCTTCGACCCTGATGACCACGCCGCCGACAGGTTGTCCATCCTGCAAGATCCGATAAGCCTCCCCTTCATCAATGGATCGCTGAATGGTCTCCCGGGAGATGATCTCACCTTCCTCTTCGAAATGATCATCCCTGCGGCCGAATTCTTCCAATGCGCCGTAATTAAATGCTTCCTGATTATCCGATATGAACTGTTCCCGATCGTCGGGAGCCAGTGGGGTAAGTATTATTTCCGCCACAACATCACCTCATAAAACCTGAATTATTCAGGCAGATTACCCTCAATGATATCGTATTTTATATGATTACTCCGCAAAGCGTGTAAATCAAACCGCATCCGAGCATTATATACAAGGGATTAACTTTATATTTACGCAAAAACCAGAATGAGATGAAAATCAGCAAACATCCGATCAAATCATGTTTTATGTCTTCAGGATTGAATAATCTGCTTATGATTCGAAGAAAAGTCGAGAATATCAAAGCGGCCGCCATGCATTTAAAAGCAGTAAGGAAGTTTTTCATAAAAGAGATATTCTTATACTTCCTGTAAATGATTATAAGTACAAAGGAAATCAGGCAGGATGGCAGTATGCATCCGATTGTTGCAGCGGCCGCACCTGCCGGGCCTGCAGCTTTCATTCCGACAAATGTCGCACTGTTGATCAGTATCGGGCCTGGGGTGAGTTCATCTAAAGCAAGCAGATCGGCAAATTCATCATAAGTCATCCACCGGCGGACTTCAACGATCTCTTTCTCGACAAGAGGAATTGCAGCATATGCTCCGCCAAATGCAAGAGCCCCTATTTTCATAAATGAGAGAATGATACGCAATATCAGCATGTTTTTTTCTCCCTTATTCCTCTGTCATACCGGGTTTTCATTATCGAAATAACTATACAGGCGAGTGCGAGATAAAAAACGGATCTGTTGACCAGTTTTACATATAAGAAAGACAAAACTGTAAGGCAGCAGGGATAAAGCATTCCTTTTCTTGTGACATTCGTAAAAAGACCGAGCAGAACATCAAGAAGCATTGCTGTCACGCCGAACTGCATCCCTTTCATAAATTGGGTCGCATATGGATTTGATATGATCCTGTTATAAAAAAGGGTGACTGCCATCATCACCAGCAAAGGCGGTAAAGCACAGCCGGCAACAGCTGCAATTGAACCCGTCAGCCCTGCAATCTGCCATCCTATGATCATAGAGGCGTTTATCGCCATGGGACCGGGTGCGCTTTGAGCCATGGCAATGTAATCGGACATTTCTTCCTCGGAGAACCAGTGATACTTTCCGATAAAGTTTGTCTTCATGACGCTCAAAATAGCATAGCCTGTATTTGTTGTCAGACTGATCAGGAATGTCGTTTTGAATAATATGATCAGCTTACGTAATTTACTCATTTTTCTGGTTCCCTGTTATTTCGGAATGAATTCGCTGAGTGGAATATGTTTCCCTTTCGAATAAATCATATTATATCTATGATTCGTTATTGACTTAATTAAATTATTGTTTTATACTTCATTGAGTATAACATGATTAAGCGAATTCTTAATCAAATGGAGGATGATGGATTTACCTGTTATTCTGAAAGCATTGGGAGACCCCACCCGATTATCAATTTATCAGCAAATACTGACCCGGAAACACTGTACACGTTCCCTGTCGAAAAAACTGGGCTATTCAGAAGCAGCTATATCCCAGCATTTGAAGATCCTGAAAGAAGCCGGCCTGGTTACCCGTGAAAAATATGGTTACCATACGCATTATCTGCCGGCTCAGGAAGCACTTGATTTTCTGTCATCGTCTTTTGACCGGATGCGTCTGCAATCCCTTTCACTGGATCGTGACCAACAGGTCTGTCAATGTGAATTCAGAAAACAAAATGAAGAACACAGAATTAATATCAATTTTCCGAAGGAGAAAAATCACATGAGAATCGCAGTAACTTATGAAAACGGCAATATTTTCCAGCACTTTGGCCACACGGAACAGTTCAAGCTTTATGATATTGACAATGGCAAAATCATGAAAAGCGAAGTCGTGAATTCTGACGGTTTTGGACATGGTGCATTGGCTGGCTTTCTGAAACAGCTTGGGACAGATGCACTGATCTGCGGCGGCATCGGCAGAGGAGCACAGAATGCATTGGCGGAAGCCGGGATACAACTGTATGCCGGATGCAGCGGAAGCGCAGATGATGCTGTTAATGCTTTATTATCCGGGACTTTATCCTATGAAGAAAACCCTGTTTGCGATCACCATGGCGAACATCACCATGACCATGAATGCGGCGCACATCATGGCGGTCATCACGGCAGCTGCGGACACGAAGGCGGTCACTGCCATTCCTGAAAACATGTTTTTTTGTGAGATATAAGTCCGGTGCTGCAGCTGTAATATCAGTTTCTTCCAAAACATGGGAATCACCCATCTTCCGGAATAAGGAAAGAGGGTGATTCCATTTTTTGGGAAACTGTCAATGCTCAGACCCCGGCAAAACGTCTTCCGAATTCACGGAACAGATCATCATAATTTTCAATATCCCCGGATATGCCTACAGGTCCGTAATGAATGACAGGCTTGCCAAAAGCGCTGCCGCCGGAATAAGCTTTCATCCCGTAAAAAAGCATGTGGTTCAGGATCCCGAGTATTGCCGTATCCGCACCGCCATGAACATAAGCTGCCGTGGCAAAAGCGCCCCCCGTTTTTCCGGCCGGCTTCAGAGATCCGAACTGTTCTTCCAAAAACAGTTTGATTTTCGCGCAGTAAGTTCCATGATATGTCGGGGTACCCAGCAGGATCCCGTCACAGTTTTGTACATATTCCGTATCAACTGCGTCAATTGAAAAGACTTTCGCTTCCGCTCCTGTCTCTTCGATTCCCTGACAGATCTTATCAGCCATTCGCCGGGTGCTGCCGGTTTTTGAAAAATATAATATTGCAATTCTTTTCATCGCTTCCTTTTCCTTTTTTTTGAATTTATCTTGCTCTGTTTAACTTGACAGACAGTATTTCCCGTGTTGGCCAAAACGCGCATAAATGCAGCCGGGTTATCAGTCCAACAAACGGACAGAAAGATTCCAAAAACAATGGCAGCGCCCTGCAAATTGCAGCTGGTTCATCAATCAGCATTGTCACATGGGGCGTCCAGGGACGTTGTGGATCAGGGTTTGTATCGCAGGCACTGTGAAGTAAATCCAATTCAGTGTTTCTTTCCAATCCTCCGAACAGTACCTTTCCAGGAGCAAATATACCGATATGGCTGATATACACAGGGATGGGAGAAAACTCTCCAGCAATTTTTTTTGTAAGCTCAGCAGCCTCCTGTTCCTTCTCTAACGGGAAAGACGCCAAGCTAATATGAAACGGAAGATTTGCAGTCTGGGTTCCCCTGAATCCCGCCTGAATGAGGCTGTTATACCACGCTGACATGATTGTTTGTGAATCATCGTCTAAATCCGCCATCAATGTCAAAAACTGTTCTGCCATCTTACACCTCTGATTTGCAGTAGAATGATGTCCCGACACCCCCGGTTCCAGGTGATTCCGACAGTCGAGTAGACTAAGGACTCACGCCCTAAGCCCCTCACAGATCCGGACGTGCGGCTTTCCCGCATCCGGCTCCTCATAGTAACATTCACAGTTAATACAGCGCATAATAGATTTTAGGCTTTGCAAGTGGATAGCACTTTAGCATGTCGACAAATCCGTCCCATGTGTAAGTGCGTCTACACCCTCGTCTGTTCATCGCTTTGAAGAGAAATTGTTGTACCCGATGGAGAAAAGCACTTAACTTATATATATTGAATGTCACTCCATAATATCGATAGTATCCAACAAGCTTCAAATTGAGTTGTTTCACTATATCCTTCGCAGGTTGGTTCTTATTTTCATATAACCACTCTTTGAATTCTTTCAGCTTCTTCTCAAACTTCTTCCTTGATGTTTTGACTTTAGGCCATGGATAACCGTTTCTGCTTTTCCCATAGTAAAACGTGAATCCGAGAAAATCAAATGTTTCTGGTTTTCCTTCTCCCCTTGCTTTGCGATTCTGTTCCGCAAATCGTCCGAATTCAATCAGTCTGCTCTTGCTTTCTTCCAGTTCGAGATTAAACTTTGCCATGCGTTCTTTTAGAGCC
>JAFPZX010000189.1 GCA_017417055.1 Anaerolineaceae bacterium
CGGGGGACACGCGCTGAGCAAGCTCACGCGTGTCCCCCGACACCCCTTTATAAGTTGCTGAGTTACTCCGTTGTTGTGGCGTTTATTCAGATGTTTTACAGCAACATACGTTATAAGTCAATGCAACCTGTACTGTAAAACCTGCTCCGTAAGGTACGGGCTTCGCCCGATTTTTATGCGGAGCAGGAGCTTCGCTCAAGTCTGAGTCAACCAAAACAGGTCACTTGATTCATTAGTGAACAGTTACGTTTATTATTGCTCAAACAGCCAATCCCGAACAGCTTCAAGTTTATAGGCATAATCAAAAGAAGTCATATGCTCGCCCATCATACTGTTGGATGCCAATCCTTCCGCAAGTGTAGATCCCACGGTGAACATGACAAAATTCGCGTTATGGCCTTCGGAAATCAATTCGTTCACCGCTGCATTCTGATCTTCGGCGGGATCCTGTGCACTCCAGGTTCCATAGGAATACGCTGCACCATCGGAATTAAAGACTTCAACCAGCTCAGCCTGTCCGGCGGATGCCTTCGGATCACCGGCTGCCACGATATAAAAGAAATTCTTATTCTCGAGGATACTCAATTTACTGTTATCCCACTGACTTCCGACAAACAGGGACGCCGCAAAAAGATCCGGATAGGTGATATTGAGATAGAATGATGTCATCCCGCCCATAGACTGCCCGGTAGTATAAACTTTTGCGGGGTCAATGGAATATGTTTCCATCAGATGTGCAATCAAGTGAACAGCCGCTTCGATCTGTTCGGAGTGATTGAAGTTATCGTCTACAACCGTTTCTGTAAATACCGGAACCATCACAAAACAGGGATGTTTTGCCTGTTCAGCCTCTGAAGCCCAGATCAGCCCACCCCATCCCTGTGTCAGGACATAATCTTCGTCTCTCCCAACAACAGATGAATCGGGAATGAACTGAAGAAGTGGATAACTTTCAGCCGGATCGTAATCAGCGGGAACAAAGAGCTGATATTGAAGTGAAATGCCGGTTTCCGGATCTTCCCAGGTCAGCAATTCAAACTTCGGCGCAACATCCGCAATCATCACCTGTAACTCTGCATCAGATGATTTGTCTGTGCCGCCTCCTCCTCCGCCGCGGTTTCCACCGGGACCGCCGCCCTGTCTGTTGCCCGGACCGCCTTCAGGACCCTGCGCTGAGGCAGCGGAAAAAGCCAGCAAGAATAAAACTAATACATACAGCAACCTTTTGAAATTCATTTGTTCCTCCCGATTAACATGATTTTTATCAAGGATTCAGCATCCGGAGCAACGCACACAGGGACAGGCACACTCGTGTTGGCTTCGCAACATAAGATGCCTGTCCCCATGTGCTCCGTCCTGAATAGCTATCAATTTTTTTATCATTTTATCATACGAAACGCATCAGGAGACCTATATAATGTGACACCTATCGGGTTTCAATTTCAGCAGACTCCGGGATGTTCCGCAGAATGTGCTTTTTCACAAATTCATAATCCTCACTACGAACCAGCACCGGGCACTTTCCCCAGCGGGAGATGAGACGGATCTCATTGATTGAAGGAGAAAGCGTCACCCGCTTTACCTCAGAAAATGTATTGATCCCGGAGCCTTTCCCGGAAGGCTTGATTTGAATAAATTCAGCATTCATCCTGTACCAGTACTGCGACGAGCCGCCTTCCATCAAACGAACCAGGCCGATCATCAATAAGCTGACAACGAAAAAAGCAGCATAGCCCAACAGCGCGTAAAGGGTCCTGTTCTGCCACAGCAATGTTTGATAACGGGAAGGGTCCTGACGCAGCACCGATAGCGGCACCCGGGCGTAAAAGAATCCGCCCACAAGGCCAATCAGAGAAATTCCCGCACAGATTTTCAGCAGCAGCTGATACATCTTCCGGTCATGATATTTGTCCAGCCGGTACCGCCAACGGTAAAAACCTTCCGAATCCAGATGAACCTGCGGCTGATAGACTGCATCATCATAATACATTTTGTCACTGAAAATTTGGTTTCTATCTGCCATATTATTTTCTCACATCAATTTCTCATATTTTGATACGTTTTTCACAGCTGAATAGTTCCGAAATGAGTCATCAGGGACGGTTCTCATTAGCTTGCTGATATTTGTCACTATTATATTAGAAATTTACAACTAATTCTTTATTCTCTCTTGACAATTCTACAATCATCTGCATAATATTGTTTTTAGAATTTATTTTTTATATTTTGAAGAAAGGAGGAGCCAAATGGACACGATGGCAGAAATGATGCAGATGGAAGAGCAGATCCAAAAAATGGAACAATACGGCGCAAAGCAGCGGATCAGAAAAAAAGCTGAAACGGTACAGAAAGAAAAACTCCGCAAGCTCAGAGAACCGGAAAATGAGCAGCTGCGCCCGGAGCGCTGAGTGAAGCCGAAGCGAGAAAGCTGCTGATGGATGAGGCAATCAGAATAGGAGATCAACAGGCAATTCTGGAAATTCCTCTGGAGGATTCCGACACATTCTACCAACGCTGGCTGCGGAGGAACGAGGAAGTCCGGAAAAGGAACCTGATCAACATGGATGCCGCAGGTGTCCCGCCAAGTGATACGTGGAAAGCATTGCGGGAAAAGCGAAAGAAAAGAAAGTAAGTTTTAGATTTCAGTTTTTAGTGAACCGAAATCGGTTGATTTCGGCTTGGATTTGTTAACGAAAAACATGCAGAAGCTGCTCCGGCCGCGTTTTTAAATATAATTAAAGATGCAATGCATTATAAGTTTTCACCGGGAGTCTGATAGATGAGTAATAAAACTGATAATGGAGCAGAAATCAGTAAAAAAACAAATAAACGGTTTCAGCGATACTATTGGGCAATTGTTTTTATCCTGATATTTTTCCTCTCAATGCAATATGCAAAACATGCGGATATCACTGTGCAGCATTATGATTCAAAGGAATACTGGAACCTGGCAAATGATATTTTATACAATGGGTATAATCCAATTTACATTCTGCGTTTTCCACAATCGATCAGAGGATATTTTTTTCCAGTTCTCGTAGGGTACTTCAAAGCATTTTTTAATGGCATCCGAGGCTGGCGCGTTCTGGCCTCGATTTCAGTTGGACTTTGTTTCTCTCTTTCATTGCCTTACGCAATAAAAGGCAGGGGAATTTGCTCTGTTCGGGAACTATTACGAACAATGCTCGCGTATACAGTCTTTATGTGGGTATGGGGAAACTTTATGCAATATCCTCTTTCGGATTTCTTTTCCTTTTTCTTCCTGATTTCCGCAATTGCCATTTTGAGAGCAATTGATTTAATTTCCTCTGTTGTTTTAAAAGCCTTCGCGGGCTTTATCTGTGGTATTTTGCTTTACGCAGCTTATAACACGCGGCCAACATTTTTATACAGTATTCTTGTCATCCTTCCGGTATATCTTTTCATAAACCGAAAAAACCGCAAATATGTATGGATCGTTCTTGGGAATATTCTTCTTGGAATGGTCATCCTTTCCCTGCCGCAATGCTATATCAATAACCGTCATGAAGGATCTTTTTCTCCAAAAGTGTTTTATGATTTGGTTGACAGTGAGGTCTACAGGGGAATCTATACCGCACGATATGAGACTTATACGGGAACTTTAACCGGTTTTCGGGCTGCAGGCCTTGTATTTGAAGATCCTGTCGGAAGAATTATTCTTGAAAGAGAAAATATTTCCATTGATGATTTTCAAATAAACCGTATATTTGATTTGTTTCTGAAATATCCGCTGGATATGCCCGGGATTTATTTCCGGCACCTGCTGTCCCTGCTGACTCCTGTTTACAGGAACGTGTATATATCAAACATTTATGAAATCGACTATATTCTCATCATTGTTTCGATTTTTTTATGGCTGCTTGCCGGTTATGGACTGCTGGTACAAATCAGTAACAATGGACTGAAAGTGGATGCGCTGTGGATTTTTGCTGTATGCCTTCCCGGTTTGCTGCAGATTTTTGATGAACCGGAACTGCGTTTTTTCCTGCCGCTTTTTGTGTTGTGCTATTATTACGTTTTTGTGATGATTGATTATAAAACACTGTACAGGGCATTTCTGGTAAAAAAAATCTCTGTACTGATCATTTTTCTTGCTGTTTTTATGTTATGGCTTACTCTGACCGGCAGCATCCTGTCATCTGGGAAAGACAGACCGCTGCTGATCAGTGATAATACCGCTTATATAATCAATAAGCAGAAATAAAATGAAGTATCTTTTTTGATTCCGTGCCGGTCATAAAAATTACGCGTACAATGCAATGGCAGCGAGAGCCTTGAAACTCTCGCTGCCAATATTTTTTTTACAGACTGCTGAGCTGGGCTTCCAGGTTGGCAGCGGTTTCTTTGAACTGAGCCAGGCGGCCGCGTTCTTTGTCAACCACGGCTGCGGGTGCTTTTTCCGCGAACGGGGAGGCGAGCAGCTTCTCGAGACGGTCAACTTGTCCCATGATTTCCTTAAGTTCCGCGGTCAGACGAGCTTTTTCAGCTTCGGTATCCACTTCATCATGGAGCTTGAGGTAGATGGATACACCGGAAACCGCGGTGGAAATCATGTCTTCCGGTTTTTCAGCGGAATCAACGATCTGCAGCTTTTCCTCATCGAGATACGCGAGATAACACAGCGCATGCTTCATATCTTCAAAGACAGCCTTGCTGTCGCCGGCAGCGATGATGGCCTCGATGCGCTTGCCCGGTTCCACCTTGCGTTCCGTACGCAGGTTGCGGATGGCGCGGATCACCTCTCTCATGCGGTTCAGTGCAGAGACAGCTTCGGCATCGTTATAATCTTCAGCTTCCGGCCATTTTGCGATGATGAGCGCATCTTCCCAACCGGCAGCGGGGGCGAAGGCTTCACCCTTGTCGATCGCGGCTTCCTTCACATGGCCCCAAAGCTCTTCGGTGACGAACGGGGTAAAGGGGTGGAGCAGGCGCAGGCAGGTGTCCAGGATGCGGATGAGCATGCGGGCCGTGTTGAACGCGGTATTGCCGCCCTTGTTCAGCTGGATCTTGGCAATTTCGATATACCAGTCGGCATAATCGCCCCAGAAGAAGTCATAGATCTGCCGTCCGGCTTCACCGTACTGGTGATTGCCAAAGAGACGTTCCACATCGCGGATCACTTCCTGCATGCGGGACCAGATCCAGCGGTCGGCTGCGGTCGGTTCCACTTCGCCGTCAGCTTCTGCGGGTGCTTTGTCCAACGCACCGATCACAAAACGGCCGGCGTTCCAGAGTTTGTTGGCGAAGTTGCGGTTGGCTTCCACCTTCTTGACGGAAAGGTTGGTGTCGTTGCCCGGGGTGGAACCCACGAGCAGAGTGAAGCGCAGCGCGTCGGTGCCGAGTTCATCCATGACGATGAGCGGATCGACCACGTTGCCCTTGGTCTTGGACATCTTTTCACCGTGTTCATCGCGGACCAGACCGTGCAGGTAGATCTCGGTGAACGGGACCTTGCCGGTGAAGTGAATGCCGTCCATGATCATGCGGGCGACCCAGAAGAAGAGGATGTCGTAACCGGTCTCGAGCATGGAGGTCGGGTAAAAGTAGTCGTAATCCGTGGTCTTTTCCGGCCACCCGAGGGTTGAGAACGGCCAGAGACCGGAGGAAAACCAGGTATCCAGCACGTCCGGATCCTGTTCCACGTTATGACTGTGGCACTTGGTGCATTCGTGGATGTCGGTGCGGGAGACCATCATCTCGCCGCAGTCCTTACAGTACCAGACCGGGATGCGGTGTCCCCACCACAGCTGACGGCTGATGCACCAGTCCTGGATGTTTTCCAGCCAGTTGTAGTAGACCTTGGTGAAGTGATCCGGGATGATCTTGATCTCGCCGCTGCGCACAGCTTCGAGCGCCGGTTTGGCAAGGGATTCCATTTTCACGAACCACTGCATGGAGATCATCGGCTCGATGATTTCGCCGGAGCGCTGAGAGTGCGGAATACTCATCTGATATGGTTCTTCCTTGATGACCAGGCCTGCTTCCTTCATGTCCGCCCAAATGGCCTTGCGGCATTCAAAGCGGTCCATACCGGCATACTTCCCGGCCTGTTCGTTCATGTGGGCATCCTTGGTCATGATGTTGATCTCTTCCAGGTGATGCGTCTTGCCGATGGCGTAGTCGTGCGGGTCGTGGGCCGGGGTGATCTTCAGTGCGCCGGTACCGAATTCACGGTCGACGTATTCATCCGCGATGACCGGGATCTCACGGCCGATGATCGGGACGCGGACGGTCTTGCCGATGTAGCTCTGGTAGCGCGGGTCTTCCGGATGGACAGCCACGGCGGAGTCTCCCGGGATGGTTTCCGGACGGGTTGTGGAGACCGGGAGGTAGCCGGAGCCGTCAGCAAGCATGTATTTGAAGTAATACAGCGTACCCGGTTCGGATTTGTACTCCACTTCCAGGTCGGAAACAGCGGTCTGGAGCTTCGGGGACCAGTTGACGATACGGGAACCGCGGTACATCAGGCCTTCTTCATAGAGGCGCACAAAGGCTTCGCGGACGGCTTTGGAAAGTCCTTCGTCGAGGGTGAAGCGTTCGCGGTCCCAGTCACAGGAGGCGCCCAGACGGCGGATTTGTGCGACGATGCGGTCGTGATATTTGTCTTTCCATTCCCAGACCTTTTCGAGGAACTTTTCCCGACCCAGATCTTCGCGGCGGATGCCTTCCTTATTGAGGGCACGTTCCACCAGCATCTGTGTGGCAATCCCCGCGTGATCTGTACCCGGGACCCAAAGGGTCGGGATACCCTTCATGCGGTGATAGCGGATCATCAGGTCTTCCATGGAAACGAACATGGCATGGCCGAGATGGAGTTCGCCTGTCACGTTCGGGGGCGGGATGGAGATCACGTAAGGTTTGTGATCCGGGTCGTGATTGATGGAAGCGGGATCGTTGGTGGGTTTGAAGTAGCCCTGATCCCACCACCATTGGTACATCTTGCTTTCAATGTTCTTGAAATCGTACGTCTTTGGCAGCTCTTTGCTCATTTTTTCTCCGATGATATAAAGGTGAAAGGCGAATGGTGATAAGTTGAATTCAGCAGCGATTCGCTTAACCGGTCACACCTGAAACCTGACACCTGTTTTAAAAATAAAAACTTCCGTCCGATTGAGGACGAAAGCCATTCTTCCGCGGTACCACCTCAGTTCACGGGAAACCCGTGCACTCGTTTCAGCATGATAACGGACTGTGCCGGACCGTTCTACTTGTTCTGTCCACTGATCACTGATTACTGACCACTGATAACTTTCTTCGGTCAACCATGGCAGACGACTTCCGTTTTCCGTGTTCGCCGGGGTTCTCAGCTGCTCCCCTTCTCTGTCCGACCGCAAAAACGTACTGCTCCTCCGTTCATGATTATACTTGATTTCAGCATCATTTACAAGAAAATATGTGACCGGATCCCAATAGGCTTAACTCGGTGGATAGGAGCTTGTGCCGACTTCGCGGCAGCAGGAATCCGGACTGGTGTTTTAGAGAATAATTATAAATTCTTCCCAGCCAGCATTTCTTGATACAACATCTGCGTAAAAAAAGAAACCAGGATTTTTTATAAGAGTATAATAATGTCCATGGTAAATCATCAGATGTATGCTTTTATTGATGAATCGGGTAATACGGCAGCGAACTGTATGAATCGATATCTTATTTTAGCTGCTCTTATAACAAATGAACCTCTGTCCGTTCAACGAAATGTAATTGAAGCCGAGAAAAAAATTCGCAAAAGAATGAAAAACACACGAGAAATAAAAGCATTCAAACAAAGCCAATTAACCAGAAAAATATTCCTGAATAATTTGATAAAAGCGGATTTCGAAATATTCTCAGTTGCGTTTGATCTTTCATCGATAAAACATATGCCATATACGGTCGATACGGTTTATAGTTTTGGAATGAGTTTATTATGCAAAAATATATTTGTCTATAACCAAAACGTTTCTTTTGTAATTGATAAAAGGTATAGTAATGAAAAACTTCGCAATAACCTCAATTCTGAAATTTATAAAATGCTTTTAGACACAGGTTTGGATGTAGAAAGTGTTACAATTTCGCACGAAGAATCTATCGAAAATCACTCATTGCGAGCCATTGATTTTATAGCGTATGAAATTTATCAGAAATTAAAGAATAGTGATAATCTGTTTGATATCATTTCTCCATATGTAGGGAATTATGTTTACTATAAAGATATTTCCTGGGAAAAAATAAAAAAGGAGTCAAAGACTCCTCAAAAAAGATCACCCTGAGCTTCGATTTCAATCTCTCCCGCAGCATTTCAGCTGAAACGGCTATCCCAACCTCCGGAAGGGCAAAGTCATCAGGCTTTACGATCTACATCTATTATACATTATTTCAAAAAAAAATTAAGTTTTTAAATGCTGATTGAGAACCTTGCGGGTTTTTCGGATGGATAACAGATTTATAATAATTCAAAGACAAAGTCTTTTACAGCAGTGAGAAAGCAAATTCGGTCTTGACATTGTAGAACATTTGCGATACAATAACCATGTGAATATTGAACATAAAAAAAATTAAAAGGCAGAATGAAAAAATGTTGATACGGTATGCACAAATCACTGATCTGGATATCATTACGGCAGTTGAAGCAGAATGTTTTCCTCCTGCGGAAGCAGCGCCCCGGGAGCAATTTGCTGAACGGCTGAAATATTACGGAAATCATTTCTGGCTGCTTTTTGATGATGAGCGTCTTGTGAGTTTTGTTGACGGATTTGTCACGGATGAGCATGATCTGACAGATGAAATGTTTGCTGATGCCTCCATGCATGATGAGGAGGGTGACTGGCAGATGATTTTTGGTGTCAATACCATTCCTTCTGAAAGAAACAAAGGATATGCCGGGCAGCTGCTCCGCCAGGCTATTGCTGATACACGTGCTCAGGGACGGAAGGGGCTGGTGCTTACCTGTAAAGATAGACTGGTTCCTTATTACTCAAAGTTCGGTTTTGTCAATGAAGGACACACGGATAAATCTTCCCATGGCGGCGCGGAGTGGAACCAGATGCGGCTGGAGTTTTCTCCCGATTAAGCTATTGATTTTCCAGCTGGTTTCCAATATAATGTCATTATTCCTATGAAAAATAACCCAAATTGGCGATTATTCATAGGAAAAATCGCCATGTACAGGGAACACAAGCGTAAAACAAATAAATTTGGAAGCATATGAGATCAGCCTGCCATTATATTTGTTGTGGCGGATCAGGGAGTACATAAAATGAAAGCATTATATTTTGATGGAGAAAAAGCTGTTTACCGCGAAGATGCGCTGATGCCCCTTTGCGAAGAAGGTCAGAGCCTGATAAAGATTTTACTGGCTGATATCTGCAGCACAGACCGGGAAATCCTCAAGGGATACCGGCCGGATTTTCGGGGAATCATGGGACATGAGTTTGTCGGGCAGGTTGTTGAAAGTCCTGAACCGGAGTTGGTCGGAAAAATCGTTGTCGGCGAGCTGAATCAAGGATGCGGGAAGTGCATCTACTGCCGGACGGGACGCGAAAAACACTGCCTGAACCGCCGGGTGATCGGAATGTCAAAGGATGGCTGTTTTGCAGAATATATGGCGCTTGCAACACATCTGATCCATGTGGTTCCGGATGGACTTTCACCGGAACAGGCGATTTTTACCGAACCGCTGGCAGCTGCACTGGAAATAACAAAACAGGTCCATATCGATCCGGCTCTCAATGCCGCGGTGATTGGAGACGGCCGGCTGGCATTCATGATCGCGCAGGTGCTGGCTTTGACGGGTATTGATCTGACGGTTATCGGAAAACATCCTGAGAAATTGAGGATGTTCGAACCGTTCGCGAAAACTGCTTTACTTTCGGATTACCGGGAAGGCGATGTGTACCGTCCACTGACTGCCGACGAATGTTTTGAGTATGCTGCAGAAGCTACCGGACAAGAGTCCGGCATCCATCTGGCTTTAAATATTGTCCGAAAGATGGGCACGATCATTTTGAAAAGCACCTACGCGGGTTCCGCTCACCTTGACATGAGCCTGATCCCTGTCAATGAAATTACGATAGTCGGCAGCCGCTGCGGTCCCTTCGAACCGGCCTTAAAACTTTTGAAAGAAAGAAAAGTAAGATTTCCTGACGTAGAACTTTATGACCTTAAAGATTTTGAAAAAGCATTTTCTTCCGGTGCTTTCAAAGCGGGTTTTAGATTTTGAAAGACACGGATTGATTTTATCATAAAAAAACAGTATAATTAAGGAAACACAGATGAAACTGGGCAGAGTCAAAAGTGACCTGTTTTCGCTGACTCAGGTCTGAGTCAACAGAACAGGTTGCATTGACTCTTTTTACGAAAAATGGCCATTAATCAGCGGTTCTTTCAAATAAAAATAGCAGCAAGAAAAGAGGTTCAATATGGCAGAATATATGGAATTCGGAAAACCTTGCATGACGAATCTTCCTTATGATTTGGGAGTAAAAATTTTTGAGCAAATTTTGAGCACCCCAAGACCGGATTATGATAAGCTGCACGAGGAAGCCAGAAGACTTGAAAAGGAAATGATCAGAATAAGGGATTTAGAAGATGCTCAAAGGAATTCTGAGAACTGATTTATTTTTTTGTAACCATCTTGGGGTTATGGAGGAAGACGAGAAAGATATTATGAATTTTACCATCCGTAATACAAGAGGGATGGGATTGTTGAATTATATTCAGAAAGTAGCTTTTGCTGATGAAGACAATGGTGTGATGCGCACCTATATCGTTCGAGATATAAGAACATCGGAATTAGTTGGATACTTTTCCCTAAAAACAGGACTTATTTCATTGAATGAAAGAACTATAGAAGTAAACGATAAAAACTCAGGAATCAGTATACAAAAGACACTTTTTGATACACTGCCAGGAGTTGAATTGGCAAATTTTGCTATTAATGATACCTATATAAGAAGACACCCTGATATGAAAGGTGTTGGGTTCGTAATCTTTGAGAGTTTCATTTTGCCAATCATTCGAAAAACATCTGAACATGTTGGATTGAAAATTCTTTATTTGTTTTCACTGCCATATGATGAGTTGATTGAAAGATACAAGCAATATGGATTTTCCAGATTGGAAAATCCATATGAAGATGAACTTCACAGGCGGTTGAAACCTCAATATGACCAGAGTTGTAAGTTTATGTATCAAATTTTGTAAAAGGAGAATATAAAAATGCAATTTGTTATTAATGCTTATGACGGAAAAGATGCTTATGAAAGGCGGATGAGTGTTCGTGCGCAGCATCTGGAGAATATGGCGAAATTGAATGAAGCCGGGCACGTGATCTGTGCAGGCGGAATGACCGGCAGTGAGGGGAAACTGATTGGGTCGGTCCTTATCATGAATTTTGATTCCCGGGAACAGTTGGATGATTACCTGGCAAATGAGCCCTATGTTAAAGCAAATGTCTGGGAAAACATCACTGTCGAACCCATCAATGTCGTCATCGCGAACGCAAAGAAATAAGATTGAAAACAAACGACTTGTAGAGGCAGGGAAAACATGGTCATTCAGGAAATTGACGTCAAGGATGTACTGACAAAGACAAATCTGCCGGTATCGGATTACGCGGTCAATCCTTATGTGGGCTGTACCCACGCCTGCAAATACTGCTATGCATCCTTCATGAAGCGCTTCACCAATCATCCGGAACCCTGGGGTGAGTTTATTGATGTCAAAAACTGGCCTGCGATCAAAAACCAGAAAAAATACGCGGGAAAAGAGATCTTTCTCAGCTCTGTCACTGATCCTTATCAGCCGATTGAAGCGAAATACAAACGCACCCGGATGGTATTGGAACAGATGAAGGGAAGCGGGGTGAGCGTCAGCATCTCCACAAAATCAGACCTGATCCTGCGGGATCTGGAGCTTATCAAAACTTTTCCCCATGCTCATGTCTCATGGTCCATCAACACGCTGGATGAGGAATTCCGCAAAGAAATGGACCGGGGTGTCAGCATTGAGCGAAGGTTCGCGGCGATGAAACAGTTTTATGAAGAGGGGATCCAGACTACTTGTTTTATTTCGCCGATTTTTCCGGGAATCACGGATGTAAAAGCAATCATCGAACGGGCGAAGCATCAGTGCAATCTGGTTTGGCTGGAAAACCTGAACCTGCGCGGGGATTACAAAGGCCGAATTCTTAATTGGATCCATGAACATCATCCAGAACTGGATGAGCTTTATCATGAGATCTACACCAAAAAGAGCCGGGAGTACTGGACCGCATTGGATCAGGAGATCAGGGAATACTGCGCCTCCGAAAACATGCTCTACCTTCGTGATGACGACCAGCATCGTTCTCCTTTCGGTGAGCCGCCGGTGGTCTGCAATTACTTCTACCATGAAGAGGTCCGTAAGTCCGCAAAGAAATCACAGGCATAAGCAAATGTGGGATATGGAAATATGTCAAAGGAATTGCTGAAAGAGGCCATCATTAAGTATCTCTCGGGTGTGATCCTGATGGGAGCATTGCTGTTTATTCCCGCGGGCAGTTTTTCATGGACAAATGGATGGCTGTTGATGGGACTGCTTTTCATCCCGATGCTGATTGCAGGCATTATTATGTACCTGAAAGCACCGGACCTGCTGAGAAGCCGGCTGAATGCAAAGGAAACACAGGATCAGCAGAAAAACGTGATCCGGCTCAGCGGATTTTTATTCCTGGCGTCTTTTGTTCTTGCCGGATTGAATTACCGGTTTCAGTGGCATCATCTTCCGGCCGGTGTTGTCCCGTGCGCCTGCGTGGTGTTTCTCCTGGCGTATCTGATGTTCGGAGAAGTGCTGCGCGAAAATGCTTTTTTGTCCAGAACGATTGAAGTCCGGGAAAACCAGACCGTCGTTGACAGTGGATTATACGGGATAGTCAGACATCCGATGTACACCGCTACCATTTTTCTGTTTCTGAGCATGCCGCTGATTCTGAATTCGTTGATCTCGTTTCTCATCATGCTGTTTTATATTCCCGTTATCATCATGCGGATCCGGAATGAGGAATCCATTTTGGAAAAGGAACTCAGCGGATATACCGAATATAAAAAGAAGGTGAAGTACAGATTGCTGCCTTTTGTGTGGTAATCCCCCTTCCCCGTTCGGGAAACGCTGATTAACTCCGGTGAAAACGGGAGGACAGTTCTTCGCTTCGCACAAAACCGTCCCAGAATTTTATCTAATCAGAGTTTTTCTTAGGGCTGGAGCGTTGTCTCCGGAGTATTGGTGGCGATCATGACATTGTCTTTCCATTCGCCACCGTAGGTTTCTCCTTCTGTAGTGGTCATATTGCCGGAGCCGTCCTGTTTATCGTTTTTCCACTCGCCATTGTAGATGCTGCCGTCCTTCCAGGACATGATGCCGAGCCCCTCGCGGCCATCGGCGCGCCAGTCGCCTTTGTAGATATCTCCGTTAGCCCAGGACATGGTCCCGAAACCGTCCATACTGTCACTGCGCCATTTGCCGTCATAACTGTCACCTGCAGCACGGGTCAGAATGCCGTGACCGCTCATCCGGTCATTCCGCCACTCACCAACGTAAATATCACCGTTCGCCCAGGTCTTTGTTCCTTTACCGTGCTGCCTGCCATCGATCCATTCGCCGGTGTAGCTGTCGCCGTTTTTCCAGCGATAGGTGCCGAAGCCGTTCTTCTTGTCGTTAAGCCATTCACCTTCATACTCATTGCCGTTGGACACGATAAACTTGCCGATGCCTGCAATCACCCCGTTCTTGAATTCCCCTTTATATACATCGCCATTGGACCAGGTATAAATGCCGTAGCCAGTTCTTTTCCCGTTGACCCAGTTTCCTTCGTAAACCGCTTCGTTTTCCCAGTACATTTTTCCATGGCCGTTCCGCTCTCCGTTTTCGAATTCACCCTCGTAGGTACCGCCATAGGGCCAGCGCATAATGCCGATACCTGTGGGCTGACCATTATTCCATTTGCCTTCATAAAGAACACCGTCCGCATGGATCAGGATCCCTTCGCCGTTTTGCAGACTGCCGCTTTTTACAAAGAAATTATTGCCGTTTTCGTCAGTAAAGAACAAATCGCTTTTCGCCCGCCCGCACTCTGAGCAGATCTCACCGGAGTTAATGGTGTGGCAGTCAGGGCAGATCCAACTGCCTTCTTCATGTCCGCATTCCCCGCAGATATGCGTGGTATTTTCGGTCCCGCAGATCAGGCAGAGCCAATCCTCCCCTTCCTGAGCTGCCGCGGCGGCGGTCATGACGGACAAAAGAACGAAGATCATAAAGAAAACAAAAGACTTTTTCATGGCGGTACTTCCTTTTATGAATGGGAACTGTCCCGAAATAAATATCCAATGAATAATTATGTTGTATCAATAATTATAATCTAAATTTTTTATTCAAAACGGAGCACCAGGCCGGGAATTTGCTGGCGAAGCCGTCCACGTGTGCGCTCTTACTGAAGCGAGGCACACTGCGGTGTGGCAGCTGTCTTCCTTTTTTGTCATGTGACAAATGTAAACGTTTTCTGTGATATTTATCGCCTTATTCATATAGTGAAAACATGGTATTATAGCAAGGCCTAACATCTGCAGTTTGTGTTGAAATTCACGAATAAAAACGATTCCCGCAAAACCGCAGATACGGGAAAAGCCATCAACCCGATCGAGTGTTCGTGAGGGAACTATTTTATGGAGGAAAAATGAAGAAAGTGTTGTTAGCTCTTGCTGCCCTGACCATGCTGCTGTGCGCGGTCATGACTGCTTCCGCTGCGGATGACGCCATCCGTATGGTCTACTGGCCGGGTCCGGAATCCGATGCCATGCAGGTCGTCATTGATTACTGGAACGCCAACAAGGCTGAAGAAGCCGGTTTCACCGTCGATATGGAACTGTTCGGCCGTGACAACATCATGCTGAAGCAGGAAGCCCTGATGGCTGCCAAATCCGCTGATGTGGATCTGTTCTTCACCGCTTCCCGCTGGCTCGGTAAATACTGGATGCACATGGAACCCCTGCAGCCCTACCTCGACAA
>JAFPZX010000021.1 GCA_017417055.1 Anaerolineaceae bacterium
ACCTGATCCGTGCCTTCGGCTGTTTCCGATCAGCAAAGGAGAAAGTGTATGAAGGGGAACTTTGCGTGGCAGGAAACTGGCTGACGGAAAGTTATTCTACGGATCGCACTTTCAAGCAGGAATTCAGATAAAATGATGAGGAAAAAGACGACGAAAACAAGAAAATGGAACAGCAGTGATACAGGTCTTACGATCCTGACGCTGCCAACGGTGATATGGTATGTGCTTTTCTGCTATCTGCCCCTGTTCGGTATTATTATCGCGTTTAAAAAATATCGCCTGATCCCGGGAAAAGGTTTCATTTACAGCCTGTTTTCAGGGAGCAAATGGGTTGGTCTGGAAAATTTCAAGTTTCTGTTTCTGAATCCGCAGATGCCGAGGGTCGTCCGCAACACGCTGCTCTATAATATTGTCTTTCTCATTATTGACACAATCCTTCCGGTAGTACTGGCGATCCTGCTTTCGTACCTCTTTTCAAAGCAGCTTCGGGGATTCACGCAGACAGCATCCATGCTGCCGCATTTTCTTTCCTGGGTTGTTGTCAGTTATCTGCTTTTCGCGTTCCTTTCCACAGATAAAGGCATATTGAACGGTCTGCTGAAAAGATTTGGATCCGATCCCATAAAATGGTACCAGGAACCGGGAGCGTGGCCGCTCATTTTGATCATTACACACACATGGAAGGCATATGGCTATTCCATGGTCATGTTTGGCGCGTATCTTACAGCAATTGATCCGGAGCTGTATGACAGCGCTCTGGTAGATGGAGCCACTGTTTTTCAGCAGGTCCGCTATATCACGCTGCCCAAACTCCGTCCTGTGATCATAATGCTTTTGATTTTGAATCTGGGGCATATTCTCAACACGGATTTTGGCCTGTTTTATCTGGCGACCCGCAATTCCGGCTCGATTTTACCCGTAACGGAGACCATAGACGTGTATATCTACAAAGCGCTTATGGAGCAGGCGAACTATGGCTTCAGCGCCGCAGCAAGCCTGCTGCAGAATGGCATTGGCTGCCTGCTGCTGCTTGCGGCGAACTTCATCTCGAAAAAGGTGAATCCGGATGAAGGTCTTTTATGAGCATGAAAAACGGGAACACAACAGAATTGCAAAGCGGCCGCTGGAACCGTGTAAATCCGGCAGCAAACATCCTCTTCAGCATTGTGGCTGCCGCTATGGTTTTGTTTACGCTGCTTCCGTTGATATTGGTCATCATCATCTCCTTTTCATCGGAGCAGTCCGTTGTGGAAAAAGGATACAGTTTTTTCCCAACATCCTGGTCGCTTGACGCATATCGGTATCTGTGGAAGAGCATAGACTATATCGGTCACTCATTTCTGCTCAGTCTGGTCGTTATGATAGTTGGAACACTGCTCTCGCTGTGGCTCATCAGCACGATGGCCTATGCGCTAAGCCGGTCAAAATTCAAGCTGCGGAAGTTCTACACCATATTGATCCTGATCCCCATGTTCTTTGGCGGTGGACTTGTGGCCTCATATGTCGTGAACACCCAGCTGCTGGGCTTGCGAAATTCTGTCCTCGCACTCATACTGCCCTCTGCCTGTTCCAGCTGGTATATATTTGTCATGAGGACGTATTTCCAGAACAATATCCCTTCAGATATTTATGATGCGGCGGAATTGGACGGAGCCGGAGCGTTCCTGACGTTTTTCCGGATCGTCATCCCTTTGTCCGGACCGATCCTCGTAACGATCGGTCTGTTTCAGGCCTTTTCCTATTGGAACAGCTGGTATTACGCCATGCTCTATATCAGTCCGAACAACAAAGAGCTGTTCCCGCTGCAGTATGTGCTGTATTCCATACAGAAAAATGTGGAATTTATGGCGACGAATGAAAACATTTCCGGCGCGGTTGTGATGCAGCTGCCTTCCGAAACGTTCCGCATGGCTGTTGTCGTGATAATTATCGTACCGATTTTGATGACTTATCCGTTTTTCCAGAAGTATTTTGTAAAAGGAATGACGGTGGGATCGATCAAGTAGCGGCAGATGACCAAAGTAAGGAGTAAGAAGTAAGGTGTAAGGAGTAAGGAATAAAAATCGGGTGTCGAAGGAAGATATCACTATCCGCTAACTACTAACTCCTAACTACTAACTACTAACTAATATTATAAAAAAGGAGTTATCAATGAAAAAATCAATCATGCATATGTCAATCATGACAATTTTTGTTTTTCTGTGCTGCATGGGTGCCGTGCTGTCAGTTTCCGCTGAAGAGAAACCCATTCAGTTGATTTGGTGGGTTTACTCCACCGGAGATACACCTAATGACCTGAAACCGGTGCTGGAAAAAGCCAACGAAATCAGTGCGGAAAAGATCGGTGTAACAGTCGATATGCAGTTCAAAACGGAGGAGCAGTTTTCACTGGATATGACAATCGGTGAATATTATGATATGACGTTTTCCTGTGACTGGGCCAATGATTTTGATGACAACGCCAGACTGGGTTATTATTACGATCTGACTGACCTGGTACGGGAATCCACGCCGGATCTCTATGCAGCCATCGATCCCTGGTGGGGAATCGGTACACTGAATGAACGGATCTACGGCGTTCCCATGCTGAAGGACCTGGGGGCAGAGGTTTTCTTCCGATTGAACAGTGATTATTTTGAGGATGAAAAAGGCCTGACGATCCCGGAGGCAATGAAATTTGAAGATCTGGAACCGATGCTGGCGATGTATAAAGAAGATCATCCCGATCAATATCCGCTTCACATGAGTCAGAGTGGCCTTTCCGGTATGTTTCAGGTACACGAGCGCATTGTATCCAACTATCTTGTCATCCCCTACAGCAAAGCAGGGACGCAAGACGGCACGACCATTATTCCTGTCTGGGAAGATGAGGAATATATGGACATGCTGCGCTGTCTCCATCGCTGGTATGAAGCCGGATACATCAACCCGGATGCCGCCACAACCACGGATCTGCCCTATTCCCTGCATAACCCCGTACGGTCGGGAACGGCGTGGACCGGATATAAAGGCTGGTCCAACCCCGAAACCGTTGGCTTCAATGTAAAGCTGTCCCGTTACATAGGCCCTAATATGTCTCGTGCCACACAGCAGGGGTCACTGATTGCCATCAACGCGGCCGCTTCAGAAGAGAACGCCAAAGCCTGCCTGAAGTATATGGAACTTCTCTACACCGATCGTGAATTCAGAGATTTGCTTGCCTACGGTATCGAGGGAGTGCATTTCCGTTATTATGAGGGAACCGTGATTCGCACGTCCAAAGGCGCAGATGATTACCTGATGGATACGTTTGTAACAGGTCCCGCGGTCAGCGCTTCCGTTGTTTCGGCCGGTGAAAATAACCTGGCGGACCCGGATCAATGGAAAAAGGTATACGAAGCTTATGCCGATGCCAAAGTAAGTGATACGCAGGGCTTCAGCTATGACGGTGAGGAAACAGAGTCTGTACGTGCAGCGTTGTATGCCATTTGGGAAAATTATTACCATGAGTTGGTAACAGGAACTTCGGATCCGGATGTAATCATGCCGGAAATGGCCGAACTCATGTATGCCGCCGGGCTTCAGGATTTGATTGACGACGCACAAAGTCAGCTCGATCTCTACCTGGAGTCAATTAAATAAAAGGGTATCTATTCAGTACCCGGCAGCGCAACACGCAGTGCAGTCTTTTTGTGTCGGCAGAGCGACAGCAAAAAGGCAGACCTGGTGTGCTCCATTCTGAATAGATACATAAAAGGTATATAACATATGGATTACAGATCATTAGTCAACCCAACTTATCTTACGGCGAAGAGCACATTGCTCATGCTTGCCGGTGCGGGAAATGAAGACGCGAAAAAAATGATTGCGGCATTGGGAACGCAGGATGATGTATCGCGGAATGCACAAAAGAACGGTTCCCGTCAAATCATCTCGGAGAGTGAATTAAAAGCTCTGATGGCCGGTTCGAGCCTGGCGGTAGAAGCGCGATATGCAGCTTTGTCCCGGTTTATGAAGACAGAAGGCTATACCAACCTCTTGGATGTCGCCTGTGGCTATACGCCGCGGGCAGTTTATTGCAGCACGGCAGGAATCGATTATGTCGGGCTGGATGTTCCGGTTGTCGCGGAAGAATTGCAGGCAATGGCAAAAAAACTCGGATTTGTGAAGGATCATCCTTTCTATGTGAGCGGTGATGCAACCAATGCCGCTTCTTTGATGGCTGCTGCTAATTTGCTGAAGGGAAAAATAGTTATCTCTTGCGAAGGCCTTTCCCAATATCTCTCCGCAGATGAATTTGAGCAGTTTATCGGTGGGATCCGGAAAGTTCTTGCTCAGCATGGCGGAGTATGGGTGACATCGGACATGGGAGTCAATTATGAAGCCTTTGCCACTGCCGCTATGAGCAGCGCTGATGCCGTTGAAATTTATAATAAAGCACGAATGAAGGCAATGGAGTCATCAAATATTTATGGCGATGGCGTGGGCTATTGGAGCAGTGAAAAGAAGCAGAAATTAATTGAAGCACACGGATTTAAAGTGGAGCAGATCCCATTCTATCATGGGGACGAAGAGCTAAACTTGCTGAAAGCCATTCCAGATGCCTGGCGTACCGCTTTCCTAAAGGAATTGAGAAATTCAAGGCTGTGGAAAATGACATTGTCGGAAAACGTTTTGGCAGAAAAGATTGAAGGTGCAAAACAGGTCGATAATTTGAAGATCGACTTTGAAAAAAAGGACGGGCTGCTTCTCTGTAGGGTAACAGGCCGCATTGATACCATCAGCGCGCCTGCATTACTTCAGGTCTTTGAGAATAACTATGATGGAATCAGTGAAATAAAGGTAGATGCGAAGGATCTTGAATATATTTCCTCTGCCGGTCTTCGTGTGCTGCTGATGGCTGTGAAAAAGACAGGCAATGTCAGCGTTGTGAATGCGTCGGAGGCGGTGAAGGAAATCTTTGAAACTACCGGATTTGACCAGATGGTCAAAATAGAATAACAAAGTCAGAGTGGCATCGGTATGGTTTCCGGTGCCACTCTGATCGTCAATAATTATTCAGCAGAAAAAGTAATACTCACAGTTGCGTTTACGATCAATTTCGCCGCCTGGACTACTGTTCCCGCGTCCTCTTTAGCTTCTGCGGTATCCATGCGCATGGCATTTACGTTCCCGATGCTGTTTTCATAGTTGTACACACCACCTTCGTTGATTGTCAGAATTCCGGTGATCTTCAATCCGGAAGCCTGTGCCAGGACCTCAGCTTTCTTTTGTGCGTCCTCGACAGCTTTACGCATAGCTTCGCTTTCAGCTTCTTCTGTGTCTGAAGCAGAGAAGGAGATGCCGTTCAGTGTGTTGGCTCCGGCTGCGAATGCTGAATCGATCAGCGTGCCGACACTCTCCATATCCGTAACTTTGATGGCGAGTGTGGAACTGGCGTTGTAAGCGGCAAGCATCTCTTCGCCGTTTTGATAATCATATGCCGCATAGATGTTAATGAACTCTGTATTGATGTTCTCTTCTTTCACGCCCTGCCCAATCAATGCTGTGCGTATGGCGGCAATGGATTCATTCACCTTCTGCTGGGCTTTCAGCACATCTTTATCGCGGGCATTGACGCCCAGAGAGATGACGGCTGTGTCTGCGCTGATCCGAATCTCACCGGTTCCGTTGACAGTAATTGTGGATTCAGCCATTGCTGAAGCAGCGGCTGTCAGTGTCAGGATCAATGCAATAAACAAAACAAATAATCTTTTCATAATCAATGTTCCTTTCCTGTGTGATTTTATCACATTCATTTGGACGAAGACCGGAAACAAAAAGTTTCGTTGATTGTGGAACGTAAAAACGAATACATCAGATTCAATGAAAGATATTGGAAAAGTCCGCTGATCTGAACGGGTGGCATATAATATAATTAGTAGAGTAAATCCGGCGCAGGAGGTAAAACATGCAATACGGATATTTTGATGAAAGCAATCATGAATATGTGATCACACGCCCCGACACGCCAATGCCTTGGGCAAACTATCTGGGTTCGCCGGAATACGGCGCGATCATTTCCGCCAATGCAGGCGGTTACAGTTTTAAAAAATCCGGGGCGAATGGGCGCATCCTCCGTTATGTCTTTAACCAGTTTGACCAGCCCGGACGTTATATTTACATCCGCGATAATGCTTCCGGTGACTTTTGGTCTGCCTCCTGGCAGCCGGTCGGAAAACCGCTGGATGTTTATAACGCTGAGACCCGTCATGGCATGGGGTATACGCGTATTTCAGCGGATTACAGCGGGATCCACAGCCGGGTGAGTTATTATGTACCTTTGGGCCGGGAATATGAGGTGTGGGCTGTTACTGTGACCAATGAAAGTAATCAGGGGCGAAAGCTGACAATAACCGGTTACGCGGAGTTTACCAGCCATGGCAACTATGAGCAGGATCAGATCAATTTGCAGTATTCCCAGTTTGTCACCCGTACGCTCTATGAAGAGGGCATCCTTCGTCAACAGCTTCATGGAAATCTGGCTGCGCTGCAGCAGGACGAAGCAATCGATGATAAGAATGTCACGGAACGCTTTTTTGCGCTGACGGCTGCTCCGGTTTCGTCCTATTGCGGAGACAAGGCCAGATTCCTGGGAAATGGACGAACCTATGCGGCTCCTATTGGCGTAGAAAAGGGTGATCTGGGTGATATTCTGAATTACTGCGGGAACAGCTGCGGTGCGCTCTCAACAGAAATAGCTCTGTCTCCGGGTGAGTCAAAAACCTTTGCTTTCCTGCTGGGAGAAACCGGTCCTGCGGAACAAAAAGCGCTTATCTCTGCTTATGCAGATCCGGAAAAGACATGCGAAACAGAAATTCAACAGCTGAAAACCCTGTGGCATGACCGCTTCCATGCGCTGCAAATCCACACGCCCTGTCCGGAATTTGATACCATGATCAACACCTGGAATGCCTACAACTGCTATATGACCTTCATCTGGTCACGGGCTGCTTCTTTCACTTACTGCGGCCTGCGCAATGGGTATGGCTACCGCGATACGGTTCAGGATATTCAGGGTATTATCCATCTTGCACCGGAAATGGCAGCTGAAAAGATCCGTTTTATGCTTTCCGCTCAAGTGCATCATGGCGGCGGGCTGCCGCTGGTGAAATTCACACACAATGCGGGACATGAGAATACGCCGGAGGATGAGTCCTACGTGAAGGAAACCGGCCATCCCGCCTACCGCGCGGACGATGCGCT
Organism: Anaerolineaceae bacterium; assembly: GCA_017417055.1. Classification (GTDB taxonomy): domain Bacteria; phylum Chloroflexota; class Anaerolineae; order Anaerolineales; family Anaerolineaceae; genus Flexilinea. Next base: position 7,225 of record JAFPZX010000021.1, read on the forward strand.
GTGGCTGTTCCCGACGGTTTATAAATATATTGCCGAGACCGGGAACATAGCTTTTTTGGATGAGGTGATCCCCTTTGCCGATAAAGAAGAAGGAACCGTGTATGAGCATTTGAGACGTGCCATTGAATTCTCCGAAAATCACATGGGACCGCACGGGATGCCTGCCGGTCTTTATGCGGATTGGAATGACTGCCTGCGTCTGGGTGCCAATGGAGAATCCTCTTTTGTCGCTCTCCAATTTTATTATGCTCTCCGAATCATGAAAGCTTTCGCTGAGGAAAAGAAGGACACGGAGTATATCAGCCGGCTGGAGAAAGACGCCGCTGTGATGAAGGAACGGATCAATCAGCTTTGCTGGAATCAGGACCGTTTTATTCGCGGATTTACGGAAGATGGAGAAACGATTGGTGAGCGGACTGCTCCTGAGGCAAATATGTGGCTCAACCCGCAGAGCTGGGCGGTGATCAGTGGTTTGGCGGACGATGAGCAGGCTGAAAAAGCCATGGAACAGGTGCATCAGCGTCTGAACTCCGCATATGGCGCGGTTCTGATGGATCCGCCTTATTACGCTCACGCTTTTGATGGGGCATTAGCCGTGATTTACAATCAGGGCGTGAAAGAAAATGCCGGGATCTTTTCCCAGTCTCAGGGTTGGCTGGTTTTGGCAGAAGCGCTGCTTGGGCACGGTAACCGGGCGTTTGAATACTATCTTGAAAATTCACCCGCTGCGCAAAACGACCGTGCAGAGATCCGCTGCATTGAGCCTTACAGCTATGGTCAATTTACAGAAGGACCTGCCAGCCCGAATTTCGGACGTTCCCATGTGCATTGGCTTACAGGAACCGCTTCCACCATGATGGTCGGCAGCGTCGAGGGAATTCTTGGATTGCGGCCGGACCTGCACGGCATCAAAATTGCTCCATCCATCCCCTCGGATTGGAAATCCCTGGATATTCAGAAGACCTTCCGTGGAAAACAATTGAATATTCATATCTGCAATCCGGATGGCAGGGAAAGCGGCGGTAAATCTGTAAAAGTCAATGGAAACGAGATCTCGGAAAATTATATCCTGGAGAGTATGCTGACGGAAGTAACTGAAATCGAAATAGTTTTATAAACTGATTTCTGTGTTACTTACTATTCGAAAAATTATCGGGGACTGTCCCTTTATGGGATAGTCCCCGAACCATAATTACTCGGCGTTGGTGAGTTTTTGTAAGTCATTCAAAAAGGAGTTTACAGCTTCCTCTGATGTTGCCCAGCTGGTGACAATGCGGGTGATGGAGTGCTGTGGGTCCGTCCGTCCCCAATCCCAGTAGGAACAGGAATACTTCTCCTCGAGCTGATGGATCAGTTCATCCGGGAAGACCGGGAAGATCTGGTTCGTCGGGCTTTTGAGCATGAACGGATAACCCAGTTCTTCAATGCACTTCTGCAGCCTCTGTGCAAGGGTAACCGCATGACGGGCAAGATCAAAATAGAGGTCATCCCGGAACAGTTCAGCGAATTGGATCCCCAGCAGCCGTCCTTTGGCGAGCATGCCGCCCTTTTGCTTGATCATATAGCGGAAATAAGGCGTCAATTCCGGAGAGGCAATAACTACCGCTTCGCCGAAAAGCGCACCGTTTTTGGTGCCGCCGATGTAAAAAACATCTGCCAGTTCTTCCAGATCGGCGATGGTGAGGTCATTTTCCGCGCAGACTAAAGCGGCTCCCAGACGGGCACCGTCAATGAAGAGCGGCAGATGGAACTTGCGGCAGACTGCGGAAATGGCCTGTAATTCGGCTTTGCTGTAGATAGTTCCGTATTCAGTCGGCTGTGAGATGTAAACCATTCCCGGTTGGACCTGGTGTTCAAAGCTTTCGGAATCAAAGTGGGCACGGACCAGCCGTTCGATTTGACCGGCATTGATTTTGCCCTCATGGTGCGGCAGCGTCAGCACTTTGTGCCCGGTGGCTTCAATAGCGCCGGACTCATGGACTGCGATGTGCCCGGTATCGGCGGCGATCACTCCCTGCCAGGGCTTCAGGATGGATGCGATCACGGTAGTGTTCGTCTGCGTCCCGCCGACGAGAAAGTGAATTTCTGTCTCCGATTTGCGCAGATGGCGGCGGATGAGCGTTTTAGCTTCTTCACAGTATTCATCTTCTCCGTACCCGCCGCTCTGCAGCCGGTTGGTGCGGATCAACGCGTCTAAAATGCGCTCATGTGCGCCTTCGGAATAATCATTGTAAAAACTGATCATAATAACTCCAGGTGAGTGGAATAAAAATATTGCTGGGTTAGGGTTTATATTCAGAGAGATTTTTCTTCAACAGCATCCAAATCATATAAAGTTTCGGGATCAATATCGATACAAGCAGAAGCGTCTCCGTTATTGATATCCCATGCCAGTGTATCGTTCATAATTGTGCAGCTGTCTATAAATGTTTTCTCATCTTTTAAAGATTGAAATACCCCATCGTTTAAATATGGATTGACGTCGTAACATACAATTTTCCCATCAGAAAAATATATGGAAACGGTATGGTCATTATGTGGAACTACCTGAACAATTTCTGGAAAATAATCTGTTCTCATGAATATCTCCTTTACATTAATGGCGCTATTCGATTCAGTGGTTTTCTAATTCTGGATAATTCCCAGTTTTCCATTAATTCATCCTGATGAATAATGGTCCAGGCAAGAACCAGTTTCAATTGTTTCGATGGCAGAGCTCCTTTTATTACCCTGCTTTTCAAAAAATCAATAATTGCCTTTTCATCATTATACTCTGCATGAAAATGCGGCGGTAAATGGCCATTGTAATACATAATACTGACTTTGATTCTAAAAAAACAGATATTTCAGCCATTTTGATTTTTCTAAATTTAGTTACTCAGCCAATCGTCTTCTTCATCTGGAAGTTCATCAGTTAGAGAAAGACCGGATTTGTCGTTTTTCAGCAATTGGTTCCAGAATTCATTGTCATAGAGCCGAGAACGGATCGGAAGCGGCATGGGAACGCCGTACCCAAGCAGCAGCACTTCCTGCTTGGGCTGGAGTCTCGAGAGCATTCCCCGCAGGGAATCTTTGCCGGAAAGTCCGGAGAGTACCGCGGCGATGTCCAGCTCGTCCCCCAGCCAGCCGGAAACGCGTGTCCCCAGCTGCGACATGATCTCATCATCAATCTGCGATGGCCGCTGGTCGATCACCAGCAGCGTGACGGAATATTTGCGCATTTCCCGTGCGATCAGGGAAAATGCTGTCTGGGAGGCCATCTCGCGGTTGAGCAGTTTGTGAGCTTCCTCGATGGCGACAACCAACGGTGTGGGTCTCGAACCCTTTCCCGCGAAATACTCCTCCGAACGCCGCTCCCATTCCGCGCGCACTTTGCGCGTTAGGATGTTCGCCACGAGCAGATAATCCAGATCAGTCTGGTATTTTCCAAAAGATAATATAACTGAGATCCCATTTTCCAGTGCATTAATGATCTGACTGACCACGTTGTAAGGCGTTTTGTCGATCATGTAGTCGCTGTTATACAGGCGTTTCAGTTTGGATTGCAGGCTTTCCGCCGCGGACACATTGATGTTATTGGCATCCGCCCATTCTTCGACGGTTCCGTACTCAGAACCGGGCTTCATTTCCATAAATGTCTGCAGCCATTTTTCTTTGAAACTCTTCTCCAGAGCGTGCAGTGTTGTGGCTGTAGTTTCACGCAGGTTGAGTTCCTTTGTCAGCATCAGGACATCCGTCTGTGTCACGTCGCTGTATTCGATCATCAGGTCAAAGTCCGGCATCATGCCGTTCACCCGGGCCCCGCGTCCTAATGCGCAGACCTTTACGCGGTCCGGCAATTTCTGTTTCAGCCCCGGAACCTGTTTGTTGGCGTTTCCGCTGTCTACGGAAGCGGTGCCAAACGCGTATTCATTGTGCATGTCAAAAACCAGTGCGGAGGCTTGCCTTGAACGGATCAGCCCCGCTAAGATCATGCGGGTCAGGTAGGATTTCCCTGTTCCCGTGGAGCCGAAGATTCCGGAGGAACGTTCGACAAATTTTTCCATGTTGATGGCGACCGGATGCCCCTGTTCGCGTGTGGAACCGATCTCAAAGTGTTTGGGATCGTCCGGAGAACCGAAAATGGCGGCAACATCAAAAGCCTCTGCGGCCCGCAGTGGGGAATGGTGCGGCGGGACCATCTTCACCGGAAGTGGATTGGGATCAACATTTTTGTCAAATGGATCATAACCGGGTGTTCCGGGAGCATAACCGATGTTCTGCATCAGTGCGGGCATGATCTCCACTTCCGTATACAGCGTGTGGGCTGCCAGTTGATCTCGCAGCGCGGTTGGAAAACGGTTCATGGTGTGCGCGTCGGTGAAACGTTCGTTGCTTGCGCATAGTTTTATATTTGTGACAAGTCCATAGAAAACACGGGGACCGTCTTCAACCACCACAAAACTGCCTTCCTGAACGATTTCCGGTGGAACGGTCAGACGCGCAATAAAGCCCTCTTTGAGACTTCCTCCTGTGATGTATCCTATTTGATTGCTGTTCATTTTTTATTTTTATTTTTTATTTCTTTCATATGTCCGATGTAGATGCCGAATTTGGGCAGGATCACACCGGTGATGAGGAGAATGAGAAGCGTCGCGATGATGGCGCTGCCGAATATGATCAGGGTGGATTTCAGGTCATTCATCAGGGTGGGGTTGAAAATCATGACCGCGGAAAGGGTGACCATCAGACAGCCGCTGAACAGTTTGAGCACCTGTCCGTGCTTTTCTTCCATTTTCTTCGATTTCATGGTGATCACAACGACCAGGAAAATGATCAATTCGTCCAGCTGGTACAGCAGCATATACAGCAGCAGATGGCCCGCGAACTCTAATTTTGTCACGCCATGTGAAGCAAGGATATTTGACCAGATCACCGGGAATGCTGCGGTACAGGAAAACTCTACCAGTGAAACGCCTGCTGCCAGGACAACGGTAGCACCGATCATCGCCCAGACGTTGTTTGTGTTTTTCAGAACGTTGCGCATTTTTTTGTAGAGACCGGGCTTTTTCTCATCATCAATGGTCAGCGACACACCCTGTTTGTAGAAAAAATAATCCTTGAGGTTGATGAGTCCCAGAATCAGTGTGATAACGGCAACCACGATCCGGATCCACTTCATAAAGCGGACGTAGCTGAGCAGAGAGAATACGCCGAGAATGAAAAGCGCGTATATCGCGGCAGTCTCGAACAGGTAAACAAAACCGATGATGAGCGTCTTTTTGCGGGAATCCGTGTGGATCACCATTGCCAGCAGCATGGTGAGAACCCACAGGGAACAAGGATTGACACCGTCAACCAGACCGATGATGGTTGTGGTAAGGAGCAGACTTTTGTTTTTCAGGTCAACTTCCCCGACAATCGGGACGTTGATTACGGTACGCTGATCTTCATTTTTTTTTTGCTCGCGGGATTCTATCACCTTCTCAATCGTGATGTTCCCGTTGACAATGTCCAGCGGATTGACAGGACCTTCTTTCAGTTCCTCATCAATAGCGGAAGTGAAAAGCTCCTGGTAGCTTGCGTCGAATCCGGTGTAAAAATGCGTTCCGATAAAGGTCATCGGTACGCCGGCCATTTCTGTGCCATAAGCCTTTGCGAACATGTCGGCAAGAGCGGCGTTGTTGTCGTCGTACCAGACTTCATATTCGTGAACGACAATCTTTGGACCATAAACATCGTCGATCAAATGCTGCAGAAAAGGCTCTTCCTCGGCGCAATGGGAGCAGCCTTCGCCGCGGAAGAAATAGACATTGACAACTTCATCCGCGGGAATGCGTCCGCGGGTCATTTTGCCGTTGACGATGTCCATCGGGTCTACAGGTCCGTTTGACAGTTCATCGTCGATAGCTGCGCGGAAGTCGAATTGCATCGAGTCATTATATCCGGAAAGGAAATGCGTTCCGATAAAGGTCATCGGTACGCCGGTGGATGTTTCTCCATAGGCTTTGCAGAAGGTCTCTGCCAGGGCAGCGTTTTCTTCATTATTCCAGATTTCGTATTTGTGGATGTTCAGCTTCCCTTTATAAATTTCATCCTGAAGGTATTGCAGGTAAGGTGCTTCCTGTTGGCAATGCGGACAGCCGTCGCCGTGGAAAAAATAAATGTCGACGGTATCCTTTGCCGCCCATGCAATGTTGATTCCTGTAAAAATGCAGATAAGAATTGCCAGTAAGGCGATAAGTGCTGTTCTTTGTTTTGTCATGTTTTCTCTCCGCTTCCAACCGCTTTTTTTCGCAGTTCGGCATTGTATCCTGAATGTAACTGTTCAGTACCCAGTCAAATTGACCTGTTTTCGTTGCCTCATTCTGAATAGTTACTTCTGAATAATAAATTTCATTTTACCTTAAAATTTGTTAAATGTTAGGAATTTATCCCGCTGATGATAACATTTCCCGAATCATCAAAGAAATATTCCATCACCGGCAGGTTCCTAAAATCATTTTCAGTATAACGTTCTGATAATAAAACAAGTTCCTGATTACCGGATGAGCAGAATCTTTCATATACCGGGGGTGTTTTTCTGTCATAGGGTCCACAGATCAACGCATCAATGAATGGCAGACAGGCTGCAGAAACAGGGTTGTTTCTTAGCTCATTATAGGAATAACCACTGAAAACCAGAATTGGCGGCGCCTTTTGCTTTTGCAGTTCCTGCAGAAGGTTCAGAAGTGCTTCTGCCTGCTGAAAGGGCTCTCCGCCGCTGATGGTAATACCGTCGCAGGGATGAAATGGCGAGAGCAGCCGGTCACACAATTCTTCGACATTAATTGATTGTCCGCCATGGGGAGCGTGTGTCTGTGGATTAAAACAACCGGGACAACGCAGCGTACAGCCCTGGAACCAGACAACATTCCGGATACCGGGACCGTTCGCGCGGCTTCCCGTTAATATTCTGTGGATTCTGACTTCCATTTAGCGGTGAATTTTCACCTTTTCCGATGTTTTTACAGGTGATTGCTGATAAATTTCGCTTGTTTCTTCTCGCTTCAGGATTTGATTTCCGAGTAATTCTTCTATTTCCCGGGTCGCTTCCAGACAATCTTCTCCTGAAAACCCGGTTGTTTGCAATCGAACCTTCCCGTCTGATCCGATGGTTATTTCAATCTGTTCAACCTTCATGATGTGTGCTCCGGTTCGATTGCATCCGGTCTTCTTAACTTATGTTTGAGAATACACGATTTTAGTTGTAATCGTCTTCTTCGTCTTCCTCATCCATCCAGGGATCTTCATCATCACCCTCATCAATGAGTTCTTCATCTTCTCCGTCTTCCCATTCGTTGATGTTATCGATTTCATCAAGATTTTCATCTATCGGAAGATCATCGTTTGACTGATAGGTTAAACACCCTTTGTCGGAGTCCAGGTCAATTTGAGCGGAAATGCAATAGCCCTCATCGAGGAACGCGCAGTCTAAATATTTGCATCGAATTTTTGTGGCCATTAAAAACCTCCAGTAATAGGGACATAAATATGTCCGGATAAACATGCCACATTTTACAACAAATGTGAAATCGTGTAAAGGAAAAACGGGAATAGATGTTAGTAGTCAGTGGTCGGTTGCTGGTGGTCGGTTGCTGGTGACTGGTAGCTTGTGATTGGTGATCTGTGGTAATGGTGTAGAGATGTGTTCCCATTTTCGTGACTTAAATTCACTCTCCACACTTCACACTTTTACATTACCACCCGGTTGCGGCCGGCGACCTTGCCCATGTAGAGTTTTTTGTCGGCTCTTTCCAGTATTGTGTCAATAGAAGAATGAAAGTCGTTTTCCTCAATACCGATTGTGATCGTGATGGAAAACCGGTTCCCTTCGTATTCCAGTTCCAGTTTCCGAACGCTTTCGCACAATTCAAACATATTGGCCCAGGCTTCATCAATGTTTTTCCCGGGGAGGAAAAAGCAGAATTCTTCCCCGCCCCATCGGCAGACGCGATAGTCGGTACCGGCTTTTTCACGGAAAAGCTCCGCCAGTTTTTGCAGGGTAAAGTCTCCGCAGTTGTGCCCGTAGGTATCATTGACTTTTTTGAAAAAGTCAATATCGCCAATCGCAACGGCAAAGGTCGGATCCGGTGCGGTATCGCAGAAATTTTGAATATAATCAAGCATCGCGCGGCGGTTAGGCAGCTGGGTGAGCGGATCAGTGTCCGCTTCTTTGTGTAGTTCCTGATTATTGATGCGAAGCTCGCGTTCGGTATCCTGAATACTTGAGCTGAAGATGATGAAATCGATTGCCAGAATGATGAAAAGCGTGAGACTGTTAATAGTTTGATAAATAATGGCTGTAGTCTGATCCATCGCGTAGATCGGTGTATGGTTAAGTGAATAGGCATACAGCAGCATGCGATAACAGATGGTTAATAGCCAGTTGAAGATTTTTACTCCCGGAGACTCGTAAATATTGAAGAAAACCAGTACCAGCATCGGAAGCAGAATATGCTGCCCTCCGATTGACCAGCCGAAGGAGTATATATACCAACCTGTCCAGAAAACCGTTGTGAGAGAATAAGCTGCGACGTTCATACGCATGCTCATCTTTTTCGTGTTGAACGCGCAAAGAAACATCAATACGGCCAAAACGATTGGAACAATGAGGATTTGTTTTTCCCGCCAATAGAAGAGCCCAAAGCTGATCAGGAAGTAAACAGCAAGCACCTTTTCACTGGAAACCAAAGCACTGCGATAATACGCAGGAATTTCGTTCCCGGACTTCGGAACTTTTTGGTGAAAAAAATCCAACAAATACTTCACGCTAATCCTCGTTATTTTTGCGGCAGATAACCCTATTCTTTTTCATTATAATAGGGTTAGCGGAATTTAGGGGAAACTTGCCCAATTTTTAAAAAATTTTTAGTTTTATTTACGGAGCACTTACGGGACTGGTACCAAGTGCCGCGAAGCCGGCACGAGTGTGCCTGTCCCCATGTGCGTCGATAAAAGCAACAGAACACCGCCGTCGCATGTGCAGCTCAGTATTATTGGCGAGCGCGTGAATTGTAACTTATTATTCACGGAGCACACGCGTGGCCTGTCTTCGTGTGCATAACAGCAAAATAGGCTGAGCGTGAACAGTAACGAATGTCCTGGGACAGTCTGTTGAAGGCCCAGTTCCCAGTGGTTCTCTCACGATTTTCCGGTTTTCCTATCCCGGATTTCTCCGGTAAGCCTCTACGACGTTCGGAAGCGCTTCCAGTTTATTGAGCAGGCGGCTGAGCTGGGAAATATCCTGAACGTCGACCACGATATCGGTATTGACATAGTTGTGCTGAGTCTTGACGTTGATGTTTTCCAGGTTGATGGACTCGCTGACCAGAAGATTGGTGATGTCATTGATAAGCCCCTGACGGTCATATGCCTTAATCGTGATCGGTACGGAATATACCTGCTTTGGTTCACCCCAGGAAACATTGATCAGGCGCTCAGTATTTCGGATCCGTTGAATGTTCGGACAGTTCGCTTTATGGATCGTGCAGCCGCGTCCCACTGTGATATAGCCGATAATGTCATCGCCCGGCGCCGGATTGCAGCATTTCCCAAAGGTTGTATATATATTCCCGACACCTAAAACCGTAATATCGGAGTCTGTATGCTGCGGACGAGGACGCGGTTCCAAAACAGGAGCCAGGTTCATCGCCTTGATTTCATCATTGATCTTGTTGACCACGCGGACCGGCGAAAGGTCTCCACAGCCAATGGCGACGTACATGTCATCTAAGGATTTGTAATCCAGTTTTTGAGCGATATCGTTGAGGTCTGCATCCATCAGTCCGAGCCGGATCAGCTCATGGCGCAGGATATCGCGGCCCTGGGCAAGGTTTTGTTCGCGGTCCTGCCATTTGAACCAGGCACGGATCTTGGAACGGGCACGCTGTGTGTGTACCAGTCCGGTGTTGGGGTTCAGCCAGTCTCGGCTGGGGCCGCCCTGCTTAGCGGTTGTGACGGAAACCTGATCGCCATCCTTCAAAATATAATTCAGCGGAACAATTTTACCGTTGACTTTTGCCCCGCGGCAGCGGTGACCAACTTCGGTGTGCACGGCATAGGCAAAATCAATTGGCGTGGAGCCGGCGGGAAGGTCGAGAACGTCGCGGTGGGGCGTGAAGACATACACCCGGTTTTCAAACACATCGGATTTCATCCCGTCGATAAAGTCGTTCGCGTCGGAAACATCCTGCTGCCAGTCCATCGCTGTGCGCAGCCATTCGATTCGTTTATTGAACAGCGGGTCATTCACTGCACCCTTGTAGCGCCAGTGAGCGGCAACACCGTATTCCGCATTCTGGTGCATTTCGAACGTGCGAATCTGGACTTCGAGCGGTTTGTTGTCATCATACATGACCGCGGTATGGAGGGACTGATAAAAATTATCCTTCGGGTTGGCGATGTAGTCATCAAATTCGTTGGGAATCGGGCGCCAATGCGTATGGATCTGTCCAAGTGCAGCGTAACAGTCCGCGACGGTGTTCACGATCACGCGGACACCGCGCAGGTCGCGCAGCAGCTCGAAAGGTTTGTTCCGGTTCAGCATTTTTCCATAAATGGAATAAAGATGTTTGGGACGGCCGGTGATCTCGCAGTCGATATGAACACTTTCCATGATGTCCTTCAAGCGTTCGATGATCTCATTGATTTCCCGTTCGCGCAGCTGGTGGGTCGCGGCAAGATTTTCAGCGATTTGGGCGTATTCATTTGGATGAATATAGCGGAATGCCAGGTCTTCCAGTTCCCATTTGATGCGCCAGATACCAAGGACGTTGGCAATCGGCGCGTAGATGTCCAGCGTTTCCCTCGCGATACGCTCCTGTTTTTCCCGGGATGTGTAGCTGAGTGTGCGCATGTTGTGCAGCCGGTCTGCCAGTTTGATGATCATCACACGGATGTCTTTGGTCATGGCGACCAGCGTTTTGCGCAGTGTGGCGTTTTTCAGCTCCTGTTTCTGCTGGGCTTTTTCTGCCGGATTCAATGGCTTGGGCGGTTGTTCCTCAGATGCTTCTTTGGACGTTACCGGCCCCCCGATGCGGTTGGTATTAGGGAGATGCGTCAGTTTGGTAACACCATCGACCAGCGTCATAATCTCAGTACCAAATTCACGTTTGATATCGTCTGTGGTGACAGGAGTATCTTCAACGGTATCATGCAGCAGTGCGGCTGCAACGACCATGCTCTGAACTTTCATTTCGCATAGAATAAGCGCGACGGCGACGCAGTGCGTGAAATATGGTTCCCCGGAGGCTCTTTTTTGGCCTTCATGGGCTTTTTCCGCAAAGTAATATGCTTTTTCAATCAGGTCTTTGTCTGCCTGTGTGTAAGATTCCGGTATGTTTGCAAAAATGTCGTCTAAAAGCATAATTCACCTCAATCGCGTAAGCAAGGGTCGTTATTTGCTTACGATTCGTTCTTTAACGATATCGTTTTTTCTGAAATTTTCTCCTGCAATTTATGATACCGCGATTATAAATTTTCAGAACCGAGTCAAAGTGACCTGTTTTCGTTGACTCAGGCTTGAGTCAACAGAACAGGTTGCATTGCTCATTCCGAATCGTTACCCGCAATGATTTTCAGTAATTCAGCCGGGTCACACAAATCCCGGAACAGAAAATCCGGAGCATATTCGGCAAGCTGCTCCATGGAAAACCTCCCCGTCGCGACGGCCAAAACAGCAGCTCCAACCGCGCGGGCACAGGCAATGTCGTTTGGTGTGTCGCCGATGATCAATGCACGGGAAGGCTCGACTTCATGACCAAAGAAATCACTTGCTGAGGCGAGTGCCTTTTTTGCCGCATCGACTCGTTTCGGACAGTGGTCGCCAAAACCGCCATAGGGGAAGTCTTCCCTGCGGAATCCTGCCGCTTCCAGTTTGGGACCGACGATCATTTCCATGTTGCCGGTCAACAGTCCGGGCTGGACACCATGAGCTAAAAGTTCTTTGATCAATTCCCGTGTCCCGGGCAGAGCGTTCAGCCCCTGTTTTTTCACGTTTTCGATGACGATTTGCCTGACGTCAGCTGCTATTTTTTCCTTCAGCGGTTCTTTTTCCGCATCAGAAATTTCGGGAAACTCCTTGAGATAGCGGTCCATAACTTCCCAGTCTGTGCAGCCGCTGGCTTTCCATGGTTCCGTTTCTATATGCAGTCCGTGCCTGGCAAAGCCCTGCTGAAATCCACCGGGCATCAAAACGCCGTTTTCCACCAAAGTTCCGTCCATATCAAAAAATAACGCGTCAAATCGTGCCATCTGTGCTCCCTTTTTGTAAAAAATGTGCAAAAAGACCGGGATTGCCTTTCCCGGTCTTCATTTCCACTTTATTCTTTCACTTCAGTCCATCATTCTGCATTCGGACAGCATTCCATGCGGCAGCCTTATGCATCCGTTCAACAAACAGACAGCAGATATGAATCATTTTGTCGTAGTGCTGAATGTTGTTTTTCAAAAAAATCATGCCGCTTATCTTTCCGTACCCGGCGGTCTATCTGAAAAGATGGAAATCTGCCGCTGTCATTCCTGTTTTTTATAAGTATATAAAATACTACCACAAATTTGCGATAAACAGATAAAAAATGATTTTTGTCAGCGATTCAGGTTGCTTTGACTCGGTATTGAACAGTTACGATTTTTGAGATTTACAACAGAACGGGTTATAATTAGAAGACTATGGATCAATATGACCAGCCGCGTGTATTCAGTCTTACTTCCTGCCTGACGATTATTGTATTTGGAATGATGATTTTTGTCGGGTTGTTTTTCTATTTCGCAGTTCGTCCCACAAAGAGTCCGGTACCGGTGTATGACGAAAAGGCGCGTGCGCTGATGACAGTTATTCCGGCTCCCACATTAACGCCTACCGTTTATGCGACCCGGGTGCCGCAGACCCTGGAGATCCATTATGTTTCGGAAGACGGGCTCTCTGTCGGAACAGTTGTACAGGTTTATGATACCGGCAGCACGGGGCTGAGTGTACGTCCGCAGCCGGGTACCGGTGGATATTTGAATTTTGTCGCAAGCGAAGGGGAACGGTTTAAAATCATTGACGGCCCTGATTCACGGAATAACTACATCTGGTGGAAAATCGAATCTGTAAATAATCCGGATCGTAACGGCTGGGCAGCATCTGATTTTCTGCGGGCTGTTCAGTAATATTACAGTTGGCTTTCTGCCGGACGGTTTATAAGTAATAGTGATGTTTTCGTTTTCTGAAAAATTACGAGAGAAAATCGATTAGCGATAAGCAGGAAATAAAAAATGGATGAGTTAAATTCGCATAAAAGGTATTTGATTTTGGTGGTCGATGATGAGACCCGTATTGCCCGTATGATCCGCATGAACCTGGAACATGATGGATACGAAGTCATTGAAGCTTATTCCGGTCAGCAGGCTTTGGATATGGTTCGTTCCCGTATGCCGAACCTGGTGATCATGGATGTGATGATGCCGGGGTTGGACGGCTTTGAGACCCTGCAGATCCTGCGGGAAATCAGCCAGGTGCCGGTGATCATGCTGACTGCGAAGGGCGAGGAAGAAGACCGTATTCATGGGCTGGAGCTGGGTGCGGATGATTATGTCACCAAACCTTTTAGTCCGCGGGAACTGATGAGCCGCGTGAAAGCTGTGCTGCGACGGACGGAAGGCACCGGTGCCGGCGGAAACGGCGGGGATGACATCATTCAGGTGGACGAACGGCTGAAACTCGATTTCGGAAAACGCGAAGTCTGGGTGGATGGTGAACTGGTCAAGCTGCGCCCGACGGAATACCGGCTGCTGTATCACCTGGTTCAGAATGCCGGTTGGGTGATGACCTATGACCAGCTGCTGACAAAGGTCTGGGGATATGAGTACCGCGATGAGACCCATTATGTCCGGCTGTACATCAATTATCTGCGTCAGAAAATAGAAAAAGACCCATCCAATCCGGAATACATCCTGACGGAACGCGGCGTCGGTTACCGCTTTGTGGACTATAAACGGAAAAATGCCCCGCAGGGATAATTGAAATGTGTCGAAATAAGGAACGCACAGTTTTTGCAGATGAAATGTAAATCTGTGCGTTCTTTATTTATTATTTTCCGAAAAGAGTTTGTCCGTTTCTTCTTCAGAAATCCAACTGCGCGTTCTTCAACTCTGTGTAGGTCTGACATGAGTTTTGAAAAGGCTATGTCAGCTGGTCACTGAACACATACCACTGACCGCTGATATTTTGTTAATTTATTACAGATTTCTTTCTGATATTCTGCCTTCAGAATTCTTATATTTTCCATTTATTATAATAAACGTAAGCCGATGAGAGAGAATCTCACGGAGAAAAAATAAAAAATAAACGAAGCCGGAAGGCTCACGAGAATTTTGGAGGAAATTATGACACTTGTACGTTACAACCCGAACAGAAGTTATCTGAGCATGCAGGACACCATGAACAGCCTGGTCAATGCACTTTTCAACAGTGAATTATCTGATACAGCAGCCGATAACGGAGAATACGCTCCGCGGATGGACATGAAAGAAACTGAAGATGCCTTCTGCGTAAAACTTACGATGCCCGGCATCGACAAAGATAACATTGACATTTCACTTACCGATGGTGTTCTGACCGTAAAGGGCGAGACCAAAGAAGATGATGAAAATGAAGGCGGAAAATGGCTCGTCCGGGAACACAAACACTTCACTTATTACCGCTCTGTGCGGCTTCCTTCCGAAGTCCAGGCTGACAAGGCCGAAGCGGAATATAAGAATGGCGTTCTTCTTCTGACACTGCCGAAGGCGGAAGAAGTAAAGCCGAAGTCGATCCCTGTGAAAATCAGCGACTGACATTACACACCTCCTAACCATTGTTATTAAACTCATAGAGCAGCGCGGACGCGCTGCTCTATGAATTTAAATAGTGAGAAGTAAGAAGTGGGTAAGTTTCAAGGTTATTTTGTGTCTATTTTGGGTATCTGTTAGTTGGTAGATGGTATCCGATGACCGCTCAATTCATACTTCTTATTCCTTACTACTTACTTCTTACTCCTAACAACAGACATCAAAAAAAGCCCCCAAAAATCATTTTTGGGGGCTTTTTTTGATGTCTGTTGTTAGGCCGCAGCGGCTTTGACGATTTCGGTGAAATCCGGAGCCTTGAGGCTGGCGCCGCCGACGAGAGCACCGTCGATATCGGGCTGGCCGAAGAATTCAGCAGCATTGGAACCCTTCACGGAACCGCCGTAGAGAACACGGATCGCCTGGGCAGCTTCTTCACCATACATGGAAGCGTACGGTTTGCGGATGTAGTCAGCGATGACTTTGTTTGCATCCGGGCCGGTGGCAGCAAGGCCGGTGCCGATTGCCCAAACAGGTTCATAAGCGACGATGATCTTTGCGGCTTCTTCAGCGCTCAGACCTTTGAGACCTTCAAGAATCTGACCGGAGACAACTGCTTCTGTCTTTCCACCCTGGTTTTCTTCGAGGGTTTCACCGACGCAGACGATCGGGGTCAAACCGTGCTTGAGTGCGGCAAGTGTCTTTTTGTTTACGGTTTCATTGGTTTCACCAAAGTAGGTGCGGCGTTCGCTGTGTCCGATGATGACATACTGACCGAGTTCTGCAACCATGTTCGGAGCTACTTCACCGGTGTAAGCACCTTTTTCTTCCCAGAAAAGATCCTGGGCACCGCAGCCAATTTCAGAACCCTTGAGGGTTTCGGAAACACAATAAAGGGCGGTGAAAGGCGGGCAGACCACACGGTCAACACTGCTGATTCCATTGATCATCGGGATCAGTTCTTCCATTAATTTAACACCTTCAGCAACGGTCTTGTTCATCTTCCAGTTGCCGGCGACCATCGGTTTACGCATAGTTTATATTTCTCCTTATTTACAAAAAGGGATAAAATCCCTTGATTTCACTATTACCATTATATATCAATTTTATTAGTTAGCAGTTATTAGTTAGCAGTTAGTGGTTAGTGGTCAGTGGCCAGTTATTAGTTATCAGTGGCCTCTGATTAGAGATAAATTCCTGATACCCTAACCTAATTAACTTCACTCTGCACACTTCACACTTCTTACTTCCTATTTCTCTATTCTCTGCTGCGCAGACGGCGGACACCGATGATAACGAGCAGCAGACCTGCGAGCAAGCCCAGCATGGAAGGAATGTTCCAGCCTTCCGCCATACCTGTTTGCGGCAGCTCTTTGGCTTCTGTCTGTGCAGTGGGCTGTACAGTGGAATCCGTTTCATCAAGAACGACGACTTCAATTTTTTCCGGTGCCGCTTTGGTAGGAACCAGCGTGGGTTTTACCGTTGGTGTGACTGACTGATCTGTCTTATTCGCATCTGAAACGGTATCTGCTGTCTCCTGATTTCTTTCGGTTGTGTTGACAACATCCGTGCCGTCAAGTTTGACGGGGCCCTGTTGTGTGGGCACAACAGCCGCCATTTGAATGACGATCGGTGTAGCGGTGGGCTGAACCGGTGCGGGTGTCGGAGACAGAGCGATAACAGTGACTTGCGGAGTTGGTGTGTTAGTCGGGCTGCTGCCAAAAAAACCTGTAAACATATTCGTGAACCAGTTCCCGCCTTGTGTCTCTTCAACTGTCTGAGTCGGTTCTTCTGTTGAAATAATGATTGTCTCAGTTTCCGGTGTTTCTTCCGTTTCGAAATCAGTCCCAAAGCGTTCCTGCTGCAGCGCTGCCGTTTGTTCGGAAGAAAGCGGATTCAGGCTGACTTCAATGACCGGTTCAGCGTCGGCAGATTCCTCTTTTGAAGACAGGATGACTTCCAGAGGGGTTTTGTCAAGCCACACGATGGAAGCAGAACTGTCGGGAATCTCATCCGGGGCAACTTCTTCCATTGACAGAATGTATTCCTTCCCGTCGATAGTAAAATTGTTGTTTATCGTTTCTTTCTTTGTTTCTCTACTGTCTTCCGATGTGTCTTCTGATATATTATCAATGATCGGTTGACCTGCGGATGCTTTATCCTGCGGTTTTACAGTTACAGCATAGGGTTTTGAATCGAGCCAGGCGACAGCCGGCTGGTCCTCTGCCCCGGTTTTCTCTTCAGTGCTCATGTTTTTATCGGAAACCGGAGCCGAATCGGCAGCATGGATCATTTCAGATGGCTGTGTTGGTGTCGGTTCGGCAGCCGCAGTTTCTGTAGATACAGTTTTGGTCATTCGGAGCAAGTAGTCCTGATTTCCGATATGAACAACACTGCTTTGGTCTGCCTGAGACAGCTGACTGATATCTGTTTCACTGATCGGGTCGAGATGTACATCGTATGGCTGGTCATTCAGCCAATAGACAGAGGTAACAGACTGTGGCTGTGCGGCATCGCCGATCGCTTCTATTGACAGCGCAAACGGCTTTCCCTCGATCCAGACGATAGAAGAGGTGCTTTCCGATTGCGGAGAAGCAGGATTGCCGCTGCTGTCAATTGTCAGCGGTTCCAGATCCATATTGATTCCCTGTTGTGATCCGTTTGTTTGAACCGGTACAATGTATTGCGCATTGGCTTTGGAGAGGAATCGTGCTTCCAGTTCAGCAGAATCAGCCTGTTGATCGTTGATCGCGGTTATTGACGCTGCCTGCTCAGCCACTGCCGGCTGGTTTGTGGGCAGGGTTATGGATGTTTTGGTTGTATTTTCCACCGGGCGCAGTGAAGGCTGACGGGCAGCTATTACACCGCCGATGACGGCAACGCCGGCCAGGATCAGCAGCCAGGACGGAAATTTCCCGCGGCTGCTGCCCTTTTTTTTCTTTTTGTTCTCCATACGGAATTCTTTGTCAAAAGTATCACCTTTTCGATTCATGATCGCTCTCTCCTTACTCAGCGGTTCAACCGGGGTTTTTCGTCTTGCAGTAATTCAATATTATTGACTGGCAATGTAATGATCGTGTCAGCGTCGATGCAGATATGAACCTGATCTCCAATTGGTTCTGTTTCCCCGTCACCGCTGCTCTCCTGTGGCAAAAGCTCGGTTACAAAACCGATTTCTCCGGCATAATAACCGTCCAGGATCCGCACGCGGCTGTTGATGGAAATATCTGCAAGCATGCTGTTTTTGTCAGCAGTATATTCTTCCTGTGGAATGATGATTTCCGCTGTCTGCGGCATGTTTCCACGCGCAGGAGCGGAATAAAGATAGGCGCATTTGATGATATTTTCGCCTAACAGGTTGTAAACGGGATCCGAAAGCCTTCCGGATCCGATGATGTCCGTGACGATAACCGGGAAGGGCAGCTGTTCCGCGATTGGGAGCAGTGCGGAGGGCAGTGATCCGAAGATCAGGCCGCCCGGTGAAAGGCGTGCAGTTGATTGCAGAACTTCCGGGTCATAACAGGTGTTCGCGAACACGACTGAACCGGCCATAGCCATGGAGAGACTTTGTGTGTTGAAAATTCCTTCTTTCGCGATGTCGTTTACCGTAAGCAGGATGCCCTGTCCGGTGCGGTTATTTCCCCAAACGCCGGCGGCATAAGCTCCGATGGTTTCAATCACAGCGCCGCGGTTCGGAATGATTTCCGTGACCGTTCCGGGAAAACCTGCGGATACGGATTCAAGATTTTCCGCATCTGCCTCAAAAATAAGATTTTCGGAACAGACACCCAAAAAACGTCCGCTGTATAAAGCATTCAGTGTTCGTGTTTTACGATCGGAACGGCGGGCGATCGGTTCATTGACGGAAACAAAATCGCCCTCATTGATAAGCAGATAATCCTGAACGCTGCTGCTGCGCGGAAGCTCAAGTGCTTCATAAAGATTGACTGAAAAATGCGTTTTCCAAACCTTACGCCAGGCAACGGGCATGGTTGGATCCGTGATTTGTCCCGGAAATACCATGACTGTTCCGTTGCGCGTAAGTTTTCTCGCAATTCGGACCGGTCCTGAATAAATTATTTTTGCAGCAGCAGTCTGCATCGTCTCTCTCCTTAGTTAGCAGCCAGTGGTCAGTAGTCAGTGGTCAGTGGTCAGTGGTCAGTGGTCAGTGGTTACTCCTCACTTCTTACTTCTTACTCCTTACTCCCGCCATTCGCCTAATTCATTTTTCCAGCGTTCCAGCAGGTGAATCTGTGCTGTCCGGTCTTTTGGCATTTCAAGCGTCTCTCCCCGCATATCAAACACCAGACCAAAACAGCCTGCTTTGAACCCGATGGACGTCCATGTCGGAATTCCCGGCAGTGTGACGGATTTGCTGACATTGAACCAGTCTAATTCATAATAACGTCCATATTCCAGCGGGATCCGTTTGATCCCTCCCTGGATGATGTCCACCTTTTCGATATTTCCGCCTTCATCCCGCAGCGATACGCTGAACACACGTTTCCCTTCTTTGACAGCAGAATGTGGGGTGATCACGCGTCCCAGGTTCAGGAACATAGCCGGTGAAGTGACCTGCGCTGCCAGTTCGCGGTTGACTCCAGCCAGGCCGCCTACCGCGGAAGCCAGGCCATTCATGTCCAGATAGTAATCATTCAGACCGAATGGATGCAGACTATTCATCCCGATCCGCAGGGCATCGCCGGGGTCTTCTACATTCCGCAAAACGGATCCGCCCAGCAGAACCATACCCAATGTTCCATCGGTGAGTTGGGCTTTCGCCGGATTTTGATCAATGGCGGCACGAATCAGGAACTGCGCTAATATCTGTTCAATTTCCGCCGAATAACTGTTAGCGGGGATCAATTCCGGATGGACGGATTTGTTCATGATGTAATCCGTCAGTTCACTTTCCTTCAGTTGAAAACTGATCCAGGGTAGAATCTCATTCACGGAGTATTTTTCCAATAATTCGGGTAGAGTCCGTCCAATCCCCCCGTCAAATTTGCTCATTTCCAGATCAAGATTTGCACCGAAAGCTGAAAGTGTGCGGTTGGCTCCGACTTCAATACCCAATACAGAATGGTTGGCACGGTTGATGCGGCTCAACAGACGGATGCAGCGTCCATAGGCGAAATCTCCGGAGATAGCGGCACATTTCGTCTCCCGCTGAAGCTGAGCGATTGCCGGATTTTTCTCTTTTCCAAAATGCAGCATGACCTTTTGGAAGGCTGTTGTCGGAGAAAGCCGGGCTTCTTGTGCCCCCATGATGTTGTCGGAGAAGGTGATATCCGCCATTTGATGGAAGACCCGTTCAAACTGAGCACGTGCTTCCGAGTTGCCCATGTATAGGATCGAAGGACGATTCTGTTCATCGATACTCTTGCAGGCCATCAAAAGGATTTCTCCCAGCCGGTAGAGCGCATGTTCCGCACCTTTTTCTGTCCCGCCGCTGACCAGAACAATATCCGGATCAGAGGCAATCAGGGTGCCGATGTTGTCGGTTAGTGATTTTCCATCCATTGCGCATATAGAGGCAGAAGCTGTCAGACCATTTTTCCGCAGCAGATTTTCCATTGCTTTTATTGAGGTATCATTCGTGAGTCCCATCAGAACCACGCGGGGCATTTCACCACCGCTCCAGGTGAGTACGACCTGATCAGCTCCGATCATGCCAAGCTTTTGAGGAATGACGATTTTACCGGTATCATCCAGAAAATGCCGTTCCAACGCGGATTCCAGTTTTTGAACAGCACCGGAAATGGATTGGTATTCAACTTCTCCGCTGTCAGAATAAACGGTCCGGTTTGAGGCTGTACCGGTAAACTGGTAACGTCCGTTTTCCCGTTCAAACAGGCTTACACGCGTGTTGACCGTACCGATATCGATCGTTAACACGATATCGACAGTTTCCTCATTTGTTTGGAGCGGTTTTTCCTGTTTTTTTGCCATTTGATTGATGTCCTTTATCTGCCAAGAGCACGGAACGAGTCTAACAGTTCGGAAATGTGATTTACCAGAATGTTTGCCGCGGTAATGAATACCGCAGCTGCGATAGCACCAAAGGTAAATCCGATGAGTATATTTCCGAATACTGATTCAGTTTTATTTCCTGCCGTTTTTTTCCGGGAGATATCATAGTGTCGGGTAAACAATAATGCGGTGATTGCGCTGACCAGGACGGTGACTGCTTTCACCCAATACCAGACATTTGATTTTTCTTCAGAGGGGATCGCTGCCAGTCGGAACTGTCCGGCGATTGACCGGACAAATGCCGGAATTGTGCCGCCAGCGGCTCCAATCACGAGAACAACCGCGCTGATGCTCATCAGAATTATAAAAATGATTTTTCCGCCGCTTTTTGAACCGGTATAAATCTTCATAAACAGCAGGATGACCCCGATGGTTACGAGAGCCAGCCGCAGGATCTGTGCTGTGGTGAGATTTGCTCTCCCGTTGATGATGTCAAGGATCAGCGGGTAAAAATAACTTTCAGTAAGTAAAACACAAATATATGCGGAAACGGCGCCGCTCAATATCGCCGTACCGAGACGGAATAGATAATTGTCCCCGAAAATGAGGCTGAAAGCACTGAGGCTGAGGAAAAGCCCGCCGATAACAAATGCAAGTTCATAGCCTTCAGTCATTATTCTCCGTCTCCTTTTCGGATTCATTTTCAGAAAATTGCTGTGTTTTTTCAGCGGCGTTCTTTTTATTGTATTTTGGTTCCGTTTTCATGGTCTTGCTGATGATGCCGCCCAGCCATGCAAGCGGAACGAGTGCGCATAAATACCAGACTGCAGCCTGTGTCCGCCCGGCAAAGTGGACGGTTTCACCGTAATGGTTCAGATCTATGTCCCGGCTGAGGAAGCTGGAGACCATCCCTGATTGGAGATATGGTTTCAAAACAGGTTCCAGCTGTCCCGGTCCCATCACGTGCAGCAGACGGTTGCCGCCTGTTACGGAGATCTGTTCGGCCCAGCTGCGGACGGATGTGATTTCGGATGTAAGCAGCCATACATTTTCCGGGATGGTTCCATTTGCGAGTCTGCTGCGGATGGAAATCACTCCTGAAGGCCACCAGCCTGCAAATTCAACTACTCCATCATATTGGCTGAGGATTTGCTGTGTTTCGGGCATGGCGGCAGGATTGAGCACGGAAAGGTAGACATGGTCTGCGTGTCCTGTCAGCGATTGGATCACCATTTCAGCGGCGGTGTGCATTTCTGAGCTGTAAGCAGGCGTGTAATCCATGACTACCAGCGCGTCTCCTGTATGATTATCTGTATGTTGATAAAAATCCAGTGTTTCATCAGCGGCCGGAATCATTGGGATGTTCAGGTTGTCTGCAATATCGCTGACAAGCAGCAGGATGATACCGCAAAGCGCCAGAGCAAGCCACAAGATTCTTGCACCAAAGCTGATTTCCCGGTTGTTTTTTTCTTTGACCGGCTGAACATAATTCTCAGCCTGAATGATTTTCCCCAGAATGGATGAGATCATCCGCTGCTGGTAACTTGTACTGCCGGGATCATCCGGGATGCTGCTGCGTGAAAAGGTCCGAAAAGCCGGATCTTCCGGTGACTGCGGCAATGCCATATCCGCAGCGCCGAAGAGATCCCAGGGAATATCCTGATCATCGGGAAATTCACTGCTGTCGTACATATTCTGCCCGTTCAGATCATCGGAATCAACATCCTTGCTGTCCAGTTCATCTTCATCGTCATTTTCAGGAAGAATCAGCGGATTGTCGATCACTTGCGGAATGTAAAAACCGTGAACAGGTTTCAGAACCTCGGGAGTGCTGCTTTCCGAATCTGTTTTTTCTGCTTTATCCGGAACATTGCCGGTGGTGTCCGATGACTTTGAGTCATTCTTATCCGGTTTTGCTGCCGGGCTTTTTTCAGGCTGCGGAGTACCTTCGACTTCATAGCCGATATTGCGGAGAATGCGGTCAAGCACCTCTGCGTTGGGGCCAGTATTGTCTTCCGGTATGGTGATTTCAGAATAATCCGGTTCAGGTATTTCATTATCTTCCGGATGGTTCCCGGAATAAAACATTGTGCCGGAGCGGTTTTCAGCCTGTTCAGCCGGCGTCAGTGAACCGGAGCTGCTGTTCATGTCGTTCAGTAAATCAGAAATCAAACTGCCGCTTTCCGGTTTGTATTCATCGTAATGGATATTTGAAGTTTGTGGATTTTCAGCTTTATCCGGTTCAGCTGTGCTGGATGATGCTGCAGCGAAAATTTCCTGTGCATCTATGACTTTTGTCGGTGATGCGCTGTTTTCCAATGCAGGGTCATCATATTCAGCGGATTTCAGCTCCTGTGTGTTTTCATCTTCTTCCACCAGCGGAGAATCCTGCTGCCACCAGAGCGGCAGCTGAGAGATTCCATCATCCTCATTTGCGCTGTTTTCTTCATCCGCGGGGTGGCGGTCATCCCATTTCCGTGCCGGCCGTTCGGTTTTGAAATCGTCAAGCAGGGAAACACTTGTGCCTTTATATTCGGCCGCAACAGCTTCGGGTTTTTTGTCTTCCCATTTCCGGGCAGGGCGCTGGATGGAAAAATCCGCTATGCCGGGAATGTTTTCTTCGAGAGTTTTCGGTGTATTTTCGTCCGGCTCAATGAGCGGCGGTTCGATCATACTTTGGAACATCGGCTGGTAAACCTGATCCTGTTTTTTCTGCTTTGGGGTCCGGAAGGTTTTATTGGGTGAAGAAGACTTGGATGAATCCGGTGTACCGAATAACCAATTGGTGTATGAATCAAAATCCATCGGTTTCTTTTCCGCGGGTTTCAATTTATCTTTGAGCCATTCGGGTACAGGACTGTCGAGATCGGGTTCATCATTTTGAATTGCTTGCGGAGCAGTTTCCACCGGTTTTTCCGGTTCTGCCGGGTTTAGCTCATCCCGGAAGATTTCACTTGGCAGGGTCTTGAGGTTTGCCTTGCAGACCTGGCAGAATTCACTTCCTTCAGGGTTTTCGCTGCCGCAAATCGGACAAATGATGGTGTGATTCATTTATCCTCCTTGGAAGGCAGTTTTCCGGAAAACAGAAAACGCAGACCGGTAATTGCCCCACCGATAGCGATACCCAGCAGCAGACCCATGATGCAGCCCTGTGGGATGCTTTCGATCCAGCTGATGAGGTTGTTCATTGTATCGGATGTGTTGAATACTTTTGGGAGCCCGCAGTAAATCGCGAGAAAGACGATCATACCGACAAAAAAAGCTGCTTTCATTGCGGAAGGTGTCTGTGATGGCAGACGGTAGACCGCATAAATCAGACTGAGACATACAAGACCGGCTAAGGCGGATTCGAGCGTCTTCTGAACGAAAAATATTACTCTGTTCAGTTCGGTGGATTCGGGCCCTTTGATGAGTCCGAGCAGCAGAACTGCAATGAATACACCGAAACCGATGATGCGGATTACACGCATTCCGCCGTCGTCGCCTGCTTTTCTTATCTGTAAAATAGCGGTATCGGCGATGGTGAAGAAAAGAATCGCCGCGAACAGACGTTCCGCCCACAGGAAGGTTTCTGAACTCACTGTCTGGAGAAATGAATTGTCAACAAAAAAGGATGCGAAAAGAAATCCTCCGACGAGGATCGAAAGAATCGCAAACAGGGTTCGTGACCTTTTCATTTCTTTTCTCTCTCCCAATTTATATATTATATCAAATTCCTGTCAAACCGACACCGGCAAATATAACAATTGCTGCAATAATTAACAGGCGCATGACATCCATCGCCAAAAGGGAAGAATTTGTTTTTTCTGTATGGTCTAATGAATCTGGAATTTCCGTGTATTGTTCTCCGACAAAAACCGCGTCTGCATTGACCGCTGCAACAGCCTGTGATATCAAATCATCACCACCTACACACAGCACTTCACCTTTGCTGCAGAGTGTATCATTGAGCGCGGTGGACGGGCCGAATGAGCCGATGGAAAGATGCAGCGCGCTTGGTTCTTTTTCCAGTGACGCGGCATTGCCTGCTGTGTGTTCGAATGGTGCGGCGGCGGAAAACACAGCGCAGTTGGGATCGTAAGAATTTCCGTAGTTGGCCGCTTCCATGCCTGAACGGACAGCGTCTTTTGCAATATTGACAGGGAATCCGCCCGGAGCGGTGATTGCCCAGGGCTCGTCGGCAAAGGCCATTTGTGCGGAAACGGTTTCCGCGGTTTTGGCTGCCGCCAGAACCGCGCCGCTGCTGAGCGCGGCTTCTCCGCCGTCATTGATGTCAAGATGGATAGGGGCTGATTCTTCAAGGCTTTTTGCGATTTGTGAACGGATCAGACGGTCTTTGGAGCGGGTGTATGCCCGGCTTGATAACCTTATCCTGTTCCCAATTAATCTGCTGATTATGTATATGACTGCCATAATCAGGATAATAACCGCAGCTAATCTTGAAGTTTGCATTTCAGCCTTCCTTAAAATTTCATATCCTTAAATAAATCTATTAAAGTATAGCATACTTTCCGTGATTTGGTATGAAAATTGCATATATTAAATTTTTTTAATTTTACTTCTTTTTTATATTAAAAAATTATGAATACTAAATATACGTATCATTAACAAATCGGGCGCTATATTTGTTTTAAGTAAGAAATAAGAATTGATGTGTTAGTGCTTCGATGAAAAATGATATTGGTAACGCAGGCTTGTCTTTGCTCGGGTGTTCAGTGATATTCCGAAATGTTATTATTAATTAAAAAAGGAGTGGAAGCGCTCGGATCTTATGCAGCTTCTCACTCCTAACGTCTAACGTCTTACTTCTTACTTTCTGCTTTCCTGCTTGCGGCGTAGCGGTACCAGGCGATCAGCATGTCGCCGATAATCATGCCGCCGATGATGTCGGTGAGCCAGTGCACACCGGCGAGCATACGGGTGACGATCACGATAAATAGTACGATGAGGGAACAGGCTGTTGCGGCTGTTTTCAGTTTTTCATTCCTAATATAGATATTCCACTGGTCAATTGCGGAAACCATCACCACCCAGGCGATGACGGTATGCGTGGAGGGGTAGGATGATTCCAGACCCTTATCACGCAGGATCGGACGGTAATTGATGATCAGGACCTTGTCAAACAGGAGATAAAGTGCCGCGGTGAGGATATAGAGCATGATCAATATCGACAGATTGCGGTCTACTTTTGACAGGGATTTCCGGTCGATCAGCTGTTTCAGGAAAAACAATCCAAACCCCGCGGCAGTCACAAAACATACAATTCCCGCGGCCGAGCTGATCTTGTAAAATGTATCATTTTGTCCGAATCGGGCAAAAAATTGGGTGTTGATGGTGGCAAAACCTAAATTGGTTCCCTGGACACCCACCGGCTGAACATCAACGGTTGCGACCAGGATCGTCGCAGCAATTGCAAGCACAGTCATGATGATAACTGTCTTCATGGTTTCTTTTGGAATTTGTTTCATTATGATTTACCTCTGTTACAAAAAATATTTCAGCTATGCTGATCAATGACTTTCAAAGTTTATCTATGCATCAGCCTGGTCAGCATCTTCATCCAATGCTTCAATCAAAAAACTGACCGGGCGGAATCCGTCATTGCAGGAGATCATGGCGGAGCGGGGATTTTTCATCCATCCGTTATAGATATTGGTGCCGCCGTGAGAAAGCGCCAGCACAAAGGAGGACATGGAATCCCAGGCGCTTTGACAAAATCTTTCGGGTTTTTCCCATCCGTTGGCAATGAATACTTCTCCTTCTTCATGGCAGCAGGGGTGTTCGATTGGATTTTCATATTTTTCGGAAAGATCCGGATAATCAGCTTTCCGCATGACGGTTATTCTGCACTTTTTCGCCATCCATTCCTCTTTTTTAGGTGCCAATATACACTTATTATGATTATACACACAATTGAGGAAAAACAATATATAAAGGGGACATGACGGATATTTGAATTTTGCCGAGGTGTTATAATCCACGCGTTTTCCAATATTGCTGAGCCGCACATGGTGACTGATACAAGAGGTCATAGTCATGTTATTTTTTGATTCTTATTTTTTTCTTATTTATTTCAGTTATGATAATTAGCGTTAGAAAATGAAATGTTTTTCAGCAGCTTGTTTTATGCGCTGGATCTTTTTCCTTTCGTTGAAAAGTCATTTTCAAATGAATAGATGTCTGTTTGGAAAAAGCGGAATTATGGAATAATTCGCAGAACCGCTGAAAATGTACGGTTTCTGTCCGGTATGTTCTGAACAAATTCGTGTAATATAAAAAACATAATCAAAGGATAAAAACATGGGCAGCAATTGGCTTTCTTTGTTTATTGAATCATTCCCGAAAATACTGATCCCCGGACTGACGCGGACGATCCCGCTGGCGGCGATATCTTTTGCGATTGCGATGGTCATCGCGATCCTGACCGCCATGGCGCAGTACGCCAAAATTCCTGTGCTGACACAGATCATCCGGTTTTATATCTGGATCTTCCGCGGAACTCCTCCGCTGGTTCAGCTCTTTGTGGTGTTTTACGGGCTGCCCCGCGCGGGGATCCTGATCGATCCCTTCCCGGCTGCGGTGATCGTTTTCTCTTTGAACGAAGGCGCTTATTCCTCAGAAATTGTCCGTGCGGCGCTGGAATCGGTGCCGGTGGGACAGATGGAAGCCAGTTACTGTGTGGGAATGACCTATATGCAGACCATGCGCCGCATCATCCTGCCGCAGGCCATGCGGACGGCCTTCCCTTCGCTTTCCAATTCCCTGATCGCGCTGGTGAAGAACACTTCCCTGGCAGCGAACATCACGGTGACGGAAATGTTCATGACTACTCAGCGCATCGTGGCGCGGACGTATGAACCGCTGCTCCTTTATCTTGAAGTCGGCCTGATTTATCTTATTTTTTCGACGCTTTTGACCTTCCTGCAGAGCTGGGGAGAAAAACGTCTGGGCGCTTATATGGAAAAGGAGGCTTGAGGTATGCTGCTGGAAGCAAAAAACGTAAACAAAGGTTTTCGGAACCAGAGTATTCTGAAAGGGATCGATCTTTCCGTTGATACCGGCGAGGCAGCTGTGATCCTGGGTCCCTCCGGCGCCGGAAAGACGACACTGCTGCGCTGTCTGAATTTCCTTGAGACGCCGGATGAGGGTGAATTGATCTTTAATGGCAAGACCTACCGGATGAACCGTATGTCACGGAAGGAGATCCGGGAATATCGTCTGCAGACAGCTTTTGTTTTTCAGAGTTTCAATTTGTTTCTGAACAAAACGTCACTGCAAAATGTCACCGAAGGCTTGATCATCGCCCGGGGAATGGACAAAACCACTGCCGAAAAAAAAGGCATGGATGCACTGGAACGTGTCGGACTTGCCTCTCATCGGGATTATTATCCCCATCAGCTTTCCGGCGGACAGCAGCAGCGGGTTGCGATTGCCCGTGCTTTGGCTGCAGATCCGAAAATTATATTCTTTGATGAGCCGACCAGCGCGCTGGATCCGGAACTGACCTATGAAGTTCTTTCAGTGATGCGCTCTCTTGCGGACGATGGCATGACGATGCTGATCGTGACGCATGAAATCGAATTCGCCCGGACGGTTTCCAACCGCATCATCTTTATGGAAAACGGTGTGGTGGTAGAATCGGGATTGACAAAAGATGTTTTTACCCATCCGCAAAAGGTACGTACTGCGGAATTCCTGAAAATTGAGTCAGGAGATAGGTTTTAGGTGTTAGGTTTCAGGTTTTAGGTTTTAGAAAAATGCTGATCAATTCATTCTGAGTCAAAAGTGACCTGTTTTCGTTGACTCAGACTTGAGTCAACAGAACAGGCTGCATTGACTCATTTACTGTGAAATGGACAATAATCAGCGTTTCCATACAGAAGGAGTTTTTATGAAGAAAAATTATTTGTTATCCGTTTTGATTTGTGTTATTGCCGTGATGGCTGTGACAAGTGTTGTTTCTGCTGCGGATCTGTTGGACCAGATCAAGGAAAAGGGCAGCATCACCATTGCGATGGAAGGTACCTGGGCACCGTGGACCTACCATAATGAAGCCGATGAATTGGTCGGTTATGATGTGGAAGTCGGGAAAAATATTGCCGAACGTCTGGGTGTTGAAGCGGAATTCGTTGAAGGTCCCTGGGACGGTCTGCTTGCCGGTTTGGAAGTTGGACGTTATGACATCATGATCAACGGTGTCGGGATCACTCCGGATCGCCAGAAAAAGTATGATTTCTCCACACCCTATGCTTATAATACGCCTGTTGTGATAGTCCGCGGCGACAATGGCAGCATTCAGTCCATGGAAGACCTGAAGGGCAAACGCACGGCCAATACCATTACATCCACTTTTGCCGAAACCGCTGAAAAATTTGGTGCGGAAGTAATCGGTGTGGATGATCTGAATCAGACACTGGAACTGGTGCTGAGCGGCCGTATCGATGCCACCCTGAACACCGAAGTCACCTATTTTGATTACATGAAAGCACATCCGGATTCCGGTCTGAAGATCGCTGCTTATGGCGACGATGTGACTGAAATCGGTATCCCGGTCCGCAAGGGCGAAGATTCCGCATCCCTGCTGGAAGCCGTGAACGCTGCGCTTGAGGACATGGCGAAGGAAGGCGTTTTGACCGAGCTTTCTGAAAAGTATTTTGCGACGGATATTTCTGTTTTGAAATAAAGCCTTTACTTTATTAAAAATAAGGGTGACTGTTTCACAAATTGGGACAGTCTCCCTTTTTTAATTGAAAACGCTGATTAATCCAACATGCTATCACAGACGCTGCGATGAATGAATTTAGGAGCTTGCACACAAAGTGCAGTCTTTTTGTGTCGGCTGCGCGACAACAAAAAGGCAGACCTCGATGTGCTTTTCTCCCGTTTAATCATCCGCTTTTTTGGATGTGGAAAACAGCGCTGAGATCCCGAGCCAGAGCATCAGCCGCAGCGCCAGCACCCCGCCGAACACATGCCGCCAGATGGAACGGACTTCGCCGAGATAAGCGATCGACATCATCAATCCGCCGCCAAGGAAGAGGAGCAGGAGTGTCCAAAAAGAACGGATATCCGCAGCTTCTCCGGATTTGACGGCTTTTACCGCCACCAAAATCAACAGTAGGAAATCAATCAGGATCACCGCAGATGAAAGCGGATGCATCAGGTTGCCGGGTTTTTCCGCCCAGTGCGGACGCTGCTGGTTGGACCCATAGAAAAACGGCTGGCGGTTTTCCTCAAAAAACGAATCCAGATTGTTATAAACCTGGAGCACGCTCCACAGCGGCATGGATAGCAGAAACCGCTGATATGTCTGCAGACCAAAGCGGCGTACCCAGTGAATGAACTTTTCATTTTCGTATATATTGTTATACTCAGCCGACCCGGTGAGGGAAAGTACATCACCTTCTGTTGGCATTTCCCGGTCTGTGAAAAATTGAACCCGGGTCTCATAGGGGAAGACATTTTCCGTCATGTTGTTCAGCAGCGGCAGCAGCCAGCGTTCACTGACGCGGAAGGTTCCCTGGTGAAAGAAAAATATTCCGACAAGCAGGAATCCGCTGAGAATCGCTGAAACCCGCTGCCCTTTGCGCTGGACCCAGTAAATGATGCCGGTAACGATCAGAACCAGTGCTTCAACCGCGATGAAATAGGCGTTGGTGTCCCGGGTGAAGATCCAGAAAAACGAGACGACAGACAGACCTGCCGCAGCAAGCCAGGTGACGAGTCTGTCGCCTTTCCCGTCGGGGATAACCTTGAACAGCAGACCAATCATCAGGATAAAGAGGGATATGCTGAGCGATTCACTGCTCAGGATGCTGTCCCAGTCCGCGATTTGCGGTACAAATCCGCATCCAAGCACCAAAAACGCGGAAAGCGCTTTGGCAAACCAGCCATTGAATGAAGAGGTGATCAGTAAAGCCGCAGCTGACCAGCATAGGATGGAGATGACGGTCTGATTGCGGACGAGCGTCTCTGTTCTGGGCTGAACTGCCAGTCTTGATTCCGTGCCGAAATATGGTTCCGAGAGCTGTGTCAATTCGTGTTCAAGCGTTGGATTGCTGATTTTGATCAAAAGCGGATACGAAGGAGAACGCTGCTGTTCAAAAAATTCGAGCGAAAACGGGTTTCCTTTTGCCGCGGCAAAATATGATTCTGTGTCCTGGACCGCGACAGAATCATTCATCGGTCCGTAACAGACGATGCGTCCGTATATGAAAATCAATACAAACAGGATCGGAAGCAGCCATTCCAAGATTTTTTTCATTATTTATCCCCCATTTTTTTATAAAGCGTAATGCCCAATGCCAGAATCCCGGCGCCGCAGATGAAAGCAATGATTTCTACGAGAATGACATTGTTTAGAAGCTTGACCTGGTACATTCCCACAGCGAAATTTGCGAGTGCGTGCAGCACGATCGCGAGAACGTAAAAACCAATTTTGTTTTTCCGGTTGGCGGCGATAAAAACGATGATTGAGAGTCCAATGTGTATCATCATTGCGGAGACACGTTCCAGCATGGCAAGCCCCATTTCTCCGGCAGACGTGTTTTGAATGGATTCCCTGATGGCGGATTGTGCTGCGGGATCACCGAAATTGACGCCCAGACTTGCCAATGTCAGCATCCCGTAGGTCAGACCGAGTGTCATGATAGTTTCAATGCCGCCATGTCCGATCCCGTAGGCAACGGAGATCTCCTTTTCTTTGTAGTTCCGCAGCAGAAATTTAAAACCAAACAAACGTCCGGTTTCTTCAAAAAGCCCGGCAGCCAGACAGCCGTACAGGACGTAGAGCCAGGGATTCGCCTGGATCGCGCGGGAAACCGGATTGTCTGTCCCGATGCAGAACATGTGAAGGATCTGCTCCAGTCCCATGGCAAACAAAAGAAAACACAAAGCGCCGGTGACGAACGGGAACATGGACAGTTTATGACGGTTTTTCCAGTAAATCAGCAGCCCGATCGGCATCGCGAACGAGAAAATTGTTGTTATGATCATCAATGCAGTCTGCATCAGCGATACTCCGTTTTTATGAGTCTTTAGTCATTATTATATTATAATTTACAGACAGTGTACCGAATGGAGACGGAAGAGTGTTCCCATGTTATCTACGGGGACTGTCCCCGCCACTGCGGTTTGTTACGAGATGGGGACAGTCCCATAAAGGGACAGTCCCCGGTAGTTTTCTGTCTAATTCGGCTAAATGAGGAAAGGATAAGCGGCTGAAACAGCCGATAAAATATAGCATATGGAACGAATCAGAGTGATGGTGACGGGCGTTGGCGGCGGCGGAAACGGCGAACAGCTGGTGAAGGCGCTGAAAATGTCCGAAAAGAATTATTATTTGATCGGCGCCGATATCACGCCGGTATCGAAGGGATTGTTTTTAGTTGACAAAAAGCGGATCCTGCCGCCGGCTTCCGCCCCGGACTACATTGATACGCTGCTCAAAGTCTGCAAAGAAGAAGGCGTGCAGGCGCTTTTCACCGGTTCGGAACCGGAATTGAAAAAAATCAGCGCGGTTCAGGATGAAGTCCGTGCCGCGGGAATTTTCCTGCCGATGAACCCGAAAGAAGTGATCGATACCTGTATGGACAAATCCCGCACGATGGCATGGCTGGATGCGCATGGGTTTGCCCATCCCGCTTCCGTTACGATCCGCGATACGGCAGATTTGGAAAAAATCACGAAATTCCCGGTGGTGCTCAAGCCTTCCATTGGCGGAGGCGGTTCAGCCAATGCCTATATCGCCCAGGATCGGGAGGAACTTCAACTGTTCGGGACCTGGATGCTGCACGTTTATCCGGAGTTTATCATTCAGGAATATGTCGGAAACGCGGAATGTGAATACACCGTCGGTGTCCTGAATGATATGGAAGGAAACCTGATCAACTCCATCGCGGTGAAGAAAAACATTATGACCGCACTTTCCAACCGGCTGAAGATCCGCAGCCGCTATTCGGATGAAATGCTGGTGATCTCCAACGGCATTTCACAAGGCCAGATCGGCCGCTTCCCGGAGGTGACAAGCCAGTGTGAGCAGATCGCGCTTCAGCTGGGCTGCCGCAGTGCGGTGAATATCCAGCTGCGTTTTGTCGATGGAAAATGCTTTGTCTTCGAGATCAACCCCCGCTATTCCGGGACTTCTTCTTTCCGGGCGATGGTGGGCTATAATGAACCGGATATCATGATCCGCAAGTATCTGCTTGGGGAATCCATCGAGCCGCATTTTGCCTATAAAGAGGGCTATATCATGCGCGGTCTGGATGAAACGTTCATGGAAGGTCAGGAGCTTTGACAAACGAATGAATAAGACCGTTTATGTCACGATGGATATGGACTGGGCCAATGATGGTGTTCTGACAGATACCATTGCGCTGGTGGAAAAGCTGGAGCTCCCCGTTTGTTTTTTTGTCACTAATGCTACACCGCTGCTGGAGAAACTGCGCTCTCATCCGCTGTTTACGCTTGGAATTCATCCGAATTTTCTTCCTCAGATGAACGGGCAGACAGGGAAAAACTATCGTGAGACCCTGGAAGAAATGACAGCATTGGTTCCTGAGGCGAAAGTGATCCGCTGTCATGCGCTGGTGGACGCCACACCCATTCTGGTTGCTTCGCGGGAAATGGGTTTTGAGGCGGATATGAATCTGTTCATCCCCTTCTCGTCCGGGATCCATTTAAAACCATTCACCCACTTCAGCGGGCTCAGGCGTCTGCCGTTTTTCTTTGAAGATGATGCCTGGGCGCAGGAAGCGAATCATCCGTCTGTTGAAGAGCATATGCTGCGTGATGATGATTCTTTGAAAATCTTCAATTTCCATCCGATCCATTTGTATCTGAATATGGAGACGATGGAGCGGTATAACCGGGCGAAACCCTATTATCATGAGTTTGACCGGCTCGCGCCTTTCGTCAACCATGGTCCGGAAACCGGTGCCCGGGATTTTCTGCTCCGTATGAAACAAATCGGGGATGAGCATGGAATCCGCTTTGGAAAGGTCAGTGAGTTATGGGCCTGATTCGTTTATCGGAAGTCAGTAAAGATGACTGGAAAATTATCCGTGATGGTGAATTTGCCTCGCTTGGGTTATGTACGGCAAAGGCGGGGCTGCCGCTGCTGACCTTTTGCGGAAATGCAAAATTTTTGCGGATGGCGCTGAAAAATCCGGATGTTTCCTGCCTGATGGTTCCGTTTGACCTGGCTCAGCAGGCTATGGAAGCGGATCAGACCCGGGGAATCTGCGCAGTGCCAAACCTTCGTATTGATTTCTTTGAGCTGCATAACCGCCTCTGTGCCCCGGATTGGGCGGAGCGTTATGTCGGAAAAGATGAAGAGACGGTCATTGACCCGTCGGCGCATATTGATCCGCGCGCTGTTATTGCTCCGCAGAATGTTTCCATCGGTCCCAACACTGTTGTGGAAGCCGGTGCGGTGATTTACGGGCGGACAAAGATCGGTTCAGACTGCATCATCCGTTCCGGATCTGTGCTTGGGGGCAGCGGATTGGAGTTTATGCGTATAGGCACTGAAGGCATACTGGGTGTTGAACATTGCGGTAACTTGATAATTGACGACCGTGTGGAAATACAATATAATTGTAATGTATCCCGTTCTCTGTTCCCATGGCATGAGACCCATATCGGAGATGATACCAAGATCGAAAGTCTTGTTCACATCGCGCACGGTTCACATATCGGAAAACGGGTTTTGATTGCCGCTTCTGCCTGTGTGTGCGGATCCGCGGAGATCGGTGATGATGTCTGGATCGGTCCGAATGCCACGGTCTCCAGTGAAGTGCGTGTCGGGAATAATGCCCGGATTACCCTTGGTGCGGTTGCGGCGGCAGATGTACCTGCCGGTGTGACAGTGAGCGGCAACTTCGCGGTGGAGCATGAGCTGTTTATGCTTGACCATCTGCGGAAAATGCGCGGTGTATAGGGATGCTGAAGGAAGTTATTGTCCTGTTTTTATTTCTGATTGTGTTAGCCGCGGCGGTATATGCGGGCGGTAAAGGTCTGCTTTCCGATGATTTGAAGCGGGAAGATAAATGGGCTGCGTACGAGCACAGAAATGTGAAAAAGAAAAGTAACTGATCAGACAGGTCTGCCTTTTTGCTGCTGCTTCGCCGGCACAAAAAGACTGCACTGTATGTTGTTGAATTATGAATTTATAGGAGAACAGGGCGATGGTTGATTGGATCATTATTGTGGACGACGACGCAGCCATTTTGGAATCAGCGGGCAGTATCCTGACCAAAGCGGGCAAGCGTGTTACCTCGCTGCACTCCGGGAAAGAACTTTTGGAATATGTTCGGGAAAACAGCTTCCCGGATATGATCCTGATGGCTATCAACATGCCTGGGCTGAACGGCTTTGAAACCCTGCACATCCTGAAGAAAGAAATGACTCCAGGCAAAGAAGTTCCCGTCATCTTCCTGACTGACGATGAGCGTCAGGCACTCGAAAAAGACGGTCAGGAATCGGGCGCTATGGATTTTATCCAAAAGCCCTTTGATCCCGAAGTTCTGGTGAACCGTGTCCAAAGAAGTCTTGATATTCAGAACAGACTGCGGGATTATGCACGGGAAGCGGAAACGGACCCGCTCACCGGTTTCCTGAACAAGACTGCGGCGGAAGCAAAAATTTCCGATATTTGTCAAAAAGACAGCGGTCTTTTTTGCGCATTAGATCTGGATGCTTTCAAATCGATCAACGATATTTTCGGCCATGATATCGGAGACCGCATCCTGATCATGTTTGCCCGTGTGTTGAGCGGTAATCTGGAAAAATATGATGCGGTATATGGACGTATCGGCGGTGATGAGTTCATCGCTTTTGTGCGGAACATGTCGACGGAAGATGACCTGATCCGTTTCACAAAAAAACTCAATGCGGATTTTGTGACGGAAGCACAGAAAATCATCGGAGACCATCTCCCGCTGCCCATCGGGATATCGGTCGGTGCGGTGGCTGTTCCGGAATATGGCCGGGATTATGACAAACTTTTCCACCTTGCTGACCAGGCGCTTTATTTTGTGAAACAAAACGGAAAGCATGGCTGCAAGCTTTATTCTCATGCCGGCACGCGTGTAAAAGATATCCATCATTACCTGGATCTTGAAACGATTACGGCCATCCTTGAGGAACGCAACGCTTCTCCAAATGCCATGTGGATGGGGAATGAAGTGTTCGGCAGCATTTACCGCTATATGGTCCGTTATATGGACCGCTACCATTCCATCGCCTACCGCGTGCTGTTCACGGTCAGGACGGCTGATGACATCAGCGATATTGAAAATACGGAAATTATGGTTCAGTTCCGCAAACTGATGCAGAATTCCCTGCGCAACAGCGATGTGATGATGGAATGCGGCGAAAACCAGTTGTTCCTGTTGCTCCCGGAGATTCAGGAATATGATATCGATCCTGTCATTTCCCGTCTGCTGCGGAATTGGAATAATTCAGAATATGCCTCTAAGGCAGAAGTGCTCTTTGAAGCCGGTCAGGTTCATCAGAAAAAGTATCAGGAACCTGAACAGGTGCAGGAGACGATGGTGCAGCAGGTCTTTGTTGCCGATGGTGATGAAGATGTGCTGAAGACTGTCGGACAATCTCTTTTGGGACAAAAAACAGAAGTCACCGGACTCAAGTCGGGACAGGAACTGCTGGACCTGATGAAGACAAAAAGGCCGGATCTTATTCTTTTGGATGTTTCCCTGCCGGAGACTGACGGTTTTGAGACGCTGCTGCGCATGCGGCGGATCTATGACCCGGAACGTGAGATTCCTGTGATTTTCCTGGCGGCAGATGAAACCCGTGAAATTGAATCCCGCAGCGTTCAGTTGGGAGCGATGGATCTTATCAGGAAGCCCATCGTCCCGGAAATTCTTTCACTCCGGGTGAAGCATACGCTGGAGCTTGTTCAGCTGAAGTGGAATATGTCGGAAGCAGTCCGGCGGAAGGTTCATGAGCAGGAAAAAATGGCGCTGCATGTGGTCCAGACGCTTGCGGAAACCATTGATGCCAAAGACAAATATGCCGACGGTCACTCTACACGGGTGGCGGATTATGCCCGGGAGATCGGCCGCAGGCATGGGTATACCATAAAACAGCAGGATGAGATTTATATGATGGGTCTCCTCCATGATATCGGAAGGGTCCAATTGCCGGATGAGATCATCAACAAACCGGGTAAATTGACGGATGCGGAGTTCGAGACGGTCAAGTCTCATACGGTCATTGGAGCGAATATCCTCGGAAAAATCGAGGAGCAGCCTTCTCTTTATGCCGGCGCACGGTGGCATCATGAACGCTTTGACGGCAAAGGATATCCGGACGGACTGATTGGGCTTGAAATTCCCGAAGAATGCCGCATCCTTGCCGTGGCAGATGCCTATGACGCCATGACCAGCCGCAGAAGTTATCGGGATGCCCTGCCGCAAAGCGCCGCAAGGGAAGAGATTCGGAAGAACAGCGGAACACAGTTCGATTCGAAATTCGCTGAGATCATGCTCGGCATGATCGATGAAGACAGTGAATTCAGTATGCGGGAAATACCGGAATGAGTCAAAGCGACCTGTTTTCATTGACTCATTCAACGGGAAATGGCCATTAATCAGCGTCTCCTTAAGTCTATTACATGCCGCGAAGCCGACACAGACGTGTCACAGGAAAGGAAATTTATCATGGATTCTGAACAAAAGCATGAGATTTATGATTTACTGGTCCGTCAGGCGGAATCCCTGACGGAAGATGAACGTCTTCCCATTCCAAACTTGGCAAATACCGCTGCACTGCTGGGCGAATCATTAGAGGAAATCAACTGGGCGGGGTATTACCTGATGGTTGAGGGTGCCCTGGTGCTCGGTCCGTTTTGGGGACGCCCTGCGTGTATCCGTATACCGGTTGGGAAAGGTGTCTGCGGAACGGCGGTGGCTGCTGACGCGGTGCAGTGCGTGCAGGATGTCCATGCGTTTCCGGGGCATATTGCCTGCGACAGCCGGTCCCGCTCAGAAATCGTCATTCCGCTCCATCATGAGGGCAAAGTGGTCGGCGTCCTCGACATTGACAGCCCCATCCCCGCCCGTTTTGATGAGATTGATGTGGCAGGCCTCACCCGCTTCGCGCAGGTTCTGGAACGAAACTGTGACTGGAAAAGAAGGAGTTAGGAATTAGGAGTGAGAAATGAGGAATGAAAAGTAAGGAGTAAGGAGTAAGAAGTGACTCCTAACTCCTAACTCCTAACTTATTTACCGGAGGAAGTTATGATCAATACGGAAGTGATGACAAATAATACGGTTTTGAAAGATACAATTGATATGCTCTTTGATTTGAGTGTTGATGATTTGCTGGAGATACAGTCATTTATCAAAGGGAATCGTTCCCGAAATATGAAAGATGCCGCGGCGGATATAGCTGAATTCTATAAACCGCTCACCGAGGCTGA
Organism: Anaerolineaceae bacterium; assembly: GCA_017417055.1. Classification (GTDB taxonomy): domain Bacteria; phylum Chloroflexota; class Anaerolineae; order Anaerolineales; family Anaerolineaceae; genus Flexilinea. The sequence continues at coordinate 45,473 of JAFPZX010000021.1, forward strand.
ACTGATTGAAAGAATCGATAAAGGTATTGCAGAAGCAGATGCGGGTATGTTTATTGATTCTGAAACTATGGAAAAGGAGCTTATTGCGGAGTTTGGACTGTGAAGAAGTATAAAGTTGTCGTTACTCCTGAAGCATATGCAAATTTCAGAAGGATTCTTGCGTATCTTTCCCGAAATAAGAAGAATAAACAAGCCGCGGGAAATGTTATGAGTGATTATCAGAAAACAAAAAAGATTCTATCTGATATTGCAGGAAGTATTCGTGAACCGGAGAGCGAAGCGCTGAAATCCAGGAATCTGAAGCGCATGAATTTCGGAAACCATGATTATTTCCTTCTGTTCCGTATCGATGGTGACAAAGCCATTGTTACGAACATCTTCCACGCATCTGAAGACTTTGAATTAAAATTATTTTGAACCACTGACTGCTTAGTCATTAACTCCTGTCCACTGCCCACTGTCCACTGACAGAAAAATCACAAAATTCACGAATTTCCTTTACAAATAACTGAGTGGTGTTACAATAGTGACTGTTCATGAGATGGGCACTCGTCTAATGGCAGGACAGCAGACTCTGAATCTGTATGTAGAGGTTCGACTCCTTTGTGCCCAGCTTTTTTTATTTAAGAAACTAATGAATTATTTGAGGCTTGGAGACAATTTTCTATTTCGCACAAACAAAAATGTCCCCGTCCAAAAATAATCACTGTAATTATAAAAAGGGATTGTTACATCAGCAGCAATCCCTTTTTATAATTCATACTTCTTTCTATGTCGCAGGTTGTCCGCCACATTCATCATTCATCATTTCTTATCGATCATCCATCATACGTCATCCATCATCCATCATCCATCTTTCTTCTTACTTCTTCTTCCCTATCGCCGGAGGGCATCCAGCACGCTTTCGTGGACGACTCCGGAAAGTGAAAGCAGCGGGGTGATATCGGCATTGACCCTGTGGAGCGACACGCTGCCGGAGTCCGTATCAAACAGCGCCCAGGCGGGTTTGCTGCCGCCGCCCTCATCCCGCGGCAGTCCGACAGATCCCACATTCACCATCAGCGTGTGCGGATTCTGCTTTATCCAGGGACGGTGCGTATGTCCGCAGAAAACGATATCTTCCGCGGGGTTGTCGTAAAGTGCCAGTTCGCTGTCGATGTAGGCATATCCTTTCAGATGGTTCAGCGGGGATCCATGGACAAAGGTGATACGCTTTCCGTTGAAGGTTTCATGAATAATTTCCGGCCAGGATTTGACAAAGGCCAGCTCTTCCGGTGAGATTTCTGCCATGGTTTTGCGGAGCTGATAAACCGGTTCATGTTTTTCGGGAATCGGAAATTCGCCGCGCAGCATAGAATCATGATTCCCTTCCACGCAAAGCGCTCCGATTTCACGGAGTTTCCGGATCACCTGCACGCCGAACGGATAATAAGAGACGCTGTCGCCCAGGAAGATATATTTTTCAACATGTTCCGCTTCAGCGTCCCGTAAAAATTCTTCAAAAAAAGAGATATTGCCGTGAATATCGGAAAAAACAGCGATTCTCATGATTCAGCCGCTGCACTTCCTGATGGAAATTCATTGATGATGTCCCGGGCGAGGTCATTTGCCCAGCGGACGGCGAAGTTCATGCCGCGGTCCCAGGGGTAAATCTGACTCATCGAGATAAAATAAAGCCCGGGAAGCGGTGTTTTCATTGCCGGAATAGCTTTGGAATGGTTCAGGAACGGGACCGGCTGGGCATAATCCGCGGCAAATTTGGTTGCGTTGATGATCCAATCTTCTGAAAACGCCGGGTTGATCTTTTTGAATCCCGGTTTCAGTTTTTCCAGAAGCTCCTCAGCGGATAAATCAAAATATTCATGCCCGCGCGGCAGGTAGTCGCCGGCATAAATGATCGTTTCATTGTTATAGCGCTCTTTTGGGATAAAGTTGGTGTGTTCAACGAGCGCGAGGAACGGATAACCCTCATTTTTCGGCAGGTTGTACCAGTAATATCCCTGTGGGGAGAGCGGCTGTTTGAGCCGGACGCAGAGCACCACTGCTCCGAGGTGTTTCAGCGCTGCCAATTGGGATCGGTAAGCTTCGGGCAGCTGAGCGCACAAGCCGAGCATGGACTGCGGTGATGTGGTGACAATCACTTTGTCGTAACCTTCAAGCGTCTCACCGCTGCCGAGAATCAGACGATAATATTTTTTTGACTCATCCTGTTCGATCTGCTTTACATCCGTATTCAGCCGTATGGATACTCCGGCTTTCCGGAGTTGTTCGGAGAAGAGATCAAAAAGGTCCTGCATTCCGCCATCAAATGTGCCGAGCGAGGTGGTGCGGGAGTAGATGCGTGCCCACAGCCAGGACATTGGTACCTGATTGGCATATTCTTCCCCGAATTTGCCGATCATCATCGGTTCCCACATGGTTTTGTAGGCAAACTCTCCCGCGTATTTTGTCATCCAGTCCTTCGCGGTTATTTTTTCCAGCTCCTGCCAGTTTTTTGTCAGCCGCAGATAAACACCTGCAAGCCCGAACCGGATCTTATGGATCCCGAACCCCAGACCTGGGTAGGCGAGGGCGGCGGGGATGGAATCAAAGGGGTAAAACTTTCCCTTGTGATACATGACTGTTGTCGGCGTGCGGAATTTTACCCGGTCCCGGAATCCGAGTTCTGCTATTAATCCAAGCAGGTCGTCATCTTTTTGGAACCAGTGATGGTAAAAGAATTCGACGGAATCTTTCCATCCTTCCGCTTTGAATCCGCGGGCGATGCCGCCAGGTGCGCTTTCCTTTTCGAAGATTTCCACTTCAAAACCGGTGTCCCGCAGCCTTTTGGCAAGTGTCATTCCGCTGATTCCACAGCCAATGATCGCGATTTTACTCATAGAAAATTTCCGCCGTTCAGAAGATGACGATCAAAGCTCCGACAACACCCAAAACACCCAGTGCGAAGGGGAGCAGGCAGCAGCCGCCGGACTTTTTCGATACTGGATTTGAAACAGGTTGGGATGGTGTCACTCTTGAGCTTGGCTGCGGCGGTATCGGGGCTGACGGTCTTTCGGGAGCAGCGGCAGGCCTTGAGGGAATTTTCCGTGAGATTTCATCGACCTTACTGGAGGGTTTTACCCGCGCGGGCATGGAGTCTGATGGCCCGGATGACGGGGTGTTGATTTTCCGTGAAATATCATCCACTTTGCTGGATGGGCGCACACGTGCTGAAGATGCGGGTTTGGATGATGGGGTGTTGATTTTCCGTGAAATATCATCCACTTTGCTGGACGGTCTGACCCGCGTTGAAGTGGTGGGTCTGGATGCCGAATTGTTGACTTTTCTTGAAACGTCATCCGCCTTGCTGACGCGGTTTCGTCCTGTTCTTTCTTTCATAGCCATAAGTCTCTCCTTTTTCTTTTACTGTCCGTCTGCGACATAAAAGTTTCCATCATCCGGGATAGATGTCCAGGTTGGTGTGATGGCTCCTTCCGGGAGCGGGGTGGGTGTCAATACGCCGTCGATTGCATTGATTGTGATGGAAAGGCTGATGTTTGGAATCTCGTTGCCATTTTCGTCTTCTATATGCCAGACCATTGAGTAAGTCCCGTTCATCTGCGGAGCGATGCAGGGCAGTGTAATTCCGGATGCCCCGTTCGGCCAGATGTATGTGCCGATGTATTTTTCAGTGATATTGCCGACAGTGAAGTTGGTTCCTCCGTCAAATTTGATTTTGAAGGAATCAGTCCAGTCTGTGGTACCGGTATTTTCAATTGTCCACACCACGTTAAAAGCTTCGCCTTTGATGAAGTTTGCTCCGTCAACCGGGGTTTGGCTCTGGAATCGGCCGGTTGACTGTGCGACGGCAGTCGGGATAGAAGCGGCGGGAATGGTCGGAATCATGAATGGTTCCGGGGTTGGGGTTGCTGCCAATGCAGCAGCGGCAGCGGCATCCTTTTCAGCGATTTGCGTTTGACGTGCAAATTCCTCTTCCGCGGCTGCTGTTTGCTGGTGCAGTTTTTCAACATTAGCCAGCACGGCGTTTTGTGTTTCTACCTGTTGGATCGCCTGTTGTGTTGAGGCAGCATTCATCTCCTGGATCTTCCTGTTATTTCCCGCAACAATGGCAATCACGATTCCTGCCAGAACCAGTACGCCGAGCGCAATCGCGATATATTTCGCGTTTTTGTTTTTCCGGAATGTTCCGACCGCAGCACCGAATTTTTCACGGAAACTTCCATCGTCATCATCCTCATCTTCATTTGGAACGTTCTGGTTGTAGTAAGATGCTGGAGGATAATAGGCGCCTGCTGCGGAAGGGGTAGAGAGGCTGCGCAGGATCATGGCAGCTTCGCTCATGGAACTGATGCGCTGTGCCGGGTTCTTGGCGGTTGCCTGGTAGATAAATTGTTCAGCCTGTTGGGATATGTTCGGTGCGAAGTTCCGCGGGGACTGGATCTGGTCGGAAACCTGACGTGCCATTGTCTCTAACGGGGATATTGCCGCGAAGGGGCGGCGCCCGGTGACCAGTTCGTAAAACATGATGCCGAGGGAATAAACATCCGAGCGGGCATCCATCATGCCGCCCTGTGCCTGTTCCGGGGAAAGATATTCCGGTGAACCGATGCCGGCATTCGCCTCGAACTGCCCGTATCCGTGTCCGTTTTCGCTCAGCCACTGGGTCAGACCGAAGTCAGTCAGGACCGGATTCTGATTATTGTCGATAAGGATATTGGACGGTTTCAGATTCCCATGGAACATGCCGTAATTATGCGCGTAGGTAAGTGCGTCTGCGACCGGGATCAGCAGGTTGGCAGCCTGTTCAACAGTCATTTGTTTTCCTGTGTACTGCGCATAACTTGCTCCTGAATAGAGATCCATCGTCCATGCGGGTACACCGTTCAGAGATGTGAAATCGTATGTCTTGATGATCGATGGGTTATTCAGTTTTGCCAGCATTGTGATGTATTGTGCATAGCGTGTGGAAAAATACTGAAGAAATTCCGGCGATGCGGTTTCTTTCCGGATCATTTTCAGGGCTACTTCCCGGCGGAAGAAGTTATCCGAAGCCCGGTAGACGTCACCCATTCGTCCTTTTCCGATCAGCCCCATGAATTGGTATCGGTTATTGAGATTAAATTGTTCACTCATATTATTTCCTGTTTCTTAAATCACGGACTGGTTTCCGTTTAGCTTTTTTATAGAAAACACTGATTGATTAACATGCCTTCACAGGCACCATGATAAATGAATTCAGGAGCCGACACACAAAGTTCAGTCCTTTTGTGCCGGCTGCGCGACAACAAAAAGGCAGACCTCAGTGTGCTTTTAAACTCACAGTAATTCCCGAGAAGACGTGAGGACAGTACTGCGCTTCGCGCAAAACCGTCCCCGCCCCCCATTTCACCAGTATTTCCTTAGGCTCTATTATAAAAGCTTTTTTAAGAAACGGATAAATATTAGGAGTGAGGAGTTAGAAGTTAGGAGTGAGAAGTTAGGAGTGAGAAGTGTGGAGTGAGGAGTTAGGAGTGTGGAGTGTGGAGTGTGGAGTGAGAAGTGTGGAGTGAGAAGTGAGGAGTGTAAAGGCATTGACCACTCCTCACTCCTAATTCCTAATTCCTCACTCCTTACTTCTCCCTTCCAGCAGTTCTTCACCGGAAATGCCGGGTTTGGTCATGTTCCAGGGGTCGAGGATGATGTCCAGTTCCTTTTCTGTCAGCAGTTTTTCCTGCAGGATCAGCTCGCGGACCGGCTGACCGGTCTTGATGGCTTTCTTGGCGATATCGGCTGCGTGCTGATACCCAATGTGCGGGACCAGCGTGGTGATAATGCCGACGCTGTTGTGGACCATGTCGTAACAGTGTTCTTTGTTGGCAGTGATGCCGTTGATGCAGTTGACGATGAGCGTATGAATGGAGTTCGTCAGCACTTCCATTGAGGAGAAAAGGCAGTAGAACGTGATGGGTTCAAACGCGTTCAATTCCATCTGCCCGGCTTCTGCCGCCATGGAAACGGTCACATCGTTGCCGATGCACAGGAACGCAGCCTGGTTAACGACTTCAGGGATAACAGGGTTGACCTTTCCGGGCATGATGGAAGAGCCGTTTTGTTTGGCGGGCAGGTTGATTTCGCCGAAGCCGCAGCGGGGACCGGAAGAAAGCAGCCGTAGGTCGTTGCACATCTTGGAAAGGGCGACCGCGCAGGTGCGGACAGCACCGGAAACGGCGGGGAAGCAGTCGATGTGTTGTGTACCGTCAATCGTATCTTCTGCCTGATACAGCTCCATCCCGGTCACTTTGCTCAGTTCACGGGCGACGATCTGATAGAAATAGGTATCCGCGTTGATGCCGGTTCCGATAGCGGTTCCGCCCATGTTGATGTAATGCAGATCGTCCAGGACGTGACCGATATTTACGGTCGTGCGTTTCACGGCGGTGGCATAGGCTTTGAATTCCTGCCCGAGAAGGATCGGCACCGCATCCTGCAGCTGCGTGCGGCCCATTTTGATGACATCATTAAATTCATCGGCTTTGCGCATCAGCGCGTCATAAAGTGCGTTCAGTTCTTTGATGAGGTTGTTGGCAAATTTGATGATGGTGATTTTCCCGGCGGTAGGAATGACGTCATTGGTAGATTGTCCGTAATTGACATGGTCGTTTGGGTGAACAATGCTATAGTCGCCTTTTTGTCCGCCGAGGATCTCAATGGCGCGGTTCGCGATCACTTCATTAGCGTTCATGTTCATTGAAGTTCCCGCGCTGCCCTGGACCGGGTCGACGATGAATTCCTTGTGCAGTTTGCCTTCCAGAATTTCATCGCAGGCCTGTTCGATAGCCATAGCTACATTTTCCGGCAGTTGTCCCGCTTTCAAATTTGCAATAGCGCAGGCTTTTTTGACCTGAGCCAGGCTGTTGATCATCTCCGGCCGCATGGTGTAGCCGGTGATCATAAAGTTTTCATGAGCGCGTAAAGATTGCACCCCGTAATACGCATCGATCGGAATGTTCATCTCTCCGATTGAGTCTCGTTCGACTCTTGTCTTTTTTTCGGACATTTTGATTCCCCTTTTCCCTTATTTTTTTTGAATTTTGCGGCTATACAAAAATTTAGCGGCGCACATAGGGACGGGCATGTTTATGTCGACTGCGCGGCACAAGATACCAGTCCCGCATGTGCTCCGTTCTGAACAGTTTCTTATATCATTTCTTCCGGATGGAAGATCTCATCAAATTTCTCCGCTGTCAGAAAACCCAGTTTTACACAGGCATCTTTGAGCGAAATATCTTCCTTGAAAGCCAGTTTGGCGGTTTTTGCCGCGTTCTCATATCCAATATAGGGATTGAGTGCTGTGACGAGCATCAGCGAATGATACAGGTTATAGCGCATCTTTTCCTTATTGGCGGTTATGCCGGAGACGCAGTGAATGTTGAAGGATTCGATCCCTTCCGCCAACAGACGAACCGACTGCAGGAAGTTGTAAATGAGCACGGGCATAAAAACGTTGAGTTCAAAATTACCCTGAGAGGCAGCAAAGGCAACTGCCGTGTCATTGGCGATCACCTGAACGGCGACCATCGTCATGGATTCGCACTGTGTCGGGTTCACTTTTCCGGGCATGATGGAGCTGCCGGGTTCATTGGCCGGAATGTTGATCTCGCCCAAGCCATCTCGGGGACCGCTGGCCAGCCAGCGGATATCATTTGCGATTTTCATAAGGTTGGCGGCAAGCCCTTTCAGCGCTCCGTGCATGAACACCAGTTCATCTTTTGATGTGAGTGCGTGGAATTTGTTCGGCGCGGTTTGAAAGCTGTACCCCGTGAGCTCGGAGACCGCTTTGGCAGCTTCCTCCGCGAAGCCTTTCGGTGCGTTCAGTCCGGTTCCTACTGCGGTGCCTCCCAGCGCCAGACGGGAAAGGCCCGGCAGCGCGGTTTTGATTTGTTCCAGGCTGATTTCCAGCATGCTGCGCCATCCGCTGATCTCCTGTGAAAAGGTGATCGGTGTGGCATCCTGCAGGTGGGTGCGTCCGGATTTGACGATACCCTGGTTTTCTCTTTCCAGCCTTTTGAATGTTTTGATGAGGGATTCAATAGACGGGATCAGCTTTTGACGGATCTCGAAAACAGCCGCGATGTGCATGGCCGTTGGAAATGTGTCATTGGAACTTTGAGATTTGTTCACATCATCATTCGGATGCAGCAGATGCTTTCCGGCAATGGCGTTGCCCCGATTGGCAATCACTTCATTGACGTTCATATTGGATTGGGTACCGGAACCGGTCTGCCAGACTACCAGCGGAAAGTTGTCGTCTAATTTGCCGGCAAGAATTTCATCCGCGGCTGCGCTGATGGCATTCAGTTTTTCTTCATCCAGCTTGCCGAGGCGGAAATTGGCGATTGCGGCAGCCTTTTTGAGAAAGGCAAATGCGGTTATGATTTCCTTCGGCATTTTTTCCGTACCGATCCGGAAATTCTGATAACTGCGCTGGGTTTGCGCTCCCCAGTATTTTTCAGCAGGAACCTGTATTTCTCCCATTGAGTCATGTTCTGTTCTGTATTCCATTTTCCCCGTCCTATTTTTCGTAATGAAACATCGGATATTTGGCATGAGGCATATATCATGCGGCATACGTCATGTGTCATATGTCGTAAATTATCTGTCTGATTAATTCCGACACATTCCATTATACCTTAAGGTTGGTTATTCGGATAGATAATGAAATAAACCCGTCTGACCACATTTCCACTGTAATCTTTGTCGCCGGCATAATTCAGTCCCCAGATGCCGTCGAAGGATTCCCAGGACCAGGTGACCGTACTGCCATAAAACGGATCATTGAGTGTGACTGTATCAGTGGCTTCATCGTAGGCTGTCAGGACAACAGCGTGATTCATCGTCGTCGGCACCCAATTGGTTTTTACCAGCACACCCACGGGACCATGCGCTTCGAAGGCTTCCAATAATTCCTCTTTTGAGGTGTTCAGTTCCATTTTATGAGAATATCCGATTTCCATGAGCTCATCAGCCGCACTCATGGAAGACATGCCTCTCCCTGCCACATAAGTTCCCTGTTCCGCATTGCGGTCGATGATTTGCTGTGCACTGAGTACCGGATAGCGGCTGTCCAGTTGATTCCAGTAGGATGTCATCATTTCAATGCATACCGGAACGCAGCCAACACCGGTTGGTGCTCCGTTCAACAGCAGTCCGTCCTGGGAAAGCACCGGCACATCATATCCGAGGATGACCGGTGTTTTGGTGGGTTCCATGGGGATAGCTGTCGGAGTGGGAACAGCTTTTGGCTGTGCTGTTTGGGTGTCAGGCGGAATGGTCTGGGGCGTTTTCGTGACGGTGATGACGGGACCGGGTAATATCTGCGGGTCGGGGAGCTTTTTTCCGCCGCATCCGCTAAGGATAGCGCAGCTTAGCAGAGTTAATAAAGTATTTTGAAAAAAGCGTAACAGTTTCATTATGATTTTATGACACTCAACTTATCTCTAAAAAACATCTCGGACTGTCCCATTACTGAATTTATTGTTTCGGTGTGAAATAATGGAAATAATATAATTCCTTATCCTGCCAGGAGGGAATCACCCCCTGATGCTCGTAGGTTTCAATTTCCTGCCAGGTGTAGGGAGATGTGGACTGCTCTAAAACATAATCCACGCAGTGTTCTTCCAGGCATTGCAGCTGCTGTTCCAGCGTTTCTGTCAGATGGTCATTGTTATAATAGCAGAAATATTTCATATTCGGGATCAGCCCAGCGGCGGTATTAACACCCATATCAAGAATTCTGAAATGAAGGATGGAAGGATCTTCAATTCCGGATTTTTCAATGATGTCCTTCATCCGGAACGGCAGCAATTCGTTTTTGGGAATCTCCAGTGAAGGCAGATTTTTTGAAACCAGGCATACCATGATGACAGCGGTGAACAGGAGCGGTGCGGATATTTTCTTTGAATCCACAGCCGGTTTCTTTATAAAGCCGAACAGATTTGAGAACAAATCCGTGAAGAAACATAAACCGGTTATGGAGAATATGCTGAAAATAAAACAATAATAGAAATGATAATTACCGCTGATATAGACAAAATGATAGGTCGGCAGGAAGGTTATTATCAAAAATGCCGCTGTTTTGCATTGATTTTTGATGATCATATAAAAACATCCGATGATGGAAAGTCCCATAGGAATCAAAGCATTCGTCCGGTAAGACATCATTGAATAACGCAGTTTTTTGGCGTATGACCAGTTCCTGTAGGCCGGATAATACACCAGATTGTTGTAAAAATACGCCTGATACAGGTCCTTCAGCGCAGAATTGAACAGGAAATACAGGAATACCGGGAGTGTTATGACAAGAATTCCAGCCGCGATCAAAAGGATCCCGCTCAGCAGGTCTTTCATTTGACGTCTGCTGATGGCATAAAACAAAAAACATGCGATCCAGCCGAAATAAAAGCCAACCATGGAATATTTGATCCAGAAAACAGCCCCGGAGGTGAGCCCGATAAAGAAAAATTCCTTTGCGGACAGAAAACTGTCATTTTTGAGTGCCTTGATGCCCACATAAAAAGCGTATGCCATTAATGGCAGTGCAAACTCTTCTGCGGAGTCTCCCATACCAAAGGCAGGAGCGCTGTAAATTACCGCAGCAAATAACGGGATGAACGGCAGAGCTCTGTTGTCAACAAAAATTTCGGTTGTTTTGTATGTTATCAGGAGAAAGAAAAAACAGCAGATGATTTCAAGCAGCCAGATGCCTTCAAAGCCGAAGTAGTTGCAAGCAGCTCCGAAAGAGTGAATAAAGATCAGCAGCGGTCCCTTTTGTTCGTAAAGGTCTCGATAGGGAACATATCCTTTTAATACCCCTTTCCCGACAGTAAACATTGTGTTCTGGTCATTCCCATCCTGAAAGGGATATAGAGGAGAACATTTGGAATTAATGAACAGGATCAGAACAGAAATAAAGAACAAGTAGAATATGAGAAACAATTTACCGGGTTGTTTTTTATTTGCATCCCGGGGAGGGAGCAGCAGCTGAACAGTTGTGATCATCAGGTCGATCCCGAACAACGAAAACAACGCAAGCAGGAATGCGATGAGCATGCAGCACTGTTTTACTGGCATATTCAGAAATTCGGCGAAAGAGTTCATTCGGCCGGAAAATCCCCAGCGGTAAAAAAATAAAAGTGCCAGGATGGTACTGATCGCAGTATCGATTATCGGATGCTGAATTTCGGGGCGGAACGGGCGGTTCCGGTCTTTTCGTATAACCATCACACTGGCGAGAATTGCAAAAAACAAAACGCTGCTTATCAAAAACTGCGTCTTCCCCTTTCCCGCAGTCAGGAGAAATACCGGTATTTCTGCGATTAATATGCCCATTATTGACCTCATATCGTTATTTTTCTAAGGAAGGACTGATTAATTGGGGGTAGGGACGGTTTTGCGCGAATCGCAGAACTGTCATTTCGCCTTCACCGGAATTAAACAGCGTTTTCTTAAAATTTGATTATACCTGTTTTCACCGGATTATCATAGGTACTGCGTAAAAGGTACTGTGAGAGGGGCTGTGCGGTTCTTTTTTTTGAATATGACAATAGAGAAGGCTAATTCTCTTTTGCAGTTATAATTAGTGAAAGAATAATTGTCATTGTAATATGGCAAAAATATTCATCTTAAAAAATAGAAACCGTTTAGCGATTATCGTGTAATTGTGTTATGATTATCATTTGTTAATTTCCTTTCCGGGAATGGAAATGGAATACCGGTGAAAATAAATATGGAATCGTCCAACAACTCATTTCGAACAACGCTCAAACAGCGGCTGACCCCACGGGAACGGAAGTTTATCCTGATATTCGGTCATGTCGTCGCGGTTCTCTTGGCATTGGCGGTTTCTCTGCTTGCCTGGGCTAATGAGGATGACTGGCTCGGTTTTTCTGTCTCCTTCCTGATGGAACGTCCGGATCCCTGGTTTTATCTGCTGCCAATTTTGTGGCTGATCCTGATGGTTCCCTTATATAACGTCCGGGAAGTTCATCAGTTCCAAAAAGCACTTCGAATCATTCTGATTTCTGCTTTTTCCTGTGTGGCGATTTATTTGCTGATATTCTTTTTAGCCCCTGCAAAAACGCTGCCGCGCAGGGGTGTGATTGTATTTTTTATCGCCGCCGCTGTTTTTACGCTATTGTGGCGGCGTATTTTTGCACATCTGTTCTTTGTAAAAAATGCGTTTATCAATACGGTCATTGTCGGTGCGGGAAAGGCGGGGCGCAAAATCGCGGAGATCATCAACACCACCGAAGGCGTCCCATATAAGGTGATCGGTTTTATTGATGATGATCCATCCAAGCGTGATACGAAAATTGAAGGTTATCCGGTCCTCGGTGGTACGGATCAATATTTTGATATCATATCAGCCCATCAGGTGACGCAGGTGATCATGGCAATCAGCAACCATCTGAATGACCAGCTCCTGGATGAGCTGACGCAGTCAGAAGAAAAAGGCATAACCGTGACGACCATGCCGATGATTTACGAAGAGCTGCTTGGACGGGTTCCGGTACATTTGCTGAACACGGACTGGCTTTTGCGATCGTTTTATGATATGTCGCATACCAGCCTGTTTTTTGAGATCGCCAAGCGGTTTTTTGACCTTATCGGCGGTGTGGTCGGCTTGGCCGCATTGGGAATCGTGACGCCTATTGCCGCTCTGGCTACGCTCATCGACACGGGCCGTCCGATTTTTTATGTACAGGAACGTCTGGGACTGCGCGGTTCCACCTTTAATATCATCAAATTCCGTACCATGATCCAGAACGCGGAAATGGACGGGGTTGCCAGGCCGGCATCGGAGCATGATGACAGAATTACGAAGGTCGGGTCGATCCTGCGCCGTTCTCATCTGGATGAAATGCCGCAGTTTATCAATGTTCTGCGCGGTGAGCTGAGTCTTGTCGGCCCGCGTGCGGAAAGACCGGAAATTGTTAAGGATTTACAGCGTGATGTGCCGTTTTACCGGGCACGTCTTCTCGTCCGTCCGGGAATTACCGGATGGGCTCAGGTCAATCAAAATTATGCTGCAGGGACGGAAGAAAACACGGTAAAATTGGAATATGACCTTTATTATATTAAACACCGCAGTCTGCTCATGGATCTGTCGATCCTTTTCCATACCTTCAAGACTATCTTTGGGCTGAAAGGACGCTGATCTTGGCACTACGCATCAAACAGGGAATTCGAAACCGATATGTCTTCATCTTTGATATGGTGATGATCGTCGTCTGTGTCGTTTTCAGTTATTTGCTTCGTTTTGAGTTTGAGCCGGAACAGATAACGGTGTACCTGCCTTCCGCTTATTGGATGCTGGGGCTGTGTCTGGTCATCAAGCCGCTGATTTACATCCGCTTTGGATTGTACCGGCACCTTTGGGCTTATGCCAGCGTGGATGAAGTCAGGCTGATCCTGCTGGCTGTGGTTTCCGGATCTGTGAGCGTAGCGTTGTTGATGATGGTGCTGTACCATCTGAAAGTGTTCAGCGCCTTTCCCCGTTCTGTTCTGATTATTGACTTTATTCTTTCACTGCTGCTTGTGGGTGGGATACGTTTCGGCATTCGGTTCTTTGCGGCTAATAAAACCAAAAGGACGGCCCGTTCTTCTCATAAAAACATGCGCCGCGTCTTGATTATCGGCGCCGGTGAAGCAGGCGTGATGGTTTGTAAGGAAATGATCAAAAATCCGCAGCTTCTTCTCCGTCCGATTGGTTTTCTGGATGATGATAAAAACAAGCTCAACCAGGAGGTTCAAAACGTCCGTGTGCTGGGTTTGATCTCCAGTGTAGATATCATGATTGACCGGTATTATGTTGATATGGTGATGTTTGCGATTCCGAGCGCTCCGGGTCGGGTGCTGCGTCTGGTTTCAGATGTGTGCCGGAAAAAGAATGTTCCCTTCCAGACGATGCCGGGTATTTATGAGCTCATCGGCGGCGCGGTCAACATCAACAGACTGAGGGAAGTGGAAATTACCGACCTGCTGCGGCGCGACCCGGTCAAGCTGGACCAGGACAACGTTGGACCGATCCTGCGCGGCAAGGTAGTTCTCATCACCGGTGCGGGCGGTTCCATCGGTCAGGAGATCGCACGGCAGACTGCGCGATGGAACCCGAAAAAAGTCCTGCTGCTTGGTCATGGAGAAAACAGTATCTTCGGAACCATGCTGCGCATGAGTTCGGAGTTTCCGGGTCTTGATGTACAGCCTGTGATCGTTGATGTACGGGACCTGAAGCGTATACGCTGGGTATTTGAGACGTATCATCCGCAGATCGTATTTCATGCTGCCGCGCACAAACATGTTCATCTGATGGAAACCAATATCTCCGAAGCTGTGACGAATAACATTATCGGGACGCAGAATGTTGTACGTACAGCCAAGGAATTCAACGTGGAACGTTTTGTGATGATTTCAACGGACAAAGCTGTCCGCCCAATCAACATCATGGGCGCTTCCAAACGTGTGGCTGAAAATATTGTGCTGAATGAGTCCATCGGGACCGATGCGAATTATACGGTGGTCCGTTTCGGAAATGTACTGGGCAGCCGCGGGAGTGTGGTGCCGATTTTCCAGGAACAGATCCGACGCGGCGGCCCGGTCACGGTTACCGATCCACAGATGGAACGTTACTTTATGACCATCCCGGAAGCGGTTTATCTGGTGCTTGAATCCGCGGGTTTGAGCAAAAACCGTGAGACCTTTGTACTGGATATGGGAAAACAGGTGCGTATTCTTGACCTCGCCGAAGACCTGATTCGCTTATCGGGACTCGAGCCCGGACGGGATATTGAGATCCAGTTTACAGGTGTTCGTCCCGGAGAAAAGCTCAGTGAAGACCTGTGGAATAAAGGTCAGGTCCTGGAGCCGACCATGCACCCTGATATTTACAAGCTCGAGCGTCACGATTTGATTCCTGCGGAAAAGCTGGAACCGCTGGTTGAGCGGCTGTATACGCTGGCAATTGAAGAAAAAGAAGACGAGATCCGCAAGCTGCTGAACGGAATCATCCCGGACGCCAAGCTGCTGGATTGATTGACTGGAAAAAATATGGCAATTCTCACGAAAGAACAATGGCAGGAGTTCTGCCGTCAGCATCCGGAACATTCGCTGCTGCAGAATGCGGAATGGGGTGAATTGAAGTCCGGATTTGGATGGTCACCCGCTTATGTCGGGAATGGAACAGCCGGTGCGATGGTTTTGTTCCGCTCCCTGCCGGCAGGTCTGAAGATCGCTTATATTCCCCGCGGGCCGGTTGGAACGGATTTCGCGGGATTGTGGCCTGAGGTTCATTCTCTCTGCCGCAGCCGCCATGCGGTTTTCCTGCGGGTGGAGCCGGATTTTTGGCAAGGAACTGCGGAAGCCGGTGCTTTGGAATATTCCATGGAAGGGTTTATCCCATCCTTCGCGACGGTCCAGCCCCCGCGGACGATCCTCGTTTCGCTGGATGGAACACCGGAAGACTGGCTTGCGCGGATGAATCAGAAGACACGTTACAATATCCGTCTTTCGCAAAAAAAAGATCTCACAGTAGTAGAGAGTACAGACACTGCGGTGTTTCACGCTCTCATGGAAACTACCGGCAGCCGGGATGCATTTGGGGTTCATGCGGAAGCTTATTACCGGAAGTGCCTTGACTGCTTCGGGAAAGACAAAAAAGGCCGCATCATTCTGGTGAGCTATCAGGGAAAACCGCTGAGCGCCTTGATGCTTTTTATCGAAGGAAAGCGCGGCTATTATCTGTATGGCGCCTCATCCAATGAAGAGCGGAACCGGATGCCGAATTATCTGGCACAGTGGACGGCTATGAACATCTGTAAAGAGGCCGGCTGCACGGAATATGACCTGTGGGGCATCCCTGACGAAGATGAGGAAACGCTTGAGGCTCAGTTTATGGATCGCCATGACGGGTTGTGGCAGGTATATCGATTTAAACGCGGCTTTGGCGGAACGGTGCTGCGGACGATGGGATCCTTTGATTACGTCTACTCCTCCCTGCTTTACAAGGGTATAAAATTTGCGGATACAGAACGCAGAAAGCGTCATGCATCATGATCCCGGAAAACTGGAACGAAATCATCGCTCATCTGCCCGGCGCTTCCCTGCTGCAGACTTCCCAGTGGGCGGAAGTCAAAGCGCGCATGGGCTGGGAAGCTTTCCCGAAGCTGTGGATAAATGATGCGGGAGAGGTCGAAGCGGCAGCACTTATCCTCAAACGTCCGATCAATCTTGGTCCGCTGCCGACCGGGACCTGTTTCCTTTATGTCCCGCGCGGTCCGCTGATGGACTGGTCCGATGAAAAGCTGCGGGATCGGGTGATGGCGGATCTGGCTGATTTCGGTGCCCAACAGCACGCGCTTTTTGTGAAGATCGATCCGGATATACCGGAGTCGTTCGGTGAACCGGGCACGGATGAATTTGTGGAAAATCCGGCGGGACAGTCCCTGCGGCGTTATTACGAATCCCATGGCTGGCGTTTTTCTCCCCAGCAGATCCAGTTTGCCAATTCGGTCTGGATCAATACGGAGCCTTCTTTGGATGAGCTGCTTGCAGCCATGAAGCAGCGCACCCGCTACAAAGTCCGTTTGGCGGAAAAAAAGGGTGTTGCTGTCCGCCGGGGCAGCCCGTCTGATTTTGAAGCAATCGCGGATCTTTATGCGGAGACTTCGGCTCGCGACGGTTTTTTGATCCGCGAAAAAGATTATTATCTGGATGTCTGGACGCGGTTTTATGCCGCAGGGATGCTCACTCCGCTGATCGCGGAAGTGGAAGGACAGATGGTGGCTGCGGTGATGATTTTTGTCACCGGAGACACAGCCCGTTATGTTTACGGTATGTCAGGCCCGGAACATAGGGAAAAGATGCCGAATTATCTGCTGCAGTGGGAAGCGGTCAAGCTTGCCAAAGAAAAAGGCTGCAGAACCTATGATTTGTGGGGCGCTCCGGATG
Source organism: Anaerolineaceae bacterium (assembly GCA_017417055.1). Lineage (GTDB taxonomy): Bacteria > Chloroflexota > Anaerolineae > Anaerolineales > Anaerolineaceae > Flexilinea. The sequence continues at coordinate 62,456 of JAFPZX010000021.1, forward strand.
AATTTGTCGAATCCGACCGCATGTGGGGTGTTTATCAGTTCAAACGCGGGTTGGGCGGATCCGTGGTGATCACTCCCGGAGCCTGGGACCTGCCGCTGAATAAAGCTGGTTATAATCTTTTTATCCATGCCCTGCCGAAGTTCATCGCTTACCTGAAATCTTTGCGGAAAAAATAATTAGCGTCATTGTAAAGAAAATAATTTTACAAATTCAAGGAAATCCTGAAAATATTATCATTGATTATCTTAAATTTTATTATTTATGATATACTTACACTGCTGTATGGATCAATGAATTTATAATATCGTTTTATAACAGTAAGAAAAATTTATTATATTCGTTAGAGGCCTTTGTGAGAGTTGCGTTCTCATTGATTTTTATTTCTTTAATTGCGGCGTTAGGCATATGCCGTTTCTTTGCGTGCCGCTCTCACAAGTCGATCGCTCCTGCGGTAGCGATGCTTCTCGGTGCACTGATACCTCCTGTAAGCGGGAATTTACTGATTATCGCTTACACAAATCAACATGTAGCCACACTCGGGTATTACATCTATTTCCTGGGTATGAACTATGTAATGTTCGCCCTTCTGCGGTTTACTTTTGATTATTGTTTGATCAAGTGGCGTGGAAATAAGCTTAAAAATCTGGTATATGGGCTGATGCTGATCGACACCATACAATATGCGCTCAATCCATTTTTCAAACAAGCCTTTGAAACAAAAGAGATCATCGTGGATAGCGCTCCTTATTTCAGCCTCCTCGCTCATTGGGGGCAGACTTTCCACCGGATCGTGGACTATGGTATATTTTTCGCGGTGCTGCTTATTTTCATCGTCAAAGTGATCGACAGCCCGCGTATTTATTCCGAACGCTACTCCACGCTTCTCATCGCCATGATTGTGATTGGATTGTGGGAGACTTTTTATATCTTTTCCAACAACCCGATCGACCGTTCGATGATCGGGTTCGGCGTTTTCGGGCTGCTGGTGTATTACTTTGCGCTGCATTACCGGCCGATGCGCCTTCTTGACCGGATGCTGGCGAATATCGTTTCGGATATGTCAGATGCGTTGTTTTTCTTTGATGCTGTCGGCCGCTGCATTTGGGTGAATTCCCGCGGGATTGAATTGCTTGACATTGAAAATGAAGATTTTGAGCATGTTACGGACCGTCTCTGCCAACGTTTTGATCTCAACGGACTGATGAACCTGGACAATACTTTCCATGTAAAGCGGACTGTGCATGGGGATGACGGTGACCGGTACTATGTGATTGAAAAACGCAGCACTTCAGATGACCGCGGTCATCTTGCCGGAACTTATATCACTGTCCGTGATAATACTGAAGAGCAGCGTGCCTTTGAGAAAGAAAAATTCATTGCCCATCACGATGAACTGACCGGTCTGTATACCCGTGAGTATTTATACAAGCGCATCCGGGACAGACTGCTTGCGAATCAAAACGGTGATTACTGCGTCGTTTTTGTGGATGCGAATAATTTCAAAGTCATCAATGATATTTACGGCAATGAGTTTGGTGATTACGCGCTGAAGGTGCTTGGGAACTGGGTTCGGAATAATTTCCCGGAAAGCAGTATTTACGGACGAATCTCGGGAGATATGTTCGGGATATGTCTTCCATTCAAAGACTTCCATCCGGAAAAGTATGAAACCGAGCTGGAAAATTTCTCTATCAAAGACGGAAAGCTGGAGCATCCGCTGCTGGTTCATCTCGGGGTTTATCGAATCACAGAACCGGGGCTGGATGTTTCTGTGATGTTTGACCGGGCGCGAATGGCTTTGAACACGATTAAAGACGAATTCTCCAAGCATGTTGCGTTTTATGATGACAATATGCGCGACCGGGTTCTGTGGGATCAGATGATTTCCTCACAGCTTCATGAAGCGCTGCAGCGTGGCGAAGTCCGTCCCTATTTGCAGCCGGTTGTGGATGCGAATGGTGTAGTGGTCGGTGCGGAAGCGCTGGTCCGCTGGATACATCCGATCGATGGTCTGCTTTCTCCCGCTTCGTTTATCCCCGTTTTTGAACGCAACGGTATGATTGCGGAAATAGATAAGCATATGTGGCGATGCGCCTGTGAGATCCTTGCCCGCTGGAAAAAAGAAGGCCGGGATTTGTTTATTTCGGTCAATATCTCTCCGAAAGATTTCTATTTTATGGATGTGGCGGAAGAGATCAAGTCCATTGTTAAAGAATATGGTGTTGATCCGTCAAAGATGCGTGTGGAGATCACCGAATCCGCGATGATGGAAGATATTGAAAACCGTGTCAAGGTTCTGAATGATTTGGAAAAGCATGGCTTCCTGGTGGAAATGGATGACTTTGGTGCGGGATATTCTTCGCTGAATATGCTCAAGGATATGCCGGTTGAGGTCATCAAACTGGATATGGTATTCCTTAAGGAAACAAATAATGACACTAAAGCCAAAAAGATTTTGAATCATATTGTGAAGCTTTCTGATGACCTTGGCGTGACATCTCTGACTGAAGGTGTTGAGACACGCGACCAGTACAGCATGCTGGTGGATATGGGCTGCAAGTTGTTCCAGGGTTATTACTTCGCCAAACCCATGCCTGTTGAGGAATTTGAAATCTTCTGCGAAAAACGCAGCTGATTTATTTTGAAAACGTACTGAAGAATTGTTTATCACCGAGTCAACAGAACAGGTTCCTTTGACTCATTTTCTTTTAAATCAGGAAATAATCGTATTCCAGATTTAAGACCTTATTTGTCATCAGCCATCATCAGGAATCTGTCATATATCTTACGTCATTCGTCATACGTCTTACGTCAATAAATGGCACTTTCTTTCTCCTTCCATCGTATATTTATTCAGAAAGCTTTATAATGGTGAAAACAACTCGGATATTCGTACTTATCGAAGAAAAGCTTCAGAATTATTATGAAAAATAAAATTAGAGGATTTATCGCAATAAGTGTCATCGTGGGAATTTTTTATCTCACATTTCAATCACCATCTGAGACAATGGGATTAAGTGAAGGATTTCGCGGTTGGCTCAAAGCACACGGAATCGTCCTGGACAGCCACACTACCCGGAGCGGTGCCCATCTGCCGATGTATTTTTTACTTGGTTTTACGCTCTGCCTGTGGCTGGGCTGGAAGAAATCGCTGATCATCGGACCTGTTATCAGCATGATAGACGAAACCTTGAAAATAATCCTGCCGACCCGGCATTTAGATATTGAGGATCTCTTTCTTGATTTTATCGGCGTCGCTGTTGGAGTCCTCGTCGTCTGTCTGATTCGCAAAATACTTCACCCTAAAAAGCCGCTGTATTAAATAATATGACGGTGCGGTTTCACCATCGCGGTTTGGTTTCCCGTAATTTACGATTAATTACTGTAAAAATAGCGATTCAGAATATCAATTCATCAGTGTTTCTTTAATGCCGGTTTATGCTTTGTACAAAGAGATTGTATATCTGTTTCGCAATATCTTTTACATCAGCATTGTTACATCATTTTCCGTCTTGTCATCAAGTGCCGCGTTTTTGCACCATTCGCGAACAGTTTTTATCGCTTTGGGTTCAATTTCCCAGAAAGCCTTTGGAGGTTCGAATCCAACGGTATCGATCAGGTTAAAGTCAATCCCTTCCCCTTCATAGACGGTGATTTCGCTTGACGTTCCCTTGATCCCGAAACCGACTGCGGCTTTGTTTTCACCGAGAACCGCGTTAATGAGCGTTGATTTCCCGACTCCGGAATTCCCGACAACCAATACATTCCCTTTTGCCATGATCCCCTCCCAATAATCAAGATGTAAATATTATAGCATAGCAGTTTTTTATTCAGGTTTTTTCAATCGTTTGCAAAAACAACAAAAAGAAAGGGGCTGTGGCACATAATCATATAGGAAAGCCATCGGAAGCATATGCTCTTGATGGCAGTTCAAAAAAGACTGTCGTAAACATAAAAAGATGTGCGACAGCCCCGGAAAATGAGCCTGTTTCCACTGCTTCGTCATTCAGTGAGTTGAGGACAGTTCAGGTGTACATTGAATTGAAAAGTGATGATACAATTAGGATAAGAATATAGCGAAGGGGATGATTCGGAAACCGGCTGCTCATCGCGGTGCTGTGTTTTGCACCAGAGAAGCGGCAGCAAACAGGAAGACCTTTTATGCAGCGTTTTTGAGTTGTTCCTATGGAGGTTAATCATGCATTGCACAAAACAAGTTTTGAACGATATGCTCTGGGTGGGGGCTGATGACCGCAGACTTACCTGTTTTGAAGGCGTTTACGGGGTCCCGAATGGCGTGTCGTATAATTCCTATCTTTTGCTTGACGAAAAAACAGTCCTTTTTGATACCGTTGACAAAGCCGTCGCGCACACATTCTTTGACAATGTTGCCTACGGACTGAACGGCAGAAAACTTGACTATCTCGTCATTCATCACATGGAACCGGATCATGCGGCCACCATCGAAGACCTGATCTACCGCTATCCGGAAGCCACCATCGTCTGCAACGCCAAGATCAAGGACATGCTGGCAAATTACTTTGACTATGATATGAGCGGAAAGCTCCACATCGTCAAAGAGGGCGACACACTCAGCACGGGAAAACATACACTGACCTTTGTGATGGCTCCGATGGTGCACTGGCCGGAAGTTATGATGTCCTATGACCTGACCGACAAGGTCTTGTTCTCCGCGGATGCCTTTGGTGCTTTCGGTGCACTGAATGGACATATCTTCGCGGACGAAGTGGACTTTATGCACGATTGGCTGGATGAGGCCCGCCGCTATTATACCAATATCGTCGGGAAGTACGGTCCGCAGGTGCAGGCTGTTCTCAAGAAAGCTGCCGCATTGGAAATCAACTATGTGTGCCCGCTGCACGGCTTTGTTTGGCGCAAGCACTTCGGTGATTTCCTCGAAAAATACAACCTCTGGTCCACATATACACCGGAGGTCAAGGGTGTCTGTCTGGCTTATGCCTCGGTTTATGGTCACACCGAGAACATGGCGAATATCCTGGCGGGCAAGCTGGTTGACCGCGGGATCCCGGTGGAGATGTTCGATACATCTGTGATCCCGGCAAGTTTTATCGTTTCGAGCGCTTTCCGCAATTCCCATCTGGTATTCGCGGCTACAACCTATAATGCCGGTGTTTTCGTCACCATGGAAAACCTGCTGAACGACATCGTTGCGCATAGTCTGAAGAACCGCAAGGTGGCTTTGCTGGAGAATGGTTCCTGGGGTCCGATGAGCGGCAAGATCATGAAGGAGATGCTCTCCAAGCTGCCGGGTACCGAGTTCATCGCTGATACCATCACCATCAAGTCTTCCCCGAAGGCGGCCACACTGGATCAGCTGGATGCCATGGCGGATGCCATCGCGCTGGATATCAATCCGCATCTGTATGATGTGAAGGAAGCTGTTGCTGAAGGAGCTGCTGCCGCGGAAGCTGCATATGTGACCAAGGCTGTCGCTTCTGTTGACCCGACCGCGTTCTTCAAATTCACCTACGGTCTGGAGATCGCCACGACCCGGGTGGATGGCAGGGATTACGGCTGCATCATCAACTCCGCCGGACAGGCTGCCGACGGGGACCCGAAGACGGTCACCATCTCCGTCATCAACAAGAACCATACAGCCGATATGATCAAAGCTTCCGGAAAGTTCAACGTTTCCGTGCTGACGGAAGACGCGCCGTTCTCCCTGTTCCAGCACTTCGGTTTCCAGTCCGGACGGGATGTGGACAAGTTCGCCGATGTGCCTTACGATGACCGGCTGGAGAATGGGATCCGCTATATCCCGACCTATACCAATGCGGTCTTTGGCTGTGAGGTGATCCAGTCTGTAGACCTGGGCAAGTCGACGCTCTTTATCGCGCACGTCACGGAGTCCAAGGTGCTTTCCGATGCGCCTTCCGCGACCTATGCTTACTATCACGCGCACATCAAGCCGAAGAAGGCTCCTGTGACCGAACAGAAGGAAGGCTGGCGCTGCACGATCTGCGGTTACTTCTATGAAGGGGCTGAGATGCCGGATGATTATGTATGCCCGCTGTGCAAGCATGGCAAGGATGCCTTCGAGTATGTCCCGGCGGTGAAGGTGGAAAAGAAGAAGGGCTTTATCTGCAAGATCTGCGGTTACTTTGAAGAATTTGACGGTCCGGAACTCCCCGCGGATTATCAGTGCCCCATCTGCAAGCACGGCCGCGATGACATGGAACCGGCGGAACAGTAGTTCGTCAGTGGCCAGTGGTCAATAGGCATTAGGCAATTGGCAATAGGCAATAGAAAGTGGCCGGTTGTCGATCAGTAAGATTTATCAAAAGTATCGGGGACTGTCCCTTCATGGGACTGTCCCCACTTTTTACAGACAGTGGCGAGATGGAGACAGTCCTATAAAGGGGCAGTCACATGAAGGGACAGTGAATTGAAACACCGAGTGATTAGTGTATTATGGAAATTACAGATGATGAATTCAAAATGAAATCCGGTTATACCCATTCTCTTGTACGGGTACAGGATTTCCTGGACACAAAAATCGTCAAAACTGAAGATAAACCGGTTGATCCAGTTGTTACCGCTGTTGATTCAATTTTCGGTATTTTAAAGGGAAAAGTTCCTGATTCAATTGACCGAAATTCATTACGTGAAGAAAGATTATCATGTTAAATCCTATATTTCATAAGGAAAGCCCTGATTAATTGGGCTATGGGGATATTCATCGAGTGCGATGCCGGTTCCGTATGGTGCGAGCTTTGCTCGATTTGAATTCGGAACGGGAGTTGCACCCCTGAATCGAGACACTCGGAAAACGTCCCCCCTTGTCCCTTGTTTTTCCAAATAATCAGCGTATTCTTAGATTCGTTTTTTTAAGATATAATAAAACAATAATCATAGTGTTGTTTTACGAAAAGCGAACACATCCGATTGCAGTCTACCGGATAAAGGATCAATTCTGAAAAACCTGAAAAACAGATTTCTCAGAACCGTTTTATTTTCTATTATCTTTCTTGCTGTTCTGTTAGCGCTTCTTCTTACTGGACGCAAACCTCCGCTGCGGAGAGCCTGATGAAATACATCAGTCAGGACTATAACGGACTGACGAAGACGATTGCGGAACTGATCGGAGGTGTGGAAGTGGAGGTCGATACGCTTGGTTTTGCCAATGATCTGACCACTTTCAGAGGAAAAGATGACGTGCTGACACTCCTGATCCATCTGGGGTATCTTGCTTATAATTCAGATACAAAAACCGTAAGGATCCCTAATGAAGAGATACGAATTGAATTTCAGCGGTCGATCCGGGATGTAGAACATCGAGCGACGCTGGAGCGGCTTGAGGAAAGCGAACAGCTTTTCCTGGATACGATCCAAATGAATGAGGAAACTGTCGGTGCATTTTTGTCTTAATTCACGCCAACCAGGATCACTTTCCGAATATTTTTCTGCCTTCACTGTAGACGGCCAGAATAGCGCCGTGTTCGCGGCGGTAGACGCAGCGTTCAAAGCGCTCATTGACGGAAAGCGGGCGAACCATGGGCAGGGTCTCATCTTCCACAACGATGGCGTGCAGGGTGTTGCCGGGTGCGAAGCCCGGTTTTTCGCCAAAGAAAGGCGCAGCCGCGGAGGTGCCGAGATAGAAGGCCTCCTCTACGGTCAGAAAATCTGTCTGCCAGTTATCCATAATGCGGCGGGCTTTGGATGCGCGGATAGCTGCGGTGATGTTCTTGAACATGGAAAGATGATCGCCGCCGGCGATATCGCTGCCCAGCACCACATTGAGTCCCTCATTCAGCATCACGCGCACCGGGGCGTAACCGGAGACCAGATTTTCATTGGAAGAGGCGCAGTGCACGGCCCAGACACCGGCATCTTTGATGGCCTTCCGTTCCCGCGCGTCAGACCAGACGCAGTGCGCCATGAGCGTTTTTTCATTCCACAATCCGTATTTCGCATAGGTCTCCCAATATTGAGTGCAGTCCGGGTGAAGTTCCTTTACCAGTGCCAGTTCTCCGGTGTTTTCTGAGAGGTGAGATTGGATGGGAAGGTCCTTTTCTTTTGCGATCCGTCCCAGTTCCTGCATCAGTTCATCGGTGCAGGCCGGGGTGAAGCGGGGGGTGATCATCGGTTTGATGTGTTCGAAGCTGCAGGACTCAAGCCATTTGACGGTCTCAGAAATCGATTCTTCGGTCGTTTCCTGATAATCTTTCCCACCGTTGCGGTCCATGTTGACCTTCCCGACGTATCCGGTGATGCCGGCGTTTTCCAGTTCTTCCATCAGGATCAGGGTCGCTTCACGATGGATGGAGGAGAACATACAGATCCGAGTGGTGCCTTTGGCCGCCAGTTCATATGCCAGGCGGTGATAGGCCATGCGGGCGAATTCATTGTCTTTGAAGCAGGCTTCAGTCGGGAAAGTGTAAGTGTTCAGCCACTCCAGCAGCGGCATGTCCATGCCCATTCCGAGCATGGGATACTGCGGAGCGTGCAGGTGCATGTCAGCAAAGGACTGCATCACCAAAGCATTTCCGTAATCTTCGATCTCACATTTGGCAAATTCTTCCGGCAGCTTTTGAAACGTCCCTATGATTTTGCTGTCAATGGCGATCAAATAACCTTTTTCAGTGATTTCTATTTTTCCAAATTTCGGCGCGGAGATAATATTGCCTTTGATAATGCGAGTCTCCATAAAATTCCTCATGTTTTGTAATTACATAAGTAACTGTTCCATGTCTGGACGACGCACATGGGAACAGGCACACTTGTGTTGGCTTTGCAGCACAGGTGCCGGTCCCCGATGTGCTTCATCTTTAATCGATGCTTACACTATATATAAAAAGTTACCGCTCAATATACCAGAGCGTCCCGTTATCATCAGTGTACTTCACCCAGGAGCCGGGTTGAGTTTCGATGTACCACTGACCGTCGTTATATTCCATCCAACCGGCGTCGCCGTAAAGGGAGGAGAGACCTTCCACCCAATATTGCCATTGTGACGCTTCGTTATTGTACCAGATGTAGGTATCCGTTTCCTTATCATAATAGCTTTCGGTCTCCGGATCATAAGGGATCTCTTTATCGGCTTTTCCACGGTTTCCTTCAAGCACAATATAGGTACCGTCCGCATTGCGTTTCAGGCGGAGTGTGAACCCCGCAGGAATTGCAGAGGTTGAGGTCGATCCCGTGCTGTCAGACTTTTTGTCTGTGATATACCAGAATCCGGACGGATTGCCCGTATATTCCCGCCAATTTCCGTCACTGACTTCAACATACCACTTGCCGTTGTTGTATTCCATCCAACCATAGTCGCCATAATCTGACGAGACACCCTCAACCCAATATTGCCAGACAGGGTTTTCAAGATCGGTGTTATACCAGAAATAAGTGTCTGTCTCCGGGTCATAGAAACTGTCAGAATTCGCGTCCCATTGCAAGATCTTGGCTGCGGTGGAACCGTCTGTGATGAGATAATAAGAACCGTCTGCGTTTTGACCTAAGCGGATTGTTCCTCCGGCAGGAACTGAAACCGCCGGGGTGGATGTGGGACGAGCGGTCGGCAGGATCATTTGTACGGTATTCGTCGGTCTGACACTGACCATCTGTGGGGTTCCCGTCTTTCCACAGGAACGAAACAGCGTTAGAAGCAGGATCAAACCCACACCGATCAGCGCCCACTTCAGGCAGGAAGATTTTTTCTTCGTTTTTGTTTTGGCTTCGGTCTCACTGTTATAGGAACCGGATGAGCTGATATTGTCCTTTTGTGCCTTCTCAATATCAAGCGGAGCGCCGCACTTGGAACAGTGAGGAACATCACCTTCCTTCCAATCCAGTTTGGTGGTTGTTCCGCAGTATTCGCAGGTGAGGATCAGCGTATTGGATCCATCAGCGTTCTTCATCATCAGGTTATCATACCTGGTGCCGTTTTCATCATAATAACCCGGCTGATAGGTTTTCCCATCGACCTCATAAGGTTTGTCGTAATACACATAGTCATGATTCATACCGCGGAAGAGCATCGCGGTAAGCAAAGCTGATCCAAGATTCGGCTGATTATGGCGCGGACGCATCGGCGGTATCGGATCGTAGTTGTATGACGGATTCCTTCTGACTTGTTCAACGTTATCACGGCGGGGTGCTGAACTGAATGACGAGGAACTGTGCCGGGAAGGTCCACCGCTTCGTGAACTGCCAAACCCGGAAAATAATGATCCGCCTGATGAGCTCGAGGATGACCGGCTGTGGGAACTTGGACCGAATGAACTTCTGCTCCCGAAGGAACTTGAACTTCGACTGCTGCCAAAGCTGCTCGATGAACTTCGGCTGCTGCTGCGGGGACTGCTCGACGAGCTTCGGCTGCTGCTTGAACTGCTGCTATGAGTTTTTGGTGGCATTTTCACCTCCTGTAAAGAATTCTCCCGGAAAATACTGATCAATTGAGGCTCGGGAACGGTTTTACATGAATGGCAGAACTGTCATCCCGTATTCTTGTGGAGTAATCAGTGTTTCCCTTGACGAAAACTTCAATGTAATATTTCTCTGTAATAATTATGACATAAATTCGTAATTCGTTGCAACAAAATTGCTGTTTTCATACGATTCTTCCGGACATTTATTTATGGAAGCACTGACTCGTGGGACAATGGTGACATTCACCGTGTGTCCCTGACGATATTGTTTACGGAGTATATGCGGGACTGGTATCGAGTGCCGCGCAGCCGACACGAACGTGCTTGTCCCCATGTGTGGATCAGCAAAATTGGTGAACGCATAAATTGCAGCATCCTGACTGGGATGTGAATCGCAGCGGGTAATGAGCCTATGTGTTTTTGTGCATTTTGGCAGTATACTTGATGTGAGGTTTTTATCTCGGCACAGGAAAAAGTTTAAACAAAGGAGCATCCAATGAAGCTAATATTCCGCTTCATGAAGAAGTACTGGTATATGGCATTACTGGCCTCTGCCTTTATGATCGGGGAGGTCTTTATTGACCTGCTTCAGCCCCGTATGATGGCGGAGATCGTAAATGAGGGCATTCTTGGGCTTTCCAACGGCGGAAAGTCGGACCTGAATCTTGTTATCAACACCGGGATCCGTATGATGCTGGTGGTCATTGGCGGAGGACTGTGTGGATTGCTTTCAGCAGTCTTTACGAATATGACCGGGCAGGGTGCGGGCAACGATATCCGCAAGCTGTGTTTTGAGCGGATCATGCACTTTTCCTTTGAGCAGACAGATGATTTTTCTACTGGTTCGCTCATCACTCGCATTACCAATGATGTAACGCAGGTTCAGTCGCTGATCATGCAGCTCATCCGCGGTCTGGTGCGCTGCCTGATGTTTTTCATCGGCGGATCGGCCGCGCTGCTTTCATTGGATCTGAGCTTCGGTGTGATCGTGGCCTGTGCCTTCCCGCTGATCATCATTGATATTTCCTTTGTGGTCTGGCGAACCAATCCGCTCTTCACTGTTTTGCAGGAGAGTCTTGACCGTCTCAACAATATTATTCAGGAAAATGTGACCGGGATCCGTGTCGTCAAAGCTTTTGTGCAGGAAAAGAACGAAATCGGCCGCTTTGATGAAGCCAATCGGCATCTGGTGGATACACAGTTCAATGTCATGATGCTGCTTTCCTATCTGCGTCCGGTGATGAACATCGTGCTGAATTTCGCGGTGGCCGGCATTATCTATGTCGGGTCCAATCAGGTACAAAAAGGCGCTGTCGCTCCCGGTTCTGTGATGGCCGCGATCACTTATATTTCTCAGATCCTCAATGGGATGATGATGCTGGCAATGATTTTCCAGACACTTTCCCGCGGACTTGCTTCGACAAAACGTTTACAGGAGGTCATTGATACACAATCCGATATAAAACAGGAAGCTCTGCCCATGGAAAGCGATGGAACCCGGGGCTCGGTCCGTTTTGAAAATGTGAAATTTGTGTATGCGGATAATGGAGCGGAAGTTCTGCATGATATCAATCTTTCCATTGCGCCGGGTGAGACACTTGCGATTATCGGGGCTACCGGGTGCGGAAAAACCTCACTGGTGAGCCTGATCCCGCGCTTCTATGACCCGGCGGAAGGCCACGTTTATGTGGATGGCATCGACGTCCGGGCTTATGATCCGGCTGAATTGCGCGAAAAAGTAACGGTTTGTCTGCAAAAGGCTGAGTTTTTCTCGACAACGATCCGGGCGAATATTGCCCTGGGGAATCCGGATGCGACCGACGAGGAGATCCGTAAAGCTGCCGCTGCAGCACAGGCGGACGGCTTTATTTCCCAACAGAAGGATGGTTATGATACCGTTGTTGCGGAACGGGGCATGAGCCTTTCCGGCGGGCAGCGCCAGCGTGTTGCCATTGCCCGGGCTTTACTCAAAAAGGGTGAGATTCTGATTCTGGATGATGTGACGAGTGCACTGGACTTGAAGACAGAAGCTGCTTTGTATGCAGCGCTGAATCGTGAATATTCTGATGTTACAAAAATCATTATCGCGCAGCGTATTGCCTCTGTGCGGAATGCGGACCGTATCGTTGTATTGGACGGCGGTACGATATCTGCCTGTGGTTCACATGATGAGCTGATGGCTCAAAGCCGTGTTTACCGTGATATTTATGATTCCCAGTTGAAAGAGGAGGAAGCCTTATGAATCGCTCTACACAATCCTCCGCTGCACAGCGCGGTTTTGCCCGGGGAAACCGGGGCGGTATGGGAAAACCGGTTGAAAAGGCGAAAGACCAGAAAAAAACACTTGTAAGGTTGGCAGCATACTTCCGTCCGGATTTGAAATATGTCATATTTCTTGGACTGGCTGTTGTCGGTGCAGTAGCAGCCAATGTAATCGCGCCGAGCCTGCAGTCCAATGCGATCGATAACCTGGTAAAGGGCGCTTTTGGTGACATTCCCCGTGTTTTGGGGATGATGCTGATGATTTATATCCTGAATGGGGCGGCAACTTTGCTTCAGGGGTTCTTTTCCGCACGTCTTTCCCAGCGGGTGATCTACCGTCTGCGGGGTGAGCTATTTGACAAAGTGATCTCGCTGCCGATTCCTTATCTGGACAATAACTCTCACGGCGATATTATGAGCCGGATGACCAATGACGCGGAAAATGTCTCCAATATCATTTCGTCCAGCTTGTCTTCACTGTTTTCCGGCGTACTGACGCTGATCGGGACAGTTTTTATGATGCTGCGCTACAGTGTCCCGCTGACGCTGCTGACCTGTGTTACGGTGGTGCTTTCTATCGTGACGACGAATGTCGTGTCAAAGCTGATGCGGAAGTATTATGTCCGCAGGCAGCAGCTTTTGGGAAAGCTCAACGGCATTGTGGAAGAAAAAGTCTCCGCCGGGAAGACTGTCACCGCTTATAATCTGCAGAATTCTACGATTGTTGAATTCAATGAAGCCAGTGATGAGCTGACGAAAACCGGTATCATCGCGGATGTGATCGGCAATGCCATGGGACCGCTGATGAACATGATCAACAATTTCTCATTTGTTATCGTGGCAGCGTTTGGCGCGTGGTTCGCACTGCGCGGGATGATCTCTGTCGGTGTGATTTCAGCGTTTATTATCTATTCCAAACAATTTTCCCGCCCTATCAATGAGCTGGCTCAGTTATACGGTCAGATTCAGACAGCACTGGCCGGTGCGGAGCGGATTTTTGAGATCCTGGATACGAAAAATGAGGACAAAAGCGGTGAAATGCGGCTGGAAACCACCAACGGGATCATTGAGTTCAAACATGTCAATTTCAGCTATGTACCGGGAAAACAGGTGATCCATGATTTCAACCTGAAGGTTGAATCGGGAAAGAAGATTGCGTTGGTTGGGTCTACCGGTTCCGGGAAAACGACCGTTATCAATTTGCTGATGCGGTTTTATGATATTGACAGCGGTGAAATCACGGTGGATGGAGTCAATATCAGGAATATCAACTGTGATACACTGCGGGATTCTATCGGGATCGTGCTGCAGGATACAGTGCTGTTCACCGATACGGTCCGCAATAATCTGAAGTATGCGGATAAGAATATTTCAGACAAGAAGATGATCGAAGCGGCTGAGTTGTCGAACTGCGATAAGGTTGTTGCGGTGCTGCCGGATGGCTATGATACGGTGCTCACCGGTGCGGGTGCTAATCTTTCTCAGGGACAGCGTCAGCTGCTGACGATCGGACGGGCTTTTTTGAGTTATCCTCATATCCTGATCCTGGATGAGGCGACTTCCTCTGTAGATACCCGCACAGAGCTGCATATTCAGAATGCCATGGTGGAACTGATGAAAAATCGAACCAGCCTGATCATTGCGCATCGCCTTTCCACGATCCGCGATGCCGATCAGATCGTCGTGATGGACCAGGGCCATATCATCGAAACCGGTACTCACGAGGAGCTGCTCGCCAAAGGCGGAAATTACTACCAGCTCTACATGACTCAGTTCGCCGGCAGTGCGACATAAACGAGATGGGGAGAGTCCCTATTTGCTGTGGCATAACTCGGGAGACGGGGAGTTATGCGAACGCTGCCGCAGCACCCGGCCCGGTGCTTTGGTAAAAACACAAATAGTGCATGACAACACTTTTTCCTATGAAATAAATGTGTTGTCATAGCACTTTTTTCATGGGAAAAAGTGTAAAATGGCTGTCCATATTAGAGTGTCAATTCGAGAAGTTGAAGTTATGCTTTTGATGCTCTTGTCAGTATTTATTTATGTTATAATCTGGTAAAGAGTAGGAAATTCCTACTTTTTTGCAAGCGTTTATAGAGGTAATATTATGGAGAAAATGTTTTTTATTAATGATGCTCGTGTTATGTCCAAGGGACAAGTCACTATTCCAAAGAAAGTCCGCGCTGCTTTAGGCATTGATGTCGGAGATCGCGTAACCTTTGTAGTTGATGGGACGCAGGTACGTGTTGTCAATTCTGCTGTATACGCTCTCGAGAAATTTCAGGATCAAATGAGAGGAGAGGCGGAAAAAGCAGGTTTTTTGTCTGAAGATGATATTGCGGAGTGGATCACACAATCCAGAAGGGATGAAGCACTCCAATGAAGGTAATGATTGATACAAACATCATCATTTCAGCTGCATTATTTCCAAAAGGAAAAGCCGCTCAGGCTTTGTATAAAGCAATGTCTTCTCCTTTTGAGCCAATTCTGTGTGACTATGTAATAGATGAACTTCATCGAAAATTTCTCGAAAAGTTTCCAACGAAAAGAATTGAATTGGAAGCGTTCCTCTTTAATCTCGTTTCTGCTTTAACTATTGTTACAACTCCGATTGAAACAAAAGAAGAGGAAATGAAAATTCGTGATCCGAAGGATCGTCCAATCCTTCGGTCTGCAATTGAGGAGCATGCTGATCTGTTTCTCACCGGGGATAAAGATTTTTTAGAATCATCTGTTTCAGATCCAAGAATAATATCTGTTCCGGAATTTCTACAATTGAATTTGTAAGGGTTTGAATGAAAAAAATCGAGGAATTAATCAATCATTTGCTTTTGTACGCACGGGCGATGGCGAAGTGGATGTTGGTTTCGGTGATTGTCGGGCTGCTTTGCGGGCTGCTGGGATCGGCCTTCCATTATGGGGTGAGCCGGGCGAATTTGATCCGGGAGACAAATGCCTGGGTGATCTATCTGCTTCCTGCCGCGGGTATATTGGCAGTCGGTCTATATCGGCTGTTTCATACGGAAGGACAGGGAACAAATAACATCCTGCAGGAGATCCAGAATGGAAAAGGTGTATCACTTTCACTGATCCCGGCGATCTTCCTGACAACCGTGCTGACCCATCTGGCGGGCGGTTCTGCCGGTCGTGAAGGTGCTGCATTGCAGATGGGCGGCGGAATCGGCTATAACACCGGCAAGCTGCTGAAGCTGGACGACCGGGATCTGCGTACTGCCACAATGACCGGAATGGCGGCGTTTTTCTCGGCTCTGTTCGGTACGCCGCTGGGTGCTGCGGTTTTTTCACTGGAAGTTATTTCTGTTGGGCTGATCTATCATGCGGCTTTTATTCCCTGTTTTATCGCTTCCCTGACTGCCTACGGCGTTGCGTCGTTTTTGAAAATCAGCCCGGAACGTTTTGCTGTAACAGTTCCATCTCTTGATCTGTTGATGCTGTTTCGTGTAGCAATACTTGCTGTTTTGGGTGGGACGCTTTCTGCTATATTCTGCGGTGTTTTGCATGTAACGGAGCATAAATTGGAATCGTGGATCAAAAACCCATGGGTCAGGGCTTTTGCGGGCGGCGTGGTGATTTTGGCTCTGACGCTGCTGTTGGGCAGGGATTATAACGGCGCCGGGATGGGAATTATCAAACGGGCTATTGAAGACGGTCAGGCAGTCTCGACAGCTTTTCTCTGGAAGATGGTTTTCACTGCCATCACGCTGGCCGTCGGGTTCAAAGGCGGTGAAGTGGTGCCGAGTTTTTTTGTTGGTGCCACCTTTGGCTGTGTGGCCGGTCCGCTTCTTGGCTTGCCGGCAGGATTCTCAGCCGCAGTCGGATTGATTACGGTTTTCTGCGGCGCAGTCAATTGCCCGCTGGCTTCCATCTTTCTGGCAATCGAATTATTTGGTGCGGATGGTATGCTCTATTATGCGCTGGCCTGCGGGCTGAGTTATGTCTTTTCCGGCTATTCCGGACTGTATTCCAGTCAGCGAATCCTTTATGACAAACTAAAGGCTCAATTTATCGATGTGCACACCAACGCTCATCATGAAGGTGAAATCACAGAAGCGAAACAACAACATTCCTGACCGGAAAGAAAACGGCGGCCCTAAATCAAGAGCCGCCGTTTTGTTATTCTATTCAATTGGTGTTGTAAAGATAATTGGTTTTCCGTCAGTCGTGAGTGTTCCGTCAATAATATGAATATTGGTTCCGGTAATGAGGTTTTCGTAGGTGCCGTCCGGAACCTCAAGTTTGACTTCAGTTGGCTGCGATTTCAAGCTGAAAATGCCGATTTTCTTTACGTCTTTATTGCGTCTGGTCATGACGGCGGTTTTGGATTCGTCGAACGCTGCGGCAAAGAAGGCGTCATCCGCAGACAGATATTCTTTCTTGATTTGTGCGAGCTTCTGCAGCAGCTTCGTCAGGTCATGACCGGTATTGCGGTCGATGTCCTCTTTCTCAAAAAGGCTGGGACGGTGATCATTTTCCCATTCCTGCCCGGCATACAACAGCGTAGTGCCCTTGAGAAAATAGAGCATGGCGGTGTAATTGATCAAGTCACTCTCATCATGGATGAAGGAAGCGATCCGGGGCTGGTCATGGTTTTCCAGGCAGCGCATCTTGTTGTAGTTAGCTGGATAGACTGCTTCCTGGAATTCCAGCAGGTCGGTCCATTGAGAAAGCGGCGCTTCATCCCGCAGGATTTTGTCAAAGACAGTGCGGATATCGTATTCATATTCCAGGTCAAAGGCCTCGTATAATTCTGTGTCGCGGGCGGCTTTGATGCCTTCTGCGCGCAGGGCTGCTCCGAATTCACGATGGACGCTTTCTGCAAGCCAGATAAATCCCGGATGAATCTTTGCCACCGCTTCCCGTGCCTGTTTCCAAAAGTCAAGCGGTACCAATGATGCGACGTCGCAGCGGAATCCGTCTACGATTTTTGCCCACATGGTCAGTGATTCCAACTGATAGTCCCAGAGTTCCGGGACTGTATAGTCCAGGTCGATCACATCACTCCAGTCGCCGACATGATTGCCGGGGGTACCATCCGGACGTTTGTAGAAAAATTCAGGGTGGGTTTCCCAAAGGACGGAATCTGGTGAAGTGTGATTGTAAACCACATCGATCATCACCTTCATGCCGCGTTTGTGGATTTCGTCGCAGAGATTGCGAAAATCAGTCATCGTTCCGTAAGCGGGATTGACTGTGCGATAGTCCCGGTTGGCATAGGGACAGCCGAGGCTGCCCTTTTTCCCTTTCACGCCGATGGGGTGAATGGGCATGAACCAGATGATATCAGTACCCAGAGCCTTGATGCGGTCAAGGTCGGGGATGATTGAATTAAAAGTTCCCTCGGGTGTGTGTACCCGTACATAGATAGAATAGATTACCTGATTCTGCAAACCGGGATCTGTTGTTTTTGCCATAATGAACACCTTTCTCAATAAATACAGTTTCAATTCTAATGGATTGATACAAATCCTTAGTATAATTGGCATGATTTAAAGTACATTGTAACTGTTCAGTACCGATAGCGCAACACAGAGGACAAACACCCATGTCGGCTTCGCGACAACAGGCTAATTGTCCCCGTGTGTGTCGTTCAGAACCGTTATTTTTTCTAAATCAAAACAGGAGGTTCAGAAAATGAAATATAACGTCTTGATAATCATTCTTATGTTGATTTGTCTATGTGCCTGTACCACAAAAATTCAGCCGGAGCCGACAGCGGTTCCAACCGTGACAGTTGTTGAACCGACCACAGAACCAACAGCGGATGCAGCCAATGTGCCAGTTGCTGAAACTTCACAAAGCGAAGAAGAAAAAACAGCTGCTGTTGATGCAGTCACTGAAGCAATCAGCGGGCTGCATAACGTCAATGGAAACACAGTGAAAAGCCAGGATATTTTTGGCGGGCATAAGATGACAATGCTGAATATCTGAGCAACTACCTGTACTGCCTGCATTTCCGAAATGCCGGAATTGATTCAGCTGAACAAGGAATTTGAGAAAAAAGGCGGACAGATCGTCGGACTCGTGTTTGATGCTGTGGAAGATGACCTGATTCTGGAAGCACAGGAGATCGTGAAAGATCTCAATATTGATTTCCTGACATTGCTTCCGAATGATACCCTGAGAAAGCAATTTGACGCAATGTCTTATCCAATCACCTATTTTATCAACCAAAAAGGAGAAATAGTCGGTGAACCATTCATGGGTGCCCGTGTTGCCGGTTATCGGGAAATGATGGAAAAATATCTTTCGGAAAATTAGAATTCAACAAAAAACAGCGGAGTGTGTTTTCCTCCGCTGTTTTTGAAGGGACAATGGGGACGTTTTCCATGTATCCCGGCCAGGGATATCGGTGAATGTCCCCTTTGCCCCATTTAATCAGTGCTTCCCTGACAGATGACAGCTGCTTACATCAGTTTGCGGAACATTGCTTCGAAGTCGGCAAGTGACGCTACCCTCGGGTTGCCGGGCGCGCAGGCATCCACAGCAGCGGACTGACAGAGGAAAGGAAGATCTTCTTCGCGCAGTTTTTCCAGTTTGGTGGGAATGCCGACGTCCACAGAAAGTTTCTGAACGGCATCAATGGCGGCCTTGCGGTATTCTTCCGGGCTCATACCGGTGGTATCAATGTCGAAGGCTTCCGCGATTGCTTTGAATTTTTCACCGGTGTAATCCTGGTTGAATTCCATAACGATCGGCAGCATCATTGCGCAGGCAACGCCGTGCGGAGTATCATAAACGGCACCGAGCGTGTGAGCCATTGAATGGGCAATGCCGAGACCGACATTGGAATAAGCCATAGCAGTGACGTACTGGGCAAGGGCCATGCCTTCACGGCCATCAGGATCATTGGCGACTGCTTTGCGCAGGTTCTTAGCGATCAATTTGATGGCTTCAAGGTTGAGACAGTCAGCCAGAGTCCAGGCTCCTTTGGTGGTGTAGCCTTCGATTGCGTGGGTCAAGGCGTCCATACCGGTAGAGGCGGTCAGCCCTTTGGGCATGGAGGACATCATGTCCGGGTCGACAATTGCAACATCAGGAATGTCATTCGGGTCGACGCAGACGAATTTGCGGCGTTTTTCGACATCGGTGATAACGTAGTTAATGGTGGATTCTGCACCGGTACCGCCGGTTGTCGGGACTGCGATGGTAAAGACGGTTCGGTTCTTCGTCGGAGCGACACCTTCGAGAGAACGGACATCATAGAATTCCGGATTGTTGACGATGATCCCGATTCCTTTGCCGGTGTCCATGGAGGAACCTCCGCCGATGGTGATCATAAAATCCGCACCGGAGGCCTTGTAGGCATCCACGCCATGCTGGACATTTTCGATGGTCGGATTCGGTTTGATGTCAGAATAGGTTTCAAATTTGATGCCGTTGGCGGCCAGCAGGTCGGTGACTTTCTGTGTTACACCGAACTTTAGCAGATCAGGATCAGATGCGACAAAAGCTTTCTTAAGTCCCTTGGATTTGACAATTTCCGGAATCTCTTTGATCGCGCCATGTCCATGGAAAGACATCCCATTCAATACAAAACGATTTACTGCCATTGTTTATGATTTCTCCTTTTGATCACTCAGCAGAAATTGCTGATTTTTACTTAAAGAAAACGCTGATTTATTCCAGTGCAGGCGGGAGGGCGTTTCTGTTATGCGCGCAAAACCGTCCCCGACCTGCTAATGATCAGTGCTCCCTGAGAAAATGCAATCCTCATGCATTATTTTAGCATAATCTTTGTGAGAAAAACGCTCATTTTGTTTGAGAAATGCAAATAACTAAGCGATTTTGCGGTTTATGTGACGAATGACGCGGAAATTTATGACTAATTCCTGTAATAAGTGCATCAAAAGACCGGCACCTTCGTACGGGGTGAGCCGAATAAAGTGCCGGTTCTGATGCTTCGTTTTGGATTACCATTACAGAATCAGTTTTGTATGGGAACAGGTGGATTTATTATGATGGGTCGAAGTACCATAACCGGCATGCCAAATGGAAAACCGGGACAGAAGTATATCCATACCGGCAGCATCATTGCAATGGCTTGAGGGAACAGGTTCATAAGAGGGTATCCATTTGTAAAAGGTTCGGTTTCTTTTCCCTGCTCTTGTTCTTTTTCTTTTTCTTGACTCTTCTCCTTCTCCTGACCCCTATCCATATCCATATCTTGTTCTGTTGGTGCAGTTACAGTTGTGAATTGTTTTTCAGCGGATTCGGACTCCTGTTCCTGTTTGGCAGGTGTTGATTCAGTGGAGGGGTGTTTTTTAGATGTATTGGTCTTTCTCTTCTGATTCTGATACAAGGTGTTTCCATCTGCTTCAGTCTCAGCAGAGATTTTTCTTTTTTCTGGTTTTGGCGCGTTATCCCGATTTTGATCCTGATCCGTTTTTGGTTTCGCCGGTACAATGTCATGGAAAAGATCAAGATTTGCGGTTTTGTTTTTCATTCGGATGTCTCCATTTCTGCGATTGTCTTATAAGCGATATTGTTTTTATTTCCCGGATCATAAATCAGTAATGGCTCATGAGCGCCCCATGCTTCAGCTGTCTTGACGTTACGGGAAATTGTCACGGGATATAGCTCCAGTGAATGGCTTTCAGCTGCTTCTTTTGCTGCCTGGTGCAGTTTCAAACGGTCGTTATACGAAGTCAGCAGTATTTTATAAGTCAGTTCCGGTTTGGCTTTCCTGATTTGATTTAGCGTACTCATAAATAATTCAAGTCCCCAAATATCGGCGGGATTTGGTTCCATCGGGATAATCACATGGTCGGATGCCATAAGCGCGTTTACAGAGAGAAGTCCCAGACCGGGTGCGGTGTCGATGATGCAATAATCATATACACTATCCAAAAATGATAATGCCTTACGCAAAATATCACGGCGGTCTTTTCTGTCTGAAATTTCGTTTTCGACCTGGGATAACAAAATGTCAGCGGGCGCAACATCCATGCCGTGCCAGTCCCGGACGATCTCCTGAATGGCCGCTGTTCCCCGATAAACGTCTGTCATTGTCCTTTCTTGAGTGAGATTACTGTAAAGTGTCAATGAGGATTGTGGGTCATTGTCAATTAATAAAACATGCTTTTCCCGGGCAGTTATTGCTGCGGCAAGATTTGCGGCTGTTGTTGTTTTCCCGCATCCTCCCTTCTGAACTGATATAGCTATGGTTTTCATCGGCATTCCTCTTGTAATTGATATCAATTAAGTATATGCAATTGCTGTACCAGTTTTCTTGCCACTTACAAAGGTTGCGATTCACTATTTTTCCTTTAATTTCTTCTTGTTCTCATACATTGCAGCATCGGCGCGTTCAAAGACTTTTGCTACATTTTCATCATGATCGAATTTAGACATTCCGCTGGCAATGATGATCCCGCCGTTTGATGCGTTATCACGATTGATTTTATTCAGTTTCGCAAGCAAAATTTCAATTTCTTCGTAATCATTTCCGCGGGAAATTACAACGAATTCATCTCCGCCGACACGGAATACAGGGCTGTGCGCAAAAATATGGCAAATCGTCCTGCATGCGTCTTTTAATAATTGATCACCGGCCTGGTGACCTTCTGTGTCATTCACGGCCTTTAGATTGTTGACATCGAACACGGTGACTGCGAAATTAACCGGCTCTTTATCGGCAATCAGTTTATTCAGGCTTTCTTCCAGTTCCGCGTAAGCATGTTTATTTTTTACACCGGTCAGTTCATCTCTGTTTGCCTGGATCTTAGCTGCGGTGAGGTTGTTTTCGTATTCCATATCCCGTTTGACTTGAGCGTCTACATTGTTAACGCCGACGATCAGCTGAGGACCATCTTTTTCTTCAATCATCGCGGCTTTCATCTCGACATAAATCGGTTCGCCGTTCAGAACCAGACGGTAATTTATTGTAAAAATTCCGTTTTTCCGGATCGAGTCCATGATGTTTTCTTCAGAAAACATTGAATTGAATTTCGGCAAGTCAGCCGGGTGAATGCTGGACTGTGCGTTTTGAAGGCTTTGTTCAAAGAAGTCATCGCCTTCTTTGCTTATTCCGAGACTGTCAAATGCGTTTGAACCGCTGTATTCGATGTAATGTTTTGTTTCCGGATTTACCGTGTATATAACGATAAAATCACCGGAAAGAGCTGAAATACGGGTGTAGGTGGTGCGTTCAGCTTTAATTCGTTCCGCTGCTTCCTGCTGTTTCATTTGCTCGTCGATGTTGAGAACTCCGATGACGATATGATCCCGGTCCTCGTTCATGCGGCTCGCTCTCATCCTGACGTAGGTCGGAACATTATTGACCATCAACCTGTAATTGAGGAAAAACTGGTTAGCGTGGTTCAATGTTTGCAGAATATTTTCTTTGGTGAAAGCTGTAACAAAATCTTCCCGGTCTTTTTCATAGATCAAAGATTGTGCGTCATTTTTGGCACGGGTAAAGAAATCATCAGACTGCCGGACAACAGTTAATTCACCGTTGTCCGAATTTGGGATGAATTCAGTAAACTCATCGGTATTTATATCGATATAATACAAATAGCTGTAACCGGATGAAAGCGCCTGAGCAATATGCCCATAAGTGACGATTTCAGAACGTGCTTCTTCATAAGCGGCTTTGACTTCTTTGTTTTCACGTCTGATATTGACCAGATCGGAAACATCCATGCTCATCCCGAGCAAACACAGCCGGCCGGTCGTATCGGTAAATTTTTGCTTTGTCGTCTGAAAATGACGCATGTTTCCGGCACCGTCCAGCACATCTTCGATAAAGACAAACGGCTTTTCCATCAGCAGTGCTTTTCTGTCGTCTTCCTCAAAATGGAGTGCGGTTTCCAGATCGAAAATTTCGCGGTCAGTCAAACCGACGACCTCATCCGTTGTTTTTTTGTGTGCATATTCGGCAAAAGACTGGTTGCAGGCGAGATACTTTCCGGTTTTGATATCTTTGGAAAAAGTCAAAGCCGGCATGTTTGTCAAAAGGGATGTGACAGACTCTGTAAGTTCTGCGATTCTTTCCGCGGTCTCAGCCTTTTCCGCAAGATATTCATTACTCATGACGAGATATTTGTTGGTTTCAGTCAGTTTTTTGTGTGCTGTATCTCTGTACCTTTTCAAAACCGCGACGACGACAAAATTGATGACCATCCCAATGATGATGACTGCAATTTTTTGTGTATTGATTTCGTTATATTGAAAAAAGCTGTGATTCGTAGAAAAGAAATACATGGAATACAGCAGCATCAGAAAAGCTGATACTGCACCGGGAATAATACCACCCAAACCGGTGAAAAGGACCATTGCGGAAATCAAAATCATATTCGGATTGGGAACGTTAAAATAAGATACAGCGAAAATCAGTATCAGCATCAGTATTGCTGAAAGTATGGTGTAGGTTATCGTATTATTTTTTGTCGTTGCATTTTCTTTTGTCATAAAGCCCTTCATATTCATACGGAGGAAGAATAAAACATGTTTGTTTATAAAGGAATCACAAATTGAAAATTATTGCATGAATAAAGAATTTTCTTTATTTAGGATTAGAATATATCATATTTTGATGAAGTTTGCAAGAGTCTGTCATTTTCCATATGTATTTTTCCATTCCTGTATATATTTTTTTCTTTCTTCCGGTGTTTCACATTCAATAATCGGATTCCCGTTTTGAATTTTGAACGATATGGAACCAAGTGATTCCGGTTTGTAAAAGTAGTACCCTTGTGCAAAGTTGCATCCGATTTTCTTCAGAAACTCAAGTTTTTCCGCGCTTTCTATCCCTTCGGCTAATGTACGGATACCGAGTTTGTTGCAAATATCGACCATGCCTCTCAATATATGTCGGTTAGCTCCGTTATTGTCATCCAGATGGCGGAGGAATTCAAGGTCAAATTTGATCAGATCTACGTTATATTGGCTGAAGATGTTCAATGAGGAATAGCCGCTGCCAAAATCATCGATCCAGATATGAAAACCGTTATTCCGAAGTGAATCAAGCTGCGACTTGAAAACATCGGTAGCCTTTGCCAGATCTTGCTCGGTTATCTCAATAATAATATTTTTTTTGTCTATATTGTATTTTTCAAAGATATCATTGAGTGATTTGACAATGTCAGCGTGATCGAAATCCTGAGCGGAAAAATTGACAGTAACAGGAATGATTGGCAGTCCGATCTCTTTCCGTTTTGGGATTTCTTTGCAGATTTGTTCAACCATGTACAGGTCAAGTTTGTACAGCATGTGGTATTTTTCCAGGACAGGAATAAATGTCCCCGGCATGATGATTCCCCTCACCGGGTCGACCCACCGGGCAAGGGCTTCCAGTGCGGCGGCTTTTCCGGTTTCAACACGCATGATTGCCTGGTAATAAACTTTGATCCATTCCTCATTCAATGCCTGATTGAATGTCTCGAGAATATAGCGCTGTTCCCAGTATTTTTCATCATTTTCCTGCGTATGGTAAACATGTGTGATGTTCAGATCATTTCTGATTTCTCTGAGTGAATGTTTGGCATGATCCATCGCTGTTGACAGTTCCATGTTTTTTTCGAGAAAGCAGATTCCTGCCTGAACTCCGGCGGTATTGCCGAAGGCGTCGGCTTTGATTTTTTCATTAATGGTTTTTAGTTTATCCGAAACCTGTTTGTCATCTGTTATATCTGCGATCATTACAAAATGGTCATCTGCTCCACGGTTCAGAAAAGCTTTGGGAAATTCGCTTTTTAAAACATTTGTAATGAGACGCAGCAGTTCGTCACCTTGAGAAAATCCGTACTGATTATTGTAGAAGCGTAAGCCGTTCACATCGAAATAAAATAATGCCGGTGATTTTGAGTATGCCTTTGCCTTTTCCAAAATATCATTTTTAAACTCAAACAGATAATTCAAGTTTGGCAGTCCGGTAACTGGATCAGAATAGAAATGATCATTTTGGAACATTTTATAGCTTTCAATCAGCAGATGGCTTTCACTTTCGCTTTCGGAAACATCAGCATACGTGAACAGCGCAGTTTCCCTGCCGTCTATATCCGGCATGAATTTCCCGATGGAATGAATGTAATGATAATCATCATTTGTTTCATATTTACTTCTGTAGATAACGTCGTAGCCGCATAAATGTCTGGAAAATTCGCTGATGTTTCTTGCCAGTCTTGCCATATCATCCGGGTGAACATGCTCCAGCAGGTGATTGTTGAGGATGTCAAGCAATCTGTCATTGTCTGCATGCATCATGTCGCATAATCCCTGTGTGACCATTACTGCGGTTGTTTTTCCGTCGATTTTCTGGTAAATTGCCATAGGGATTGTCATTGATTCGAAAAATGTTCTGATTGGTTTCGTAATTTCCAGTTTCATATTCTGCGTTCCTTCCGTGACATCATTCCCTTTTATGCATGTCTGTCGTGCTGCTGCAGTGTATCATCACCGCTGTACATTTTGCAGGAGCCTTTGCCGTGTTTTTTTACGAAATACAGCGCTTTGTCCGCGGCTGAAAACAGATTATCGAAGTTCTTTCCATGGTCAGGATACAGCGCAATGCCTATGGAAAGCGAGATTTGTCCATTGAGTATATCGCTTGAAAAAGCTGACTGGACGCCTTTTTGTATGCGTTCGGCCATCTGGACCGCGTTTTCCTGAGAATTGATGTTCCGCATAAAAATCATGAATTCATCTCCGCCGATTCTGCCGGCTACATCCTGTGTGCGGCAGTTATTTGCGATAATTCGTCCGATTTCAGCCAGTACACGGTCTCCTTCCGCATGCCCGTAGGTATCATTGACATGTTTGAATAGATCAAGATCAAGGATCAACAGGGCACTGAGACCGTTTTCCTTTTTGTATTTAGCAGCCATTATCTGTACCAGTTCCTGTGCGGCGCTTTTGTTCAGAAGACCGGTTAGTGTGTCTGTTTTGGCTCTTTTTTCCAGTTCCATTTTTAACAGATGGTGGTCAGTCACGTTGTTGATGAGTGCGATAATGCCGCTGATTTTCCCATGCTCGTCATATACAGGCCGTTTGATAAGCTGCAGAAATTCCTGTGTCCCGGCTGTGTTTTCTTCGATAATGTATTCTGTCCCCTGCCCGGTTTCCAGTATTTTTTTGTCAGCTTCCATCGCTTTTATTGCATTCTGTTTGTCTTTGCGGATCTCGAGATCTGTTTTGCCGCGGATGGTCCAGTCCGGATCGTTTTCGGTGTTCAGATGCTTCCAGTATTGTGTTGAAAATACATATTTTCCTTCAGTATCTTTCAGAAAGATGCAGGAGGGCAGCACTTTGAGCATTTTTTCAAGTTCAGTCAGGGAAAGGGAATCTTTTGCCTGGATCGCGTTCCCGATACGCTTGAAGACCAGCTGCTGTGGTGTGGATGTGTTGATCAGGTCAAAAAACCCGTGCTCCATGCAATCCATGTCTTTGGGAACGGGAAGCTCATCTGAAATTGCGATCATTGGGATCAGGGAAAAACGGGTATTTTCCTGCATACGGTCAGCAATAATGAACCCGCTTTTTCTGGCTAACTGGATTTGGATCAGCACGGCAGCAATTTTACTGAAATTGTTGTTCAATATTTCCATCCCATCAGTTTCGGATTCCGCGTGAAAAATGCGGTATACCGGGGATAGCATGGTGGTAAAAATTTCTTTGACATTCGTCCGTGACGTAATGAGTAAAATTCCCTGCATGTATTTATCCTCTTCATTTTTAGAAGATATAAACTTCCATGATATTATTTTACCATTGACCTTGCGCATAATCAATAAGCGGATTGTCACTGGTCTGCGTATCAAATTTCCATAGAAAAGAAAAACTGGCAAATTTGAATATATGATACTTGAGCCTCTGGAGCGGCTCAAGTATCATATATTCAAAGAAACTGGTGAAAAAAAAATAGGAAGTTCCTAAAATTATATTTGC
>JAFPZX010000190.1 GCA_017417055.1 Anaerolineaceae bacterium
CCTGACAGGTCCAGCTACGCATATCAAGCTCACCGGACTGACAAATGGAAAACTCTACTATGCTTATGCCCGTCCGTATAAGATCTACAGCAATCAGTACGTCCTGGGACCGAAATCAAAGCTGGTTTATTTTGCGCCTGTCGCGATGCCAAGCGGTGTTAGTGTGCAATTCTCTGATGCGACGACAGCAGTGATTTCCACGACTGCGAATTCCACCGCGAGAGGAGTGCGTGTACTGTATCGTGAACTTGGCGGCAGCCTGAAGAACGGTTGTGTACAGGCTGGAAATCAATGTTCCATCGCGAACCTTTCCCAGAAAAAGAATTATGAATTTTATGTGATGCATTACAACATCATCAATAGCGTCAGACATTACGGTTCCGGCGTGTCGATTCAGTATACGGCGCCGACGGTTTCCGACATGGCAAGACCAAGCAATGCAAAGATCTATGCCGGAAATCCGACCTGGACGTTCTCGGTAACAAAATCATCCGATGCAGCCGGTATTTCCGTACTGTACCGCATTAACG
Source organism: Anaerolineaceae bacterium (assembly GCA_017417055.1). GTDB lineage: Bacteria > Chloroflexota > Anaerolineae > Anaerolineales > Anaerolineaceae > Flexilinea. The sequence continues at coordinate 531 of JAFPZX010000190.1, forward strand.
AAGGGAACTACCAGTTGTGCTGTGAAAAGGCAGGTACGAGCTGCACAAAGGATCTTTCAAAGGACCAGCAGTACACCTTCTACATCATGCAGTATAAGACTGTAAACGGAAAGAAAGTTTATTCCCCGGGTATCACGGTGAAGAACCTTTACGGGACGAAATCACTGGATGGTTATGACCTCTCAACGGAATTCGTTCAGGCAGACCAAACGGTTAATCCGGAAGAGATCTATGATATTCTGGAAGATTACATGACGGAAGAGGACCTGACCGGGCTGGAAGCCCTTGAAATGATCGAGGCGGAACAGGCGGCTGAAAATCCGGAACAGTTTGACTTCGGCTTTGATGAAATGGATATCGAGGAAGAGCTTGAGGAAGAAGTTCCGGCGGGATTCATGGCCTCTTATGAAGAAGCCGATGCCTATGAACCCACAGAGGAAGAATTTATCGACGTCCCGATGGAAGAGTCCGGTGAAGCCACAGCGCCGAAAGGGCTCAGAAGCGAATCGGGTGATGAATCCGAACTAAACTTCTACGGCATTGATGACGGCAGCAATTCTTCTGAACCATATGCTCCGTCTTTCAAAAATAAGTAGCAACACTTATTATCTTAAAGCAGTAATGCGGACGGTTCTCCCGAGGTGCTTGCGCCGAGGGGGAGCTGTCCGCATTACTGGAAAAGCGCTCATCTTTATACTTTAAAATTCCCGAACTTTTATTATTTGGCACATTTATTGCACATTTTATATTATTGGTTAGAAGGTTTGGGAGAGATGGAAGCGTACGGGTTTTCAGCAAACAGAAAATCAAAAAAATTAGGTTTTCACTATTACAAGGACGCGGGACACTTTGATGACCCGAGTCTGGATTATTGGCTGCCGAAGCTACAGGCTGCCGGGACTTCCTGGCTGGTGATTTACGCGCCGGACAATGGGGAGATTCCGGAGAATTTTATTACACGGCTGCGTGAGGTTCGTATTGAGCCGATCGTTGTTCTGAATTATGCCATCTCCGAACCGCCTTCAACTCAAATCTTTCAGCAGCGAATGGCTTATTTCCACAGTGTTGGGATCCATATGGTGCAGTTCTTCAACCGCCCCAATATGCGTTCTTCCTGGAACGCTGAAGATTGGGTCAAACCCGGACTTGTCACCCGCTTTATCCGCAGGTTTGCTGATTATGCGACGATCTGCGTGCGGGAAAAAGTCATTCCTTTGTTCCCACTGCTCGAACCGGGCGGGGATTACTGGGATCTGGCTTTTCTGCGCTCTTCTGTCAAGCTGATCAAAAAAGAGTTCAGTGAAAGTCTTTTATCCAACCTCGTTTTTTCCGCCTCAGGGTGCTTGAATAAAAATCCGCTGAGCTGGAATGAAGCCGGCCCCGCGGGGTATCCGCCGGCGGCACCTTATGCTGAAGGCGTTGTGGACCATCGCGGCTTTTATCTGTTCCAATGGTATGAAGAAATATTGAGAAAGGAAATCGGTAAAAATGTGCCGCTGCTGCTGATGGACGCAGGACTGTGGGACGCCTCCGCAGGTATTTTTGATGTCGTGACCAGAGAATCGAAGCAGCAGTATCTAAACATTTTGAACCTGCTGCAGGACGTGACCCTTCGTACGGATGGAAAGATCCCTTCCTATGTTCTTTCCTGCTGTGTTTACAAGCTGCCTACTACAGAATCGCTGAGCGCGGCAGCTCCGGCACCTTCGGGCAGCACGGAAAATATATTCACACTCAATGCAAAAAACCTGACAGAGGAACTTTCCTTTGCGGAAAAAACAAAACGTGCCTTGCGGAAATTGAATCCAGTAAATCTGATTGGATCAATTAAGAAAGTTGGCACGAATATTGCAACTAATATACAATATGCAGGACGATATGTCTTTCAAGGGGGGAGCCTTAAAGAATATTTCCTGCTTCCCGAAGTGAGCAGCCTGTTCACAGAGGATCAAATGAACACGATCCGGCAGTACATCAAAATTCATAAGTGTGCATCCGGAAACGATCTGAACGAAGCGTTAGCGTCAAAAAATGTCATCATGATTGACGATCAAGCCTTATACCCGGCATATATGCTTCGTCAGCTGCAGGACAGAGGCTGTGCTGTTCACACGGTATCACTGCAAAATCAGGGAGATTGAGAGAGGACCCTATGGAAAACAATTACAATCAACAGGAAATCGTTTATAACAAACCGGTTATGAAAGTGATCGGTCTTGGCGGCGGCGGCTGCAATGCTATTGACCGCATGCTGACAATGGGCTATGGTACGGATGATGTAGAATTCATCGCCGCAAATACTGACCTGCAGGCGCTGCAGCGCTGCCAGGCGAATACCAAGATCCTGATGGGACCACAGGTCACCAACGGTCAGGGATGCGGCGGACGTCCGGAAATCGGCGAAAAAGCTGCACGTGAATCGGAAGATACGCTTCGTAAAGCACTTTCCGGTGCGGATATCGTCTTTTTGACCGCCGGTATGGGCGGTGGGACCGGTTCCGGCTCCATCAGTGTTGCGGCAGAAATTGCCCGTTCCTTAGGCGCTATTACGATTGCTGTTGTCAGCACTCCGTTTTCTTTTGAAGCAGGTAAACGCATCACCAACGCGCGCACCCGTCTTTCCAAACTTGCTACACATTGCGATACATTGATCACCATCCCGAACGACCAACTGTTGAAAGTTTCTCCGTCCAATATCACATTGCGCGAAGCTTTCGCTTATGCTGATGACGTGCTGCGCCAGGGCATTACGGGCATTGCCCAGCTGCTTTCCGGTACCGGCGATATCAATGTAGATTTCTCTCACATCCGCCATATGATGGCGAACGGCGGCGGTTCACTGCTTTCCATCGGTTATGGTAAGGGTGAGGATAAAGTGGAAACAGCCCTTTATCAGGCACTCAATCATCCGCTGCTTGATCACCTTCCGATTGAAAATGCCACCGGCATTATCGCGAATTTCACCGGCGGCGAGGATCTTTCCTTCGGTGAAATGATGGCCGGACTTTCCCAGCTGCAGCAATTCGCCGGGAACAGTGCTGAGATCATCCCCGGACAGATCGTTGATCCGAACATGAAGGATGAAGTTCAGATTATCCTGATCATCACCGGCATTGCCTCTACGCCGCTGAACGCGGAAAATGCCGCCTCCCGTACACCTGCCACGAATGAGACCATCTCTTCAGCTCCGCGTGTTTATGCAGAGGAACCGATCACATATGCTGAGGAAGAAGAACAGGCTCCGGAAGTTGAAATGGCTTATTCCATGGCGGAACCGGCCGCACAAAGCGCTTCGGATCGTCTGATCCCCAGCGTTCCCGCTGAAGCACCTGCTTACACACCGTCTGAAGCGGCTAACGCTCAGTATGAAATGATCATGGAACCCTTCGGCCTCAGCGGAATGAGTTCTTCCTCCCGCAAGGTTGCCGAAAAACGCAGCGGAATGGAAACGGTCGATCTGGATACGCCGACCTTCCTGCGCCGCCGCTTGTAATTTGAATTTATCATGAGTGAGCATGAATTTCCGAAAGGGAATGAATTGGTTGTCTTATGGACTCGTATCAAGTGAATATGAGTCCATGGGTGACCATTCAGAAAACATGCAGAACTGAACAGAAAACTGAATTGGTAAAAAAATGGGCAGCGTTATTGAAAAAATCAATCATGAAGTCTATCGGGATTATCCCTTTTATAAGGGTGTAAAGCCGAAGGTGTCCGAACAGAACGGCGGACTGCTGCTCGTTTATGAAAAAAGTGAAAAAACCGCTGACGGCTTGAGCCTGCCCATGTCGCTCCGCGTAAAAGCGGATGATACGGGGAAAATCAAATCCGTTTCCGGTTCAAGATAATTGTTTCATTATGACTCCTTTACTCACATCGGAAGAGCTCCTCTTCCGATGTGCTGTTTAAGGCAGTCGTGTGTGATGAGGGTACTGACCTCGGCGCCTCAATGATTTTTTGCATTTCTATATCCAATGCTTTATAATTGTTGAAAAACTGGTTTTGATCGGAGCAGATTATGAATCATTATGACCCTGAAAAAGATTCTTCCGGATTTGTCCTGCTGTCGGATTTTATTCCGTCCATCGTGCAGGAGATCCGCTATTTTTCAACCTACAACTTTATCGGAGACAGAATCGATGGATACGAAGAGCCGATTTCTCTGCTGACAAAAGAAGCTGCCCGGGCTTTGAAAACCGTGGCAAATGAAATGAACGTGAAGGGATACCGGCTCAAGATCTTTGATACTTATCGTCCGACGACTGCGGTAAAGCATTTTATCCTGTGGGGAATTGAAGACCAGGACGTCCGCATGAAACCCTATTTTTATCCGAATGTGGTGAAGCAGGATCTGTTTTCAGAAGGGTATATTGCTAAACGATCCAGCCACAGCCGGGGCAGCACGGTCGACCTGACGCTGCTGGATATGTCTACAGGCAAGGAGGTGGACATGGGCAGCTCGTTTGACTGGTTCGGAATTGAATCCCATCCGGACTACCGCGGGATCACAGAGGAGCAGTATGAGAACCGTATGTTTCTGCGGAATGCGATGATGCGGAATGGATTTCTGCCGATCGACTGCGAATGGTGGCACTTTACGCTTGCTGATGAGCCGTATCCGGATATGTATTTCAGTTTTCCGGTTTCTGCGGAGTCTCTGAAGCGATAAGGGGGACTTTCACGATGGAGCACGTGGGAACTGGCATCTTATGTCGTAAGACCGAGACAAATGTGCCTGTCCTCATGTGCTCCGTCCTGGACCTGAATCGTTATTTATTACTGAACAGGAGTATACCATGGAACATGAATGTATGATTTATTCCAATAATCCGGAGCCGGATCACCTGGCGCTTTACTTTGACCGGGATGGTGAACAGGTCTTCCGTGAAGAATTCCATGTGAATGACAAAAACAAGGATTTTGAGATGAAATATTTCAAAGTCAGTACCAAAATTCAGGAAATTTGTCCGGAGTTGTGGGATAAGCTGGACAGCAACCGCAATTTCCGCCGGCGTCTGCGCACCTGCCAGTGGATCGAGACCTGGAAGCTGCCATGCAATTAGCGAAATCAGAAAATGTATTTCAAAGATTTTTGCATTAATAGAGGAAAAACGCTGTGATGAAGGAATCAGTTTATATGAATGAAAAAAACACGGAATTATTGGATTACTCATTTACAGATGATTTGTTATCAGATGCAAAGTCAATCATTGAAACCGCGAAAAAAAAGGCTTATCATGCTGTAGACAGCATTCTTGTTTTGAGAAATTGGTTGTTAGGATACCGCATCGCAATAGAAGAATTGAAAAGTGAAAACAGAGCGGAATATGGATCTGAGATTATAAAGATGTTATCCAAAAAACTTACGTCTGAATATGGCAAAGGTTTTGATCGAAGTAATCTTTATCACTTTTTGATGTTCTATCGTGATTTTCCAGAAATTGTCGACGCAGCGAGTCGACAATTAAACGCAAAACTGTCTTGGACACATTATCGAATCCTGATGCAGGAAAAAAACAGGGAAGCCAGAAATTGGTATGAAAAAGAGGCTTACACACAAACCTGGTCTGTTAGGACTCTCCAAAGAAATATATATTCTCAATATTATTTTCGTTTGCTCATGTCACAGAACAAGAATTTCGTTGAAGATGAGATGAAGCAATTGACTGCCGGTTTTCAGCAGGATAAACTTGAATATATCAAAAATCCGGTAATAGCTGAGTTTTTAGGTTTTACAACTACTGCTGATGTTTCTGAAACAAAGCTTGAGAGTGCTATTCTCACCAATCTTCAGAAATTTTTAATGGAAATGGGTAAAGGATATGCTTTTGTAGCCCGGCAGCAACATATCCATACAGAAAAAGAAGATTATTATATTGACCTGGTTTTTTATAATTATATGCTGAAATGTTTTGTACTGATTGATTTAAAGACAACGAAGATAACGCATCAGGATGTAGGTCAGATGGATATGTATATCCGTATGTATGACGAGTTAAAAAAAGAACCTAATGACAATCCGACTCTTGGCATTGTGCTTTGCTCAGAAACAGATGAAGATATCGCAAAGTACTCCGTGCTGCATGGAAATGAACAGTTATTTGCATCCAAATACAAACTGTTTTTGCCATCCGAAGCAGAATTGCGTCAGGAAATTGAAACACAAAAACTCTTTTTCCAATTGAAACAGAATGAAGATCAAAAGGACTTTGACAGTCTTTAAATTTGTATCTGTTCAGAATTCTACGTGGTATAGGTTTTTGCAATCATGAAAATCGGAATTGATTTAGGAACAACGAATACAAAAGCGATCGCCCTTAGCAAAGATGGTGAAGTGCTGTGTGAACTGTCGAATGCGACAGTGGTGAATACCGTTCCCACCGGAGGCGAGATGGATCCTGCCAGTTTGGCTCAGGGGTTCCTGTCTTTGCTTTCGGATGTGATCACAAAGGCCGGCAATCTTACTGATGAAAGGCTGGAAGCGATCGGACTTGCAGGTATGGCGGAAGCGGGCTGTCTCGTCAATTCACGCTATGAGCCGCAAACACCGGTTCTGCTGTGGTATGACCGGCGCGGTGCGGAGGAAGCGGAAGAATTGCGCACAGAGTACGAAGACGTGTTAACTTCTGTTTCAGGGATTCGGATGAGCAATGTGGCGACGATCTATAAGCTCGCTTACCTCAAAAAACATTTTCCTCATCTTTTCACATCCGGTTACCGCTGGATCGGCGTGCCGGAATGGGCAGCATGGATCCTGACCGCGGAACATTATACCGACAAAACGTTGGCTGTACGTACCGGAGCATATTCGCTGAAAACGAACAACTGGAGCTCTGATATACTGAAAATTACAGGGTTGGATGAAAGCCTGTTCCCGCAGATCATATCCGCAAAGCAGCAAAATGTTCTCATTTCTCCGGAAATTGCGGCGTATCTGGAAATTCCCGAAACCGTTCGCGTTACGGTTTCCGGTCATGATGACCTGGCTGCCGCGTATGGCGCCGGACTGGCCCCGGGTGTATGGGTGGATTCTACCGGGACCGCGGAAGGTTTGGTGGCGTTGACCTCTCCGCTGCCGGATGCGCGGCAAACGGTGAAAAATCGCATGAGCATCGCTCCCTGGTATGAAGATGGTCAGTGGGCGCTGATCGCAGGCGTCGGTACCAGCGGCAGTCTGCTCGCGGAGCTGCACAGTCAAACCGGTCTTCCTTTTTCTGAAATCGATGAACTTGCGAAAAACAAAGTATCTTATCCGGAAAATGCACTTTCTGCTGAGCTGACGCCGGCACGGATCGCCAGGATAAACTTCCTTTCCGGACTGTCAGATGCGCAAAAAGTCTCCGCGGTTTATGACCTGATCCTTTCCAATTTTACAAGGCGTGCTGAACAGATTACGAAATTTGCAGCATCACCCGAAAAACTGGTGATCACCGGCGGACAAGCGCTGCTTCCTGAACTCTGCCGCCGCAAATCCGAAGCCCTTGGGGGCATCCCGGCCGAATCTCGTCCCAAGCCCGAAGCCGCCGCATATGGCGCGGCGCTGCTGGCGATTTAGGGGAGCACTGATTAATTAAGGTTCGGGGAAGGTTCTCTCGAGGAACGAGGGGAACTGTCCTCCTGCCTTCACCGGAATGAATCAGCGTTTCCCTAAATTTTCCTGTTATGGAAAAAGAGTGTGAGCTAAATAATCAAAAATTATAAATTATTCGAAGCAAAAGCATTGTTTTTCATGTTATACTAAGGTGTCTTGAAAGTTTTATCAAAAGGAGACGCAGATGAGCGAGAACGAGAAGATCATCAATGAAGAATCCGCGGAAAATGCGGAAAACCGTAACTTTATTTACAATTTTATTGAAGAAGACATTGCACCCGGCGGACAGTTTGAAGGTCTGACGGTTCACACGCGTTTCCCACCGGAGCCGAACGGCTATCTGCACATTGGGCACTGCAAAGCGCTCTGCATTGATTTCGGCATGGCGGAAAAATTCAACGGCCTGTGCAACCTGCGTATGGATGACACCAATCCTGCCAAGGAAGATACCGAATATGTGGAAGCCATTCAGGAAGATATTCACTGGCTGGGCTTTGACTGGGGCGACCGGTTCTTTTATGGGTCCGATTATTTTGAAAAAGATTATGAATATGCCATTGAGCTGATCAAAAAGGGACTGGCATATGTTGACGAACAGTCTCCGGAAGAATTCAAAGCCAACCGCGGCGATACCAATACCCCGGCAACCTGTCCGTACCGCGACCGACCCATCGAGGAGAGTCTGGATTTATTCGAACGCATGAAAAACGGCGAATTCCCGGAAGGCTCCATGACGCTGCGTGCGAAGATCGATCCAGCGTCCGGCAACTTCAATATGCGCGACCCGGTGTTCTACCGCATCCGCTATATTGACCATCACCGCCAGGGGACGAAGTGGTGCATCTTCCCGATGTATGACTTCGCTCATCCGATCCAGGATGCACTGGAAGGGATCACCCATTCCCTCTGTTCCCTCGAATATGAAGACCATCGCCCGCTTTATGACTGGGTTGTGAACAACGTCTCCATCCCCTATCACAAACCGCGTCAGATCGAATTTGCCCGCCTTGGGATCGATCACACGGTCATGTCCAAGCGCAAGCTGCGCAAATTAGTGGAAGAGGGTTATGTTTCCGGATGGGACGATCCGCGAATGCCAACGCTCTGCGGTCTGCGCCGACGCGGTTATACTGCCGCATCCATCCGCAATTTTTGCGATTTCATCGGCGTTGGCAAACGGACCAACACCATCGAGTTCGCCGATCTGGAACGCTGCCTGCGGGATGACCTGAACGCCACCGCGGAGCGAACCATGGCCGTCCTGCACCCGGTGAAGCTGACTATCACCAATTATCCGGATGGTCAGTCGGAAACCTTCACCGTCGAAAACAATCCGATGAACCCGGACCAGGGCACCCGGGAGATCACCTTCAGCAAGCATCTCTGGCTGGAAGAAGACGATTTTATGGAAAATCCGATTCCGAAGTACAAGCGCATGTTCCCCGGCAATGAAGTCCGGCTGAAGGGCGCTTATCTGGTGAAGTGCACCGGATGCGTGAAGGATGATGACGGCAAAGTGATCGAAGTGTTATGCGAATATGATCCGGAGTCCCGTGGCGGTGATCCTGCTGACGGCCGCAAGGTCAAGGGCGGTACGCTGCACTGGGTCGATTCCGAAAACTGCGTGGACGCGGAAGTCCGTCTGTATGACAATCTGTTCTCTGATCCGCAGCCGGACAGCGCGGAAAACTTCCTGGACTGCCTGAACCCGGACAGTCTGACCATTCTGAATGGATGCAAAGTGGAAAAGGGCCTTGTGGATGTGGCGAAGGAATTCGAATCCCGTGAAAACAAACATGGCACGAATGCCCCGACTTTCCAATTTATGCGGGTAGGCTTCTTTGCGATGGATAACCGCGACAGTACGCCTGATCACATGGTTTTCAACCGTTCCGTCTCACTCAAGGATGGGTTCAAGAAGTAACAGTTCGATTTTTTTGAAAGAATAATAAACGCCGGGGTTGTATTGATACTGCGTAATCCGCATAAAATACCAATTCCCGGCGTTATTTATTGTCTGCTCGTTGTTATCTGAGTTAGGATGGCACTGAATAATTCGCCTGAGTCAAAAGAGACCTGTTTTCTTTGACTCAGACTTGAGTAAACAAAAACAGGCTGCATTGACTCTTTTCACGCAAAATGGCCATTAATCAACGTTTTCTTAGCTATAGGATGAATCGCTTATAATCTGATTTGAGTGGAACAAAAGCGCTGACAACCACGTATCCGGCTTCATGATAAACCTTGAAAAGACCTGCTCTTTGCGCTTATCCTTTACTGAAATGTGAAAATGTCATATTAATTTGAAAACTATTCCCAAATTCTTGACAGCATGTATAAAAAGGGATAAAATCGGGAACTGTTCTCATTTTGAGGTGAGAGGGTGATATGCTTACGAAGTCAAAATATAAGACGAAACAGCGTGAGATTTTATTGAATTATCTGAAAGGTGTGCCGGGGCAGCATTTCACTGCCGCGGATATCTGTGATTATTTCCGTTCACAGGGTGCTTCTATCGGACAGTCGACGGTCTATCGTCAGCTGGAAGAACTGGTTGACGAGGGCGTGATCAATAAATATGTGCTTGACCCGACCGGTCCGGCCTGTTTTGAATATGTTGGGTCTGATGACCATTGTGAGGGCGAGGTTTGTTTTCACTGTAAGTGTGAAAAATGCGGAAAGCTGATCCATATGCATTGCGATGAGCTGATGGATATTCAGCAGCATCTTTCTGCGGAGCATCAGTTCAAACTGGATCCGCTGCGGACGGTGTTTTATGGGCTGTGCGAGGAATGCTCTGAGAAATAAGAAATTAGAAATAAGAAATCGGAAATACGGACGAGAAATGATTTAAGACTTAATACGTATGATGTATTCCTGTGCTGAAAAAGTTTGTGCGGTGTTGAGATAGGATGTGACGATGGATTGGATGAAAAGAAGGTTTAAAACAATGCAGATTGATTCCCATCATGGCGGGAGGGTAAGTCTGTGCTTTGCACAAAACCGTGCCGGAAACACAATTAATCTGCGTTTCCTTAATATTTTGATCGCAATCGTGCTGGTGGTGATCCTAACCGGATGCGGGAAAAAGGAAACCCGGCCGGTTGATGAAGAGAAAAAACTGCGGGTTGTGGCGGCGATCTTCCCTGCCTGGGACTGGACCCGGAATGTACTGGGAAACAATCCCGCGGAGGTGAATCTTTCCCTTTTGGTGGACAACGGCGTGGATTTGCACTCATTTCAGCCTTCTGTAGACGATATCCTGACCATCTCCAACGCGGATCTGTTTATCTATGTCGGCGGCGAATCGGACCAATGGGTCACGGATGCACTGAAACAGGCTAAAAATCCGGACATCCGGATCCTCAAAATGCTGGACACCATCGGTGATGCGGCCAAAACGGAAGAAACCGTCGAGGGCATGCAGTCAGAGGAAGAAGAGGGAGACGCATTGGATGAGCATGTCTGGCTGTCGCTGCGCAGCGCATCCATGATCACGGATGCGATTGCCGGTGAACTCTCTGCTTTGGATCCCGAAAATGCCAAATTTTATAGTGAAAATGCGGCTGCCTACAAAGAAAAACTTTCGGCTCTGGATGCGCAGTATCAGCAGACCGTAACGCATGCCGAAAAGAAAACGCTGCTTTTCGGGGATCGCTTCCCGTTCCGCTATCTGGTGGATGATTACGGCCTGAGCTATTATGCGGCATTCTCCGGTTGTTCTGCAGAAACCGAGGCCAGTTTTGAAACGATCTCTTTCCTTGCTCAAAAATGCAATGAACTCGCTCTTCCGGTTGTGCTGAAGATTGATGGTAGCGACGGAAAAATTGCCGAAACGATTGTGAAAAATACTGACGCCAAAGATCAAACCATCCTGACATTGGACTCCATGCAATCCGTTACAGCCAAAAACATAGAGGATGGAACTGACTACCTTTCCGTGATGGAAAAGAACCTGGACGTGCTTAAACAGGCGTTGGGAGAGGAGTAAAACTGATGGCGCTGCTGACGATAAAAAATCTTTCCGTCGGATATGACGGACAACCGGTTGTTTCCGATCTGAATTTCAGTGTCAATGCGGGGGATTATCTGTGCATTGTCGGGGAAAACGGGTCCGGGAAAACCACATTAATGAAAACGCTGCTGGGACTGCGGGAACCGCTGAGCGGGCAGATCATCTACGGTGACGGGCTGAAGCGCAATGAGATTGGCTATCTGCCGCAGCAGACCATCGTACAGAAGGATTTTCCCGCTTCTGTCCGCGAAATCGTTCTTTCCGGATTTCAGGGACAGATCGGTTTGCGGCCGTTTTATAAAAAAACTGAAAAACAGCTGGCGGAAGAAAACATGCGCCGGATGGGCATAGCCGCTTACGCGGAGCATTGTTACCGTGAACTCTCCGGCGGTCAGCAGCAGCGTGTACTCCTTGCCCGGGCGCTCTGCGCTACAAGAAAAATTCTCCTTTTGGATGAGCCGGTCTCCGGTTTGGATCCCAAAGTTACCGAGGAAATGTACAGCCTGATCCAATCCCTGAACAATGATGGCATTACCATCATCATGATTTCGCATGATATGGGTGCCGCGGCAAAATACGCTTCGCATATATTGCATATCGGAAGTGATGTGTTTTTCGGTATGAAGGAAGAGTGGCTCGCCCCCAACCCCCAGTCCCCAATCCCAAACCACTGAGGTGTTTATGCTTGATAAACTTACACTCTATCTACAATATCCCTTTGTCCGTTACGCATTGATCGTTGGAATCCTGATCGCTTTGTGCTCCTCTCTGTTGGGTGTTACATTAGTGCTGAAGCGATTCTCCTTTATCGGCGACGGCCTTTCCCATGTGGCATTCGGCGCCATGGCAATTGCCGCGGTGTTCAATTTATCCAATGAGATGCTGATTGTGCTGCCGGTTACTGTACTGAGCGCCGTTCTGCTGCTGCGGACCGGGCAGAACACCCGTATCAAAGGGGACTCTGCCATCGCGATGATATCCGTCGGCGCAATGGCATTGGGTTACCTGATTATGAACGTTTTCTCCACATCGTCGAATCTTTCCGGTGATGTGTGCAGCACCCTTTTCGGTTCGACATCCATCCTGACACTCACCCAACGGGAAGTGATCCTCTGTGCGGTGCTTTCCGCTCTGGTTGTGCTGATTTTTATCCTGTTTTACAACAAGATCTTTGCCGTCACTTTTGACGAAGCCTTTGCCAAAGCAACCGGGACACCGGCTGATAAATATAACCTGCTGATTGCTGTCATCACAGCTGTGATAATTGTGCTCGCGATGAACCTGGTGGGGTCGCTGCTGATCTCCGCGCTGGTGATTTTCCCCGCGCTTTCTGCCATGCGGCTTTTCGGCAGTTTCAAGGGCGTGACGATCTGCTCTGCGGTTATCTCTGTGATCTGTGCGGCAGCCGGCATCATTATCTCTATCCTCGCCGGCACTCCGGTCGGTTCCACCATCGTTGCGGTGGATATCGCCGCATTCGCGCTATGTTTTATCATCGGCAAAGTCACCGGTGCCACCAGAGAATGAGATAAATTACGGCTGATTTTTAAAATTTAAAGTGTCCGGAAACATGAAATCAGACTTCATTTTAGTGTTTCCAGACACTTTTGTTTATAACAGTTCAAATCATGATTCGCAGGAAGATTTGGACAGTTATGAATTATTTAGTATAAAAGGCCGAACATCCATAATGGAATTTTATTTCCTCTGCCGATTTCTTCATCATCAATGGCAAGATAGCTGTCAGGAATATCCTTGATTTGAGTAAAACTTTTCCCTTTCCCGCCTACTTCAAACAGATATCTTTGATTAACGGAAAAATCTCCTTGATCCGGATATGTAACGGTGTATCCTGCCGATCTTAATTGATTCAGGAAAAAGGTTTCTCTTTTCGTTCCGATGTCGACCTTTTCCGTAAGTGAAAACATAATATTTGTATTGTCGCAATAAATCTTTTCCGGCCTGGTCATGTTTTTCAAGGATGCCTTTTCTGAAGCAAGCAAATTCAATAAATTAGCTTTATCAAGAATATACAGCATTTTCAAGCCTTGACTCCGATCTGTTTCCAACTGGCGATAAAGCTCTGCCATGTTTGGCGTTTGCGGACAGGATTGTGCGAGAATATAGAGCATTTTCCTGATTTTTTGCACTGATGTGTAATTGATCGGCTCTATTGCCGGATAATCGCTTTCGAGAATCTGGTTTGTTATTTGATTTAGTCTGATATCATATCCGGTGAAGACTTCTTTATAAAAGGGATAATAACCATGAACCAGATAATCGGAAAAAAATTTGAATATTTTCGTTTTTGCGGTAATATCAGAAGCATAACTGACATGTTTTTGCAGTAATTCATCCAGGGATATTGGTTCAATGTTTATGATTTTTTCAAAATATAAATATTCACGGAATGATAATCCCGGAAGTTTATAAACGATTTGCCGCCTGGAAAGGTCTCCGCTTTCATAATCAATTTTCAGTAATGATGAACCTGTGTATACAATATGCATATCTGGGTATTCATCATAAATATTTTTTATAATTTTCTGCCAGTTTTTGAGATAATGAATTTCATCGATAAATACGTGAGTTCCTCCGTTTTTGTAATGGAACTCAACTAAATCAGTCAATGTATGTGATTCAAACCAAAGATTATCCATTGACACGTAAAGAGCTGCATCTGATTCGATGGGAAAATTCTCTTTGATATGTTGAAGAATCAGCGTAGTTTTCCCTGTACCTCGTGAACCGGTAATGGATATCAGACGATCCCTCCAGTCTATTTTGTCCAAAAGAAATCTTTTTGTATCGATTCGGGAGTTGTTAATTCGCCTTCGGGATAGATCAAGCATATTATAGTATTCATCAATTTCCATATTGTTGCTCCGGTTTTCAAAAATAGTGTTTCCAAACACTATTATACTGTAAAAAAAGATGTTTTAAAACACTAAATATATGTCAATTAAAGTGTTTGAAAACATCTTTTTGATAACAAATAATTGAATTGTAATTCTGCTGCAGATTCCTTTGCTGTGTGTAATATGAACCGAATCTGAACATGATATAATTGGAGCGGAAAAACAACTTGAGCACGCGTATTTGAGGAGAGAAGATGACGCAAAAATATGATGTTATTATTATCGGAGCCGGTCCCGGAGGGATCTTCTCCGCTTACGAATTATGCCGGCTGCAGCCAAATCTGAAAATCGTCATGCTGGAGTCCGGCGCTCCGCTGGAAAAGCGGAAATGCCCGATCGACGGCGAGAAAATCAAAAACTGCATCAACTGCAAACACTGTTCCATTATGAACGGATTCGGCGGAGCCGGTGCGTTTTCCGATGGAAAATACAACATCACCAATGATTTCGGCGGAACGCTGCATGAGTATATCGGGAAAAAGACAGCCCTTGACCTGATGCATTATGTGGATGAGATCAACATGGCACATGGCGGAGCCGGTACCAAGCTTTATACCACAGCCAATTCCGAGTTCAAAAAGATCTGCATTCAAAACGGGCTGCATCTTCTGGATGCGTCCGTGCGGCATCTGGGGACGGATAAAAACTATGTTGTCCTGGAAAACATGTACGCACTGCTGAAGGATAAAGTCGATATCCGCTTTTATACCGCGGCAGAAAAGGTGATCGTCGAAGAAGACCGATATATCATCCATGCCGGCGAGGAGACCTTTGAGGCGCCGCTCTGTATTATCTCGGGCGGACGCAGCGGGTCCAAATGGATGGAGCAGGTCTGCAAAGATCTGAAAATTCCGACCAAATCCAACCGTGTGGATATCGGTGTGCGGGTGGAGCTGCCTGCGGAAGTCTTTTCCCATATCACCGATTCGCTGTATGAAAGCAAAATTTTATATCGCACAGAAAAGACCGGCGACCTGGTGCGCACATTCTGCATGAATCCCCATGGCGCGGTGGTGAATGAAAATACAAACGGCATTGTCACTGTAAATGGTCACAGCTTTGAAGATCCTGCCAAATGGACACAGAACACGAACTTCGCGCTGCTGGTGACAAAACATTTCTCTGAACCGTTTAAGGACAGTAACGATTACGGTGAAAGCATCGCGCGCCTTTCCAACATGCTGGGCGGCGGTGTGCTGGTGCAGCGCTTTGGCGACCTGATCCGCGGACGCCGCAGTACACCCAGCCGGATGCGGGAATGTTTCACCGTACCGACGCTTGCCGCCACACCGGGCGACCTGAGCCTGGTCATCCCGAAACGTATCCTGGACGGGATCATCGATATGATCTATGCGCTTGACAAAATAGCACCGGGAACAGCGAATATTGACACCCTCCTTTATGGCGTTGAGGTCAAATTCTATAATATGGAAGTCGCCCTCAACGAGCATCTCGAAACACCCTACAAAGGTCTTTTCGTGATCGGTGACTGCAGCGGCATCACCCATTCGCTTTCCCATGCATCGGTCAGCGGCGTGTATGTTGCCCGTTACATTTCGGAAAATTTTGGAAAATAGGGATATCGGGGATGGTTCAAATGTGTCCCGACCGGGGACACTGAGAACTGTCCCCGGTATGTCTCGCTGAGCATATTCTGAACAATTACGGAAAATAATCAATATCTATGAAGACGGTTCTGTCTTACCTGAAACATTACCGTAAAGAAGCAATCCTCGGGCCGTTGTTCAAGCTGCTCGAGGCTTCTTTTGAATTGCTGATCCCGCTGGTGGTGGCCAACATCATTGATGTCGGCATTGCCCGCGGTGATGAGTCTGTCATCATCCGGGATGCGATCCTGATGGCTGTATTGGGGCTGGTCGGGATGCTTTTTTCCATCACTGCCCAATATTTTTCTGCCAAAGCTGCTGTCGGATTGGCTGCCACACTGCGGCATGAACTTTTTGATCACATCCAATCACTTTCCTACAGCAAAGCGCAGTCGATTGGGACTTCCACGCTGCTCACCCGCATTACCAGCGATATCAACCAGGTTCAGACGGGTTTGAACTTGGCACTGCGTCTGCTGCTCCGCTCCCCGTTTATTGTTTTCGGCGCCATGATCATGGCATTTACCGTGAATGTGCGTGCGGCAATGATCTTTGTTGTCACCATTCCGCTGCTTGCGCTGGTGATTTTCGGAATCATGAAAATTACCACGCCGCTGTATAAAAAAGTGCAGTCCCGGCTGGATGGGCTGCTCGGAATGACCCGGCAGAACCTGACTGGCGTGCGTGTGATCCGTGCCTTCAACAATGAGGGAAAAGAACTTGCTGATTTTGAATCCGGGAACGAGGCACTCACGAAAATGCAGCAGCACGTGGGACGCATCTCTGCTCTGATGAACCCGCTGACCTATGTCATCATCAACGGGGCGACTGCAGTGCTGATCTATTACGGAGCGCTGCGGGTGAATGTCGGTGAACTGACGCAGGGACAGGTGGTGGCTCTGGTCAATTATATGTCCCAAATTTTGGTGGAGCTGATCAAATTCGCTAACCTGATCGTCACCATTTCCAAATCCATGGCCTCTGCTGAGCGCATTCAGGATGTGCTGCAAATTGAAGCCGGGATGCATATAACAGACGACAAAGGAAAGACGGGAAACAACTGTATTGAATTTGAGCATGTGTCTCTGACATATCCGAATGCTGGGGCGGAGTCACTCACGGATATTCATTTCCGAGTGGGGCATGGGCAGACATTAGGCATTATTGGCGGGACCGGTTCCGGAAAAAGCTCTGTTGTGAACCTGATTCCCCGCTTTTTTGACGCGACTAAAGGAACAGTTCGCGTAGATGGGCGTGACGTCCAAAGTTACGATCCGGAGGATTTGCGCGGAAAGATCGGACTGGTTCCGCAAAAAGCAGTTCTTTTCAAGGGTACGATCCGGTCAAATTTGCGGATGTCCGATCCGGATGCCTCTGATGAGGGAATGTGGGAAGCGCTCCGCATTGCCCAGGCGGAAGACTTTGTCCGCGGGAAAAAGGGTGAGCTGGACGCGGAAGTTGCCCAGGAAGGACGCAATTTTTCCGGCGGGCAGCGCCAGCGGCTGACGATCGCCCGTGCTTTGGTCCGCAGACCTGAAATCCTGATCCTGGATGACAGTGCCAGCGCGCTGGATTATATGACCGATGCCAATCTTCGCCGGACGATCCGTCAGGCTGATCCGGAGATGACGGTTGTTATCGTCTCCCAGCGGACCTCATCTGTGCGTTTTTGCGACCAGATCCTTGTACTGGATGACGGACATGCGGTCGGTCTTGGGAAACATGATGATTTGCTGGTAAGCTGCCCGGTTTACAGGGAGATCTATGAGTCTCAGTTCAGGAAGGAATCCGACGGAAAGGAGGCCGGCAGCAATGAAGAATAAAGCCAATCCCGGTACTTTTCGGAAGGTGTTGAAACGGGTACGGAGTCACTGGCTGCTGCTGTTGATTTCCATTCTCTGCGCCGCTGCGAATGTTTTCCTGACGCTTTACATTCCCGTGGTCAACGGTCGCGCGATTGACCGGATCATTGGGGAAGGGCAGGTAGATCTGACGGCTGTTTGGGAGACGCTGAAAATCGTCTGCGTCAGCGCGGGACTTGCGGCTGCTGCGCAATGGGTGATGAACATCTGCAGCAACCGTATGACCTTCGAGATCGTCCGCGATGTACGGAATGACGCCATGCGGAAAATCGAGATCCTGCCGCTCAGTTATCTGGATTCCCATCCGCATGGGGATATTGTCAGCCGGGTGATCGCGGATGTCGACCAGTTTGCTGACGGGCTGCTGATGGGGTTCACCCAGCTTTTCAGCGGGATCCTGACGATTCTTGGCACGTTGGGCGTGATGTTTTCTGTAAACTGGAAAATCGCCCTGCTGGTGGTTGGCATTACACCGCTTTCGCTGTTTGTGGCGTCATTTATCGCCAAACATACCTTTGATATGTTCAAAAACCAGTCCGAAACCCGCGGGGAGCAGACTGCTTTTATGGAAGAGATGATTGGGAACAGTGAGGTTGTCCGGGCTTTTTCCTGTGAAAAGCGGTCACTGGAGCAATTCGATGAGATCAATGAGCGGGTGAAAAAATATTCACTGCGGGCGACTTTTTATTCTTCTCTCACCAATCCCGGCACGCGTTTTGTCAACAACCTGGTGTACGCGGCTGTGGCTTTGGCGGGGGCAATTTCAGCTTTGCGCGGACGGCTGAGCGTTGGTCAGCTGACGGCGTTTTTGAGTTATGCCAATCAGTACACAAAGCCGTTCAATGAAATTTCCGGTGTGATCACTGAGTTTCAGAATGCGCTTGCCTGTGCCGGGCGCATCTTTGAACTCATCGAAGCAGAGCCGCAGACACCGGAGCCGGAAAACGCGGTTGATCTGGGCGTTGTGAACGGGGCTGTTGCGGTTGATCATGTCCGCTTTTCCTATGTGCCCGATCAGAAGCTGATCGAGAATTTTTCCATTGATGTTAAGCCCGGACAGCGGATCGCGATTGTCGGACCCACCGGCTGCGGAAAGACGACCATCATCAATTTACTCATGCGTTTTTATGATGTGAACGCGGGTTCGATTCGTGTGATGGGACATGACATCCGAGAAGTCACCCGATATAGTCTGCGGGAAAATTACGGGATGGTGCTGCAGGAGACCTGGCTGAAGAACGGCACGATTCGGGAAAATCTCTGCATGGGTGAACCGGATGCGAGTGAAGAGGATATGATCAACGCAGCCAAAGCTGCGCATGCGCATAGTTTTATCAGACGGCTGCCGCAAGGATATGATACGCTCATCACGGAAAGCGGCGGCGGACTTTCCCAGGGACAAAAACAGCTGCTGTGTATCGCCCGGGTGATGCTCTGCCTGCCGCCAATGCTGATTCTGGACGAGGCGACGTCTTCTATTGATACCCGTACCGAGATCCTGATTCAGAATGCTTTTGCCCGCATGATGGAAGGAAGAACTTCTTTTATCGTCGCGCACCGGCTTTCTACGATCCGCTCCGCGGACGTTATTCTGGTGATGCGGGACGGTCATATCGTGGAGCAGGGCAGCCATGAGGAGCTGCTGGCGAAAAACGGTTTTTACGCGGAAATTTATAACGCGCAGTTTACAGAATAGAAAGTGTATTGTAACCGGAAACTGCCCCTTTATGGAACAGTTCCCGGTAATTCGGTCAAGGTGTGAACTGCTACTTCCAATATCTGTTGGCTGCTAAGCTAAGTTAATAAAGAACTTGATTTTTGCCATTAAATCGGTTATACTATTACGTAACAGGACTCCCCACACCTCTCACGTAAGTGATGTGTCCCATGGGGAGACATTATTTTTCAAGAGAGAATCCATGACTACCAAGCCATTTACAACACCCGCGCAGCAAGTTGCTTTAATCAAAGAAAAAGGTTTTGTTGTTGATGATGCTCAAAAGTGTGAAAAATTTTTTGAAAGAAATAACTATTACCGAGTTTCAGCATTTCTTCTCCCCTTTCGAAGAAGTAACGGAACTTATATAGCCAACTCTTCATTTCAAAAAGTTCTGAGCATTGATACTTTCGACAGTAAAATCCGCAATTTGCTCACAAGAGCAATTGAACAATAAGAACACAGCAGAGAAAACAAGGATGTGCCCAATGAAAATCAGTGGGAAGGGGACTGTCCCTTTATGGGACTGTCCCCATGAGCTTCGCAGAAAGCAAGGATGTGACTAATGAAGATCAGTGAAATTTTAAAACATGGGAAACCGACCATCTCTTTTGAAGTTTATCCGCCGAAAACGGAGGAATTATTCCCAAAACATCGGGAAGCGACGATGAAGATTTCGAGCCTGAAGCCCGATTTTATGTCTGTCACTTATGGAGCCAATGGCGGTACGCGGAAGTTCACCTTCCATATGGCTTCTGATATACAAAATAATTACGGTGTAACCGCAATGCCTCACATCACCTGTGTGACGACCGACCGGGAGGGTATCCATGAACGGCTGGATGATTTGAAAGCCAGAGGTATCGAAAATGTGATGGCACTGCGCGGGGATATCCCGGAAGGCTATGATTTTCCGCTTAAAAACGGCTATCATCACGCGAATGAGCTGATGGAGGATATCCGGTCATACGGCGATTTTTGTGTCGGCGGGGCCTGCTATCCGGAAGGCCATCCGGAATCCCCTTCTAAACAGGCGGATATGGAAAATCTCAAGCGCAAGCAGGACGCTGGCTGTGCGTTTTTGACGACACAGATGTTTTTTGACAACAGCATCCTGTATAGTTTTCTCTACCGCATCCGGGAAATCGGTATCACGATCCCGGTGCTGGCGGGGATCATGCCTATCACGCAGAAAAAACAAATCGAAACAGCTGTCAAGCTTTCCGGTACGGTCTTCCCGGCACGTTTTCTTTCCATTGCGGACAAGTTCGGCGACAATCCGAAAGCGATGAAGCAGGCCGGAATCGCTTACGCGACGGAACAGATCATTGATCTGGTGGCGAACGGCGTGAAGGGGATCCATGTGTATTCCATGAACAAGCCGGACGTGGCCGCGAAGATTATGGAAAACCTTTCGGAAATACTTTGATATAGTGTGCAGTGTGAAGAGTGAAGATAATATTCGGGAAGCGGCACGTTATCTTGGATATCACGGAACACAGCCGGACGAGACCGTTGCGGCAATGATTGATGAATGCATCGCAGAAGTGGAAGCTGCCGCGGTGCCGAAGTCGATTCATGAACGTTTCCCGCTTTTTTTCATCGGGAATGATGGGTTTCAGGTTGCCTCACTGCACCTCAAGAGCCGGTCTTTGCAGCGGAACCTGGCGGGCTGTGAGGAGGTGTTTCTTTTTGCCGCCACGCTCGGGATCGCGGTGGACACGCTCATCAGACGGACCGCACTGATGGACAGCGCCAAAGGTGCTGTGATGCAGGCAGCCGCTGCCGCTGTGATTGAGGCCTTTTGTGACGGGGAAAATGAGCAGCTGCGGAGGGATGCAGCGGCGGAAGGGCTCTTCTTGCGTCCGCGTTTCAGTCCGGGCTATGGGGATCTTTCGCTGGACTGCCAGCGGGATTTCCTTAATCTGCTCAAGGCACAGAAAAATATCGGACTCACGGTTACGGATTCCGGGCTGATGGTGCCGATCAAATCCGTCACCGCCATTATCGGCATCAGCCGAGAAAACAGCGCTTGTCATCTTCAGGGCTGCGAAATTTGTCCGAAAACGGATTGCTCGTTTCGGCGATAATTGAAAAATGCCGATATGAGGAGTTAAATAAAAATTCCAATAAATTCCGTGGGCTGTATATCGCTGTCGTTACTATTCACGCGTCAGTCAGCGGGGGCGGACCTTCAGGTCCGTCCCCATCATCTTGCCGATGGACGATCCTGTTGTTTTGCTCATCCCAGCACAAGACGACGGGGACGAACCTAAAGGTTCGACCCCTTATCCCGTGAACAGTAACTCGCTGTCAGCTTAAATAATAAATATTTGACATAAATCTTAAACTAATTTTGGCTTTTCCTTTATAATTATTCATAATTTGTAACTGTTCAGAACCCGATAGCACAACACAGAGGACTATCACCGGTGTCGGTTTCGCGGCAGCAGGTTAATTGTCCCCGTGTGCTTCGTTTTGAACAGATACCATAATTTTTGAAAAACATGAGCGATGCAATTAAATTGTTCCCATGTGCTTCGTACTGAACAATTACAATTTGGATACTTATATGAATTTTACGAGTTTTGAATTTCTGTTTTTATTTTTTCCTGTGACAATTGTCATTAATTATTTGCTTCCACCGGTTGTCAGAAATTATTGGATTCTGGCGGCAAGCTTATTCTTTTATTCGTGGGGTGCTCCTGAATATTTACTGCTTTTTATTTTATCTATTGTAATCAATTTCAGTTTTGGCCTGCTCATTGAAAAAGTAAATGAGGCTGCAGAAAAAAACAACTATCTGCCGGGAGAGCAATTTTTCGAAAATACCCGCACTTCGAAATTACCTTTTCTCAAAGGTGTAATCGCATGGCTGAAAAATAAATTTATTGGACTATGTAAAAATTATTTTTTGATCCGCAAAATTATCTTTGTCATTGCGATTTTCTGTAACGTCATTCCTCTTTTTCTTACGAAATATTTGAACGTAATAACAGAGTTAGCTGTTAAATGTTTTCCGGAATGGCAATTCGCAAGTCAACAAGCAAATATTATTGCACCGCTTGCGATTTCATTTATCACTTTTCAGACAATTGCTTATTTGACAGATATTTATCGTGGTGAAAATGCGGAAAAAAACATCTGTAATTTTGCTCTGTTTATCACCTTTTTCCCACAGCTTATACAGGGGCCGATTTTACGATACAGAGATTTTCGAACTCAGCTTACAAACAGAATCACGTCATCCGACCAATTTGTCAAAGGAATCCTTCGATTTTTGACAGGATTTAACAAAAAAATGCTTGTAGCTGACGTTCTTTCTGAGTTGACCGCAACAACTTTTCAGGCGGAATCATTAAGCGTTGGTATGGCCTGGATCGGTATTATTGCTTATGTGCTGCAGATTTATTTTGACTTTTCCGGATATTCTGACATGGCCGTGGGGTTGGGAAGAATGTTTGGCTTTGAATTTGTCGAAAATTTCGACTATCCCTATTGTTCAGAGACTGTCTCTGAGTTTTGGCGACGCTGGCACATTACGCTTGGAACCTGGTTTCGGGACTATGTTTATTTTCCTTTAGGCGGTTCAAGAGTAAAAAAGCTGCGGGTTATATTCAATTTGATGGTTGTCTGGCTGCTGACAGGCGTTTGGCATGGGCCCACCATTAATTTTATTTTATGGGGCTTGTGGAACGGAATCTTGATTGTTATTGAAAAACTTGCGGATATACCAAAGCGTCTTCACGAAAAACCGGTTTTGCAGCGGCTGTATCGGATTTTGACGGTAATTTTTATCATCTTTGGTTTTGTATTTTTCCGCTTACCGGATCTTGCTCAAATCACCAATTATTTTCGAAATTTATTTGGTTTGAACGGGAATCTGTTTATCGACAATGCAGTGATATTCAATTCAAGAGAATATATCGTACCGCTCATTGTCGGAATTATCGGTTTATTTCCAATTATCAGAAAACTGGAAAAAATTATCTCTTGCCGTTGCGGTAAAATTTCAGCATCTATGATCAGATTGGTATGGTTTTTGATCCTGCTGGTACTTGCAATTTTTTCAGTTTCTTCTATGGCGATGAGTTCCAATAATCCGTTCATGTATATGGTTTTTTAAAAAAGGATATTTTATGTGGGTAAAAAGATTTTTGTCATGGGTAATTATCGTCGTTTTTATCGCTGCAATCGGATGGTATACAGTTAATAATTTCTCATTGGTTTCTGACAGCGTTCAAAAATATACACTCAACGAGCTGACGGTTCGGGATTTAAAGACTGATGTAACGGAGAAGTTTCAATCGGATGATCTTTATGCAAAAGATACGCTCATTAATCTAAATGGGTTATACGGCAGAGTCAGTTTAAGACGGTTTTATAATCAAACGCTGCTGTTGAAAAATAACTCTCTTTTGATAAAGACCGGAAGAATTCAGAATATTTCAAAAAAAACTCAGAGCATTAAAAATCTTGATAACCTGGTAAGCTCCAATAAAGGAAAATTTCTGTTTGCGCTTTATCCTATGAGCGTCGATATAAATGGAGTATTACTTCCTGAAGGAAAAACTGTTGAAATACTTGATGATGCAAAAGAACTGCTTGCTCAGTTAGCGCAGTCCGGAATTGCAACTCTTGATTTGCAGCCCGAATTAGCTTCCACACCGGAACAGGTTTCAGAAAATTTCTATCGCACAGATCATCACTGGAAACCAACAGCCGCATATTCTGCCTTTTTGTCTCTTACAGAATGGATACAAAAACAATATCCGGGGCAGGATATTGATTCCCCCGCCTTTGATTCTCAATTATGGACTGTGCATGAGATACCGAATCAGTTTCTCGGATATCTTGGGAAAAGAGTGGGACAATATTTCGCCGGTTTGGATGACCTCCAATGGATGACACCGAATTTTGAGACTGAGTTGTCTGTTTATCAACCCAAATTCCGTACATTTAGAAAGGGCTCTTATGAAAATATTTTTTTGGATGAGCAATATATGAAACCGGGAGGAGATAAGCTTCATACGGATCATTATAATATTTTTATACCGACAAGCAATATGATTATTCGTAATCCCCATGCTCCTTCTGAATTAAAGGTTTTGATCATAGGAGACAGTTTTTCCAGACCATTGGCAACATTTTTCAGCACAGTCTTTCAGCAGGTTGAATTTATTGACCCCAGAAATTATGAGAAAACTTCAATTCTCGAATATGTCGACAGATCATGCTCAGATATCGTTATCTATGGCGTTTCAGTCAGCACCCTCGCGGATGGTAAGTATTTTTCTTTTTCTGATTCGAGTGATTTGCTGAAAACCGACGAAAAAAAGTTTGTGAGAAATAATACCTCGTTTACTAACGACGCGAAAGACAGTAATTATAATCATTATCCGTTCTATAAATCCTTTTCGGATAATCTGCTTTTTACTCTCAGAATTCCAAAAATAATCGATAATGTGGGGAATGCGGACGCTTTTACAGTTACATTGTATGATACGGTCAATAAAAAAATGATCGATGAGTTCATTTTTGACATCGATTTATGTAATAGAAGCGGTAATTGTCAATGGACATTTGAAACTCCATCTGAAGGCAGTCAAAACCTGCGGCTGCTTGTTTATTCCGGTCTCAGCGGACAAACAAAAGGGAACTCTTTATCTTTCTCTGATGTAAGCCTGGTTCAGTATGATGTAAAAAAATAATGATTACTGTTTTTTAGCACGCGAAGGCAGTGCTGCTGTGCCTCGGGAATGTCAGGGACGGACAGCCCGGATCCCGTCAGAATCAGCGTCAGGGTTTCACAGCACTCATGGCACAGCCAGCGCCGCCTGCGTGTGAACCTTGTTCTATATCCCTACCACATTTTTAGAAAAAAGTCAACGGGCAACATTGCCCGTTTTCTTTTTTAAAGTTTGGGTGTAAACTCTGAGTATCAGTTGGAAGATAGCTAATAAAAGGAAAGGAGGCACGGTGATGAACGAAGAATTGAAGAAATCCATCGAAGAGATCGAAACAACCGAAGAGATTTTCGAACCGGATATCTTTGGTTTGGAACACATCACCGATTTCGACTCCTACGAAGAACGTCTGAAGGACGCTCAGGCGGATTATGACGCTGTTTGTGCGGCATTCAAAGCATCGGACCCCAACAAGCGTTCCATCATGAAAGCTGCTGAACGGGCAGAAAAGATCGCGAAAACACTGGTCGCCCGTGTGGCGGTGATTTTCCATATGAGCACCACGCCTTTAGAAAAGCGCATGAAAGGCCGGGAAATCATCGACAGAATCTGTAAGGATGCCAACAGCCGGGAACAAACCTGCAGCCAGTTCTATCGTGCGGTTGCGGAAAAATATCCGGAACAGACCGACTATCTGGACGGTCTGCTGGATGACAAACTGGATCGGATGAATTTCCTGAACCGCTGCATGGCGACACAGGTCCATTATCAGAATGATGGCATCAAGAAAAACGATTACGCACAGGCAATACATAATCGTAAAGTCGAAGCCGCGGAAAAAGCGGAAAAGATCCGCTCCCGTGTACCGGCCGGACATATGTTCCTGCCGCCGCGCATCTTCCCGCATGATCCGGTGCCTGAAGGACTGCCGGTTCCGGAACGACCCGAACCTTACGCGCGGGTGGCGAGCCTGGACGTTGATTACAAAGAGTATGACATCGAGCATGACAACTTTGTGGTCAAGAAGGGATACGTCAGCGAAGATGGTTTGATCGATGACCAGTCCGTCGTCTGGGACTACGAAAACAACAAGGTGATCTGTAAGTTCCGCGGAGGGGAACCCATCGTCTGGGACTTCTGGAAACCAAAGGATACGGCAGATGTCCTGGGACCGGAGCACTGGTGCTACCAATATATCCGAAGGTTATACTGGCAGCTCATGGACAAACAGGAACCGGGGTTATTTAGGAGATAGGAAATAGGTTTTAGGGGGTAGACAGCCGGGGTCGGTGACGATTTCGGCTGCCTGTTGTTAAGAAAGCTTTCCCGGGGACTGGACCCGGAGGGGCCTGTACACGTCTCACGAACATAGCGGATGGATAAGCGGGAAAGCGGAAATTACGGCACTGAGCCGCAGGAAGAAAGTTGTAACAGGTTCATAGGATGTTTGGCCGTGGTGCTGACGGTCCTCCCGGGTTACAGGCCCGCAAGCGGTCCAGTCCCCCGACAACGATGTTTGGTCGTGGTGCGGACGGTCCTCCTGTTGGCCAAGGTACGAATACGAAAAGAAAAGGAGATAAAAATGTCAGATGAATCTGTAAATATAGAAATAGAAAACCAATGTGATCCGATACCGGGATCATGGGTAACGAGCGGATGTTCACTGCGTTCATACCAGGCAGATGCGATGCGGAATATTTTTGACGCAGTCGTTCAGGGGAAGGGCGGTCGGTTCGCGGTGACGTTTCCACGGCAGTCGGGAAAAAATGAGATGCAGGCGCAGCTGGAGGCGGCGGTGATGGCGGCGAACCAGCACCGCGGTGGGAACATCATCAAGATCATCCCGACCGAAAAGAATCAGGGAAAGGTTTCGACGGAACGTCTTGCCGGCGTGCTGCGTGCCGCGCGCTCCGGGGACAGTCCCTTCACGGGACTGTCCCCATCAGGAGCAGGTGAAAGTGGTGACAGTATCGTAAAGGGACAGTCCCTGATAAAAGGACAGACCCCGATGAATGTTGGTTTTCGTGGGGACAGTCCCATGAAGGGACAGTCCCCGTTCAAGGCTATGAAGGATGAAATCGTCTATGGAAACACCCGAATGCGGTGTCTTTCGGCCTCTCCGAACGCGGCAATCGTGGGAGCGACGGCAGACCTGCTGCTGGAAGTTGACGAAGCGCAGATGGTAGCGCCGGAGAAGTTCGACCGGGAAGCCGCGCCGATGGCTGCCTCGACGAACGCGGTGCAGGTCTTTTACGGCACCGCATGGGATGATCAGACCTTACTTTCCCGGGAAATGAAACTGGCGCAAAAGGAAGCTGACAAAGACGGGTTGAAGCATGTCTTCGTGACCACCGCTGCAGAGGTCGGGAAGGAAGTCCCACAGTATGAGACCTTTGTCCGTTCTCAGATTGACCTACTGGGACGGGAACATCCGGCTGTACGGACGCAGTTCTTCTGCGAAGAGATCACCGACCTGACCTCCATGTTCACGCCGGACCGTATCAATAAGATGAAGTGCGCTCACGAGCCGCTTTACGCTCCGCAGAACGGGCAGTGCTATGTGTTCCTGATCGACGTGGCCGGGTCAGACGAGATCACACCGGCGAGCAAAAAAGCAAACGGATTCTCCGACCGCCGTGACGCCACCGTGGTGACCATCTGCGACGTCTCGCTCCCGGAAGGGAAAGCTTATGATCCGAAGAACTTCGTCTGGAAGGTGGTCGGACGGCGGCTGTACCGCAACCTGCGGGCGGAAATGCTGGAACAGCGCATCTGTCAGGATATTGAGCAGTGGGGACCAAAGCATATCATCATTGACCACTCCGGTCTGGGCGCTATGCTGAGCGATGTTTTGGTAACGAAGTACAAGAGCCGCGTAACGCCGATCGATATCACCGCGGCGAACAAAACAAAGATGGCCTGGGACTTTTTGGCGATGGTCGATACCGGCCGCTGGCAGGAGCACAAGGGCGACGAGATCAACGTCCTGAAATCCAGTTTCAAACCGGGCAAGGAACCCTATGAGATCCTGAAAGAACCGGAGCTGCTGCAGCAGATGTTTTATCGCGAACTGCGCGGGTGCCGCATCGAACCCACCGGGAACCAGTCCAACGTCCGCTGGGGCGTGAAGGACGGGACCCGCGACCATGCCACTGGTCGCATCCTGCATGATGATCTGGTGATGTCCGCCGCGCTGGCGGTGTTTGAGACGAGCACGCTGCCGATCCGCAATCATATCGAAGACCTGACCGAACATTATGAGAATCTGCAGAAAATTTACGAACGCAGAATGCGCCGGGAAATGGGGCCGTATTGGAGGTAGAATGATTTAGGAGTGAGGAATTAGGAGTGAGGAGTGAGGAGTGAGTTTGTCCTGAATGGGAAAGAATTATTTGTGAGGGAGCATTTTTCTCTTATAATTAGTTTGTCGGTAACTATACAGAAGGGAAACGATTCAGAATGAGCCAATGCAGCCTGTATTCGGTGTCAGTCCCGCATGTGCTCCGTCCCGGTTCGATATGTTACATTATTTTTGAATATTGGAGGATGTCATGGATATTCGTGAATTGATCGGAAAAAAGATGCTTTATTTTGACGGCGGGTTGGGTTCGCTGCTGCAGGCGCAGGGTTTGCAGCCGGGAGAAGAACCGGAACGCTGGAACCTTGAACATCCGGATATCATTGAGAATGTCCATTTCTCCTATTATCAGGTTGGCTGCCATATTGTCACAACGGATTCACTGGGCTGTAATGAGCTGAACTTCCCGGATGAGGGGGCGTACAGTGTGGAATCCATCGCCAAAGCGGCTGTAGACAATGCCAGACGGGCACGCGCTCGAGCGGATGAACTGGATGGCGGGGCGGAACCGCGGTTCATCGCTTTTTCCATCGGGTCTTTAGGCCGCCTGCTGAAGCCGCTGGGTACTATGCCATTTGAAGAGGCTTACAATGTATTTGCCCGTACAGTGCGCGCTGCAACAGCTGCCGGGGCGGATATTCTGCTATTTGAAACCATCAACGATCTTTATGAAGTGAAGGCTGCGGTGCTGGCTGCCAAAGAAAATAGTGAGCTGCCGGTGTTTGTCACGATGACTTATGACGCGGGTGGGAGACTCATGACCGGCGGCGATGTGCCGGGAGAAGCCGCACTGTTGGAAGGACTTGGCGTGGATGCATTCGGACTGAACTGCGGTCTCGGTCCTGCCCAGATGAAGCCGATCGCCCTGAATATGCTGGAATATGCATCCAAACCTGTGATCGTCAATCCCAATGCCGGACTTCCCACTACGGTGAATGGACGGACTGTCTATTCGGTTGGACCGGAAGAATTTGCGGAAGTGATGGAAGAAATGGTAAAAGCAGGCGTTTGGATCGCGGGCGGCTGCTGTGGAACGACACCGGCCCATATGGCTGCCATGATCGAACGCTGCAAAAATATAAGTCATGTGCCGCTCACCAAAAAGAACCGTTCGCTGGTGTGCGGAACTTCCAAAACCGTGGAAATCGGGCCCGAACCGGTCATCATCGGGGAACGCATCAACCCGACCGGGAAAAAGAAATTCAAGGAAGCGCTGCGCAATCACGATATCGAATATATTGTCCGGGAAGGGATCAAACAACAGGATTCCGGAGCTCATGTGCTGGATGTGAACGTCGGGCTGCCGGAAATCGACGAAACGCAGATGATGGCGGATGTGGTCTATGAACTGCAAAGCGTCATTGGGCTGCCGCTGCAAATCGACACGACCAACCCGAAAACGATGGAAAAAGCGCTGCGGCTGTATAACGGCAAGGCGCTGATCAACTCCGTCAATGGAAAACAGTCTGTCATGGCTCAGATCTTCCCGCTGGTGAAAAAATATGGCGGTGTGGTTCTGGCATTGTGCCTGGATTAGGACGGGATCCCGATGACCGCGGATGGACGTCTTGCCATCGCTGACAAGATCTACAAAACTGCTGAAAGTTATGGAATCGAAAAGAAAGATATTTTGATCGATGCCCTTGCCATGACGATCAGCTCCGAACCAGAAGCCGGCAGGGCCGCACTCGGAACGCTGGATGGGATCCGTGAACGCTATGACGGACATACAGTTCTTGGGGTTTCCAATATCTCTTTTGGACTGCCGCAGCGTGAGATCATCAACGCCGCATTTTATACCATGGCTCTTTCCCATGGGTTGAATGCCGCCATTATCAACCCGAATTCCGAACCGATGATGCGGGCGTATTACGCATACCGCGCATTGGCCGGGCTGGATGCCAACTGCCAGGAGTTCATCGAAAAGGCTCCTTCCATGGCTGCTGCCGCGGCGCCTGCAGCTGCTGCTTCATCCGCTCCTGCGGCCGCCTCGCTCGGTTCCGCGGATTCGCTTAGCGCCTGTGTGGAACGCGGGCTCAAAGATGGTGCGGCTGCTTTTGCCGCTCAGATGCTCAAAGAGCATTCCGCGCTGGATATCATCAACAGTGAATTGATCCCCGGACTGAATAAGGTCGGCAAGGATTTCGAAACAGGGAAGGCTTTCCTGCCGCAGCTGCTGATGAGCGCTGAAGCTGCCAAATCCGCTTTTGAAGTGCTGAAAAGTCATATGGCCGGCGCCGGTGAAGTGCGCGAAAAGAAGGGAACGATCGTTTTGGCGACGGTCAAGGGCGATATTCACGATATCGGAAAGAACATCGTGAAGGTGCTGTTGGAAAATTATGATTATGAGGTCATCGATCTTGGCAAGGATGTTGATCCTTCTGTTATTGTAAGTGCTGTTGTGGAGAAACATGCTGAATACTGCGGCCTTTCCGCGCTGATGACCACGACCGTTCCCGCAATGGAGGAGACCATCAAACAGCTGCGCGAGGCTGCTCCCTGGTGCAAAGTGATGGTGGGCGGCGCGGTGATGACCCAGGCTTACGCCGATATGATCGGGGCGGATGCTTACTGCAAAGATGCCATGGCGGGTGTCAATTACGCGGAGAGAAATTAGGTTTTAGGTGTCAGGTTTCAGGTTTTGGGTGATAGGATATGGGGTGCTGATGAAAGTTATTGTTTGTGAGAATGGGGTGGATTTGGAACAGGTTGTTTGCCGTGAGTTTCTGTTTCCTGACGGGAACCCGGATGAGTGGCGAGGTGTGACGGTTTTCGGTGAGAATCTGTCTGGAACGAAGCACATGGGGACCGGCACCTTGTGTCGTGAAACCGACACGAGCGTGTCTGTCCCCATGTGCGGCAATCAGGATCAGAATTGCTGCTCCGATGGTTGTTCTCTTAATCCGCTGACACTGGGTTTGTTGTCAGAAGCGAGAAAGAAGGCTGATGAGACCGGTGACAAGGCGCAGATTCTCCTGATCGGTGAGGGCCTTGTGGAAACGGCACGGGAATATTTCTGCTTTGTTGACAGGGTTTTTGTCTATGATGATCCGAAACTCGCGGCGTTCGATCCCGAACATTTCGCAGCTGTTTTTTGGCATTTTATCGAAAATTACAAGCCTGCGGCTTTTTTTATCCGGAACAGTGAATCAATGCGTCCCGTTATTGATGCCGTTCTTGCCAAAACCGGGGATTATTTGAACTGTACAGCGGAAGTTTCTGAATTTCATCTGTCCTGTTCGGATCCGGTCTGCAATCCGAACCATCGCGGTGAGCTGGTTATCTGCGAAATTCCGGATTCAGTTTTAGTGAGTCAAGTGACCTGTTTTTGTTGACTCAGGCTTGAGTCAACAGAACAGGCTGCATTGACTCTGAACAATCAATCAGTGTTTCCTTAGAAATGAGGAAAGGAAAATATGAATGCACAAATGATTATTGGACTTTTACTGCCGTTTGTCGGCACTTCGCTGGGTGCGGCGATGGTGTTTTTCCTGAAGGATTCGATCTCGAAGGGACTGCAGCGGATCCTGACCGGATTTGCCGCCGGCGTGATGGTAGCCGCTTCTTTTTGGAGCCTGCTCCAGCCGGCCTTGGAGGGATCCGAACATATGGGAAAGCTTTCCTTTATCCCGGCTGCAGTCGGGTTTCTCGTCGGTATGGGGTTCCTTCTGTTGCTGGACGAGGTGACGCCGCATATGCATATGGACAATGCCGAAGAGGGGCCTCAGAGCACACTGAAGCGTACGACCAAGCTGATTTTGGCAGTCACGCTGCATAATATCCCGGAAGGGATGGCTGTGGGCGTCGTTTATGCAGATATTCTCGCGGGAAGGGGGCTGGTGAGTGCCGCTGGTGCGTTGGCGCTGGCCATTGGTATTGCCATCCAGAACTTCCCGGAAGGCGCGATCGTTTCCATGCCGCTGCGGGCGGAGGGAATGCCAAAGAACAAGACCTTCCTGTATGGGGTTCTTTCCGGTATCGTTGAACCCATCGCGGCCGTTATCACGATCCTGGCCTCCAGTTTTATCACCTCCCTGCTGCCCTATCTGCTGGCTTTTGCGGCAGGCGCCATGTTTTATGTGGTCGTAGAGGAATTGATCCCGGAAATGTCCGAAGGGGAACATTCCAACTGGGGCACGATCGCCTTCAGTTTTGGTTTTGTCCTGATGATGATTTTGGATGTGGCTCTGGGATAGGTGAGATAAAAAAAGGGACTGTCCCTTCGTGAGACAGTCCCCGGTTTGGCGCTGATTTTATTGATGATCTTCGCCGGTGATGTAGCGGTAGAAGGCCGGGTTGACAGTGATCGTGCGGGGTGTTACCGTCAGATTTGGGTCGATGCTCTTCACTGCTTCGGCAACGGCTGCACTGTTTTCTTCAAGACTGAAGGAGTGAATGGAGTAACTGTCACCTTCATATGCAATCACGTTATCCACCAGCTTCTTGAATTCCGGATTTTCCATTCCGGTGGTGGAGTGATAGAGCGGCTGCCACCAGGAAGAAGCCAGCAGCGGTTTGGTCGGAACGCCATTTTCATCAACGATGTTGTCGTACTTCTTGGCATAGGTTTCGACCAGATCATGGAAAGCTTCCTTGTCCGCGGCGGTATCGAATTCCAACGCCATATCGAATTCAATGGCGAAGGCAAAATAGCGTCCATCGATCTCACGAACCGCATAAGTCGGGGTCGGTTCGCTCGGTTCACCCCAGTCAAGCATGTATTCATAAACGGAGACTTTCGGCTCGATTTGAACATAGGCATCCATTCCCGCGGCTTTCATGAGGGCCACCAGCTGCATTACGTGGGTCGGATTGTCATGTCCATAGCGGAGCGTATTTTCTTCCAGAAAACGGGCATCATAACCGGCATATTTCATGGAGTAACCGGTGGTCGCTCCTTGAACGAGGATCTCGATTCCCGCATTGCTGAGGGTGTCATCATCAAAGATCGTCGCGGCGCTCAATGTGGTCTGCAGCTCAGAAAGGATCTCGTCGTCATCAATACGGCCGATGTAATGGCGGCCTTTTCCGCTGATTTCCGCTGCGCGGTAAAGCATCTTCGCTGCTCTCTGTGCGGAAAGGGCACCGCTGAAATTATCATCGTCATCCACGAGGTCCTGGTCCAGAGCAATCGCGACATAAGGGGCGTAGGCTTTATCTACTTTTACTTCCTCGTCTTTGAGGATTCTGTCGGCATTTCCGGCGTAAGCCAGCGCCAGCTCTTCCAGGTTTGCCAGGCGGACCGCACCGATGACAGCATCAGCGAGGGTCAGCGTCTGAGCATCCACAGGGTCGGCACCCAAAGCAGCCAGTGCGGCATTGAACTCTTCCGCACTGACGGTATCACCCGTGAAGGAGATGCCGTAATATTCATTCAGGTAGGCCGCGGCATTCTCGTTGGCAAACGCTGCGGTTTGGAGCAGTACCGCGCACAAAAGCGCAGTCAATACAATCAATATTTTCTTCATAATATTCTCCTTATCATCATTGTCGATCCTAACCGGCATGATCTGCCGGGGATTTGCCTTACCGGTGATTTATGCGTGGCCGGAGAGCCGGACGGCGTCTGGAAAGTATTCCCTGAGGATGTCCAGGATGATGCCTGTTTGGTCAAAGACTTCTTCTGCTGTCTCTTCGGGATCCGCGTCTTTGGGCTGCAGGAAGGTGTATTTGTGATAAAACTGGCGTTCCTGACGGTAAATGCCGAACGCTCCGAGCGGGCAGGTGAGGTTCCAGTCCAGTATCATTTCTTTCATTGCCTCATAGCCGGGGCCGATTTTCATGATCATGGTGCTGTAAATCTGGATCAGATCAGCGTCGTCTGTATAGGAGGCGGCCATGAATTCTGTCATGACCATGTCTCCGGTTTCGGTGACCGGCAGCAGAGTCCGAAGAATATTGCCTGCCAGCGGATCTCCGCTGTCCGTTATGTAGGTTTCAAGATTCTTTTCCTTCAGCATCTTTTCGAGATTCGTTAGAAATTGATTCGTGTTCATCGTTTTTCCTTTGTTTATCAAGTCAGCTGGAGTTTTTCAGCTGTCTGCATTTTCCTCGTTTTGATCCGTAACTGTTACCGTAATGAGTCAAAGCGACCTGTTTTCGTTGACTCAGAATTGAGTCAACAGAACAGGTTGACATGACTCAGTCTGAATCGTTGCAATCATCCTAATTTTTCAGCCAGGAGTTTGGCAGCTCCGTTGGCGTAGTAATTGCCGTTTCTGGGGTGCACACCCATGGCAGCGATAAAGTTTCTGGCCATCTGAGCTTCCGGACCACTCCCTTCAGCTTTGTGGATCAAAAGTTTTGCGCGCTTCAGGCTGATTGATTTTAACGCCGCTGTACGGGTGCCTTCTTTGAATCCTTTGCCTTTGAGAATGATTGCGCGTACTTCCTTATCGCTCAATTCCTGATTCGGGAACATCTGACGGACCTTTTTCATTTCTTCTTCCCAGTTGATGTTCATATCTTCCGCTGTCACTTTTTTACGCATCTGCCATTTTTTATATTTCTCATAGAAAAATTTGACAGCAGATGCGCCCAAACTTGCCAGACCAAGACCCAGTCCTATTGCGGGGCCGAGCGGACCGGCTGCCAGTGTCGCGATACCGCTTCCGGTCGTCAGTGCACCGGAAAGAGCCTTCCATGCTCCGCTTGTGCGGTTCATCTCCGATTTATACCTTCCCTGATTGAAAGTATTCATCATTGTCTCTTGATCTTTCGTAAGGTGTCCGTTCCCGTCACGAAGGTTATTAAGGGCTTCTACCTGCTTATCGATCTTGTTGATGCTTTTTTGACCGCGTCCCCACTGCATTATTCCTGCTGCGGCTGTTCCCGCACCCGTGGCAATGTTGAGACCGGGAACAAGATTCTCACCGCCTAATCCGGCAACGCTTCTAAGCGGTTTCGTAAGAGATTCTATTTTGGCTAAATTATTGATTGCGCTGAGTCCGCCGGAAACAAATGATGTGGCTGATGTTAAAGTATCCAGACCGGAACCGATAATTTCTTTCTTTTCGCCGCCGGCACCCACATTTTGAATGTCTCTTTTCATGGAATTAATGCCGGCAGCTACACCCAGCGCGCCGCTCACCAGGCCAAGTCCGCTTGCTCCTGAATTGATTGAATTTCCGACAGTGGAACTGTGAGCAAGCAGCGAAGTCTGCGCGGATATATTTGCCATCTCCTTGTACAGACCCAGGTGATTTTTTGCTTCTTTCACATTTCCGATGTGTTTATTCCCGGGACTGAATTTTGCTGCAAGTCTTTCATCAATCGGGGCGTTTGATCGTATAATGTCGTTTGCTCCCGGTATCCCGAGAATATTTTCTTTATCTTCACCAGGCAGATCATTTTTGATATTGATCTGGTCTTTTTCATTGAAGGATTTATTTAAAAGATCATCGCCAAAACCGGAATCATCTTTCTCTTTCATTCCGTATCCGTATGAGTTGGTTCTGATGATGTTATCTTCAGAATCATCTCCTATGATCAGGTTATTGTTCTTCTTTCCGAACACGGTAGAGTTGGTTCTGATGATGTTATTTTCAGAATCATCATCAAAGATCAGGTTGTTTTTCTTCGAAGCGGGAAGATTGTTATTATGAGGATTTGCATTTTCTTCCCTTTGTTTTTCAAGCTCCTTCCTCAACCGATACATTTCAGCTAACTTGTCAATTGCTGTCTTTTTCTTTGGACCGGCTTTCCCTTTGTAAACCTTTTTATAATAAGAATCTGCTTCAGAGCCGGCTTTCTTCATGCTTTTGATTCCTTCCTCTGTGGTAAGAAAGGAATTTTTGGAAGCTTCTGTCCCAAGTTCATAAATATCTGCTGCACCCAATATCTTTTCGGTACGATCCTTGTCATTCCTAACTGTTTGGCTCCGGTCTTGCTTCCATACCTCCAGGGTTCCCTGATTTATATAATCCGGAAGACGGTTGATAATAGATCTAAAGATATTGTAATTTCTTCCTTGTGGAGAATTGGCTGCTTTAAAATCGAGTTCACCGGGCTGATTATTCTCGACTAAGTCCTGGCGATAATCGTATAATTCAACGGCTGCATCTTCAAAACGATTCATGATCTCACAATAATCATCATAGGATAAATTACTTAGTTTATTTCTGTATTCACTCTTCTGATCGCTGGAGAGGTGGCTGGCATTGCGTGCGTCTGCAGCTTCTTTTACGCTATTCACAACCATGCTTGCTTTTCTGTCGTCTAAATTTAATTTTTTCGCTTCTGCATACGCAACATTTTTATCTGCTTCAGATGCTCCCCTGTTGGCGACATAGCCGGCTTCCATTTTAACAAGATAATCCACATTATCATATGTAGACGTATCTACTTCTGCGCGTTTTTTCTTAAATGGCCACCACATCTGAACCGAACCTGCTGGAGCACGTTGGGAGACGTTTCCCTTCACCGCTCCCTGTTGGACGGTGTGGACCAGCTCGTGGGCAGCAATACGTGGTTCAAAACCACCTTTGCCAAAGTAAACATCGCGGCCAGTCGTCCAGGCACGGGCGCCCATCATTGCCGCTCGTCTTACACTGTTGATATCTGAATGGAATTGAACATCGGAAAAATCAGCACCCAGCCTGTCGCCCATCTCCCGACGGACTTCATCGGGTTTTGAGCCGTGGATACCGACGGAAAGCCGGTCAGCCTCATCTTCTGCTGAAGGAATCTGGTGGTAATGTGGAAACATTTGGCGATATACGGATGAGCCGGGTTTGTTGTTTCCGTCATCAGCTCCGCCTATCATCTGTGCCATTACGCTGTTGGGAATAACAAAATCCGGGCGCTCATTCCCTGAACGTGCGTCCTTTTTTGATGGATCCTGCTGCGTATCGAGCTGTTTGTTGTTTTGTTCCGTATATGCCATGTTCTTTTTGTCCGTGAACGGTCCTGCAACATTTATTATAACATTTATTTTTTTTTTTAAAATAAATAATGGAAATCAGGTCTGCGTATCAAATTTCCATAGAAAAGAAAAACTGGCAAATTTGAATATATGATACTTGAGCCTCTGGAGCGGCTCAAGTATCATATATTCAAAGAAACTGGTGAAAAAAAAATAGGAAGTTCCTAAAATTATATTTGC
>JAFPZX010000191.1 GCA_017417055.1 Anaerolineaceae bacterium
GACCGGAACAGTGACGCTTTGGTCGAGAAAGCTGACGGTCACATAGTCTGCGTATTCAAAACCGAGATCAGCCAATTCTTTGGACGTGATTGCAAGCCGGATATCACCATACTTGTCGATTTCGTCAACCGAAGGGGCTTCGGTTTCGACAGACTGACTCATCACCGGCAGGCAAAACGCCAAGGCCAGGATCGAGACAAGCAACAAAACAATACTTTTCTTCATAAAAAAATCCTTTCTTTTTTGTAATGATCTAATTATGACCAATACTATTTTTTGACAGCGGTTACGTTTTCATTCCGGTACAAGTGAAAGTCGGTACCTGCGGAAAAACAGCCCGGTCGGCATAGATGCTTTAGCAATTGATTTACGCCACGCGCATTTTTTCGACAAATTCAGCAGCAGTCATACCGGCTTCTGCCGCTGCTTGTTCGATAGTTATGATTTTCTTTTCGGCTAAGTCGGAAAGCATCTCAAATCGTCCTTCTTCGCGTCCTTCCTCGCGTCCTTCCTCTTTAAAAAGCTCCATAACCTCTGTTTCATTATATTCTTCGAGTAACATACCTTTCACCTCCGCCTTATGTACTTCCAGAAATGGTTTGATGATAAAATCATTTGGCATTTCGTTGATTGCCTTGTCAATCGCGCTGCTCACCTCATTTTCATCGCTGAGTTTTTTGATACTTCTGATTTTTTCAACCAACCATGCATATTCCATCAATGGCCTGCATGCTTCCATCAGCTTCTGATTTTTTCCGTAGTTTATGTTCAGCATCCGAACCTGAACTTCGATATCTGATTTGGAACCTTCGGGAAACGAATCGCTCAATTTCAGGATCACTTCATCAGGTTGATCAGCTGTTCCGTTATAAAAAACGACCAGTCTCGGTGCCGGGAGCTTCAACAGCTTGGTGCTGTATTTATTCAATTTTCTTTGCTTGATATATTTCTCAAACAAATTTCCTGCGTATTGCATCATACGCAGTGGTGTATTTGGATTAAATGTCGACTGTTGTTCAAAAAGATTCATCTCGTATGAAACCAGGATGGATATGTCATTGCGCATTCCGAGATACATGATTTCTCTGATGGTCGTGATCTCAATGGCAGAAGGATCCGTGTAATCAGAGCCGTTGACAGCATTGTATAGACTGAGCGTCCATTCTTTATGTTCTTCAGAGCCAAACAAAAATGTGAATAATCTGTCTTTGTACTGGATGTTATCCGCTGTCATACCGTACACCTCTCTGACTTCTCTTTTCGATTTAATTTTACCATATTAAACTTACCCGGATTTTTTTTAGCCAGTCCAGATGAGGTTATAATGATAAACACCTTGTCATCTACGTACAAGGTGTTTATCATTATTTTGCTATCGAACAAGAGATACGATCGAATCTTCTCTTATTTTCTTATTTCTCTTCGATTTCTTTGAGCAAAATCATCGCGGCGTAGGATGTGGCTTTAGCAACGGCGCCATCATCAAAAGGAACCGCCAGATTGGCATGACGCAGTGTCTCGAGGTAACTCATAGAACCGCCGACTTTGCAGAGCTTGAGATAATCCGCCCAGGCTGCTTCATGATTTTCCGCGTCCTTTTTCTTGAACTCCATCGCCCCCATGGTTGTCAGCGTGTAGTTGATGTAATAGAAGGGATAGAGGAAGATGTGCAGCTTGTGATACCACCAGCCGCCGCGGAACATGAATTCATCATCTTTATAAGCCCGCCATGGCATATATTTGCGTTCCAGTTTATGCCATTCGCGGGTGCGTTCTTTCGGCGTGAGTTCCGGGTGCGCGTAGCAGATGTGTTGGAATTCATCAACGGCAACACCGAAGGGAACGAAGGTGATAGCTTCCTGCAGGTGCGCAAAGCGGAATTTATCAGCCTGATCACCAAAGAAATATTCCGCCCAGGGGTAGCAGAATTGTTCCATAGACATGGAATGGATCTCGGCGATATCTGTGGATTCGGAATAATAATCGGATATTGGCTGATTGCGCATCGCCATATAGCCGGCAAAAGCATGTCCGAGTTCATGGGTCAGTACTTGTACATCGCCGATGGTGCCGTTGAAACAGGAGAAAACAAACGGAGCCAGCAGATCCGGCAGATCAGTCATATATCCGGTAGAGGCTTTACCCGGTTTGTTCTTCAGATCCATCAAGCTATGTTCGATCATGAAGTCGATGAACTCCCCGGTCTCCGGACTGAGTTCATGGTACATCTTCTGGGCTTGTGGGACAAGAACCTCATCATCGCCGATAGGCTGAGCGTTGCCATCGGCAAAGATGCGTTTTTCATCGTAAACCATAACATTGGGGATACCCAGCCGTTTTGCCTGTGCTTCATAGAGTTTTTCACAAAGAGGAACCAAAACGCGGCGGACCTGTTCACGGAAGGATTCCACTTCCTTTACACCGTAATCAGTGCGTCCCTGGTTCATGTACCCCAGAGGAATGAAGTTTTCAAAACCGAGATTGCGTCCCATCTCATTGCGGATGGTAATCAGCTCGTCCCAAATCTCTTCCAGACGCGGTTCATGTTCATGATAAAAGTTGGAATAAGCCCGGAAGGCTGCTTCACGGACCTTGCGGTCTTCATGTTCAAAATATTTCTGGATGCCGTACAGGTTCAGCGTTTTTCCATCGAATTCGATCTGACAGGTCGCCATGATCTTTTGATATTCCATGGTGAGTTTGCTTTCGCGCTGCATCAGCGGAATGTTTTTCTCGCAAAAGCTGCGGCGCTGCAGGTCGATTTGTGTGAAATACTGTTTCCCGTAACGGGCTTCGATCTCCGGACGGAAGGCGCTGTCCGCAATGGCTGAGGCAAGGGCTACCTGGTAGGGAGAAAGCTCGGGCAGCTGTTCATTCAGATATTCCTGCTCATTTTCATAAAATTCGTCAGTAGTGTCGAGTGTGTGGCGGACGTACACCAATGTATATTGGGTTGAAAGATGTTTGCTTTCTGTGTCAAGTTCGCTCATCACATCAAATATGTCTTGTGCTGATGCGGCTGAATCGACACGCTTTTTCCATTCACTCAGCTGCGTCTTTGCTGCTTCAAAATCCGGACGGTTATATTCCAGCTCCGAAAACTTCCAATCATTCATTATTTTAGGTTCCTTTCACTTGTCGTAATTGTTCGAACTACTGATGCGGACCTGTTGCTTGCAGCACCTGTGTCACAGTCAAACAATTACGATTTCTATAATGCTTATTTTGATGAATTATAACAAATTAGGGACAGAGGGACTTATTTGTCATATCTCATATAAAAGAATGCAGCCGAAATCTTCACCGACTCCGGCTGCCACGAATGCCTTTTTCTTAATTTCTATTGCCTAATCAAAGGCTTCACATTATACGGTGGTATCTCATCCTCTTCCGGCCTGTGTTTGAGGATCCCCGGTTCCTTGTCCTCCAACATCTGGAGGTACGCCCGCCTCAGATACTCGATTAGCCAGCTGCCCTGCTGCGGAACATCCGACGTGTCCTTCGCTTTCCAGTAGCCCCAGGTGACCGGTACCAAGCCGCGATACTTCATCGTGCATTTTCCATTCACCGGATCGTACTTCACCGATTCGTCATCGATCAGTCCTTATTCGCTCACAAAACCCTTTTTGAGAACAAGCTCGTCGATCTCGCGGTCATATTCGTAAGCCTCCACCGGCTGGTTCTTGAACAATTCATAAGGATCAGGACGCTTTGGTACCTGTTCTGTTAACGGCACCGGATGAGGTGGAATCACCTGTCCCGGCAGATAAATGCGGTAA
The DNA here is from genome assembly GCA_017417055.1 of Anaerolineaceae bacterium. GTDB lineage: Bacteria > Chloroflexota > Anaerolineae > Anaerolineales > Anaerolineaceae > Flexilinea. The sequence goes on from JAFPZX010000191.1 coordinate 3,780, forward strand.
CGAGGCAAAACTTTTTCACGGAATTCCGCAGCATGGGCAGACGCTTCGACGTCGCGCAGGTGTTTTCGGGTAATTATTACAGCAGCGTTTTAATGCAGGATTCAACTTCTGTCATGTCAGCCGTGGGTTCAAAACGTGCAACGACATTTCCTTCACGGTCAACGACAAATTTGGTGAAGTTCCATTTGATATCCGGTTTGCTTGCCCAATCCGGATCTGCTTTGGCAAACATACCTTCGAGCAGCGCTTTATACTGATGCTCGCCAAACCCTTCAAAGCCTTTTTGTGATTTCAGATAGGTGTACAGCGGCAGTTCATTAGGACCGTTGACATCGGACTTTTTCATCTGAGGGAAGGTTGTGTTGTAATGCAGCGTACAAAATTCATGGATCTCTTCATCGCTTCCCGGTGCCTGGCCCCCGAACTGATTGCAGGGAATGTCCAGGATTTCAAGTCCCTGGTCATGGTAATCTTTGTAAAGCTGTTCTATCGGGGCATACTGTGGGGTGAAGCCGCAGCCGGTGGCGGTATTGACGACAAGGATCACTTTTCCTTTGTAGTCGCTGAGGTCCAGCGTTTCACCTTTTCCTGTAGTAACGGAATATTCGTAAATCATTAATAACTCCTTGTTGAATTGTATGAATGTAACTGCCCGGAATGTGGCTCAATAGGTTTGTTCTGATGCTTTGGCATGTATCTCATAACCGAACCGAAGCTTGAACAGTTACGTTTAAATAATTATATTGTACTTATTAAATACATAGATATATATAAATAGAAGATAGTTACACATAAATATTGTAAAATAACCAATAGATATAATCTATCAAAACAGAGCATATGTGTCTCAGACCTCAATTTGCCTGATAATTGATCAGATCAATACCATATCTGAACATTTTCGGTACAATAAGGAATTGATAGCTGTTCAAAATAGTCAGACTGCGTATATGTGATAATATGGATTGTGCCCGGTATGCTCTTTTTTGAACAGGTAACAGGAAGGTATTTGCTATTATGGATAATTTTATGTTTTATTCCCCGACTTGTTTCGTTTTTGGTAAAGACAGCGAAAAAGAAACAGGGAAAATGGTCAAACGATTCGGCGGGACGAAAGTCCTGATCCATTTCGGCGGCGGCAGCGTTATCCGTTCCGGATTGATTGACCGCGTTAAAGCTTCACTGGATGCGGAAAACATACCTTATCTGGAGCTGGGCGGTGTGAAACCGAATCCCCGCAGCGGTCTGGTTTATGAAGGCATCGACCTTTGCCGGAAGGAAGGCGTTGATTTTATTTTAGCGGTTGGAGGCGGCAGCACCATCGACTCTTCCAAAGCGATTGCAGCAGGTACGGTTTATGACGGCGATTTCTGGGATTTTTACTCCGGTAAATACATTGAAAACGCTCTCCCGATTGGTACTGTTCTGACCATCGCGGCTGCTGGCAGTGAAGGCAGTCCGGATAGCGTTATCACCAAGGAAGAAGGAATGTTCAAGCGCGGTGCTACCGGTGACGCGATTCGCCCGAAGTTCAGTATCTTGAATCCTGCCTTAACGCAGACCTTGCCGCCGTATCAGACCGCGGCAGGGATCACCGACATCATGGCGCATCTGTATGAACGCTATTTGACCAATACCAAAGAGGTGGAAGTGACCGACCGCCTGATTGAAGCGTTGATGATGACACTGGTTCATGAAGGTCCGCGGGTCATTGCTGATCCAAACAATTATGATGCCCGGGCGAACATCATGTGGGCAGGGATGATGGCTCATAATAATGCTGTGGGTGTTGGCCGCTCTCAGGACTGGAACAGCCATGACATCGAGCATGAACTTTCCGCCCTTTATGATTGCACTCATGGGGCGGGGCTTGCGATCGTGATGCCGGCTGTTTTCACTTACGTGATGAACCATGACGTCACCCGCTTTGCACAGGTCGCTGTGCGTGTCTGGGGCTGCAAGATGGATTTTTATCATCCGGAAGTTACTGCCAAAGCCGGTATTGAAGCACTGCATTCTTTCCTGATTTCATTGGGAATGCCGAAAAACTTTGCGGAAATCGGTGCAAAAGAAGAAGATATTCCGCAGCTTGTGGATGTGTTGTGCAACGGAAACGGACGAACGGGAACGCTCAACGGTTTTGTGACGCTCAACGAGGAAGACTGTACCGCGATTTATAAACTGATGCTGTAACAGAAACAGTCAGTTGTCAGCAGTCAGCGTTCTGTTGGCTGCTGACCTTATATCAAAAAAAGTAACTGTTCAGTACTGAGTCAAAAGAGCAGGCTGCATTGACTCGTTCTGAAATCGTTACAATAATAATTGGAATTGATTGATGAAAACTTTATATATCGACTGTGGAATGGGCGCTGCCGGAGATATGCTGACAGCTGCTTTATTGGAACTGATGCCGGATCCGGATGGATTTGTAGCAAAGCTGAACGGACTCGGTATCCCGAATGTCACATTTCAGCGGGAGGATTCCGTGAAATGCGGTATTCACGGGACACATATGAGTGTTTTGGTAGGTGATGTCGAAGAAGGGGAAGAAATTCATGAACATGACCACCATCATGGGCTTGACCATACTCATGCTCATTTCCATATTCATGAACATAAACACGAACATTCTGAAGATGACCTCGAACATGAACATACACATCCCCATACGCATGACAGCGAAGCAGATGATCATGAACATAATCATGTGCATCACCATCATCACAGCAGTATGCATGATATTGAGCATATCATAACCGATCATCTCCATTTACCGGAAAAAGTACAGAGTGATGTTCTTGCCGTTTATCAGTTGATTGCTGAGGCAGAAAGCCATGCCCACGGGGTGCCGGTTACCGATATACACTTCCATGAAGTCGGTACGATGGACGCGATTGCGGATATCACTGCTGTTTGCCTGCTGATGAACGAAATCGCTCCGGATGAAGTTGTGGTTTCCCCAATCCATGTCGGATCTGGGCAGGTGAAATGTGCTCATGGCATCCTGCCTGTGCCGGCTCCCGCGACGCTTTATATCCTGCAGGATGTGCCGATTTATGGCGGCGAGGTTAAAGGAGAGCTTTGCACACCGACCGGCGCGGCATTACTGAAACATTTTGCCACTCGTTTCGGTGCCATGCCGGTGATGAAACCTGTTGGTGTCGGATATGGCATGGGAAAGAAAGATTTCAATTGGGCAAATTGCGTACGTGTGACACTTGGAGAGACCGGTGAAGAAAAAAGCAGTGATACCATTTTAGAGCTTTCCTGCAATGTGGACGATATGTCTGCTGAAGAAATCGGTTTCGCGATGGATCGTCTGTTTGAAGCAGGCGCCAGAGATGTTTTTACCATTCCTGTGAGCATGAAAAAGTCCCGCCCCGGCACATTGATCTGCGTGATCTGCAGTGAGACGGATAAGGAAGAGATGGTCCGCTGTCTGTTTGCGCACACTTCGACGATTGGCATTCGTATAACAGTCCATGAACGCTGTGTGTTGGATCGGAAAGTTGAATCTATACTGACGGACTATGGTGAAATCCGCAAAAAAACATCCTGCGGATATGGCGTCACCAGAGTAAAATATGAATACGATGATTTGGCTCGAATTGCCGTGGAGCAGAATCTTTCTATTGATGAAGTAAAAAGCATACTTTTCTAAAACGTATCTGTTCATGGCATATCCACGGGACAGGCCTCCAGGCCTGTCCCACTTTGAATTACGTTTGAAAAAGTTTTCAGTAATTTTGTCTGGCGCATGAATCGTGACTGCCTGTGTATCAACAGCTTTTTTCTTCTGATTTCAATATTGTACAAAAGACAAAAATAAATTATAATTGGTAAATAACAGGAGGTTCATAGCTATGAAAACAGATGTTATAACAATTACCAACCTGGGGAAAGGCTGTGATGAAGCGGTTGCTCAGGTCGAAAAGGTCGCGGTTTATAATAACCTGAATCCTAAAGAGAAGATACAATTGCAGTTGTTGACCGAAGAAATGATGGCCCTTGCCAGGAGCATTACCGGTGAAATGACTGCAAATTTTTGGGTCGAAAATGATAAGAATCATTATGAACTTCACTTGAAAACCCATACATTGATGGATGCAGAGAAACGCGGCTTACTCATTTTATCCAGCACCAACAGAAAAAATGAAGCTGCCAATACTTTTCTTGGTAAAATCAGGGATATGATTGAAGAACATATTCTTCCGGAAGCTGACTTCAATAAGGAATTTGAGTTTTCGAGCACGATGTTAAGTGATTTGCCTATGAATGGTTTGGTTGAAAATGAATGGGATGGATTGGAACGCTCTGTCTTATTGAAAACATCCGATGAAGTAAAAGTAAGTATCAAGGGCGGTAACGTAGAAATCATCGTTATAAAGAATTATTAAGGAAATACTGATTAATCTTTCACAGTCAAAAGTAACCTGTTTTCGTTGAATCAGGATTGAGTTAACAAGACAATAAATCATTCAATGAATGGAAATTCTTATAGTTTTATCAGGAGGAAGAGGAGATAAGTATTTATGGGGAAAAAAGTTGTAATATTAGGCGGCGGTGTTCTGGGAACACAAATCGGTTTGATGTGCGCATATTATGGATATGATACTACTTTCTGGCTTCGTTCCGAAAGTTCTATTGACCGAACGACACCGAAAATCGAACGTTATTCCGGGTTGATGATTGCTGATCTTGAGAAGGCGAAAGCGCTTGTCGGCAACCCGATGGGGAAGTTCCTTTATCCCAAAGGCCTGATTTCTGATTGGTCTGCTGCGACCGTTGAAAGCATTGACGCTTTGATTGCAGAAGGAAAAAAGAACTTTGCTGAAAAGGTTTATATTGAACTGGATCCAAAAAAGGCTGTGGAAGGCGCTTATCTCGTGATCGAATCCATGGCGGAAGATCCGAAGGCTAAAATTGCGGTTTATGAGCAATTCAAGGATCTGTTGGACAAGGACACGATTCTGTGTACGAATTCCTCCACGCTGCTTCCCTCTATGTTTGCTGAATATACCGGACGTCCGGAAAAATACTGCTCTCTGCATTTTGCCAATACAATTTGGGCGAACAACACTGCGGAAGTAATGGGCCATCCCGGTACAAGCGAAGAAACCTATAAAGAGGTGGTCAAATTTGCGGGAACGATCGGAATGGTTCCGCTTCAGCTGCACAAAGAACAGCCGGGATATATTCTTAATTCCATGCTGGTTCCGTTCCTCAGTGCCGCACAGGCATTGTGGGCTAATGAAGTTGCTGATCCACAGACGATCGATCTCACCTGGAGACTGGCAACAGGCGCTCCGAAAGGACCATTCGAGATTTTAGATATTGTCGGATTGGAAACGGCTTATAACATCAACCAGATGAAGCCGGCTGCTCAGCAGGAAGGTACCCTTGAAAACCGCATGGGGAAACTGCTGAAGGAGAAAATCGATAAAGGTGAAACCGGTGTCAATGCCGGTAAAGGCTTCTACGATTACAGAAAGTAATTGAATTATAAAAATAATCAGAGGACAGTCAAATATGCCGCTGAAAAGCATTTGCACAGGTGACTGTCCTCTGTGTTGTATCGCCGGGTCCTGAATAGTTATATTTTTTTCGTTAATCTGAGAACAGGATTTTATATATTCCTAAAAGAGAATAAACTCAATACTATTCAGACGATTTCATGATGTTGGTCATATCCACAATCTAATTTGAAATTCTAATTTCTCTTTTGTTATTAGCACATTCACTTAGATATAAAGTAATTACAGTTTGATAAGATACACCCAGCTTTTCAGCCTGATCCCTGAAATAATTTAAAGTTCGAACCGGCATATTTATAGAGACATCTTTGCGAATTCCATTAATGTATGGATTATGAATAGCTTTTGTAAAATCAATAATTTCAGGAATATCATCATCTAAGAGTTCGTCTTCAATATTTACAATTTTTTCTGTCATATTTCACCTCTGATGTTGTAAACCAGTTTTTCAATTTTTTCCGCTTTTCGAGCAGATATTATGCGAATAACCTGCCCTTCCCGAAAACAATGACTGACTATCAAAAGATTAGCACGAGAACTGAAACCAATCAGCCAAAAACGATCCTCATCTATGGAGTGTTTTTCGTCAGGTAACGTCAATGCGTTTGGGTCTTCAAATGCAGTCGCAGCTTCTTCGAATGAGATTCCGTGTTTTTGTATATTGATCCTGTTTTTTTTATCATCCCATTCATATAAGAATTTAGGCTCTTTGATTTCAAAATCATCCATATGTTTTTACCTTATCTTTTTATATTCTATCATCAAATTCATCTAAATTAAAATCAGCAGCCGGTTCCATCAGTTCGGCATGCGGTACCGGTTTTAGGCGCAGTTGATCCTGAAAGGCCTCCTTCTTTCAGATAGGCTTCCCAATCCAATGTGATCGTTCCGTCTTCACTCAGCAGTGCCGGGATACCGACATAACCGCTGCTCTTTGCTTCGGTAAAAACGGGATTATTGTCCCTGAGTTTCAGGAATTCTTTCAGGTTTTTCATTCCTGCAGTAATGTTCACAAATTCATAAGATATACCATAATCATCAAATGCTGCCTTGCATGCCACACAATCCGGGCATAAATCACTTCCGTAAATTTTAACCATTTTGATCTCTCTCCTTCATTTATTTGAAGTTTTAATAATCCAACAATCTGCCGTAGTCATTCCATTCGCCGAACATCCGCCCTTTGCGGGTTTCCGTTATCAAGTGGGAAAGGGCTTGTTCGTAAATTTGCGGTGAACGTTTTTTCTGAAAGGCAATATTATAAGCTCGGACACGTTGGTAAAGCGGAGGAAAGCTCCGGAACTTTGACCAGACACGGGATTTTTTCAGCGCTGCTTCAATATCAGCATCGATGCGGAAACTGCGTGGCCCCATTGGTGGCAGTACAGCTCTGCCTGCAGCGGTCATCAATCCCAGTTTTTCCAGCCTGCGGACACGTTCTTTATTCAATTCCGACCAGAGACTGTATTTCTGCCTGGGAGAAAAACGCTGCAGAATAACACCGTCAACAGCCTTCTGAATGCTGTCGATCCAGCCAAAACACAGAGCTTCTTCTACCGCGTCAAGATAGTAAAAGACATCCGGATCAACAGGCTTTCCCCGTTTGACCTGCAGCCAGCATTCATTAGAATTCAAGGAATGGCCCGCAAGCCATTCCCTGAATTCAAAACGGTTGCGGATATCAGAAAGATATGTTTCCATTGTTTCAGAAAATAATCCTATGACTGATGCTAATCATGTACTGCTGCATTATCTCCTACCTTCTATCTCCTATATCCTATATCCTAATCCCTACTTACCATTATCATAGGCGTAAAAATCGTCCATGACTGCGGTATCGGTGATCTGCCCGCCTTCCAACGTATACTGGAAAACCGGTGTAAAATACTGGTCGGAACGCAAATCCTCAACAACGACATAGGCAAGATACTTTCCGTCCGGAAGTGGCTGATAGCTGAAGCTCAGGTTCTCATCGACTGTAACAGGGTCCCCGCCGATTGTCGATGTACTATAGCCGTCCAGATTGCTGTACCGGTATTCAGGATAAAAAATACTGCCCTGTTTCATCGGAACCAGATCGCGGCCAATCAGGTCAGGTTCATTTTCCTCCGTGCGAATCCCGAGAAAATCCACCGTTTGAGTATCAAAGTGGTAGCTCAGTGTGAAATTGACACGCGTGTTCAGGTCAAAGATCATCGGAACTGTGTAGGTTATATATTCATCCGTAGAACTGATTACTTCCGTGGGAAGGATCACATCATTCATCATCAGCCAAGTGCCGTCAAAAGCCGCCATGAACGTGTTTTCATCTGACATTGTGATGTAGCGGTCTTCTCCGAAATAGATCACATCTCCGGTTTTCTCATCATAGTAAGCCAGCTGCAGCCGGGCATCTTGTACAAGTGACATCTGCTCGTCGCTCAGTGAGAAGGAAAAATTCCCGCTGTTGTCAGCTGTTACATCTACGTCAGAAACACCGCGGAGAATGGTAAAGTCAAGCTTCTGAACCTTACCCATGCCTTCTTTTGTGATAAAATCCTGTAGCTCTTCATTCAGACAGCCGGCTGTTTTATAGTAATAGAGCGCATTGATATATTTATTTTCGGATATATGGTATATATATTTGAGTAAAAAGTTTAGTCCTGTATAGCCCTCAATATGTGATGGATAATAGACGGATAGCCCCTGTGATTCAGATAGATAACCGGTACCGCGATGGTAAAGGACCGCTTTTTTCAGCTGAGCCTTGACTGCTTTCGCGGTATCTGCCAGAACTTCCGGGACGTTGTCCATAAACAGTCCCAGATCGATCGTATTGTAAATCTTATAATAAGAACCGGCATAAAAGACAGAGCGGTTTGCTGCTTCGGTCAGCGATGCAAGATATTGCGGATTATCGATTGATTTCCGAAGCGCTTCTTCCGCAAAAGCAGAGTAAGCCTGATAGACACCTTCTGCTTCATTTAGGTCGATCACCGCGAAGGTACCGGGGCTGATATATCCTGTATCGGCGGATGCTTTCGTACTTTCTTCCAGATAGCTGTCGGTGATGGCCTTGCCGAGCTGAGCACCGTTCATGCGCGGGTTGTCGATAAGTTTCTGCAGGAACTTGTCATAGCTCCAGCCTTCTCCCGGTTCGGTTTCTTCACTGGCGAACATATATTTGGCATAACCATACAGCTCGTGAGCAACATCCGTGTTTGCCATCAGACAGGCATCAAAGCCGATTGCCTCGAAATAGGGATCTTCCGGATTGGATCCGACTGCTTTCTCGAAAGCGTCATGCAGGTCACGGTTGGACATCATGTTTCCGAAGATCTCATCTACACCGTAACCGGTAAATCCTCCGCCATGGTTCCAGAAAACCGGAACCATATGGTCTGCATGATAATTATCAGTTGCCCATTTCAGAAAATCAGCAAGATTATCCGGGTTGGACATCTGGATTGCGGGAACAGACCAGACTTCATGGATACCTGTTTCATCAACGACAAAACGCTGTGTCCGGTTCGGGTTGATGAAAGGAGCCTGCCAGCGTTTGGCACCGCCTGTCTGAATAACAATCCTGATATTGGACGGGAGATCAACGGAAAGAATCTGTTTGAGGTTTTTCATTGCGAAGCCCTCCATCTCAGGATCATCCGGGGTGATTCCTTCACTTTGATCATCATAATTGGAAACCGGGCGGTAGAGTGTATCGGAAAGCTCCATTCCCTGCGCCTGGAGTTCACTGACAAACCGCTGCAGATCAGCATTTGACTGTCCCTTTTTTGCCGCTTTCAATTCCGCGGCTTTGTCGGCAGTCAATATTTTTGTAATTTCTGTCAGGTTGTCCATGTTCAGGGATTCAAGATCGGAACCGATGAGGTAAAGGTAAATTGCCCAGGTATCTTCCGGGTTGTACGGTTCCATGGCTTCGATGGCAGCATTTTCTTCTTCAGGCATTGTGATAAGTTCAGCCAATTTCGCTTCTGTAGCCTCGAAGGGGGTATAAACATTATCGATCCCGTCCGTGATGTTCAGCAGGGTGTATTCCCGTGAACCGAGACCCATCTCGACGGCGTGTTCCAGTGTGTGTTCACCGGTTAGTTCTTGCAGACGATGCAGGAATCGTTCATTGCCTTCGGCTTTGTAAATCAAATCCAGACAAGCTTGATCCAGCGCCACAGGGTCGTAGGAAGCCAGAATACCGATATCATGGATATCCGGTTCAGAAGGATTCGGGTCGCAGTCACAGTCGATGGAAAGGCGGTTCATCACGTTGATATAGATCACGCGGTCTCCCAGATAATCCGCAACACCCGATGCGGCTTCAGCCATGGCTTCTAAAAATTCGGTATGAAGTTCATCGTGCCAGTGTGTATCGCTGGTGCCGCCGGAATGGATGCGGACCTTTCCCATGGAGGAGGCTAGTCCGATGGACATGTTTTTGATGGCACCGCCATAACCAGCCATGGAATGTCCCTTGAAATGAGAAAGTATTACGTAGGAATCGTAGTCGGCAAAATGAGCACCGACCAGATCGCCGTCAATGCGAATCCCGTTTGTGACGGGAATCTCTATGGATCCATATTCATCAAGAATCTGGAAGGGTGCAATTTCGGTGTAGCCGCGGTCTTCAGCTACCTGATAATGCTCCGCAGTCGCAGCACGGGAACCGGCGTATGCAGTATTGCATTCAACAATCGTGGCATTCAAAGATTGAACCAGGTCTTTGATCAAATCAGGTGCCAGGTTGTTTGAATTTTCTCCTTCGCCGGTTGAAAGTTTGACAGCCACATTCTCGCCAGGTGTCCAGTTCAAGGCTTCGTAGACGGCGCTCAGACCTTCCGGAGAAATGTCGCTGGTGAAATAAACCAGCGGTTTTTCTTCCTGTGCAAAACCACCGAGAACACAGAGAAGCGCGGCCGTTAAGGCCAGAACAACAATGATTACGACTCGTTTCATACTCACTCCTTTTATTATGTATTTGGATTCGGGTACTGTCCCTTTATGAGACTGTCCCTACAATTTGAAAACGAAATCTACAAAACAAAAAGCGTTCCATTTAAGGATTATAACAGAATGTTACAAAATGATATTTACAACCAAGCCTGTCAGCAGCGCAAACAGGATGACATAAGCCCAATATATCAAAAAATTCTTGATTCCCAGAACGATCTTCAATGCACCGAGATTTGTGATTTTTGTCGCGGGTCCGGTGAGCATAAAAGCGGCGGCACTGCCGACGCTCATCCCGTCCCACAGCCATTCGCGCAGCAGAGGGATCGTTCCGCCGCCGCATGCATAAAGCGGAACACCCAGCGTAGCTGCCATCAGGATACCCCAGGCTTCATTCCCGCCAAACACATTGACCATTAGGTCTTCCGGAACGTAACGCTGAAAAAGCGCTGAGAGCAGAATGCCGATCAGGAAATATGGACCGGTAGCCTTGACATTCCGCCAGACGTTCAGCAGGTAGCGGATAATCAGGTTGGGATGGGTGTCATGACTTGCCCGTTCTTCAAATCCGGTGAAGTCAAAGAATGGTTTATTTTTATAGAAGGTATGGACCAAAAGTCCAGCTGTCACGCCGCACAAAAAACAGGATACCAGGCGGACAGTGAGAACAGTGGTACCCAACGCGGTGCTGTATACAATCAGCTGCGGGTTGAGCAGGATCGAAGACATCATGAACGCTGCCAACCAATCTTCCCTCATGCCCTGTCTGGAAAAGGATGCCGCAATCGGGATGGTTCCATACATACACAAAGGTGATGCAATACCGAGAAGACAAGCCGGGATGATGCCGAACAAGCCCCATTTTTTATCCCGCATTCCCCGGAACAGCCCATGGATTTTATCCTTGGCAAAAACAGAGATGAGCGACCCGATGAGGATGCCGATCACCCAATACCAAAAGATCTGATTGAACTGGAGCTCAAAGTAATAACGCAGATAAATAAATTCACGGTTCAGAATTTTCAACATAGGGTAATTATACTATAACATAACAACAACTGGTCAAAACCTGTTGTTTCAAGGATTTCACGGACAACTTCGTTTACGCCGATCATTTTGAATCTGCTTTTATCACCCAACGACTTGTACATCATCAGAAAAACACGTAAACCGGCAGATGAGACATAAGCCATACGACTTACATCAATGGTAATTTCCTCAGCCTTTTCGGGTATCTCCTGGAACTTTTTCAGAAGCTCCGGTGCAGTCATTGTGTCGAGTCGTCCCTGGACACTGACAAAAAAACTGCCATCGGCAAAATTCGATTCAACTGCAAAAGGCAGATTCGGATCCATTTGATCTGCGGTAGATTTTTCCAGAGTCATCGTCCAGATGTCCATATTCTTACAGACATTCACAATCCGTTCCGTTGTGTCCGAATCGACTGTGCGTAAATCGCTTATATAAGAACTTACGGATTCAGATTTCACAGTAAATCCCTGCTGTTGCAGAAATGATACTGCCCCTTCATTGCCCTTTGTAAACAGGCTGTTCTGGTAAAATGCAGCATCAGACATCCTGGTTGCATGTCCTTTCATGCTTTCATCAAAGGCTGCAGTATCCGAATTAACCAGAATGCTGTAAACTGCCGAATATATCTTCAGAATTCCGGCGTCTGCGGTGATCCAGCATCCTCCGAATTCAGACAGAAGACGGTTGACCGCCTGACACATGCTGATTAGCTCAGATTCGCTGAAATATCCCAGAAGACCCTCTGTAACAATACAAAGCTCTCCCTTTATATCTCCAAGTGCATTTCTCAGTGAATCATAGTTGGTCGCATCTACAGCTGCGTACGTGACATATCGCTTTTGTTCCTCTGTCATTGTCTTAGCGGCAGCCGGCTTCATCAGATCAATTACAGATGGCAAATCGAATCCATAATATATTCTCTTTGCATCAGCCATAACGAACCCTCGCGGAGAATAACCGGAAGGCAGGTCTACAACAACAGGTTCATTCCTTCTCAGGACTGCATTATTGTAGATTTTGAATCTTGCCTCTTGTGCTGTTGCATAGACTTTCCTGATTATTTCCGGTAAAGCTTGATTCCCTTTCTGAATATCTTCAAGTTCAAGATAAGGGCACAAGGCGATTGCATTCTTGTCACCACTCACTGCGAGAGTCATAACTGTCCCTTTCGCAGTTGTGTAAATTGGATTTACGATTTTCTGTAATTCTTTCAGGTCCATGATTTAATTACCTCATTGAAAAAAGTGTTTCTAAGGAAACACTGACTCGTGGGATAATGGGGACATTCACTTCGAGTTCCTGACTCGGGACACGCAGAAAACGTCCCCTTGTCCCTTATTTTTCATAATTTTTTTTTCGGAATAGTCACGATTCTTATTCTTCTTTTTGAAAGGCATTGAACCAGGCACGGTCCTCGAAGGGCTTCTTTTTGGGTGGGACGGGGGCTGATTCAGCAATTCCAACGGGCAGAAAACAAACGAGATCATAAGATTCCGGCACGTTGAGAATAGCTGCCATTTTGTCGCAAATCCGGTCTTTATCCGTAATATGTCCCTCATACCAGCAGCTTTGGTAACCGAGAGCAGTGATGGCAAGCAGCATGTTTTCAATAGCGGCGGCATAATCTTGTATGGCAAAACACCTGTCAGCATAAGCGATGATTTTTTGCGAGAGCACACAAATCATTGCCGGAGCGGTCTCTCCTACTGGCGGTGTAATGACTGCGTGTAGTTTTAAAAGAGTTGCCGGGTCATCCACCGCAATCAGTGAGACCGTCTGTTTATTGCATCCGGAAGGCGCGGCAAGTCCTGATTCCATAATGCGCTTCAGGTCTTCCCGTGGGATAGGGTCGGTTTTATATTTTCCGCGGTAACTGTGCCGGTTGAATATTATCTCAATTGTATTCATATGTTGACTCCTTCTCCATCCGTAAACCATTCTCCGAAAATATATGGGCCATTGTTATCCGTTTTCAGCGTCATATCCTCAAATCCTGCCATATCACGGATCATCCACAGGGAATCAGCTGCTGCTTGAGGTATCTTTTCGGGATCCAGAGGAAAGAGTACAGACAGATCTGCCTGTTCCGCGTCAACCAAAGCCTGAACAAGCCAGAAGGATGCATTCATGTTACTCGGGATGCTGACCAGCAGCCCCTCATTCATAGGCAAAAGCCCCTCCTCGGGAGCAAGATCACCGATTACATCATATAGTTCACGAATGTTTTCAATATCATCCAATTCTGTGTCTGATTTGCGTGTATATAAAAATTCTGAGCAAAGGAACTTAGGAATGGCATAAATCACTTCGTCTACGGTACAGGAATCCATAACGAACGGGAATATATCATCAATATTTTTAGCATCATTCCACGTAAGCGGAAGGAGCAGACCCTGTTTCAGATAATTATTCATATAAACAGTGTCATAAACGAACACATCTGCGTTTTCGGGAAGTGTCTCGGAATAGCAGTCCCAATCTGAAAATTTTAGCTGAACTTCCGGATGGCGCTTCTCCCATTCCTCGCTGATCGCTGATTTGAAGCGTGAAAGGTCCGGTACATATGGGTAAAGGGCAAGCGTAAGAACTACTTTCGCCTGTGCAGAAACATGGCAGACAGGGATCAGCACCAGAATAATCAGTAAAAATATAATTCTTTTCAATTTTACCTCATAGTTTTAGCTATTAGCTATTAGCTATTAGTTATTAGCTGTTGGTTATTAGCTCATTGATGATAGCAGGTAGATTAATCATTGCCATCAGCCACTAACTACCAAATATCAACTTCTCACTCCTCACTCCTAACTATATCATAGCACCATAATCAGCGTACCCGCAGTGATCAGAATGCAGCCAACCGCAGATTTTAAAGTAAACTGCTCGTGCAGGAACACAAAGGCAAGTATCAGCGTGATGACTACGCTAAGTTTGTCGATCGGCACCACTTTCGACGCTTCGCCAATCTGCAGTGCCTTGTAGTAGCAGAGCCATGAAGCACCGGTGGCGAGCCCGGAAAGGATCAGAAAGATCCAACTCCTTTTGCTGATTTCACTGATGCCGCTCTGTGCGTTGGTCAGGAAAACCATCCCCCATGACATGACCAATACCACTGCTGTCCTGATCGCCGTTGCCAGATTGGAATTTACCCCTTCAATTCCGATTTTTGCCAGTATCGATGTCAGCGCGGCAAAAATCGCCGATCCAAGTGCAAACCAAAACCACATACTTCCACCTCCCCTGTTGATCTTACTGCAATTAATCATAATCTGTACGGATTGTAAAGCAATCAGGCAAATTATGGATTTCTTTTTTCAAAAAACCCGGATAAAAATATGAAGTTTGTAAATTTTCAAATGAAAGCCATTCAAAATCAAGAATATGACTTCCCTCATTCAGTGTAAAATGCTCTCCTTTATTCAGCAGATCTGTTTTTGAAAAATCCATTAAAAAATAGATACAGATTTCATGATAGTTCAGACTGTCAACATCTTCTGTAAAAAAGTTTTGAACGAACCATAATGGACGGACTATTTCCGGTGAAATGTGCAGTTCTTCATCCAATTCCCGAAGAATTGCATGCTCCGCTGTTTCTCCCATCTGAATCCGGCCGCCGGGCAAATAAAAATAAGGTGAACGTTCATCTTTCATTACAAGAATCTTGTTATTGGAAATAATAACAGCAGCGGCTCTGTAATTGAATTTAGATATATTGGTTGTATAAGTAATGTCCATATTAACATTTATAACAGAATGGCGATTCATTTCTGCCGGTGTTATGTTGTTTATTAAAAATTGTTTTACATTAGTGTTGCTTGCAATCATCTTTGTAGTGCCGACAATTTTATACATTATAATCTAATACAAAAACCTTGAATTTGTAAGAATAAAAAATTGACAGGTTTTTTCATAAAATATTATCGTTACAAATTACAAATCACAAACAACCAAAATATCATAATTTTCTTGCAATACCCAGAATCTGTGCTAAAATAATAAAGTCTTCAATATGGAGGCTGTAGCTCAATGGCAGAGCGCTTGTCTGTGGAACAAGATGTTGTGGGTTCGAGCCCCACCAGCCTCCCTTGGTGCCACTTCCTGCTTAGTTTTACGAGTAATTTCGGTTTTTGTAAACTCTAGCAGGAGGAAAAAATGGCAAATTACCGCAAATTCAACATCTTGTCGACAAAAAAAAATTGTTGTGGCCCCACCGTTGGTGAGGCCCTTTCTGCTTTTATCATGTCCAAAAAGTCCATGAATTGCACAAAGCAGACTGTACGTTCCTACACCGATTGTCTTCGCCCTTTCCAAACATTTTGCGATCACCAGGGAATAAAAAATCTTGAAGAGATTGATAATTTTTTTGTTGATCGTTATTTCGCGGATATGAGAGACAAAGGACATTCTGATGGCGGGATGCATGCCTACTATCGCAGTCTCCGCACTTTTATGAACTGGTCCTGGTCAGTTTATAATTTCAACAGTATTTGTCCTACCAATATATCTAAAGTCAAAGCTCCTCCTGCAAATCCTATTCCAGGTATTCCAGAAGAAGCTGTAATATCAATTCTTGAAGAAGCAAAACATACTGAATACCCTCAGCGTGATGTTGCTTTTATTATGTTTCTTGTTGATACAGGTGCAAGAAAGCAGGAAGCAGCAGATGTGAAAATTAAAGATATAAATTTGGAAACAGGTGAAGTCTTTATTGAATATGGAAAAGGCCGGAAAAACAGGTATGTTCATATTGGATATAAAACCAGAAAAGCTATTTCAGATTATCTCGACACTGTTGATAACAAAAAACCAGACAATAAATTATGGATTTCAAAAGATGGATATCAAATGTCGGCCGCAGGTTTGAATGAAATTCTTCGCAGGATCCAGGCTAATCTGAAAATTGATCCAATGTATTCAATGCATGATTTTCGCAGATTTTGTGCATTAAATATGTATCGTGAATCACATGATTTGCTGTTAGTAAGTCTTTACCTTGGACATGCATCAGTTGAAGTTACAAGAAGGTATTTGAATATTGACCGCGATGATATGCATGCTTTTGGTGAAAATTTCAGTAATATAGATAAGATCTCGGTAATCAGACCTAAACGAAATAATTAAATTCAGATGCAGACTAAACAAACCGCTATATAAGAAAATAATAGCGGTTTGTTTCAATTAAAGATTTTATTCATTTATAAGGATTACTTGTCAATTTGTATTATTCATGAATCTAACACTTGTCTTTATTTTGAGGATTTATATGGATAATGCGCAGACAATAATAGATTCAAAAAATCAATTGATACATATACTTGAGAGAGAACTGGAAACAATCCGCTCTGAGAATGATCTTCTCAAAAGAGAATTATATTCAGTTCGTACCAGACTTGATAATTATCGATATCAGTACGGAAGAAGGAAGTTTTATTCACCGGATGAAATAGCAAGTATTCTAAATGTATCAAAACCAACAATATTGAATTACGTGAAAAAAGGAATTCTAAAAAGCACTGTATTGGAAGATCCTGAAGGACAAAGAAAAACCTATCGAATTTCCGAATCAGACTTTTGTGAATTTATTGGAACCTGTCCATCTAAAATGTTGGATTTATAAAATACGAAGTTCAGAGGAATAATTATGCCCAGTAATAGAATCAAGGCAATAAAAAACCATAATATAGATCTTCTGATGACATATCTTGAAAATTATAACGAAATCAACCAAATGCATGGTGCATATAAAAATTATACTTCTATGATACTTGGTTGGGCTGGTGACAGAGATATTCTGAAAGCGCCGGAATTTAGGTTGACATTTGCAGAATATCTGAAAG
The DNA here is from genome assembly GCA_017417055.1 of Anaerolineaceae bacterium. Taxonomy (GTDB): domain Bacteria; phylum Chloroflexota; class Anaerolineae; order Anaerolineales; family Anaerolineaceae; genus Flexilinea. Next base: position 21,121 of record JAFPZX010000191.1, read on the forward strand.
AAAAGTCAAGTCAATCAGGCAAACAATATGCAGAAAACTATGTCTACTCAGCCTGTTTGTTTGCAAGAGATTTTTTTAGGTATTGTAAATCAGTTCTTCCTGAAGAAGATACTGAAATACTATCTGATTTTTGGGTAAAAAATATTGTTCCGGGAAGATCTTCTGCTAAACGATTAAGCTTTAATTGGCTTACGGAAGAAAACCTTGTATCTATAATGGAATTGAAAACTGATCAAGAAAGATTAAGAAGAGCTCAGGCTGCAATTTTGCTTGCATCAATAACAGGAATGACACGAGTTTCGCTTCTTTCAATACCGATAAAAGAAATTGACTTCTCAAATTTGCTTGTTTACCAATATCCTGAGCGTGGTGTTTATACTGAAAAATTTGCATCAGGTACAACACACATTTTTCCAGACTATAGAATAATTGATTTCTTGAATGATTATAGGAATAAGTTATTGAATGTTGTTCCCGATGAGAGCACCTGGTATGTCAGACTATCGAGGCATGGTATTCCACAGCCAGTCAAATTTGGGCCAATTACTCCTGAAAATCAAAAAGATGCTTATTTATTTGCAATTGCACCATATGGAAAATTGAAAGAGGATTTATCAACTATTAGCAGGTTATGTAAAATTCCTCAAATTACCATGACAATCGTCCAAAACACCTTTATTTTTAGAAGATTGAAATGCGGAGCTTCCCAAAATGATATTTGTTGTATAACTCAAGATCTTTTATTACGCAGTGACAGGGCAGTAAAACAGTGTTTGAAATATTTGCAAGGCTGAAATAAAAATATATCGTATGTGAAACTATTGGAGAACCTCCATAAAAATGCCGGATCTTATTATTCCGGCATTTTTGTATCAGATGCCTGTTTTACCTTTTTTATACTTTCCATAACTTTTGATGAAAGAGGTCAGTTATGGAAATATATAAAAAATTATTGTTTTTTCTGTTTATTTTTACGTTTACGGCATTTCCGGTTTTTGCAAGTGATAATTCACAGAATGATTTCGATGAATCTATTACCATTGACGGGAGAACGTATAAAGTCTCTCCGGATTTTGTAATTCCTGCAGGAATTGATAAAGACTCGCCCGTAAAGCTGAACTTTTCCGATGAGACGCATGAATTGCTGAGTATTGAACGCCTGATCGAAGATGATTCAGACAGCAATGATATGGAGTACCACTTCGGAATTGTGAATGCCATCACCCGCGCTAATACCGATCTGGAATACCGTGTGTATGTGGACGGAGTCGGATATCTGTTTACCAGGAATACCAGGATTGATGAGCGGATTGCTTTTCTCGACAAATACGCATCGGTTGCTCTTGTAACAAAAAACGGGGAAGCTGTCATCTGCCGTGTTTTATCTTCAAATACAGCCATACCGGGAAAAGACATATTTTTCGGAAAAGTTGAACACGCCAGGAAAGAAGATAATTTCTATACGCTGACCATTGACGGAGAGAACTATGTGATCGATGCCGAAACCAATACGATCGGAACAGTAATGATTCCTGAAACATGGGTTTTCGGCTACAGGATCAATGAAAAAGTCAGGTTCATTTCTGCAATTACAGAAGAGTTTCCCAATCCGGCAGAAGCCGAATCATTTCAGGGATTTGTGAACTTTGTCGGAGATATCGGAGAGAACGGCTCTTTTTATATCACTGTCGGTGATACTACACTGCGTGTTCTTCCCGATACAGCAATAAAAGGATCTGTTTCACAGGGCGATTATGTATCCGGTTTCAGAATCAAAAAAGACATTCTCCTTTTGAAAAAGCCGGTGCTCACCTTTGATAAATCCCGCTTTGAAGTCTATTATCAGGTCATTGATGATGTTGTATCCGTCCGGGATATAAACTCCCCAACCGGGCAATCCGTCGTTTCAATTATTCTTGGAGAAAGGGAAATTGAAATCAACTCCTTTACGAATGTTGTCGGAGAATTGAAGAAAGGCGTGCCGGCAATAGCGGTGCTGTGCGACGGAATTGTAAAGATTGTAGTTGTCTGTGACACCGTTGATGGCGGAAAAGTTCCTGTTTCCGGTTTTATTTCTTCGATTGCCGGGACCGCACCGAATTATTCACTTGTCATTGAGGGAAAGACATATTCCACATCATTTGTAACTGTTATCGCTGCCGAAAAGGCTATGGAACCCGGGATTCAGGTAGCAGGCATCGCGGACCGCGAGGGATTATTTGATCTCCTGACATGTTACGGCTCTGTTCTTCCTGAAGGCAGCCGGAATCACTATACAGGTGTTATTTCCAAAATAGCCGTGAATGCTTTCCAGATTGATGACCGGGTCATTGATTATGATTCGGAAACGATTATTTCAGGTTCATTTACAGAAGGAAAATACGCGCTTGTCTCACTGGAAGGCGAATATGCCGATGTGATCTATATTCTTCCGGATGATTATTCTGATTTCGATTATCATACCGCATCCGGAGTTCTGAACGGAATAAGCACTGAGTACAGTAATGGTAAGAAAGCAATCCGACTGGATGAGACCGTTTATTATATAGATTCAGATACCACTATCAGCAGGAACCTTGCCTATGATGAGATCGGGACTGTTCTATATAAAGGGCTGAATCAGGTATCAATCATCGATGTTCTTCCCAAGCCGGTCGATAAAGGCGCGAAGTTTTCCGGAAAGATCACGGGCGTAAACAGCAGTCTGTCAGGGGATGATTTATCCGTTACTGTTGGAGGAGCGGTTTATGCCGTCTCTCCTGTTGCGGCCTACATCGGCTTTTCAGATTTTTCACGTCTCAGTACCGGAGCCAATGTGGAAGGATATGTTTATGGAAATGATATCCTCGCGGTAAGGCTGATCAGGGGTGCGGGATTATTCGGAATCCTGAATCCGCCGTGGATCGAATATGTCCTGGCGGGATGTACCCTGGCCATTTTTCTGGTTTTTATCCTTCTTTCCGCGATAAGAAACAGAATCACAAAGCATACCGGATCGCCTGAAGAAGGGCCCGGGAATACGATCATACTTCATGAAGAAAACGGTCAGATCAACAGTTACACCGTCGATGAATCACTGTTTGATTACATCTCATGTCTGAACGAGAAGAAAATTACCGTCAGAGTCCGCTGCGGAAAAATCATTGAAGTACAGTAATTCCTTTGTATCTTTTGAACAACTTATTTTCAGGAGGAATATATGGAAAATACTGATGTCGCTTCAACCCGGGAACAAACAGAAGGGAAAAAACTGAATCTGTCCAGGATCCTTTTCTCGGTATTGCTTGTACTGGCCTCACTGCTGCTTGGATTCTATACGGGGACCCGTTACGGACTTGACGTAGCTACAAACGCTGCGCTGGAATTTCTGGAATATAAAGCAGCGGATCCTGTGGAAATTGATCTCGAGAAGCTGGACTCCGAACCGGCAGCGGTTTACGGCAGTGGCGATGCTGACAAAACTGTAAAAGTATTTATTGATCTTCAATGCCCGTCCTGCTCTACATTTATGGAAGAATCAATCAAAAATCTTCAGGAAGACAAAACTGTCAGAATTGAGTTTTACGATTATCCGTCTGATGCTCATAAATACTCACGGCTTGCGGCAGCCTACACACGCTGCGCAGTCCAACAGGGCGTCGACTATCTGTCCTACATCGGACACCTGAACGCGGATTACAGTGAGTGGACATCAATGTTGAAAGAATCCAATGTGAGCGAATATCTGCTTCAGGCAGCAATAAAATACGGAGCTGATGAAGACATGATGAATCTCTGCGTAATCGGGAATGATGTTTACCAGGCAATTGATTCAAATGTCGCCAATGCCGCCGTATTGGGTGTAGAAGGAACACCAAGTTTTATCATCGGGAATCATCTGATAACAGGCTATGTTTCCAGACGCACATTCAATTCAATGATGAATGAATTCAGCAACTAAGCCGAAACAAAATAAACTTACAGGAACCGCCATTCGGCGGTTTCTCTTTAGTATCTTATTTTTGATATTCGGAGGAAAGATTTATGATAAACAGAAAAATATTGATCATTTTTCTCATGTCGATTCTTATTCTGGCATTTGCTGTCCAGGCGTCGGCATCTCAAGTTGGAGAAACGATCTCTATCGAAGGATATGTTGATTCTGCGGGGAAAAATTCTCTTTACGTTTCCGGAAAAATACTTGTAGCGAATGAGTACAGTTCCATCAGCACCGGAGGAACAAATATCTTCGTCGGAGACTATGTTATGGGGTTCATTTACCTGAATGAGGATATGCAGTCATATACGATCGTATCTCTGACCAAGATTCCGGAAAAATCTATCGGTACGGCTACACCGCTTCCACAAAGTACAGCCACATCTGTCTGGGTGGATCTGTTTATGCAGACGCCGACATCATCCGACAGCGGACTTCATCTGCTTTCGGATGGTCAGAACGATCAAAATTTCGATGTGTTGTGGAGCCCGGATTTATTCGGAACAATGGAACCCGTTCAGACCGTGGTACCTACAGCTACTCCATCTTCACTGTCTTTTGAAGGAGTTGTTTCCGATATCAGCGGAAATAGGATTCTTATCGATGGTAATGAGTATGTTATTGATAATGCAACTGGGTATAAAGACAGGAACAATGAAATAAATCAGGGCGATTATGTCAGAGGACGGGCCGCACCGTATCCGGGTGCATTGATTATTCGATACATTGAAGTGCTTTCTGACTATGAACGTTCTGATCTGGAGGTAAAAACCGTCTGGGGGCTTTATCAATCGCAGGATTCGTCAAAAATGATAGTTTCGCTTCCTGATGGTGATATTGAAGCGCTGTTCTTCCCCGGGACAAAAATGTCAAAAACTTTCTATACCAAGGGAACCCTTATCAGCATGGATATGACCGGATCCTATGTAAAAGCATCCGTGGATTATCCTCTTGTTCAATCCGGAGATGAACTCACTCCCATCAATGGGATTATTGATGAAATAATCCGCTTCTCTGACAGTGAAATATATTTTGTTTCATCAAATCTCGCCTATTTCGTAAACGGCGAGGTGAAGTTTATCCCGGATTCAACTGCTTTCGAAAAGGGTGCTCCATTTGTCGGGTTGATAAAAAACGGCAGGGTGATGGCCTTATATTTTACGGATAATAATCGTGTTAAAACAATAAATGGTCCTGCTACTTCAGTAAAGAAAAATCAGGCTGGCAATGGGATTGATTTCTATGTTGGAGGAGTCGAATATCATATCACACCGGATACAGTAGTGCTTGGAAACAATCTGGTTCGTCACAGCGAAATAACTGGCTACGCTGATTCATCAAACAATGTTTTCTATATGACATTCAAAACTCCATGGTATTCCCAGTTCAAAGACTGGAACTGGACAGTTATTATTCCTGCATCTGTCGCTGTTCTTTCACTTATATTTTTTCTGCTTCTTCACAGGACAAAAACTGAAGGATTTCTCCAGGAAGTGAATGGAAACATCATTACACTGACTGATGCCCGCGGCGAGAATAAGAGGCACTTCAGGTGCACTAATGAAATCTCAAGATATGTTTCATCTCTGATAACGATGAAGGTGGAACTGACTATATATCATGGTAAAGTCATTCATATCCGATATGATTTTTAAACGAATAAACCCCTTCGTCACTGAGGGGGTTTATTTTCAAATCACGTATTTTGGCAGTAATTCTTTGATCCTTTTTGCAAGCAGCGTATTCCGTTTATTTATGACTGTTGTTCTTACGGCCATGGAAAGCGCTTTTTTCGTCCCAACTATAACGAGAAGTTTCTTGGCTCTGGTAACACCCGTATACACCAGATTTCTTTGAAGCATTACATAATGTGTCATCAGAATCGGCATCACAACGATAGGGTATTCAGACCCCTGGCTTTTATGGATAGTTGTCGCATATGCCAGGACAAGTTCATCCAGTTCCGTTGAATCATAAATAACACTGCGATTATCAAATTTGACTGTCAATTCCCTGTCTTCCAAGTTTACATTGGTGATTTCCCCAATGTCGCCGTTAAACACTTCTTTGTCGTAATTGTTCCGGATCTGCATGACCTTATCATGTGATTTGAAAAGAAAACCGCCTCTTTTCAATCCGTCACCGCCTGGATTCAGAGCATCCTGCAGCATCTGATTCAGGTTTGTGGCTCCAACCACACCCCGTTGCATAGGAGCGAGGACCTGAATCGCCGAGGACGGAATTCGGTAATGCTTTGGAAGCCTTGATTTCACGAGTTCAACGATTTCACCTGCTGCTATCTCAGGATCTTCCTTCTCGATAAAAAAGAAATCCGTATTTTTACCGTTTGACAGATCCGGCATCAACCCTTTATTGATTCTGTGTGCGTTCATGATGATTCGGCTGGATTGAGCTTGTCGGAAAATCTTTGTCAGACGGATAACAGGAAATGTTCCGCTTTCTATGACATCACGAAGAACATTTCCGGCACCAACACTTGGCAGTTGATCTATATCGCCAACCATGATCAGCGTCATTGTGTCGGGAACGGCTTTCAAAAGATTGTACATCAGCATTATGTCAATCATTGAGCATTCATCGACAATAAGAACATCACCGTCCAATGGATTATCCTCATTCCGCTGATAACCTTCGGTAGGCTTGTATTCCAGCAGACGATGGATGGTTTTCGCTTCCATTCCGGTTGTTTCCGAAAGGCGTTTGGCGGCTCTGCCGGTTGGAGCAGCAAGCAGTATACTCGCACTGGCTGTTTTATAGGCATTGATGATACCGAGTGTCGTTGTTGTTTTTCCTGTGCCGGGGCCTCCTGTCAGAACAAGCACCTTACTTTGAGCTGCGGTTTCAATTGCCAGTATTTGCGCGGGGTCATAAGGAAAATCATTCCCGACGAGCCCATTTTTGACCTGGAGTATCCTCGAAGCTTTAGCAATCATCTGTAAACGCCTGGCTGTACCGACTTCTGAATAATAAAACGGCGGGAGATATATGGCAGTGCCATGCTCATCGTCCAACGTTTCTGTTTTTACAGTTTCTTCAGAGATCATTCTTTCCAGAGCATCTTCCAGTAGTGATGTTTTTACTTCAAGGAGCTCTGATCCTGTTTCCAGCAGCATTTCACGAGTAGCGTAACAGTGGCCTTCATCAGCCAACTTGTTGAGTGTATAAATGAGACCGCTTCGAAGCCGCTCGTATCTTTCATGACCAAAACCGAGTTTGGACGCTATGGTATCTGCTGTTTTAAATCCGATTCCCCAAATGTCATCGGCAAGACGATATGGATTTTCCTGCACTGTTTTGATGCTGTCGTTTCCATAAGTCTTGTAAATCTTCGTCGCATGAGATGTGCTGACATCATGCCCCTGCAGGAAGATCATAATGTTCTTGATTTCTTTTTGATCAGCCCAGGATTTCTTTATCCTTTCAACTCGAATCTTCCCAATACCGGGAACTTCGAGAAGTTTTTCGGGATTCTCTTCAATAACACTCAGTGTGTCAACTCCAAATGTGTTTACGATTCGTTTGGCGTAATTTGGTCCAATACCTTTTACAAGTCCACTGCCCAGATATTTTTCAATTCCCAGAACAGTAGCTGGCAGGACTTCCTCAAATGTTTCTACGGAAAACTGCCGACCGTATTTTGCGTCAACCTTCCAATATCCCTGAAGCAGCAGCACAGCCCCGACATTTGTATCCGGCATAGTGCCAACAACAGTTACGAGATCATTAAATCCTTTTGCGGCGCATTTAAGTACCGTAAAACCATTAATGGTGTTCTGATAAGTTATGCGTTCGACAACGCAGCGAAGTTGATCCATCCATTGAATTATACCTTTTGAAGTCATAGCATTATTCTGATTTCCCATCTCAAGTAACACTCAAAATCCCGATGCTTTCAAAATTTTTCGACATGAGCATTTTATCAAAACTCAATTTTGTAAATTCAGTCCATAAGGAGATTATGAGACACATGAAAAATGAATTGCTTGATTTTCTCAGTAGGCTTCCCTGGTCAAGTCGGATTCTGCTTGATGCATATTTTGGAACCGAAAAAGCTGATGAGCTTCTTAAACAATGTTCAGATGAGATAGAATCTGTTGCATTATCGGACAAACACATGTGTTATGCTGTCAAACCTGCTGATTATCATCTGCTTCCTGGTATTTACCGCAGGGAAATGGTAAGAGATTTCATGGCGGAAAAATATGGATATTCTATTTTTGATACCGCAGAAAGTCCCTGTTGCAATGCTGATTTCAGAACTTATTTTGAAGAACAGAATCTTTGGATCCGTGTTTGGGGGGATATGGGGCATATTTCAGCTGAAAGCATGCTCATTTTCAGAAATCCACCCGAGTTTGCTTCAGACGTCCATGACATAATTCTCACATGCCAGGATCAGGAACGGGTTGCATTTCTGAAAATCCAGGCTGAACTAAACTGGATCAATGCACAAAATGGGAATGTGGAAATTGTTGATTATGCCTCAGGAAAAAGAGTAGTTTGTTCTGAATTCAAGTCTGATCAAAAGCGTAATGATTACGAGCCCAAAACAGAATGCTGCCCAAAATTATCAGGCAGTGAGATTACTGTCCATAATGACACACGTTCTCGTAGTATTTCGATACAAGCTCTGCGAAGTACGGAGATCTGTTTAAAAAGCGCTGAGCTCTCTCGACGTGACTATGATTTTCTTCGTTTTATTGCCTGCAATCCTTTTTTGAAAAAGCCTGAAATTGCGCTTCTTTTTGGTGGAGATGATTCAGATGCTTACAGTTATAAATTAACCGAAAAAGAGCATAACAGAATAATGCAAATTCTTCGTGATATCAAAAGACTGAAAGCAAATGGATTTCTGAATATCATTTCCAAAGGTCCCATGAAACACACGTATGTTCTCAGCTGGCAGGGCATTGACCTGGTTGCCGCATACCATGCGACCATTCCTTTCTATTTAAAAAAGTTCAGTCAATGGCCGCAGGAAAGTTTTAAACAGGAAGATTTTGATTTGTTCCGCGATTTGCTTGATGACAACTATCTCTTTTTCGACAGCCATTGCTATTATAAGCAAAGATGGGGAACGCTTCGTCCTGAGCATCAGATCCTCTGCAAGGAATTTGGTGCTGCACTGTTATGCGGTGCCAGATCATTGAAATCTGAATTCGGATTTAACGTAGAAGTGAGTGGATTGACCACTATCTCAACTAATCTGAAAATTACCGCAATTTTACATGGCAGGAAAACAATCAAGCAGCTTCATCCGGATGGTGCTTGTACGGTTAAGTATTCCGGTCCATATTTTTCAAAAAAATGGAAGGTTTTCATCGAAATCGAAAGAAACAGAAACCAACAGCCTGTTCTCGAGGAAAAACTTGAAAAATACAGGAAGTTTATCCCTGCTGCAAAGCAATTCTATAAGGGATACGATGATATTCTTCTTCTGTTCTTCTTTGATGACACAACAGGCAGCAGTAACGCTGCCTACGAAAAAAGAAATTTTCTTCTTGAAACCATGAAAAAATACCGAATCAGAGGATGTGTCGGTTTTCTTAGCGATGCATTGAACGTTCCGGACAAATGGCTTCCAAAACATGGCGATATTGAAATGCAAACCTGTGGAGGAATGATGCTGTATCAAAAAATCTGGCAGACAACTGACATGTGGCCTGTAGAATTGAAGCTTCATTTTCCCGGCTTTCTGATTTAGAAAGGACCTGATTCAGAAACTGGTTTGAAAATACTCTAGATAGAAATACTTATTGATATTTTTACGGTGGAAAAATCGTTTATTTCCCCGTTGTATCCTTTAATTTGGAGGTTCTAATGAGAAATGATAAAAGACTGCTGATTGGAAAAGCCGGTAAAAATATTGCGATTGTACAGGAATGCAGTACAGCATGGGAGATTGGGAAAGGACTGATCGGTAAAGAGAAGCCTGTCCTTAATAGAGACAATTTATATGAAGGATTGCTTCTTCGAATACCTGGCTGGAGACAAAAATTTAGTGGCTTTATTAATTCGATCCATATGATCGGAATGAAGTATCTGATCTCTGTTTTCTGGATTTATGACAGCAAAATCGTAGATAAAGTGATTGCTTTTCCTGGATTTCACGTCTATTCTCCTTCTCATCCTTCTTCAGCTGTTTTGGAATTACCGGAAATGGCTTTCTGTGAATTCAATGTCGGGGACTTGATCACAATTTCAAATATAGATCACCCAATTTGTTCTCAGACGGAATAAGTATGAAAGAAAACAAACCGATTGTTGAATTAGACATGCTCGTGAAATGGTGCCGATGTCCTATGAAAGTGTTCTGGACAAAAAACAGCGCTTTTCGCGCATTTGACTATGAAAGTCTACTCAGAACAATGGTACTGAATACATTAAAAGCCGGATACAGAGATGTGAATCCTGGTGATCAGCCTGATTTTGAGCATCATGTTTCAGGCATTTGGGAGTATCTTCTAAAAATTCGCAGCTTTCCGAATCCAAGGCTCCAAATCAGGAAAATGTATGATTTTTTTGAAATGCGCAGCAGGTATCTTGATCAGATTGATAAAAGATATCGGGATTCTACCGGCTTGCTAAATTTGAATCATTGGTGGGATGCTGGACTTATCTTTGGTTCAGAATACTACAAGCTTCGGGATGAGATCAATGAATATCAGTCGCTTCTTGGTTTCCCTGACTGGAATCTTGTAAAGACTTATTACAGAGATGCTGAATACTTACCTGTCTCCCTCGCGGATACATTCTGCGATTACATGATTGGCATCCGTCTCTTTACATTCCGTAAAATTCCTGCAGCGAATATTCAATTTGATGTTCCTGCATATCTTGACCTGGAAGGTATCAGATTCGCTGTACGCTTCGATATTTTGTGGCGCAGAAGTAAAGTTTATAAATCAAAATCACAACAGCTAAAACCCGGTCTGATCGCTGAGCAGCTTATCCCATGTTCTCACTTCAAAAATCCTGAGCAAATTCGTCGTGAACGGATGATTTTAATGGATTTCAGAATGCCTCTTATTGGCATTGACTATAAAAAAGAGAATGGAGAAATATTTCATATTGATTTTCTTAGCTGCTGCATATTCCCCGCAAATATAGGCACATCAGCGTGGAAAGAGTCTGATTTGAAATATGATCCCACCGCCGCAAAATCTTTCCTTTCACGACTGAACTATTTTGGGTTGGAATATTTGACTGCGGTCAGGCAGAATCGATTTATTCCATGCGGACTTGTAAAAAACGATGTCTGCGCATCCTGTTCTTTTCTGAAAGATTGTTTCTATAGTGATATTGCCCAGGAGCTTCGTTCCGCAATAAAAGAAGAAACTCCCGGAATCCTTTCATCCTTTTTTGACAAATTTGAAGAAAAGATTTCACTTTGCGAAGACAAAAACATGGTTATGGAGCTAATTATCGAAATGCTGGATTTATTCAAAGAAAATCCTTCTATGCATTTGGTAGAAAGCGTGAGGAATGCAGCGGAAAATATGAAACAAGATTATTTCGGGGGTAATGATGCCCAAGCCTAAAAGAAAATCAGATCTTCCTGTGGGAGCGGGAATTCCATATGACTTATCAGAAGCAGCAGAATTATTGGATCGCAACCTTACAATGGGCCAGGCTGGTATGTTCAGACCCATACCTACAGGATTATATGGGATAGATTCAGCGCTTGGCGGTGGTCTTCATGCCGGAGATCTGGCGATTCTTGCCGGTGTTCAAAATATTGGAAAGACGGCTGCCGTGATCCAATTTGCTGCATCATTTGCTTCATCCGATACGCTTGTGCTGATAGTCGAATATGAGCACAATGTTACTCATGTACTTGAACGGCTTCTTATTCAGAATTCCTATGTCAATGGCTATGGTGGTCAGAGTTTTAATCAGGATCAAATGCAGGAAGCTTATATTGAAACGATTCGCGACAGAGAAGAAAAAAACATCCGGAACGACACCTCCTACAAATCATTTAACAAACTTCTCAGCCGTTTGCCCAACGGAGTAATCGCTTGGAACCGTCTTGCCAGAATACAGCGGAATATCTGGATCATACAGGGTGACGGATCCATCACAACTCCTGATGTATTGGCTGCATATGTCGAGATGGCGAAACAATATGCTGAATCAAGACGAATCCTTCTGATCGTTGATTATCTTCAGCGAGTTCCTGTTTTAGGCCTTCACCGGTACATGAGCACCGAAGAACGTGTCGAGTACATTTTTCATTATCTCAAGGCAATGTCACTTCGCTGCCAGGATGAAGGATGGGTTGTCCCCGTATTGGGGGTTGCTGCTATTGAAGCAGAAGCGTTGAGATCCGGACGAGTCCATATGGAAAGTATTATCGGCGGCGCAATCACCGCATATGAGCCTGATGTCGCCCTGATCATGAACAAAGATGACAGAGATCCGGATGGAAATCCTGTTGTCAGGTGGGCGATTGAGAAAAACAGGCACGGACCTTCCGATCTTGAATGGAAACATAAGTTCTTTGGCGCGGCATATTCTTTTCTTCCTGAGGGAGAGCCGGTAAGCGAAGAAAATTCATGGCAGAGAGAAAGAAAAAAGACCCAAAGCGAGATCAGCGCTGTCAACATGGCAAATGCTGTCAGGGATGTATTGGAGAAAAAAGAATGATGGATTATTTTGATAATTCCCTGTTTCATGCAGCAACTGGAGTTGTTTTTTTCATGCTGCTGCTGATTTCCGCTGTTTCTGATGTAAAAACCAGGCGCATTCTGAAAATATGTTCATACGGGCTCCTTCTGATCTCGCTTTTACGGCTGGTTTATGACAGGCAATATGTACTTGCCGCATACTTTGCTCTTTCTGTTTTTGCCACAGGCAGCAAAAGCTTGAAACTTTTTGTACATATCGGAGCAGCAGTAATTTTTGTAAACGAAGGAGAATCTTCTTTTCCTCTGGTATTCGGACTGGCTGCGGCGGATCTGCTTTTCACACTGAAGATTATTGGAGGAGGAGATGCACAACTTCTTTTTTCAATGATTGGATTCGGTTATAAGAGCTGGAAAATGGCGGCTTCTGTTTCCGCAATTACTATCATTGCAGGTTTTATGATAATCCTTTATTCCAGCAGATCCATTAATTTGAGAGAACGGATCACATCGATAAAAGACAGTTGGAAAACCGGAATGATTACATCCGATCACAACCGGCTCAAGATCCCATTTGCGACACTTCTTCCTATTGCCTTCCTTCTTTATTCCTTTGTATTATTTTCTAAATAACAAAGGAAAGAAGATGACTATGAAAAAGAAATTTACGCTTTCACTAATGGTTTTATTTGTCCTGGTCTGTTTTGCACTGCCTGTAATGGCCGCTGAACAGGGTGCATATCCTGAAGATCCTTTTCCGCAGTACGAAAACAACCTGCATGGAATCGTTGGACCGGCAAAATTTTTTATCTGGGATGCTCCGCTGTTCTATTCTGAAAATTACTCCCGGGTCATGAAATGGGAAGTTGAGGTGAAAGGCGGCGATCTGGGGACCGCGAACCTGAGCTTCTATACTAATCCCTTCTCATTGGTTTGGAACCGGGCTTTCTATCAAACGGATCCTGATACCGGTGAAACGACACGTATTCTGGCCCCCATCGGCAGATATATGGCAACTATTACCGCTATCGGCGGCGAAGAACGGGAAGTGCAGGCTCAGCGTGATGTTGAAATCGTGATTCCCGATCCGGCAAAATCCGATTACGAAGACTATCCGGATATTTACTGGCCGAAGACAGGCTGTGATCTACGACTGTATGTCAACCGGAAATAATCGCGAATCTTTATGGGATACCAGGCTGAAATAAAGGAACTGACAAGCTTTGTTCTGATGATCGTGATCGTACTCTATACGGTCACGGTCGTCGCGAACCTGGTCAAAGCCCAATCATCATATCTGACCGGAAGTTCCTATAAATACGGCGATGCGATAGAAAGCATCATCATTCTTTCAATCCTCCTGGCAGCCGGTTTCGCTGTAAATAAATATGGGGATTCATCCCTTTCAGTCACCTTTGACGGCGGGAAAGGAGAATCGACCTGGGTAGGGCTTGCCAAGACGGTCATTGCGATTATCGTCGGGACAGGTTATTTCCTGATCGCGGTCAATGCTATGTGGACCTTATTCAAAGGGCAGTCTGAGCATATGATCGGCCGGCCGTTTCAGATGTCTGAAGCACTGGTAAAGCTCGGCGGTGTTCTCATAGGGGGAGTTCTTACTGTCTTTGCGGCAAGAATCGCGCAGTCTCTTGTTGACGGCATTGCCGCAATGTTCTGAAGATAAAAGGTGGAAAAATGACCAATAATGATATGGGACCGGCATTCGGATTTATGCTGATCGGTATGCTGGCTCTTTTGTTGCTTACCAACATATCAAGAAATTCAAACAGTGTTCTGATTTCAAGAGCGTTGAAAATTCTCGATGACAGCTTTTCTGAAAGCATCGTCCAGAACCAAGATATATCAGGTTCATTTCAGAATTCGCCAGAAAATGAAATGATCCCTACAGAATCCGGATATACGGGGGATTGGTCATGGTAAGAGATGATCTGCTCTTTGCTATTGTTTCAATTGGGATGACAGCCGCAGCTTTCAACATAGGCCGGAAGATTGTTTCTAGTGAACTGAAGCAAACGGAAAATGAAGAGATCTGCATAAAAGGCAGAATCATTTGGACACTGATTTGTATTGCTGGATTCGATGTTATTTCGATCCTGTTTTATTTTTTCAATACAATTCCAATGGAGAGATTGTTTTTCCTCCTCTATGTGTTTCTGTACAGTTCACTTATCGGTCTTGTGGATCTGTTTTCCCACAATTATTATCTGGAAATGCTTCCGGGACTATTACTGTTCATTCCAATCGGATGCATCACGTGGGGAATTATAGATGCTATGTATGGGCTTCTTGCCGGGATCTGTGTCGGCTGTATTTTAGCGATAACGGAATGGCTCTTTTTCCGCAGACTTTCATATGGCGGAGGAGATACGATTTATGGCGCCGCGGCATCGGCTCTTATCGGATATTCGAATTTTTGTCTCTACTGGGAAAGTTTCACACTGATCCTTATTATTGCGGCAGCTGTTCATATCATAATGGTTAAGGCAGTACGTAAACAAAGCCTTGCCGAAAACAAATTTGTTCCTCTTTTGCCTTGGTTTTCATTCCTTACGACCATACTTTATGCGATCCAGATAACAAATAATTGATCATTGACCAGAAAAAAGGCTTTTATGCGCAGAATTGTATTTCTATTGATTTTTTTGTTTTTATGTCCGATTGACTATTGTTATTCGGATATGGATTTGACATCAGAATTATCCCGAACCGCATCAGATAATTATTCAATAAAGGTTCTCCTTTACCACAACATTTCGGCAGTTGAGACAGATCAAAATAATCCTTATGTGGTTTCTCTTGCAAAATTTGAAGAACAGATGAACTGGCTGAAAGTAAACGGATATGAATGTGTGACTGTAAGTGATATGTTTCAGAAGTTTGTTTCGGGTGAGCTCATAGGGAAAATTGCGGTAATCACTTTCGACGACGGATATCCGGATGTTTACACTTACGCATTTCCGATTCTTTCCGCCTTTGGATTTCCGGCCACGACCTATCTTGTCGCGGAAAAGATCGATTCACCTAAAAACCTCACAGAGGATATGATTCGTGATTTATATAAAGCCGGTTGGGAGATTGGCAGCCATTCCCTGACACATTCAGATTTGATGATCCATGAAAATCTCGATACTGAGATCTGTGGCTCACGAAATATGATTGCAGCGATGACAGGTATCCCTTTGTCAGATGTGGTTTCCTTTGCATATCCTTATGGAAACGCGGACGAAACTGTAACGACAAAGGTCTGGAAATGCGGTTATCAATCGGGAGCGGGGCTTGGACAGATTCCCGTCAGTTCATCTCAAAATCCTTATTATTTTTCAAGACATCCTGTGACTTCTGATATGACGATCCAAGACTTCAGTTCTCTATTTATCTCTGAAGGTGAGAAATGAACCAGGACAATGGAAATATTCTGATGAAACTGATCTATCTGTGTATGGATCATCTGATGCATAATCCGAAAAGAGCGATCATCATTCTATTTGTCATTTTCATTCTTACGATGGTAGCAGGTGAGCTCATCGGAGCTATGAGAAATTCGGAAATAATTTTTTTACCTACAGCCATCCCGCTTTTATCAGGAAAATCAGGTGATTATTTTACATTACCGGAAATTAACGACCATGGGGCTGTAGATCTCACACCACACGCAGAGATTACAGTGTCACCAACATCGGAAGTGATAATTGTGAAATCAGAAACACCAATACCAACCGCAGCAAAAACTGTTTCCTGTATTTCGGATCTTGATATTTCCATCGGAAAGATGGCTTATATAGATTTTCCAGGAGGTTTTTCCACTGAAATCAATGTCAGATACCGGACTGAGGATCCAAACATTGTCACCGGAACTGTAAAATCAGGAGATAAGGTTTACCTCCTTGAAGGTCCTGTATGTCAATCCGGATCCATATGGTGGAAAATCAACTCTGACTCACAGAAAATTATCGGCTGGATCCCGGAAAAAATAGCGTCAAAACCACTAATAAGGCTCAAGGAATAATTCATTCAATTAGTATTTATTATAAATTGGTAATGGATTAGAAACTCATTAGAATGGTTGATAAACACTTGAAATCCGGGTGGAAAAAGGGTATTATAAGAATATGAAAAGGGAGTAGCCAACCGCAAAAAGCGGAGCCCCCGCCGTCAGTACGGGGATTTGATGATCACCCGGCTAAGCATAACAGGCGAGACTTTTATACGACAAGCGTCGTGATAAAAGCCTCGTTTTTTATTCACGGCGACCACAACGCAGAATAATCTGCAGAAGGAGAATAACAATGTTCGGTTTCATCATTTTCGTTATTGTAATGTCTTTCATTGGCTCGCTGTTTTCTGGCCGTTGCCATCATCACCATCATCACTGCGGCGGTTTCGGCGGCTGAGGAATGGGGCATCATCACCATCATCATGGTCATTGCCACCATCATCACTGCCATCATTGGTAACATCGGCTTAGAATAAACAGCCATCAGCTGGAATTTTGGTATGCTTAACTCAAAACTAGGCCCCGGATCTTGACTTCATGATCCGGGGCTTAGAAATAATTATCTCAGAATAATTGATTTACTGCTAAATCGATCGTTTTGTCCTAATCTGTCAAATACTGTTAGCTACATCATATGCATCCCAGATTGCTTTCAGAATCGTACCGGCTCCGGTGGCATCACCTACTTCAAACATCGGAACACCAAGTTTCTGCCACTCCTCTTTCAGATTTGGTACGGGCTTGAAACCCATAGCAGAAACCACAGTATCTGCTTTCAGCAGTTCTTTCGATCCATCTTCCTTTTCAACTACTGCGCCTTCTTCAGTCACTTCTGCAAGTTTTGTAGAGGTGAGGACTTTCACGCCTCTGTTTTCAAAGAGATCAACAATCATCTGTTTGTTAGGATATGGAGCACCCGCACCGCCGGCTGCCATGATATCATCCAGTGCTTCTACGACAGTGACAGTCTTTCCATGATTCGCTTCATCCAGGGCAATTTCACAGCCGACCAGTCCGCCGCCAATAATGATGACATTACTTCCGAGCAGTTCCGGATGATCAATGGCATCCAGAGAAGACACCGCCTTTTCCAAACCGGATATCTTCGGACTTGATACCGATGTGCCGGTTGCCAGGATAACTGCGTCCGGCTCCTGTTTCCTGATGCAGTTGATGCAGGGTTCGTGATTCAATTTGATGTCGACATTCAGATCCCGCAGTTCCCGCTGATACCAGGCATTTAGTTTTGCAATTTCAGATTTAAAGCTGTGTGCACCTGCTTCAACGATATGACCACCGAGATGATCGCCTTTTTCAAACAATGTCACATCATAGCCGCGCAATGCGGATGTCCTGGCCGCTTCCATACCCGCGACGCCGCCACCGACAACAACGACTTTCTTCTTTCCATTTCCGGGCTTGAGCCCCATAACGAGTTCCCTTGCGGCTTGTGGATTGACCGCGCAGGATACCGGTTCGCCAGTTTCTACACAGCGTCTGAAACATCCCATATTGCAGCCGATACACGGGCGGATCTTTTCCGCTTCTCCCGCAAACAGTTTGTTGGGATAGTCCGGATCCGCGAGAGAGGGTCTGCCCAGACCTACAGCATCAATTTTACCTTTTCGGACCGCTTCTTCCGCAAGATCGTAATCCTGCATTCTTCCGCCGGCGATAACCGGGATGTTAACAACTTTTTTGGCTTCTGCGGCAAGCGGGATCATAAAGCCCTGCGGATTATACATCGGAGGACATGCGTAATAGAAGGAATCATATGTCCCGGTATCCACGTCAAGGAAGTTGTAACCGTATTTTTCGAGAAGTCTTGAAATCTCAATTCCTTCCTCCAGGGTACGGCCGACTTCTCCTTCTCCGGTCAGCGTCGCTTTGTCATAATCGCGGATATAAGTCTTCAGCCCAAGGCGCATACCGACAGGAAAATCATTTCCGCATTTCTCATGGATCCCTTCCACGATTTCTTTAGCGCAGCGCAGACGATTCTCAAGAGAACCTCCATACTGGTCGGTCCTTCGGTTGTAAAAAGACATGGCCATCTGATCCAGCAGATATCCCCAGTGCATGGCATGAATTTCCACACCGTCATAACCGCATGCTTTTGCGACAACTGCACCTTCAACCAGATCTGCAATCTTCTGCTTAATCTGTTCTGTTGTTAATTCCGGCGATACGACACCCGGATTGCGCCATACCGGATTTTCAGAAGGACCTGGCAAACCGGGATAATTTCGTCCAAGCCCCATTGTTATCTGGCAGAAAATTTTCGTCCCGTGTGCATGGACCTTTTCCGTCAGTATTTTTGCTCTTTCCTGCCAATGAGGATTTGTCGTGATTATCGGTCCGAGAGCTGAATAAGGATCGACGTGGTGGTCAGTTCCGGCAGCACCTGGAATAATAAGTCCGAATCCGCCTTTTGCTCTCAATTCAAAATAATTGATAAGATTATCACTGAAACCGCCCTGCTCATCATAGGCCAAACCGCCCATTGTCATAGGAATAACAGTAAATCGGTTTTTTATCTCTACAGGTCCGATATGATACGGTTGATTGAGTATACTGTAATCATTCATTTTTCTGCCTCCCTGAAAAATATAATTAATTTTATCATTCATTTCTATCAGGACGGATGCTTTCCGGAATGGTTTTCCCAAAAATTTAAAAACCAGAGTTCTTTTTTGTCAGTGTAGAGATAAAATAATACCTTTCATGCGGATTCTTTGTATTCTTCCGACATGAAGGCAAAATTTTTTATTCGGTTTCTGATTGGAACGGTATTACTGATTCTTTTCAACTTTCACATTGTCTGTTCAGAAGATCACACGGCAAGAATTCCGGATGATGCCCGTCCAGAAACAAGAGGTTACTATACATACTGCATGTCGCACCGAGATTACGGAATCGATATTTATGAACTGAACGAACAAGCATTCATCAGCGATCTTGATGTAAATGAATTTCAGGTAGAGGTCAAGCCTTCCTGTAATTTTTCGCGGCGGATAAATGATACGGACATTCGCGGCGTTGTCATTCACTACACCAACGGTTCCTCCCAAAGTGCCTGGTCCTGGTGGCAGAATCAATATCCGGGAACTTCAGCACACTATATCATAAACAGGGACGGAAGCATTATTCAGTCGGTTCCTGAAATTTATGCAGCATACCATATCGGTTGTTATCTGAATGATGAATTCTGCGGAAACTGTCCGGATAAGCTTTGCAACAATAAAGGATATTTTTATGATCCCGAAGAAACCACCATTGCGATAGAGCTTGAAAATGCCGGACCGGTGTTTCCAGATAATGGCTGGTACACGGATATCTTTCATAATCCCATTCCTGATGACGCAGATATCTTTTTATACGATGGGAGCGATCCTCTATATCATGCCAGTCAGTATTATGAAGCCTTTTCGGAGATACAGTTGACAGTACTGGAAAAACTTCTTGCGGATCTGGAACAACGCTATGGTGATCTCATCATTTTGGGACATTCAGACATTCATCAGGTTTCTGTGGATCCGGGACCGGCCTTTCCAAAGGCAAAATTTTTTAATTATCTCTCTGAATAATTATTTATGCTTATCATTGACGTACCCATAAGAATGAATATGGGTACGTCATGTGATTATATTATCAGCTGATTATCACTCCCGTCGATGAAAGTGATTATATGTCGAAAAAACAGACTTGCCGTTTGGCTGAGGTTCCGGATAAATAATAGGTAGCAGATTATTTTCTTCCATTATCTCAGGCTCAAAAAAGCAGCTGCCATAACGCCAATTCCTGCAGTTAAGACGTCATCCGATCCTTCAATGATCGATTCAAGCTTTTCCAAAAACGGATCTCCACAGTTTGGATGATCCTTGATTGGATTACGACTGACCATTTCCGGCATCAAAACTGTGATATCTTCAGTTTTTCCAAACTTACCAATATCATTTGTATCTCCCCGTTTTTCGGCAATCATATTGGCATACGCAATTGCTTCGATTCTCTGCAGTGCGTTGAAATAGTTTTTTGCGCTTATGTTGGAATTGTAATCATATTCAATGAACATTCCGGTTCCGCCATGGTTGTGCCCAAGTCCAAATGTCATAACTACATACATCGGTTCGGAGCATTCTTCCCAGATTTTTCCGTTAAAAATCAGAAAGTCATCTGCTTTTTTCCTGATGCAAGAAATACGATTTTCACGATCATCCAAAAGAGCTATGGATTTTTCAGAAAACTGTTCTCTTTCTGAATATTCCGGCATTCTGAAATCATTAGAAACTGCGTTTTTTGCAAAACGCCGCATATCTGTGACGACATCTTCAACAGGACAGAAACCAGTTCCTATTGCGGATCCGTAATTGAATCGTCTAGCCTGATACAGTTTTCCATTATACGTTCTGATTTCGATATCCATCATTCTGTAATCACCGGAATGATCATTTTCTGTTCTGTTTTTCAGATACTCATCCCATGTATTGCCATCATAAACCGAGAAATAATCGTGGACAACAAAGGCTGTTGGAAACTTTTCACCTTCTTTGATTTCAGGTATTTCAACCCTGATTTCTGACTCAAGAATCCTGTATCTTGGAATTTTATGGCGTTTTGTAGGAAGGTAATCCTGCTTGTAAACATATGGTACATCAATAAACATAGTTTCTCCATCAATAAAAAAATTACCAGCAGCAGAAGAAAACTGCTGCTGGTAATACCAGTATGATTTCAATATCAAGCTTCCATTGGTCCTAATTCAGGCGCAATAGTCAATACATCCATGTTCATATGGATCTGTATCGTCATCGCTTTCATATACCAATGCTTCAATGTATTATCGGCTCCTGAGAAAGACTTCTCGGAATTGAGAGTTCTTCTGCTGAGTTTTCCGGCGAAAGCTGAAGCCCATATACTGTCTTCAATCGGATAGCAGCTTCAAGCCATCCTTTTTTATGTCCATGTCCGTCCTTTACTGTATGGCAAAGCTCGTGGATGATCGTCCTTATAAGAGATAGATTAGGAACTGAATCATCCAAAAGCACCTTGTTGATTTCAATAATATGTGTTCCTGAAATTCTATCCGTAATACATCTTCCCCAGGCAGATCTCAGTAGTGGATTGACTCTTATTTCTGTCACTTTCCCTGTTTTAATTCCCGCGTGATCGCAAATCATCTCACACTCGTGCAGCGTACGTCTGAGCCGTTCATTCAGGATAGATTGAAATTCTGGCTCCTGCGGCTCTTCTTCGAGAAAGAGCGGCAGGATGGTTTGTATTATTGTAATGGTCACTGTTTCCTCCTTAACAAAGAACAGAGGTTCCTGTCATGGAGCCTCTGTTCTGACCTTTTTTTATTCTTCTATGGAATAGATCCGACTGATATATAATCAGTTAATGTCATATATGGTCCTTAAATATCAATCTGGTAAGCCTGTCCAATCTGGTAAGCCTGTCCAATCTGGTAAGCCTGTCAAACAGAAATCATTTTCTTTTTCAAAATAATTCCTGTCATGATTCAGGTAAACCTCCATGTCAAGCCATAAGGCAGGCCGGACAGCAATCCTGAAAGAATTCGCAGTTCCCAGATATTGATTTATGGAGCCATCCGCATATACAAACAATGCCGTATCCCGGCGATAACCCGGTGATCGAAGCCACCAGAAATCCGAAAATTTTGATACTCTTTGGTATGAGAAATATTCAACGTATTCGCTTCCGGATAAAAGAAAGATACTGTCTTTTGTGTTATGGCCTCCAGGAGTTCCATATTCCGGATTGGGAAAATTCAGCAGATTCGTGCTGACGATACATCTTCTTTCAGCATCAGAAAAAGCGTATATTAAGAAGAAGTTATTCAGATATCTCCTGAGAGAACATCTTTCCCAGGTTGTTTTTCCGGGTCTTTCATGATAAATCCGTTTGTCTACTGCCATATTAGAAAGCAGTAATGCTTTATTCCGGCGGATATCCAGAATGGTCCATTGAAGAGGATCCTTATCAATGGAACCCAAACTGATGATGTTTCCAATATTCATATTGATCTCCTAACATAAATAAGAAAAAGCGGACCGAATCTCAAATTCAGATCGGCCCGCTTCCGGTGTGATATAACGGCTAATGTACTTTCAGAACATGAAGATCTTCTGATTCAAGTTCCTGTTTCACATCCCTTTTCCAATTCTTTTCGGATTTTGACTGTTTCGAAAGGATGCCATAAAAAAGCTCCTTCATACCGGCGCCCCAGAAACCATATTCATCGATCCGGGCATAATGACGGTTCTGTTCGGCATCCATCTGCCTGAAGAATCTGTCCATCCGGCTGTTTGCATTCATCCGTTCCTCAGGCGTATGCCGGTGGCAGAAATAATCCCGCCTCGCATCATGAAGTTCATCCAAATCCTGCTTTGTAATCCCGAGGATCTTTGACTCCTGTACCCAGCGGGGAGCCTTCCACAGATCACGCTTTTCTCTTTTTGAAATTCCACGGCGGATCCTTACCGGGGGATGAAAAGCAAAGGTGCCATTCATAATGGATGTCAGCAGACCTGGAATGTCCTCATCACTGTTAAAAATCATGTCTTCGATATATTCAACGGACTGTTTCTGATTCCAATCGTTTTTCTCGGCGAGTACCGCTGCGGCATTTTCAATCATATCGCTGTACATTTTTGGTTCCTTTCCACTCATCATGCAAAATCCCAAAGAGGCAGCTGACGGATTGCATGCTCCTTATCCCATGCTGCGGTATAATCCACTGCTTCCTCTTTGGTCTTGAAAGGCAAACATGCTTCAATCGAAATTGTACAATCCGGAGTTTTACTCCGTTTCATGACAGTCTGCCTGGCTCTTTCAGGATCAGTCTCCTTGATCAGCATCCACCCGGTTTCCTGTTCATCGGAAAGTGTACCCGGCGTGTACCGGATTGCGTACCATTTTTCGTTTTCTCTCCGCCAGGCTTTTTTCCTTTCGATTCCGGCTTTCTTCCTCTTTTCAAAGTTGTTCCTGAGATCGTTATAGTTGACCCCGTACATGGCAGATGCAGTGTGCAGAGCATTCCAGAAATCACCGGATCGCTTCACCCTTGCGCACAGATAATTCAAAGCATCTCTCATATCCTTGCCGAAAGATTCATGGTATTCCGGCTTTTTATTGCCATAAATGGCGTTGTATCCCCACACATAATTGTTTTCCATGGGTTTCTTCTCCTATCTTTAAATACAAAACCGGTCGTACAGGTATGTTTATCTGTACGGCCGGTTGGTTTTTCATTTAGAACGGGATATTCTCTTCATCCGGTTCATCAGTCTGTCCTGCAAAAAATTCTATGAACGGTTCACGCAAATCATCTCCGCTGCTGTACCAGCTTCCGGTTCCGACATACTCGGTTTCATTCCGTCCAAAATCAACGGTTCCTTCATATCGGTACCGGACCTTTCCGGTAATGGAGTGCTTTTCACACCATAAGCGGAGCTGTTCCGGGAGCATGGATTCCGGGTCTTCTCCGGATATGACGCAGTGGATCAGCTCTTCCTTCACTTTCCCGAGAACATCGGGAAATGACAGTGCGACATCAATGATACCGATCGGCATCGCGGCATTGGCGTTCATTTTTCCTCCAGAAAATACCATTGGGCAGTTGTTTCGGGTTTCCATTCAAAGTTTGGATCGATGAGTATGCCGTTCCCGATCCTTGCGAAGCGAGCCGGCGGATACTGCACTGAGAACATTCGGATCGCTTCCTGGACCTGTTCATCGGTAAGGGAGACGGATGCGCCTTCATCATCATGTCCGATCGCTATGATCGGTCCACAGACGATATCCTGAAGCTTCGGAAAAAAGCGGTTGCATTCCAGATTAATAAGTTTTCCTTCCTCATTGCAGAACAGGTCGATTTCGGATTCTGTCGTTTCAAACAGTTCAATGTATCCACCGACGATCTGCTGCATATCCTTCAGTGAATCGGAAATAAAAGATATGACCGGGAGTTTTCCCGGTTCAACTACCACGATACGAATTTTTTCTGACATTTTTTCCTCCAGTCAATTTCGTAAAAAAATCCGGATAAACGCTTATCCGGATAAAGTCATCAGATATCCAGTTCCAGCCGTCTTTCAAATTCGGCAAGGATATCTTCCCTTAGCATCTGCCGCTCGGCGTCTTCGCCATATTCCTTCTTCATCCGGCTGCGCTTTCTATGGCTCTGCATTCCCAGCGTACAGAAATACCTCGCAGCAACGGACTTCGAGAGATTATGTTTCCGGCAGAACTTTTCGAGCATATCGTTTTCCTTCGGATAAAGACCGAGATGAAAATCTACAAGTGTTTCACCTTCAACCTTTCTATTGTGAATAAATTCTCCGAGGGTAATCATTCGCAGACTCCTCAGGCAAATACCAGCCTGTTCAAACCGGAAATACGTCTGGGCAGGTCTTCGGACGAGATCGTCAGAATGATGTCACGGTCCTTGTATTCCCCTTTTGCCAGGGATTCCGCTGTTTCCTTTACAAGCTGGTTTTCCCGCAGCATGTAACCGCTTTCTACGAACTCAAGAATTGCCCATCTGTTCGGGCATGCTGTATTGTTTTCTGTCATTTTTTCTCCTGTATGATTAATACAAAACGGGGGAAGCCTCACTATCTGTAAGCTTCCCCCGCATAAGATCACGATCAGTCTTCTGAGCTATAATCAAGAAGACTGACTTGTTTCGGCTTTCTGAACGAATCGAAAAACCAGGTGTCAACAGCTTCATGCTGCTCTGCTGTCGGAGTTTTATTGAACCTGGCTTTGACTTGAACCAGTCGTCCGTCCCGGACTTCTATCGTAACGAGTGACCGTTCCGGATCCTTACGCAGCCGCATAAAGAAGATCATGGTATGGCCGTTGGCCACCCTGTCGATATAAGAAGCGACACAGTTGCTCTGCATCTGTCCTTCATCAATCATATCTTTCGGAGTTTTCGGCGCAATGATCATATATTTTCCGACCTTGCCTTCATAGATCCGAAGCCGGTTGTAGACGCTGCTGAAATTCCTGATTTGCTGGGCTTCCTGCAGTTTAGCCACTTTATAACTAAGAGCGTTTTCATCCGATGCCAGATATTCCGAGTATTTCTTCTGGATTTTCCCGTATACCTGAAGCTGCATGTCAAGGTAGTCGTCCCAGGATTGGACAAAATTCCGGGGATTGTCGGCATATCCTTGTCTCGTGCATTCGCAGAAACTATAGTCAACGAATTCAGACAAGGCGAAACTGGTCTTCTGTATTGTCGGGCTGCTTTCAAAGTTTTCCGGCATATAAGCCACCGGAGTCTCAAGATAGGATCGGATAAACTGCTTTACACCCTCAATACCCCAGTTGTCAAAAAGCCAGTCGTAAACGGTTTTTGTATTCCGCCAGGTGTAATAGTGGTTGTGCTGCTCATATGTCCGCAGTAAAACTTGAAACATGCTTCCGATTTTTCCATCTGTTCGTCCGGTTTCGAGACAGGCTGCAAGACCGTCTTTTACATCGCTTCGCGGAAAAATCTCAGCGGCACATTCGAATACTGTCTTCGCGCGTTTGAAATCCACTTTATGAAGTTCAGTATTCATTGGACTTCTGTATCTTGCTTTTCTGTGATGCTCGACGTATCCTTCTATTCCGCTGAAGGTAAGCATATTTTTGCAGAAATACAGACGGATCGTTTCATCGCTGACGGCAGATATGAAGTTTTCAGCAAAGTCTTTGGTTCTGTCCAGTCCTGTGATCCAAAAAGGAGTATTACCTGAATCATCGCTCAGATCCAGAAGACCGTCCTTTGGAACATCGTTCAAAAACTTTGTAAGAGCAGAGGAATCCAACTGGTCCGTTTCACCAGTAGATTCATTTTTGATATAAAACTGCCCCTTGGAACATATGCACACGAACAGGTAGTTCGCCTTTGCCCCTTTTTTTCTTACGGCAAAGTCAGGCCCGGAGACCGTCACGATCTCATATTCAGCCGGCTTACGCGGAGCTTTTTTGGCTTTTGGCCGGGCTTCAATGACTGCCTCATCACTCAGGATGAGATCTTTGATTGTTGTTTCCATAATTGTTCTCCTGAAATAAAAAAAGCATCCCGGGATTCAGGATGCCTGGTTTTGCTGCCTGTTTTTTCAGGTCAGCATTCAACTCTGAACTTTAAAACTTCGTCGATTTCCGATTCCAGCTCAGCTGCTGTTTCATTCAGCTTCTTATAACAGAGATCCGCGTCAATAACCGAATCCTCAGCTGCGATTTTCAGAATGAGAGCGGACTCTCTTGCAGCATAATCATTCTCTGACTTTGCGAATGCTTTCAGAAAAGCCAATGTATAAAATTCGTTCTCAAGTATCATTTTTCCTCCAAATTATTATTAATTGCCCAGACAGAAAACTGTTTCTGTAAAGTCGACACCAACCGGCAGTGTACAGCGATCAATTTCCTCTTTGATATCTGTACTCAAATCAACCGCACTGTTTATAAGGTCAATCAGCCACTGCTGTTCATCATGCCCTATTTCCGGTTTGAATACGCGGAACATATAAAATGAAATTCCGTTACGGAGATCCATTCCGCTGCTTCGCAGATCACCGTCATCGTCCACATAAAACCGGTGGAAGGAATCGATCGGTTCAAAACATGATGCAAGCATATGCCCGGACAGCTCCCAGCATGATGGCATCAGGTTTCCGCAGCCATCGCTGATTTCCGCTATCGCGATAACAGGTTCTTCATATTCAATCTCAGGGATTGATTCATAAAAGGCCTCTCCTCTTGCGTAAAGCACATCCTGCAATTCAACGCCGGTAAGTCCCACAGTATCTTCCGGAAGATCTGTTTCATCGTAAAGAATTATCATATTTGTTTTCCTTTCATTTATGGCTCCAATTCAATCCTGTTGCAGCTCGAAAATATCAATATGTATTTCTATCTAGAGTATTTTCAAATGACCATCAGGAAACGATATCAAAAGAGTCCACATCAGGAAGCAATCCAAGGTATCTTCCGTTGTCGAACTTACAGTGAATTACTCCTGCGTCATCCACGTGCTCCACGGAACCTTCAATTCCCGGTTCAATAGGATATGGGTCATCCATCCTTTTAACAACTATCCTGACACCGGGTTTAAAAAGCGTTCTCAGGTATGCGACGGAGTTTTTTCCATAATCACTCATGATTTTTCCTTTCTCTTTGAAAATTTGGCTTGAACTCTGTTTTCTTCAGCCTTAATAAATAAATACAAAAAGGAGCCCGCATGTTTTCGAGCTCCTTTCTTTCGCTGTGATCAAAAATTCCGGGAAACTTTTTCAAGCATCATCGTCTGCATCGCCTTTGCAGTTCTCAGAGAGTCTTCCAATTCTTCTTTGAGCTCCTGAAGACGTGACAAGGCAAGATTTGCATCTCCGCTTTGAACAAGAACTGCCATCTCAGTGGTCAGCGCATCGACCTGAATCGATTTCACGACTTCATCAATACTGTCAGATACCAGTCGGTTCATCACATTGACATCCCGCTGGGTTATTACGCATCCAGAATCAAGTATTCTGTCCAGATGGGAGATGACCCTGTCAACAGATCCTCTGGTTCCTTTGTGCTTTTTGACGATATTCAGCTGATTCCGAAGTTTTCTGTATACCGGGCCTTTAGCTGAGTCGCTGTCGGTTGCATCTTCCAATGTCTTTGCGAGGTCTCCCAGACGCATTTCTATTTCAGCATTTACCGCGTCAACTGTTCCCATTCTGGATTCTCGCTGGAAACGGCTTTTGATTTCTTCAATATCCGGAATATCAGGATCTCCGAGAAGATTCAGTTGCTGCGGACTTCCATTCATTCGCTGTCTGGATGCATTCTGCCTCATTTTTTCGGCGATATTCATGACGACCGGATGGTAGTCTTTTTCCTGAAGAAAAACATCAATACGGATTTTCTCGTGAAGCTGGTCTCGACGAATGAATTTTTCATTGAACGCATTGACTGCAGAGGCAACGTAATCTGCCTGAGAAATATTCATAGATCCGGGTTTTCTGGTATCGTAATCCTGCCAGGTTTTTTCTGCCGCTTTCTGAATATTTGACGCTGATACGCTGCGAATGCTCCAGTAATCCCGGTAGATTTCCTCGACCACATTGCTGTATTCATTCTGCAGATCCCTGATCTTTTGTGCAAATTCCGCAAGACCTTCGTTCGGGATCCACCAGCAAAACTTGCCATTTGCTCCAATTTGGATTCCTCCGGCATTTCTCGCGATGGTATCCTTCTTGGCGGAGATTCGTCTCAACTCAAGAATGAATCTCTTATCGATCAGGTATCCACTAGTTGTTTCATAGCACTGTGACCTGGGATCGTCTTCTGAGATTCCGATTTCTGCAAGCAAAGCTTTTGTTGAAAAAACGGCTAAACCCCGTATGACAATGTTGAATACGGCTCCGTTGATCTGAGCTTCCAGATCCTGCCCATTGATAAGACTGTCGAGAACGTCGATCTGGTCAGATGCATTCATTCCTGAAAGAGCTGACACCAGTTGTTCAATAAAACTGCACATTTTATTCTCCTGAATAACAAAAAAGCCGCCTCACGTTGAGACGGCTTGTGAAATGATTTGATAAGTCTTGGTTTATTCCTTATCCCAATTCAGTTCGTCGACACTGCTTGCCTTCTGATCAGCTGTATGAAGCCAGAATACCAGCGGATATTTACCGATTGCGTCATTGAAAGATCGGCTGCCGCCTTTAACACGGTCATCGAAACCGCCCATATGCCAGTTCACTGCCAAGGCTTCCTCATCAGTCAGCTTCATGAACCGGCTGATATACCAGACGCTTTTTTCACCATGTCCAAAAGGGAAGCTGTCGGCATAAGCATAACCGTTGTAAGTTTCCCATTTGTTTGTCTCAGTATTGAGCCGGCGTTTCTGAATCGAACTGTAAAAGTTTACTTTCGTCAAATCATGCAGCAGTCCGCAGATGGACACAGTTTCATCCTTGAAGCCAAGGTTCAGCCGGCGATTGAACATATCAAGATTATTCCTGACATTCAAACTGTGAATAAGAAGACCGCTTCCACAAGCAAGATGATTTGCCGCAGAAGCAGGAGCAGTATAGAAATCAGTTTCAGTTTCGATCCATTTGAGAAGGTCTTCAGCGCCATCTCTTTTGATGAGACTGAAATTGATTCTGAACGATTCAATTGCTTTTTCAATGTTGATTTTCATTTTCACTCCATAACAAATATTTCTCCCGAACTTTTTCCGCATAAGCAGACCAATCCAGGAGATTATCAGCAGCAGTGCGAAGTTTTGACGCGCACGTGTGCTCTCCTTCCAGACGGAGGATATCATTTACATCTTTTTCTTCTCCGTCAATATATTCCGGCAGCATTATTTTGCAGCGCGGAATAGCTTCACACCATGAACATGCCGCATTCATTGACGGGATGTCATTCTGCGGAACGATGATGATTTTTTTAAAGGCCTCCAATGAAGCTTTCATCTGTTTTGACATTGCAGTCCCATTTACTGCAGCCACAGAATAGCCAAGCTGATAAAGTGATACCGCATCTGTAACAGATTCCGTGATATAAAGATCGTTTTCCGGATCAGCCAATTCAAGCAGATAGAGTTTTTTCCTTACATTCGGAATATTCAAATACCTTTTGGCTTCGGGATTCAAAGCTCTTCCGGTAAGAGTGAGAACATCACCTGATTTGGTGATGTTCGGAAAGATTATCCTGTTGAAGAAATACTCTTTTCCGTATTTGATGAAGCCTGCATTCTTCATTTTGTCGAGATACGCTGTCCTCTCTTCCGGTTTTAGTGTCAGCCCTTTTTTATGGAGTACACTTCTTCCGGCATATCCTATTTTTAGCTTTCGGATGGTTTTATCCGTTATTCCCCGGCTGTACAGATAACTGCGTGCGGCATCTCCGCCATTATCACGTCCGGAGATAAGTGCCTGATGATATGCTTTGGCTGCCCATTGGAAAGCCTCTTTTGTCTCCTCAGATATTTCAGGCTCCTGTGTCTTGGTGTTGTAATCGATATAGACCTTTTTGAATACGGAATTATCGACTGATTTTCCTATTTCCCTGAACATTTCCTTATTCCGGTTGTCCCAGCTGTCACCATACCGCAGATTGCCGAGAAAATCATATACGTCTCCTCCTTTTCCGCATCCGAAACAGTACCAGGACTGATTCTCAAATATATGTAGTGAAGGGTCAGTTTCCCTGTGAAATGGACAGCAAATTGACCTTCCGTATTCAGCGTTTGGATTTACTGTTCTCCGAACAACTGTCAAAAGATCAGGTTTAAATGCATTTAGTCTCATTTTTTTCTCCTTTACTGATACCAGACTCTCCTTTTGTCCTTCATAAAATCGAAATATGTGGGGTATCCGGTTTGAGTTTCAGTTGATATCAGAAGATTCCTTTTGGCTCTTGTACATGCCACATAAGCCACATTTCTTGACACTGTCATATCCTGGGCAGTCTTGCAAATCGTGGAGTTTTCATTTTCCAGAAGGAAAACAGTCTGCCATTCCCGGCCTTTTGACGAATGATATGTACATAGGTTTATGCCTTCCTCCGGAACTTCATCACTGCTGATACGATCAATGAGATACTCCCAATACTTTTTCAGGCTCCTGTGAAGATTGATTTCCGAACAGATTCGGTCAATTTTCCTGGAATCGCTGAACATCAGCTGTTCGTTTAGAAGATTACAAATTCCCGAAGCGTCCTGGAGCAGACAAATTTTTTCTTCGTCTGATCTGGATGATTCAAGGATGGTTTTTGAAATTTCACGGTATTTCAGGATGGCTTTAGATCTGGTTACGATTGCCGGATCATACTTTTCCGGATTTTCCGCAGCTTCATGAAGATGCTTCCATGTCAAGCGTTTCGCGCCGCGAAGAGCAATCAGATCCTCTTCGTCAATGTCATTGCACGGATAACAGAAAATATTGTCAAGACAGCTTTCATCATCCGCGAATGCAATGGACAAATAATCCGTGAATCTTCGCACAGGCTCTGATTTATAGATATCCGGATCGGATCCAACCCGGGTTGTCCGGATGCCATACATTTCAAGTTTTCTGGCAGTGCTGCTCAGCTGTGATGAAGACCTGGCAAGGATCGCGAAGTCTTTTGGTTTAAGGTTTTCCCTCATACTGATATCATCGAATGAATTTATCAGCATGCGGATGCTCAGGCTGTTGTTTGCAGACTCATACCATTTCGCCGAAACACCTGTAGAATCCAACCGGGATACCATTTTTGAGGCATCTTCACCGCCAAGGTGTCTGGCCACTTCGACTACCTCAGGAACGCAGCGGTAGCTTTCGTTGAGTATGCTTCTCTCTGTATCCATCGGCAGCATCTGCCTGAGCAGACTGTAATTCGCGCCTCTGAACGGATAAATCTCCTGGGAAGGAGATGCGTACAACATAAGGCAGTCGGACCGTCTTCGCAGAATGTCGATGATCTTCCATTCGAGAAAAGGGTTAAAATCCTGGACCTCGTCACAGATTATGTAGGCTCCGTCATATCGTCTGTATACATCCGGCTTTTGAAGCTCAACGTACGCCTTTTCAAGGATTCTTGTGAAATCAAGTTCATTATTTGTCTGAAGCCTTGTCAGATAATGGTGATAGGCATCCCTGATTTCCTTTGAATATTCGGCTTCGCTTCGTCCAAACAGACGAATGTCTGATATGCACCTGCAAACCATTTCGGGATCATCATTGGGACAATATGTCCTGATTGAGTCGAGCATATACTTTTTGGATACCGTCTCATCAACGATCTTCGGAATATTTCTGTTTTTCATTGCGCACTGGGTTTTAATCAAAGCCCAGCAGAAAGAATGCATTGTGTTTCCGTTGATTCTATGGTTCGTGCGGATGCCGATCTCCTTCGCTCCGGTGTTGGTAAGTGTCAGCAGAATGACTTTGTCTTTCTTTTCAGGATGATCTGACAGGTATTGGTTGACATTGTCTATGGCGGCAGTTGTCTTTCCCGCCCCGGCTACTCCTTCTGTCAGAATACATTTCCGGCTGATATCTTCAATATCATTCATAGGTTTGCTCCTTGTTTCCAAACATGCAGTCCCTGATTTTTCTGCTGCGGGCATATCGTTTCCGCAGTGTTTCGGCAAGTGCGTTCAAATCCTTTTCATCAATCGCGTCAAGGAGATCCTGAACGCTAATTCTCCGGATCAACGTCTTGAAAACAGAGTAGAAGGCGAACCTGTTTTTATATTCGGGATTCAGTCCTTCCATAGAGCGATCCCGGGAGCCTTTTTCTCTTGACAGTTCTCTTTTGTACGTGACAAAAACCGTTCTGTTGTCAAACCATCCCCAATGGATCAAATCTACGATAGCGTTATTGCTGTTTTCAAATTCATCTCCCGGCCGATAGTTGGCATTTCCGGCGCTGGAACCTCCTGAAAGAAGGATCCAGGTATTGTTTTCCGCGCCGCCGTCAATCACAGAAAGAAGATTTTCGAGCGGGGCGGAACTCTTCTCCGAGAACAAACTTGTTTGTTCAAACATATTTCCTCCGAAATAAAAACAGCCGGTCTTGATTTGACCGGCTGCCTTTTATTGGTTTTTCAAATTACCAGGGAATATCATCAATATCGGAGAATTGCTCTCCCTTTGTGTTTTCGGAAGTGCTTCCGTTTTTTGCATTTGATGCGTTCGCTGAATTTCCTGGTCTTGGCGACTGAACCACAACATCCTTACAGTTCACACTGAAAACAGCTTTCCATACGCCGTCATTCCCTGTGAAAAGCTTGGGACCGCCGGTAACAGGATCAAAATCCAGGGCTCCAGTACATACTACAGCACTGCCTTTAACAAGCTGAGATGAAAGCATGTTGATATAGCTGCATTCGGGTTTGTCCCAAACTTTGCAGTAAAACCACTGTGTGTCATACTCACCGTTTTTGTTTTTGAAATTTGGACGAACCGCCACGGTAAATTCAAGCATGGCTCCTCCGTTGAATTTCTTGACACTGAAAACAGATCCGACACGTCCTGTAAAAGTCAGGCTATTGATTGAAATACTCATTTTTTTCTCCTTTATTTTTATATACAAAACTGGAAGACAGCGTTTTCACTGCCTTCCAGTAAGACACAATTTATCTCAGCACCTTTGGCGCGAGAAAAGCCGTAAAAAACCCATTCTGAATTCTGAGCGGGGAGGATTCAGCATTGTTTCGTTCCAGTCGGATTTTGACCTCACCATATTCTGTATCCGGAAGCTTGAGAATCGTTTCCGTGAAGTTTTTCGTGTCGACCAGAATCTTTTCCTTTTCATCGGAGAGTGTGGACAGGATGCTTGGAATATCCGAACTCACTGCTCCCATCACAGTTTCAGCATCCATAATAAGGTTTCCACTGCCAAAAGTTAATCCCAGTGTATTACTGTCTCCGTTGATCCGTTTTCTCAGGGACAACACAGCCCTCAGGATTTCCTTGGAAAAGCTGACTGAATCCTCCCACAACAATTTTCCTTCCACCTTACGGTAATCAAACCCATTACTGCTCAGCGCGTGGGAGTAAACCATCAGGCCATCTGCAGTAATCCAGCAGCCGCTTTCTCCCGCGAAGAAAACAGTAAGATTTGAAAGCTTTTTAAGCGAAACATGATTCAAAATGGTTTGTGACGCTTTACAGACCGATGCAGCATCAAGGACAATTCTCACTTCATCCATGGAAGGAGTTGGAATCTGATAGTGGCACATCATGGATCCGTTGGCAGATACTGTTGAAATATCGACAATCCCATTTTTGCTTTCCAATACAAGACCCTGTGATGAAAGGGTAGAAGGATCAGCATGCTGGCCGCATGAGCGAAGCCCGCGGCAAAAAGATACCGCGTCTGCAAAGATCTTTACATGATTATCGGGGATGCTTCGGATTTCAAGAAATTCAAGCTCGTCGAAATCATTATCCTTCATAACCAGTTTTTCGCCTCCGCATTGAATTGTTCCGGAATCTTCAGTGCCGTTTCTGATAATCATCAAAGGCTCCCTGGCTCCTTTCAGCCAGTCGCAAACAGATTCCGACAGCAGAACACTTCCCTCTTCAAGAATTTCAGCGTTCAGTTCTGACGCGTAAGTTTCAACCCTGATTCCGGAAACAATATC
>JAFPZX010000022.1 GCA_017417055.1 Anaerolineaceae bacterium
GATCAACCTCAAATCCATCAAGCTTCATTTCCGATCGTGTCTTCCGGAAAAGCGTCCGCACCTTATTATCAATTATTTAGAGATATAATCAATAGCAGTGAACTTCTTTAAATATTTCTATGGAAATTTGAAACAGACACTCGATGAATTTATCGAAACAAGATGAGATTTTTTATGTCTAAGCCATATATCCCGCTGCATCCACTTTACAAAATTGCATATTTTTACAATTTTATAAAACACAAAATACGCAGGAACTTTGCATAAAACATGATATACTTTATAAAAAGTCATAAATATGCATTTTTGTAAAGTGAAGAACCATGCTTATACCTCGGAACACATATCTCAATCGTTTGATCGATAGAATGAACAATGGAATGATCAAAGTCATTACCGGTATTCGGCGCTGCGGAAAATCGTTTTTGCTTTTTGATCTCTTTTACGCTTACCTGCTCCGAACCGGTATCCCGGCTGAACAGATCATTAGAATTGCTTTGGATGATGAAGATCAAAAAGAGCTGAGAGATCCGGACAAGCTTTATACTTTCATCAAAAATTCCATAAAAAACAACGATGACCCATACTACATCTTTATTGATGAAGCCCAGTTTGCTATTTCCCATGAAGAGTTGAAAAATAAAGACAAACCGATTCGGCTTTACGGACTTTTGAACGGACTTCTCAGAAGAAAAAACGTTGATATGTATATTACGGGTAGTAATTCAAAATTTCTTTCAACGGATGTGGAGACAGAGTTTCGCGGCCGCGGAGATGAGATCCATATCGCACCGCTGTCCTTTTCCGAATATGCACCTGTTTTTCCGGGGAATCACTTTGAGGCCTTTAACCAATATATACTTTACGGTGGAATGCCGCACATATTATCAGAAAAATCAGACGAAGCCAGGGTACGCTATCTGAAACACCTGAATGATGAAATTTATCTGAAAGATATCATTGAACGCTATAACATCAAAAACATTTCCGGAATGGAAGAGGTGATGAAAATTACCGCATCATCAATTGGTTCTCTGACAAATGCAAAGAAAATATCGGATACATTTACCAGTAAAGGGCAAAAGGATCTTTCATTACCCAGTATTAATAATTATCTCAGATATTTGCGGGAATCTTTCATTCTTGAAAAAGCTGAACGCTATGACATTAAGGGAAGAAAATATATCAACGCTCAGGCAAAATATTATTATACCGATACCGGTCTGTGCAATGCGCTGTTGAATTTCAGACAGTTTGAAGAAACCCATCTGATGGAGAACATCATTTACAATGAGTTGATTTATCGCGGATTCAATGTGGATGTGGGAATCGTTGAAATCTCTGCCATTCAGGAATCAAAACAAATCCGGAAACAACTTGAGGTTGATTTTACAGCTAATCTGGGGAGCAGACGCTATTATATCCAATCTGCGTATGCCATTCCGGATTTACAGAAAATGGAACAGGAACAGGCATCGCTTATCCGTATTCCGGATTCATTCAAAAAAACAATTGTTGTAAATAATTATTCACCCCTTTGGCGTAATGAGTCAGGAATAACCATTATGAATATTTATGATTTTCTGCTGAAGTCCAACAGTCTGGACTTGTGAAATTTCAAAAGAGAAACAATATGATCTTATACTTCACACGGCATGGCGAAAGCGAATGGAATTTGATCCATCGGATCCAGGGACAGCATGATTCTCCGCTGACGGAGCGCGGCATTCTGATGGCTCAGCAGCTGAAAAAGCGGCTCAAGGGATTGGAAATTACCCGCTGTTATGTCTCTCCATTGGGGCGGGCAGTGCAGACAGCCGCCATCCTGACGGAAGGAACCGCTGTCGTTCCGGTGACGGATGAACGGATCCGGGAAGTGAACCTGGGTGAAACGGAAGGGCTGATCATGGAAGAGCTGCGGCCGGACCTTCTGCATGCCTTTTACCATGAACCTCAGCATTTTCTTCCCCGCGGGGGAGAAGGATATCAAGCGGCATTTGCACGGGTTTCTGACCTGATGCGGGAACTGGAAACAGAGGATGGCTGTGTACTGGTTGTCGCCCATGCGCTGATCCTGCGGCTGATGCGGCTGTATCTGCTCAAGATGCCGCTGAGCGAAATGATGAATGTTCACACCCCCGGCTGCTGTTTCTGTGAAGCACAATATCACAGCGGTCAATGGGAGCTGAAAGCTTTTGCGGATGACCGCTGCCAGTCACCTGACTATGACCCGGCACGCTGGGCTTATTTCGGTTCTCCCGATCCTGTCAGCCGAATTCCGGAAGGTGCGGTACTCACGCCCTACAGTGAGCTTGCCGCAGCCTATGCCCATGCCCCGCAGCATGTGGAGACCATGCTCAACGGCATTGTCAAACATGACGGCACCACAGAGGGTTTCCTCTACCGGATCAACCTTTCCGACAACAGTATCACGCCTCTCGGTCCCGCCCCCGCCATGCGGATCGATGGGAATTTCTATTTGTGATATACTTATCTTGATAAGGAAACCATAAAAATGAACTCTATTCCGGAAAAATTCAAATCCGCATTTTGGGATACAGCGTTTGAACAGCTTGATAATGAAAAGAACAAGTTGTTCATCATTTCGCGATTATATTGTTATGGTGGCATGGAAGGCATATATTGGGTTGAACATTTTTATTCAGATAAAGATATCATCGAGACAGCAAAAAACAGACGAGATCTCAATCCCATCGTAGCCAATCATTTACGAAAAAAATTTGGCCTTGAAAAAAAGGAAATGAAGTATTATTCAATGCCTCATGACTGGAGATAAGGTGTACTTCGAAATTCTCGATTCAGAAAGAATTAATTTACTGGAGACTATTTGTAATAACATTGATTTATCACAATTTTATCTTGCCGGGGGAACCAGTCTTTCTCTGCAAATGAAACTTCGAAAATCATTTGATTTTGATTTTTTCACGCAAGATTCATTTAACGAAAATGTTCTTTTTCACTCTATAGATGAATTATTTCCAAATGAAATACAAGTAATAAATTTGAATAAAGGAACCTGTAATTTAATTATTAAAGGAATTCAAATAAGTTTTTTTGAATATCCATATGCACTTATCAAACAAACTATACCAGCTGTTCCAATTACGGAACTGAAATTGGCGAGCATTGAAGACATAGCCGCAATGAAAATGTCCGCTATTGGTGGACGTGGAGCAAGAAAAGACTTTTTCGATTTATTTTTTATCTTAAAGAATACACAAATTACTCCTGAGATGCTGGTTCAATATATTCAGATGAAATATGGTGAAAACTACAATTTTTCATACATGCTGATGGGTCTTGATTATTTTGAAGATGCAGATAATGAAATACTCCCGGAACAATTTGTGGATTTCGATTGGAACCAGGCAAAGAAGTTTTTCGTTCAAATAAAGAAAGAGATGATAAATTATTCTTTTTCAAAATTTTCATAAACAAAATGTTTTTTCATGGGAGCGATGATGAAAAAGACTACATGCACTTCCTGTATAAAAATTTTTTTCTTTGTATTTTTAATTACATTTATTACGATTTCCGCTGCATATGCTGATTCGCACGCCCAAATCAGCTCATTTGGTCCCTCCCAACCGGCTGGTGAATACCGGGTAGAGTTTTATGACAACGGCGACCAATATGCCGGTTATTTTGTCAACGGCTTATATCACGGTGAAGGTACATACACCTGGGCCAACGGCGACCGCTACGAAGGTGAATTCATGAACGGCAAGATCGACGGTGCCGGACGTCTGACCTTCTTTGGGACAGGCCAGTACTGGGAAGGTCTATTCATCAACGGTGCCATCAGCAACGGCTCCGGCATCTTTTACTGGGGAGACAATGGCGATAAATTTGACGGACAGTGGCTCAATGGAAAACCGGAGGGCACCGGGATCCTGCTGCATCCGAATGAAACCAGCAATCAGGTCACTTTTTCCAACGGACAGCTTATCCGTCAGACAGGGTCAACCGCCGGCGGCAACGATTCGTCAATCGTTATTCAGCGGCCCTCCGGCAGCAGTGCAAACGTATCCCCCTTCCAAAACATCCGAATCGGCGATGTGGTCAGTTTCGGCCGGTACGAACAGGACAACAATTACAACAATGGCTCTGAACTCATTCAATGGAAATGTCTCGACATTGACTACAACACTGGCCGCGCACTTATGCTTTCTGTCTACGGGTTGGAAACCATGGCTTATCATTGGAATTCCCAGTCGATTACCTGGGAAAACAGTTCCATCCGCGACTATCTGAACAGTAATTTTTACAAAGGTGTGTTCAATGATGCAGAACGACAGTGGATCGCTCAGACGCTCAATGCCAATCCGAACAGCGCTGCTTACGGCACTTATGGCGGAAACAATACAAATGATCACATCTTCCTGCTGAGCATTGATGAACTGCGGCGTTATTTTTCTTATGAAGCACTCCGTAAAGCACAGCCGACCGCTCTTGCCCGTGCGCATGGGGCTTACGGAACCGCCGACCCTGCCTGTGCCTGGTGGTGGCTGCGCAGTCCGGGAAAGTTTCCCTCAGCGGCGTCCAGTGTCAACTCGCTGGGTGTATTGTTGGATACCGGACCGGATGTTTCCGATGTCACGGGTATGATCCGCCCGGCTATGTGGGTCTGCCTGAGGTGAAGATTTCCAAGCGAACGCTGCCAATATACCATCACAGGCGCCACGATAAATGAATTTAGGAGCTCGTACACAAAGTGCAGCGAAAAACCCTGTCCTGTAAGGAACGGACTTCGTCCATACAATTCAGGACAGGAGCTGCGCCTTGCTGTGCGGGCTTTGCCGTACCAGCAGGGCAGACCTTTGTGCGCTTTAAAACACAGTAATTGGGCTGATCAGACAATTGCTTCGACAAGTTTCATCCCGTTAACTGTTTTTTCGCTCAGTCCCTGCTTTTTTTCTTTGTTAAAGCTGTAAGTCAGCAGATATCCCTCTGTGAGGTGCAAAGACAACAGATAGTCGGTCAGCTGTTTTTCTCCCTCTTCATGATAAGCGGCACCGCGCCAGATCTTCAGTTCGACCACATGGCGTTCCCCGAGGTAATCGACCACCAGGTCCATCCGTCTGCTGGAGCGGGTCTGTGCCTCCACATAGTAATTACCCGTACCGTTGATCACCGGGCGGAGGAAGAGCAGAAACCGTCTGCGGCCTTCTGCTTCATCAAATGGTTCGTTTTGATCTCCGTAGATGTCGTCAAAAACGGTGATGTAGCGTTCCAGCAGTTTGTCCATCCTCAGATGTCCGTTTTGGATAAAATCACTTCGGTAATCTGTGCCGGAAAGAGCGATAGATGATTTCTTTAATTCTTCTTCCGAGAGAAAATAATTATATAAAAGCGTTTCAAAAATCCGGTTTGCAATCCTCATCTTCCCGTCAATGTTTACAATAAAACCATACATACAGGCATCACTGATTGCAAAATCATATGGAGTATAAGCTATCGGATCACCGGTAAAGAGAATTTGGTACAAAACTTTTTCAAGTTCTGCGTTATTTTGCACCTTCCCCATCAGAGAATCAAAAAGCAGGTTTCTGTCCAATAGTATCATCCGCACTGATTCACTGATTCCCTCACTTGTCCAGGCGGAAGACAGCGTCGGGAAACGTTCCTCTTTCCCTGCTATATCAGTGTCAATCAGCTGACAAATACGGCTGACAAGGAAGGGATAACCGCTTGTGTATTCCCGGATTTCTTTTGCCACTGCGGCGGTGTCCATCCCCGTATGATGGTCGGACTCATAGTCTTCCAGCATTCCGCGGATGCCGTCTTCTGAAAGACTCATATCGATGTTAAACTCCACCGCAATGTTCCATGGACTGTTGACTTTATGCGCTTCGTCCGGACGGATCTTGCGCTTCAGGTTGCGGATGTCTGTGACACCGGCTAGGATCACAGATTGAAATGCCGGATCGCCCCTGTCGTCCCTGCTGAGATAGTTTTCACGTAACTGTGCCAGAAAATCGAGAAACACCTGATTGTTCGTAGCGCTGTCAACCTCATCGATGATCAGGACCAACCCTTTTTTAGATTCATAGCACCAGTCAGAAATCGTTTCGAACAATTCATCCAACCGAGCCATATGTTCTTTCCGGTTGATGTACTCTTCGAACTGGTCATAAACATTATCGGGAATATAAATGCCCCGCCGTTTTTCTTTTCGGATCAGACGGGAAAAGGATTGAACAAAGCGTTCTTCGGTCTCAAAACCGGCTGCACCGATTCCCTGAAAATCCAGACTAATGACTTCATATTCTGGAATTAAATATTTCCGGAGAGCTGAAAGCGTGGTGGTTTTTCCGTATTGCCTGCCGCGGTTGATGGTGAAATAATATCCGGCATCCACCATCGCTTTGATTTGCACCAGACGCTCGGTGATATCGACCATATAATGTTTTTCCGGAACACATAATCCTGTTGTGTTGAATCTTTTCATGCTATTCACCATTTTTGCTCTCATCCTGTTTTGTTCGAGTCCTGATCCTGCTGTCCTTATTTTACCGTAAAGGAAAATGATTGGCAAGACCGGAATCATCGTTTTTAAATACAACAGATATCCGAACCGTTACTATTCACGGAGCACATGCGGGACTGATACCCTGTGCCGCGTAAGCCGACACTGACGTGTCTGTCTCCATGTGCGGTTCAGCAATATTGGTGAATGAGTGAACAGTAACTCCGAATCTTTACGGATATCTGTTTGCAAGGTTTATTTTTCTTTTCAGTCGATCAACGCGACAGCTTCGATTTCCACCTTGGCGTTCTTCGGCAGGCAGGCAACTTCCACCGCGGAGCGGGCAGGGCAGTTTTCCGTGAAGAATTCCGCGTAAACACCGTTCATCGCCGCGAAATCACCCATGTTCTGCAGGAAGACCGTGGTCTTGACCACATGGGCTAAATCGGTTCCGGCGGCTTCCAGGATTGCCTTGACGTTGGAAAGGGACTGGTGGGTCTGTTCTTCGATGGTATCGGCCATGACGCCCGTGGCGGGATCAAGTGGGATCTGGCCGGCAGTGAATACAAAATTTCCCGCACGGATACCGGCGGAATATGGGCCGATGGCGGCCGGTGCTTTATCGGTTTTTACAACAACTTTTTCCATAATGTAAATTCTCCTTATTCAAAGACGTAACAAGCGTCGTTTTTTCCAGAAGGTCTTGTCAAAGGAACAATGGTGACATTCACCGATGACCCAAGGATGGGACACGCAGAAAACGTCCCCTTGTCCCCAATTCAAAGATGCAAAGCATCTTCCATAATTATTATCTGTCCGCCGGACACTGTCCACCGGCCACTGCCAACTACTTATTTTCCGCGAAAAGCCTGATGATTCCCAGTAAAATATCCCGGCTCTTTTCCATTCCCTCAACCGTGACATGCTCAAACGGACCGTGAAAAGCATATCCGCCGGTGCCGAGGTTCGGGCAGGGAAGTCCCATATAGGAAAGGGTGGCACCGTCTGTACCGCCGCGGGTCGGAGTATGATCAGGTTCCAGTCCGACAGAGCGTATCGCCTGATCGGCATAATCCATCAAAAATGGATGCTGTTCGATGATCTCGCGCATATTGCGGTATTGATCCTTGATCGTGACGGTTACGGTGCCCTCTCCGTATTTTTCATTCAGCAGTTCCGCCGCGTGAAGCATGGTCTGTTTCCGTCCTTCAAAGAGATATTTGTCATGCTCACGGATGATGTAACGGCTCACCGCGCTGTCAACATCACCGGAGATGCTGAGCATGTGGAAGAATCCCTGATAATTTTCGGTATTGCGCGGGGTGTCACCGGCCGGCAGCATGCTGTTGAATTCACAAAGCACCAGCGCGGCGTTGATCATCTTATTTTTCGATTCTCCCGGATGGATGGAAAAGCCCTTGACTTTCACCTCTGCTCCGGCGGCGTTGAAATTGTCGAAGCTCACTTCGTTTTCCGGACCGCCGTCTGCGGTATAGGCAAAATCGGCGCCAAACGCTTTTACGTCAAAATGGTCCGGACCTTTTCCCACTTCTTCATCCGGAGTGAAAGCGACACAGATCTTTCCATGAGGCAGCCCTTCTTTCAGGACCTTTTCCACTGCGCAGATGATTGCGGTAACACCGGCTTTGTCATCCGCACCGAGCAGGGTCGTTCCATCAGTTGTGATGAGTGTTCGCCCCGCAAGGCTCGGCAGCCAGGGAAACATTTCTGTGTCCAGTTCCCGTCCGCTTTCCCCGAGTTTGACGTTTTTACCATCATAATTCGGGATGATCTGCGGGTTTACATTTTCACCGCTGAAGGCTGGTGATGTGTCCATGTGGGCGATCAGTCCCAGCGCCGGAGCGGCTTCATATCCCGGTGCTGCGGGGACAGAACCGTAGACGTAGCCGGTTTCGGATATGTGTGCATCTGTGATGCCGATTTCTTTAAGGTCCGCGCAGAGGATCTTTGCCAGGTCCAGCTGACGGGCAGTGGTTGGCACCGTTTCTGATTCACTGTCGGAAGCGGTGTGAACTTTTATATAACGCAAAAAGCGGTTAAGTAATTCCATATCTCAATTCCTTTTCATAGCAGCCTATATCCTAATTATATTCACAATAATCAGGAAAATTAGGTTTAAATTGCATGTGCACGTTAAAATAATAAAAAAAAAGTAACAGTTGCGAAAAGCGGCTGTGAAGAAAGAGGACACACAATGATCAATATTGCCAAACCATTGATGGGTGCTGAAGAAAAACAGGCGGTGCTGGATGTATTGGATTCCGGTATGATCGCCTGCGGAAGCATTGTGAGTGATTTTGAAAAAGAATTCGCAGAATATCTCGGTATTGAATACTGCACGGCCACTACATCCGGAACCACCGCGCTGGAAGTTGGCTTGCGCGCATTGGGCATCGGAAAAGGTGACACCGTTATCACAACACCTTTCTCCTTTATCGCCTCCACTAATTCCATCGTTTACACAGGCGCCACTCCCGTATTTGCTGAAATTGATCCGGATACCTTCCTGATTGATCCGGGTTCCATTGAAAAAGCCATTGAAGAACATCCTGAAGCGAAAGCTTTGCTGATTGTCCACCTTTTCGGGCTGGCTTGTGACATGGATGCCATCATGAATATCGTGCACAAACACGATCTGCTGCTCATCGAAGACTGTGCACAAGCTCATGGCGCGGAATGGAAAGGGAAAAAGGCCGGAACCTTTGGAAATGTCGGCTGCTTCAGCTTCTATCCCACCAAGAACATGACCACCTCTGAAGGTGGTGCGGTGGTGACCCATGATGCGGAGATCTGCCGCAAATGCCGGCTGCTCATCAATCATGGCATGGAAGTCCGCTATCATCACGACGAAATCGGCTACAACTACCGTATGACGAATATCTGCGGAGCAATTGGCCGCTGTCAGCTGAAAAAGCTGGATGGTTTCAACGAATCCCGCCGCGCACATGCAGCTTATCTGAATGAACATATTGAGAATCCTTTGATCGAAACGCCGGTTGAGCCGGATGGCGCAAAGCATGTTTTCCATCAGTACACGGTTAAGGTTGCGCTTGGGCAGCGTGATGCGTTCCTCAAACATTTGGAAGCCAATGGCGTTGGATATGGTGTTTTCTACCCGCTTTCCATCCCGGAGCAGAAATGCTATGCGGGAATGGGATTCCAGACCGAATGGCCCCTGACAGATACAATCAAACAGCAGGTGGTCTCCCTGCCGGTGCATCCGGGCCTGACCGATGAAGAAGTCGCGGAAGTTGCCCGCGTTGTCAACAGTTTCAAGGGGGAAGCATGAGCATTTATATTGATCCGACAGCCCATGTTTCCGAAAAAGCAAAAATCGGTGACGGCACGAAGATCTGGATCAATGTCCAGGTTCGCGAAGATGCAGAAATCGGGACGAACTGCATTATTTCCAAAGATGTTTATATTGACCAT
This sequence comes from Anaerolineaceae bacterium, assembly GCA_017417055.1. Classification (GTDB taxonomy): domain Bacteria; phylum Chloroflexota; class Anaerolineae; order Anaerolineales; family Anaerolineaceae; genus Flexilinea. Next base: position 9,944 of record JAFPZX010000022.1, read on the forward strand.
GCCGTGAAAATCGGCAATAACGTCAAGATCCAAAACGGCGTTTCGGTGTATAACGGCGTGACCGTGGAAGATGATGTCTTTATCGGACCGAATGCAGCCTTTACCAATGACTACTATCCGCGTGCCTGCAATCCGGATTGGGAAGTTTCCGAAACAAAAGTGGAAAAAGGCGCATCCATCGGGGCGAATTCCACGATTGTCTGCCGCCATACGCTCGGACGTTACTGCATGGTGGGTGCGGGCTCGGTTGTTGTGGATGATGTGCCGCCCTATACTCTTGTGGTGGGGAACCCTGCCCGTCCGATCCGCAAAGTCTGCCGCTGCGGCACTCCCCTCGGAGATGACCTGATCTGCCCGAAATGCGGCTTTGACCTGCACTGGGACAGTTAGGGACGGTTCTTAACTGTCACATTTGAAAAATAATAAATGACATATTGAATTAGTGACTAATGACAGTTTCTTGAAAAAGGGACTGTTTTTTAGTTGTAAATTCTCATAATTCATGTTAAAGTTATGTAAACCTTTACAATGGTCTACGTCATTGCTATTTAAGTTGCAGGACCGAATGCGGTTCTCCGCTAAATCAAAAAGAGGAGATTGCTATGGAGGAAAACAAAACGCCAAACGGCACACAGCAAACCGAACGAACTGTCAACCCATATTCCGCACAGGCTGTAAAGCGTGCTCTCGGCAGAAGACGCTTTGGGGAACTATTGATCCTCTTTGTGTTCATGCTTTTCTTCTATGGCCCGCTGATCCATGCCTTTATGCTGGCATTCGCAAACGTTTATGCTCAGGGTGATGTGATTCCATCGGAATGGGGTTTCCACTGGTGGGGATATGTGCTCGGACAGCAGAATGTTCCGAAGGCAATCCTGAATTCATTCCTGTTTGCGTTTTGTTCAACCGGTCTTTCCCTGCTGATTTGTATTCCCGCGGCATATGTGCTGGCCCGCTTCAAATTTAAAGGCCGCAAGCTGATCATGTTCTCGTTCCTGATCGGCAACGCTTTCCCGAAAATCGGTATGTACACAGCTATCGGTATCATTTACTATAAAATCGGGTTGATGGGTACGTTCCTGGGCGTTTTGCTCATCCATATGCTGGGGACGACAATGGAAATGATCTGGCTGCCGGCCGGTGCGTTCCGCTCTGTTCCGAAGCATCAGGAAGAAGCGGCACGGGATGCAGGCGCCGGTCCGGTGAAGACTTTCTTCGCCGTCACGCTGCCCATCGCCTGGCCGGGGATCGTGGTCGCGGCAATGCACGCGTTCATCGGCTCCCTTGGTGAAAGTGTCGGTACCCTGCTCGTCGGTCTCCCGCAGTGGCGGACGATGATGACGGAAATGTATGGCGTGATCCTGGACTTCCCCGCTACAGCCGGTGCGGTGTTCGCGGTGATCATCGTGATCCCGAACATGTTCCTGCTGTGGATCATGCGGAAGTATGTCAGTGCGGATACAATGGCAAAAGGTTTCAAAATGGGATAATCCCCTTGGAGTGAAAATATGGACGATACAATCAAACTCAGTGTTATTAA
>JAFPZX010000192.1 GCA_017417055.1 Anaerolineaceae bacterium
CCAGGTCACCCGTTCGCCGCCTCTGTATCCGATCTCCACTTCCCGGGTTTCCGGATGCCAGACCACCGATTTGTCATCGATCAGCCCGTCTTCGGAAACGTAACCCTCTGGCAGGACGAACTCTCCAAGTTCCTTGTCGTAGACCTTTTCCTCAATCGGAATATCATCGACCCGGATGTAGGGATCAGGCCAGTCAGGCACCCGCTCTCCCGGCGGGACCGGTTGTTTCGGATAAATATAAGATGGACGATAGGTACAGCCCTCCGGAACAGCGTTCCGGATCTTTTCGGCTTCATAGGCGCCTTCTGCTTCCGCCTTTTGAATTGGAGACTCAAAGGTGGTTCCCTTTTCATAATAACGAAGGTAAAGCGATTGGGAATTCATGCAGCGCTGCACATCATGGATGCAATCCAGACAAATCTTCCGCATCTGTTCCGGCAGTCTTTCATTTTCCGGTTCTTTTTTGAGAACAAGATCGCAGTGACGCAGCATGTTTTTCTTACGCACGTCGCTGTCCTTTGTCACCTTGTCCATGATTTTATTGGCATATTGTTTGTCTTCATCAGCTGCGCAGTATGTACGGAAAAGTCCCATCGCACAGGCAAAAAGCTCCTTTGAGGATTCCATCCACCGTTTGTTGACCGCCTCAATGGCACGGTCACCGGGCAGAATCAGGAAAAAGGCCTGCTTGTCTTCCAGATAAATCTTCATCGCGTCCGCAATGTTGTCGTAACAGGTACCGAAGCGGGTGATATGCGCGGATTCTTCGGATTCAGATACTTTCACCTGAATCACGTCGCCGTTGATGTTTTTTTCAACTGTTCCGTTCATATCAACCCTCCCTTCCTTTTTAGCTGTTAGCTTCTGTCCATTAGTTGTTAGCTTTTTAAAACTACCGCGAAGCGGTTTCCTTATTCCAGCTAATCGCTAATAGCTAATGGCTAATAGCTATCTTCTACCTGATAATCAGAGTTTACAATGGAAAATAGAAAAAGTAAACGGGCAATGTTGTCCCTTGACTTTTGCTAAAAAATATGGTAGGGATATAGAACAAATAAAGAACAGGGGAACAAAATGAGATATGCCCCGACGGGACGGTTACGCAGGAACGGTCCCATAATGAATGAGCTTCGGACGGTAAATAAAGCAAATTCCGAAACAATTGCCTAAAACTCTTCGATACGCCAAAATAAACACGGGACGGTTCCGATGTAACCGTCCCTGTTTAGTCAGGCTTTTCTCACTCTCCCATGATTTCCAGATATACGCGGGCAGCGTATATGTCGTCTGAAATCTGACTTATCATCTAACGTCTATCATCTTACGTCATACGTCATACGTCAATCATCTAATATCTAACGTCTAAATACATCCAGATAAGCGCGGACGGCATTGCGGACGCAGTCCTCACAAGGACAGAGAACTTTCCCGGTATTCACGCCCTTCAGCTCATAACAATAAAGCGCACCTGAGCGGCTGCGGAAATTTTCCTGAATCTGAGCCGCATACCGCGGCGTACCTTTTCCTTCCGTTTTGATACCTGCCGCGATAACCGCACCGGCAAGCGCTCCGCAGGTTCCCTGCCGGTTGCCCATGCCGCCGCCAAACCCACCGGATGCTTGAATCAAAAGTGGATCCTCGGTCAAAGCCGCCGTCACTGCCTGGCAGCAGTTGCATCCATGGCTCCTCCGGAGTTCAACCGCTTTTTCGTCAAGCGGTAAATCTTTCAGCGATTCAAAATCTATCATCACACCTTCAATACGCACTTTTCACCATAGCCGACAAGAAGACTGTCATGAGTAATAAATATCATAGACTCAGCTTTTGCCTGAGCGATCAGAACTCTGTCAAAAGGATCATTATGGGGAGGTTCCCCAAACTTTCTATGCAGTTCATTTACTGCTAAAACATGATAATTTTCAATTGACAGAGGAATAAATCCTGCTCGAATACAACCTTCTATAAATTCTTGCCCACTGACTGGCATTTTTTTTGGATTTTTCTCATGTTTTATCACGACTTCCCAAACAGAAGCGCTGCTGTAAAAAACTTCATTTTCCGGATTATTTAGTATCATCAAAACATGATATGGAAGTTTTTCCTCATCACTCATTGCCCAGAATAAAATATGAGTATCCAATAAATATTTCATATTTACTCACAGGAAAATAACGAGGTTATTTCATCGTTTATATCGTCAAAATGCTCATCAAAATCCGATGGGAGATTGAAATTTGATTTTCCTGTTCTCCTGAATTTTCCATCTGGTTGGCTTGGCTTTATATTATCATTCGGCTTTACACTATAGCTCATCATACGTAAAAAATCTACTGCTGCCTGCTGATTTTTACGCGGCATTCGTTCCAATAGTTCAGTAGCTTCTTCTATCAGTGTCATTATTCCATCCTCCTCCCATTATTTTTCTGCGATTCTATCACTATATATTTCATCATCTGCATAAAAAAGGGCCGAACAACTTATGAATCCACATTTACCATTATAACATTCAAAACCAATTCGTAACTGTTCAGAATGAAGCACACGGGGGCGCAGCTCCGGCTCCGAATTCAATGGGCGAAGCCCGTTCCTTACGGAGCCGGGTCTTTCGCAGTTAACTTGTTGTCGCAAAGCCAACACAAGTGACTGTCCTCTGTGATGCACTGCTGAGTCCTGAATAGATACATCAATTCATAAATATCCGGCCTTGCTGCCGACAGGTGTTCATTGTTTTGATTCTTTTACAACCTTTTTCCATTCTTTAATAATGGAGCAGTCATCGAAGTAATTGATCCGCATCGCCGAACGGACACGGGCAAGCGTGGCATTGGTCTTTTCCACAGCTTTGGCGGTGCCGGTCTGCAGAATGTCATAGACAGAATCAATATCCGCTTCCCATTTCGCACGTTCCGCGCGGATCGGGCTCAGCGTTTCTTCCAAAACATTGATGAGGAACTTCTTGCACACGCCGTCACCCAAACCGCCGCGCTTGTAATGTTCCTTCATCTCATCCAGATTGGCATATTCCGGAGCAAATTCCGCGAAATGTTCATCCGTGCAGAGCGCATCCAGATAGGTAAAGACCACATTTCCCTCAATATGCCCCTGATCTTCTATGCGCAAGTGAAGCGGATCCGTGAACATCTTGCCGTTTACCTGTTTTTTAATGGTCTTCGGGTCATCAGAAAGATAAATACAGTTGCCGAGCGACTTGCTCATTTTTGCCTTCCCGTCTACACCGGGCAGCCGGCGCTGGGTCTCATTTTCCGGGATCATGGCTTTCGGCAGCACGAGAGTTTCCCCATAGATCTTATTGAATTTTTCAACGATCTCGCGGGTCTGTTCAATCATCGGCAGCTGGTCTTCCCCAACAGGGACAACCGTCGCGTCAAAGGCAGTGATATCCGCGGCCTGGGAAACCGGATAGGTGAAAAATCCGGCCGGAAGTCCTTCATCCGCAAATCCGCGCATCTGAATTTCCGCCTTCACTGTTGGATTGCGGGACAGTCGGGCAGTCGTGACCAGATTCATATAATAAAAGGTCAGCGCATGCAGCGCAGGCAGAGCAGACTGGATACAAATCGTCGTTTTGTTCGGATCAAGTCCGACAGAGAGATAATCCAGCGCGACCTGAATGATGTTGTCGCGGATCTTCCCGGGATTGTCCACATTATCAGTCAGTGCCTGATCGTCCGCGATCAGGATATTGATTTCATCAAATTTACCGGAGTTCTGAAGCTCCACGCGCCGGCGCAGCGATCCAACGTAATGTCCCAGGTGCAGCCGCCCCGTCGGACGGTCACCGGTGAGGATGATCTGTTTTTGAGTCTTTTCTTCCATTTCGCTAATTCCTTTCAATACCCCGTTGTAACTGTTTATTAACGAGACAAAGTGACCTGCTTTGACTCATTCTGAATCGTTACATCCCGTTTATTATAATCACTCCTTAAAACATTTGTTCATTTTTCATAAATTCAATAAGATTTGTGTGAATAATACCGCTGCGTTTTTGCAGAAGATAATCTGTTGTAAGCAAATATTTTTTATAGTTATCCCGGATCGCTTCAAGAGAGCGGTATTCACGCTCTTCTGTCTCCCGGCTTGCAGCGATGGTATAAGATACCTGAACATAGGAATAATCCATATCCGGTGCCCGCAGGATAAAATCACATTCCAACTGCCCGATTCTGCCAACACTCACAGAATAATCCAGGCTTTTTGCATAAAAATATACAATATTTTCCAGCGTTGGACCGTAATTTACGCGATTATCTGTATTTTGAGAGAAGTAAAAGCTAAGATCAGAGATATAGTACTTTTTATCACCCGACAGCGATTTTTTTGATTTCATATCGAAGCGTTTACATTCATAAAGAATTTTTGCATCAACAAGTGCCTGTATATATCTCATCACCGTCACACGACTGATCACAAGACCGTTTTTCGTCAATGCTTCATGGAGCTTTTTTATATTAATTGTCGCTCCGAAATTATTGATAATAAATTGTTGAACGGTTTCAAAAGCTGCTTTATCTCTGATTTTTACCCGTTTGCGGATATCTTTTTCAAATATTTCCCGAATCACACTGTCAACATAGGTTCGCTTAGCCGCCAGATCGTCTATATGGATCGTCCGCGGAAAACCACCTTCCAGAATGTAATTTGTCAACTCAATCAGTGAATTATTATCGATCTTTTTCCCATAAAAGGCTTTCATCTGTTCATATTCATCAAATCCAAGGGGAAACACCTCAAATTCCAGATAACGACCGGTGAGTTTAGTAACCAATTCACCGCTGAGAAGGTAGGAATTTGAACCCGTTATAAAAATCGAATATCCGCCTTCAGTCCGAAAACCATTAATGACTTCCTCAAAGGCCTGAACATTCTGTATTTCATCGATAAATAAATAGTTAACGCCATCAAATTTTTTATGACTTTCTATCACTTTTTCCAGCTGATCAGCTGTTTTTATCTTTCTGTATTCTCTAAGATCAAGGTCAATGAAAATAATTTGTTCTTCAGAAACGCCGTTTTGTCTGAGTTCCCGGGCAATCATCTGCATAATACTGGATTTTCCACAGCGTCTCACACCGGTTATGACTTTGATCAGGTCATCATCATGATAAAAAGGCCTGATTTTTTTTAAATATTTTTCCCGCGGAAACAGATCCATGATAAAAACTCCTGCATGTACTTCATTCTGAACAGACAATCCTATTGTATCTTATTAAACAGAAATATACATGTTAACGTTACATTTTTTTGAAAAATCAAATTAAATATAACGTTAACTCACATTTTCTTTAAGATTAATCAGGATAAAACGCGGTATTTCAGACGCAGATAAGAATCGTCAAGAACAGTACAATCGATCAAATGAAGAATGCCTAAACCGGACAGTTCTTCTTCCGACATCAGTGAAGGTCCGTCGATCAGCGTCGGGGTGTCTTTTCCACCGGCCAGCACCGGGGCGACGACAATATCAATATAATCCAGCAGCTTTTCTCTCAGAAACAGCCCGTTGACGGTTCCGCCGGACTGGACCGTCAGCCGTTCGCAGCCAAAATCTTTTCTTAAAGAAATCAAAGCATTTCTTAAAGAAAACTCCTTCTGAAAGAGAATATGCAGATTTGGTTCCATCACGCGGAAAGCAGGATGGGCGGCATTGCTTGTGATCAAAACAAACTGTTTTGATTTTGTACAGAACCAGCGTACACCGTTTTCATTCAGATGGTGATTGTCAAGCAGGACAAAGGATACGGGCGTTTTTTCGGGAAACGGTTTTTCGTTCACGCCCATCTTTGCCTGGACTCGTCCGGTATTGAAAGACCAGAGGTCCGTGGTCTGTTCGATCTCGTAATACTGATGCAGTCCTTCCCGCAAACCGGGAATCTTCGGATAATCCTTATCCACATCCAGCGAATCGGAAGCTCCGGTGCTGATCTTCCCGTCAACAGACATGAGCATAAATAAAGTGGTTACAGGTCTTTCAAGCTGCGTCATTTTTTAAGATTCCTTTTGGATAAATCGATCCAGTAACGTTCCAGATAGACATCCCGGTCAGGTTCATGCACCGTTGATTCGTACACACCGCCGTTATGCAGAATCACCCGTCGGCTTCCTTCATTTTCCTGACGGCATGTGATCAAAACCCGCGGAACGTCAAGCTTCGCACATTCGGGCAGCACCATCCGCAGCATTTCTGTCGCATACCCTTTTCGCCGCTCACCGGGCCGAACCGAATAACCGATATGGCCGCCGAATTTTTCAAGATATTCATTCAGATAATGCCGTATCTGAATCATCCCGACCAGTTTTTGATCTTCTTCACGGATACTCAAAAACTGCGTCATGGGAACAAATCCTTCCGGCGCGGTCTCCTCTTTTTTCAGAGCTTCCACCTCAGCCAGCCAATCCCGCGGATCTTCATATTTTCGCAGTGATCCGCAGCCATCCATACTTCCGCCCTGCCGCAAAAATTCTTCCCGATAAGCTTTTATTTCTTCACTAAATACAACTGATGGTTCTAATAATCGAAGCATTTTTTATTCCTTAATTGGCTTATTTTTCGTTCATCTTCTCTTTTCGGTACGGATTATCCGCTGTGGCATTGAACCCGTCCAGCAGGTAGTCCGCCGGAATGTACTGTGTATAATCCAGGTCCATCATGTAATTGCAGAAAATCTGCTCCGCGTAAACGATCCGGTTTTCTCCGAGTCCCAGCGCGTAAACAAAGCCCTGATAAGGATCCGCGTTGATCGCCAGCAGCTCATGGGTCTTTTCTTCCGTCACACTGTAGTTCCCGATGTATTCCGTAGAAGGATAAGCCCGCAGCCGTTCGACTTCCGCCTCATAAGCCTCCGGAGTATATTCAACAGTCAGATATCCCAGATATTGGGCGTCCCAGGGGTTGAAATATACCATCTTGTAATCCAGCACCTTCATGGAATCGGTAATCTTCCGCGGCCAGATGCTTTCATCCATGTTCCATTTGCTCCATTTATTCTTGCCGTCTTTGTCCGCACCGGCAAGATAGTTTTCGTACGAGGCTATATCATCATAGACTTCTATTTTTGCGTTCATGGAGCTGATAACCATAATGATGATCGGGAGAAATTGCACAATAAGTCCCACCGCACCGATTCCGAGCGCAATCAATGTAATTTTCAACCATTTTGGCATGTTGCTGACCTCCTTACCTGATTCTAAAGGATGTACTGATTATTTGGAGTTCGGGGAGGATTTTGCGCGAAGCGCAGAATTGTCCTCCCGCTTTCTCTGGAATTCATCAGCGTTTCCTTAATTCTTTAAGATACGCCTTTTGTTCGTCGGTGATCCGATAACTTTCTACAGCTTTTTGAATGGTTTTGTTATGAGTCCACTTGTCCAGCCGCTCCTTTTCGAGATAAGGCAGCGCGGCTTCATACTGCTTCGCAAGCGCGGTGGCGAAGTACCAGGCGGTCATCATGTTGATATAATACGCATCCGAACGGATGGAAGCGGCCATCTCAAGGTAAGCCGGATCGAAATTCTCATCCAAAAAGTGCTGCATCAGCATCCCAAGTGCGAAACGGACCGTATAGGTATGGTCTGAGATCAGCCATACTTTGATTTGCTCAAGCAGTTCCGGTCGATGTTTTTTGAAAACCTTCGGAGACATCTGGTCACAGGTTGCCCAGTTGTCCACGTATGGCAGAAAGCGGTTCACTTCAGCCATACCTTTTGGAAAATCCTTTATATCGGAAACAAGAAACGCATGCAGCTGGTTTTCATCAAAATACCGGTGCGGCAAATCGTTCAGAAATTCCGAAATACGCTCATCTTTTCCCAATTGTTTTGCCAGTTTGCGCAGTTCCGGGGTCCGCACGCCGATCACATTTTCCGGGGGAACTGTCGGAATCAGCTTGTACTGAAAGTCCCGATAGCGCTCGTCTTGAAGTCCAAACAGCATTTTTTGTATTTCATCTCTGAACATCGTGTTATTCTCCCGCTACAGCTAATAAGACACTGACTAATTTACCTGAGTCAAAGTGACCGGTTTTCGTTGACTCAAACTTGAGTCAACAGAACAGGCTGCATTGATTCTTTTCATGCATTGTAGGTATTAATCAAGGATACCATTAATCAGATTCATTTTCAAGAGTCAAATCTATTGGAAAGAATGTTTATTATGAACAAGATCCCATTTATTGATGATAAAATATAAGCAAGAAAAGGAAATACAAATATGATCGAAAAAATTCGCAATGCATTTGAAGCATATCAACAGCAGATGCTGGATGACCTGGCGGCGCTGGTCGCCATTGACAGTTCCGGCGGAGAACCGGCCGGCGAAGGTAAACCTTTCGGAGAAGGTCCCGCGAAAGCACTCCACACCTTTTTGGATATGGCTGAACGCATGGGCTTCGAGACCGACAACGTGGACAACTATGCCGGTGTAGTGAGCTATGGCGAGGGTGAGGAAACCGTCGGCGTACTGGCACATCTGGATGTGGTTCCGGCGGGCAAAGGCTGGACGACCGATCCGTTCAAAATGGTCATCAAGGACGAAAAGATGTACGGACGGGGCGTGATCGATGACAAAGGCTCAGCGGTCGCTGCGCTTTACGGCATGCGCATCATCCGCGACCTCGGGCTCCCTCTCAAGCGCGGACTTCGCCTGGTGGTCGGCACCAATGAAGAGCTCGGCTCCGCCTGCATGGAATATTACGTTGCTCACCGTCAGCCGCCCACGCTCGGCTTCACCCCGGATGCGTCTTATCCGCTGATCCATGGGGAAAAAGGCAGCTTTTGGGCAAAACTCTTTTTCGACAAAGAAGAACTGCCGATCATGAAAATGGAAGCCGGTGAGGTCTTCAATGCGGTCCCGGCGGAATGTTCCGTGATTCTTGACGGCAGCGTGGATATCGATGCATTGAAGGCTTCTGCGGATAAGGGTTTCTCAGAAGGGTATCCGGTAACCATCGAGAAAGCAGAAGATGGCACCATCCAAATGCTGGTCAAGGGTAAAGCGGCGCATGGCTCTATGCCGGACCTGGGCGTCAATGCCATTGTCTCCGCCGCGATGATCCTCTGCGACGCGCTGGGTGAAAAAGCCGGAAAGCTGCTGCACTTCGCCAAGAATGTGCTCGGACGGGAAAACAACGGTAAGACAGCAGGCGTTTACTTCGAGGATGAAAACGGAAAGCTGACGCTCAATCTCGGTTTGCTGCGCTTCGAAAACGGAGAAGGCTGGCTGGGTACGGATATCCGTTTCCCGGTGACCGGAACAGGCGCCTACGCTGCCGGGCTTTATCAGGCCATGGCCGATAGATACGGCATCCGGGCCGAGATCCCCACACCTTCCGAACCGCATTTCGTCCCGGAAGACAGCGAACTGGTCACCAAACTGCTAAACGTGTACCGCGATGTGACCGGGGAGAAGGACGCGAAATCTGTCACCATCGGCGGCGGCACCTATGCCCGTCACGTCGGAAAAAAGTTTGTCGCATTCGGACCCGAATTCGGAGATACTGACTATCACATGCACAATGCCGATGAATTTTATCCGCTGGATGAATATATGAAGCATTGCGTGATCTGCACCATGGGCATGCTCGAACTCGCAAAATAGCTTTCTCAAAGCAAAAGAAGGCACACACGCATCCGGGCCTGATGTGCCATGTCCGGATGCGTGTGCTATTTTTCACCCATGTGCGCCGTGTGTGTGATTCATCACGGATTTTGTTACTATTCACGGAGCACATGCGGGACTGATACCCTGTGTCGCGTAAGCCGACTCTGGTGTGTCTGTCCCCATGTGCGGCTCAGCAATATTGACGTACGCATGGATTGTAACTAGATTTCTGCATGCAGTATAAAAATACCAACAAAAAAATCTTGAAATCCGGTTTTTTATAGAGTAAAATATGTATAAAGAAAGAGGATAGCATATGAGTGAAATTAATAGAGAGAATAAAGATCGGCTTTTCCGTTTTATTTTTGGAAATGAAGAAAATAAAGCCTGGACGCTGTCTCTTTATAATGCGGTTAATGGAACTTCCTATCAGAATCCGGATGACATCATGATTACGACGATTCAGGATGCACTGTATATGGGGATGAAGGACGATATTGCTATCCTCGTCTATGCTACGATGAATATGTTTGAGCAGCAGAGTACCTTTAACCCGAATTTACCACTCCGATATCTGATATATGCCGGAATGATTTACAGCGGATTGATCGAAAGTGGAAAATGGAAAATAAATCTGTACAGTTCAAAGATTCAAAAACTGCCTGTGCCGAAATGCGTATGCTTCTATAATGGGATTCAGGAAAAGGATGATATGATTCTTGAATTGTCATCCGCCTTTCCCGAAAATTCGGATCCGGATATACAGGTTCGGGTTCATATGCTGAATATCAATTATGGGCGGAACGAGACACTGTTGAATGCCTGTGCGCCCTTGCATGATTATTCGTTTTTGATCTATAGGATCCGCATTCATCAGAATGCTGGAATGGAGATTGGAGACGCGGTGGATCTGGCAGTGGATGAATTAAGTGATGATTCCGTAATTAAACCGTTTCTTATAAAAAACCGCGCGGAGGTGAAGCGTATGTGCATTACAGAATATGACGAAGTGAAAACCATGAATATGTTCCGTGAAGAAGGCCGTGAAGAAGGCTACAATGAAGGCAGAGCGGACGGACAATTGCAGTCTTTGGTCAGCTTGGCGGAAAAACGTTATATCACAATCGAACAGGCCGCCGAAGAAGCGGGAATGAGTGTGGAAGATTTTCTCGGAAAAATGAAGGCGAAGTGAGAGAAACAGTATTGCTATAAAATATAAAAAGGGCGGAATTTTCATGTGAAAGAAAACTCCGCCCTTTTACTATCCTGTGAAAAGGCTCACACGCAGCCGGACCCACATGCATACCCAACTTTGCGAAATTAAAACGAGAGACTTCCGCTTGAATCAAGCGGAAGTCTCTCGTTTTCCCGGCTAAAAGAAACTTTGTCGGGGCACTGGGATTTGAACCCAGGGCCTCTTGCACCCCATGCAAGCGCGCTAGCCGGGCTGCGCCATGCCCCGTACACCATTTTATTATACACAGAATCGGAAAAAAATCAAATGAATCAGTGATTTTTGTCTGTAATCTGAACAGCCAAAATCTGATTTTTGTGTAATAATTAGAAAACACCGCAAAAAACGCAAGCGGTGAATATTGACTTACTGTGGACTGAAAGCACACAGGGGTCGGACCTTCAGGTCCGTCCCCGCCATCTTGCCGACAGATGATTGATTTTTATTTACACTCATTTCAGTCCAGGGCAGCGGGGACGAACCTAAAGGTTCGACCCCTAAGGCACAGACCAGTCGTGCACGGAACAGCTTCGAACCACAGCAAAGTCATAAAGAAACGAGGTGAAATATGCAGATTTTTGCTCACAGAGGTTTCTCATCACAGTATCCTGAAAACACCATGACCGCCTTCCGCAAAGCGCTGGAAGCCGGTGCGGACGGCATTGAACTGGACGCACGGCTCACCCAGGACGGAAAAATCATTATCATGCATGATGCGTCCGTAGACCGCACCACCAACGGCAAAGGGAAAGTCCGCGACCTGACCTTTGCTGAAATTCTCGGACTGGATGCCGGCGTCAAAAAGGGCCTTGTCTTTGAAGGCGAACGAATCCCGGTGTTGGAACAAGTATTTGATGAACTGGGCGGAAAACTGCTGATCAACGTAGAATTATGCAACTATGACGAAGGCGACAACCGCATGCTTGCCAACCAGACGGTGGAACTGATCGAGAAATATAAGTTAGTGGACAGCGTGATCGTTTCTTCCTTCCGTTTCAACAACCTTGTTTACGTCAAAGACAAAAATCCCAACATCTCCTGTGGCCTGCTGGCAAAGCAGGGCCTCCTCGGCGCCTTCGCCCGCAGCTTTCTGAACCATTCCGTTTCCGTTGACGCCCTGCACCCCTTTTATACCGACACCAACTTCAGCCTGATCCGCCGCGAACAGCAGTGCGGCCGCAAAGTCCGCGCCTGGACCGTCAACGATCCCAAAGACATCCGCCGCCTTTACGACCTCGGCGCCGACGCCATCTTCACCGACGACCCCCTCAACTCCCGCGAATTCTACGCCAGCGAAAAACTGTTGGAGTAGTTTTGTCTTTACTCATATAATGTATTGACATAATTCATACGGGAGCCTTATTCTTTGGAATTTGCTTTATAATCTGCCAGAACCCATGAAAATTACTATGTTCTGGCAGATTATAAATAGAAAATGCGCTATAATCTGCCAGAAGTTTTTCCACAAGAAATCAAATAGCTTTAATTTATCTATTATGGATGGAGCACTTGAGGGACTGGTACCGAGTGTCGCGTAAACCGACACGGGTGTGTCTGTCCCCATGTGCGTCACTGAGCAACGGAACAATGCCGTCTCGTATACGTCACAGTGAAAATCATAGCACATAGCTCGGGAAGGATGCCGTGACCGGCACAGCGAATTCTTTCTTGCCCGGGAAGCTGACGATCCTTATACGGGTAGAGGCCAACTTCGACACATAGCGCCGCACAAGCGTTTAGTCCTGATGTGCCGGCTTCGCGGCAGCATCAGGGCAGACCTCGTATGCTTCATACGGAACCAAAAAGGACTGCCCGGTGGGGGACAGTCCTTTTGGTTATGAGCATGACTTTATTTCGTAAAGATCAGCCCATTCATTATCTGGCCAGGGTATTGCCGAGGGTCAGGCGCAGGTCGATAGTTTCTTCGTCGCGGAGGACGGTGACAGTCACGCGTTCGCCCGGCAGGTGCTTGTCGATCTCAGACTTCAATTCAGAAACGTTGGAGACTTCCACGCCGTCAAAGCTGACGATGATGTCCCCTTCTTCCATACCGGCGTCTTCAGCTGCGCTGTCTTCATTCACAGTGTTGACATAAACACCGTCGAAATCAGAGCTGTCGGAGATATAGACACCGAGGGAAGCTTTACCGCCTTCTTCAGATTCTTCCGTCTTTTCTTCGGTCTGGGCGACAGCATTTGCATGGCGCTGAGCCTGGTTCGGGCGGGCAGCAAGAGTCAGATCCACATCCATTTCCTTTCCGTCACGGATCAGGTGCAGGGTGATGGTATCACCGATAGAGGTGTTGGAGCTCAGGTAGGCGATGATGTCGTCCATGGCCTTCACGTCACGATCATTGATTTTCGTGATGATGTCGCCGCCGGCACGAATGTAAGAGCCTCTCGCGATTTCGATATCTTCATCACCGGCCACGATTCCGGCTTTTTCCGCAGGACTGTTGGGCTGGATCGTCTGGATCAAAGCACCGCGCTGGTCATGGTCGAGCTCAAGCTGTTCGTTGATGGCAGGGGTCAGAGCAACGCCGCTGAAACCGATCCACGGGTGTTCATATTCGCCGTTTTCGATCAGAGCCGGGACTACGCGCTTCACCAGGTTGGATGGGATCGCGTAACCGATACCTGCGGAGGAGTAAGAGTAGGAGGAGAATGCCATCACCACACCCACAACTTCACCGTCAGCATTGATCAGGACACCGCCGGAGTTCCCCGGGTTGATGGAAGCATCCGTCTGGATGACATCCGGGATGGTGTAGTTGCCGGAACCGTCATTTTCACCGACTGCATAGCTGCGGCCAAGAGCGGAGATGATACCCTGCGTCATGGTGCCGGTCTGTCCCAGCGGGTTGCCGATGGCGGCGGCCAGGTCACCCGGTTTCAGTGCAGCGGAATCGCCCATAGTGACAGGGATCAGTCCTTCCTTCGGGTTTTCGACTTCCAGCACAGCCAGGTCGCTGTCGGGATCAGCGCCGATCACTTTGGCGTCCCGTTCGATACCATCGGAATAGGTAATGGTAACTTCCACAGCGTTTTCAATGACGTGGTTGTTGGTCACGATGTGGCCTTCTTCATCCCAGACAAAACCGGTACCGGAACCATAGGTGAGATTCTGTTCCTGTTCCTGCTGATCACGGTTGTTGCGGTTGTTCTGCGGATTCTGCTGGTCAAACTGCTTGAAGAATTCTTCAAACTGCGGCCCGAAGATATCGCCGAAATCAAATTCTTCGATTTGGTAGTTTGTGTCGGAGGATTCTGCAGCTTTCGCTACATAAACATAGACAACAGACGGATTGATTTGTTCATAAAGATCGGAGAATGAAGCCTTCGCTTCATTGATCGCTTCCGTTTTCGCGTCATCAGCGAATACCGGCATGCAGACGGAGGTCAGCAGCGCCATGATGACAAATGTAAGAATCATAGAGAGTTTTTTCGTTTGTTTCATTTTCAATACATCCTTTCTTCAGGGCTTCAAAATAATGATCACATGAAAAGCCCAAATCTCTTGTATGATTGTATGATAACACTTAAACATTAGAGCAACATTAGAATTTAATAGAAATTTCAATGTAATCGGGGACTGTCCCTTTATGGGACTGTCCCCACCGATCAGGAAGGGATTAATTTCTAAGGGATGCACACGTGGCTGCGATGTTCCCCTGTTCAGCGCCCCACATGGGAAAAGGCACCTTGTGTTGCGCAGCCAACACAAGGTGCCAGTCCCGCATGTACTTCGGGTTAATGGACGGCTTCGCCGAGGAATTTTTTCGGCGCTTTTTTGTAGGTATCAAGCGGAAGATCACCGGCAGCCAGTTTGGTGAGCACCTCATAATAGGCTTGATTTACCGGTGTCGAAATCCCCAGCGAGTCACCATAGCGAACAACCGCCCCGTTCAGGAATTCGACTTCGCTTTCTTTCCTTCCGGCATGCAGATCGATATAAAAAGAGGGCATTTTGCTGCCGCGTCCGCCGCCGACCGCTTTGACCAAAATCGGTCTGGTAAGAAAACCGGGAAGATACTTTACCGCCCAGCACAGCAGTTTGATCGGGACCCCGGGAATATTCACCGGAGAAATCCCGAGCGCTTTCATGACTGCCATCGTTTCCTTCAGCTGCCTGATCTCCAGACTGAATCCATCAGGATCGGCAAAGACCTCTGCCGGGGACATATCGAATATTGCAGAGGCTGCGTTGGAAAGCAGGTTGGAGATCATTTTGGACCACTTCATAGCCAGTCCGTCGGTCATCAGCTTCGCTTTCAGTCCCGCTTCACAGCACTCCCGCACCAGCGTTTCACAGATTGGATGCGTATCGGCTATGCCCATCCCGCGCAGTTTGGCTACCTTGATCGAGCCCTGTTCCCCGCGGCTGATGGCGGTGCAGATGGAGCAGGGGATCACCTTATCTTCACCGAACGCCGCCGCGTATTTCGCTTCGTTTTCCACGCCGTTCTGCAGGCTCAAAATCGCCGGGACTTTGTCGGCAAAGGGTTTGAGCGCTTTTATCACATCGTCGGTGTTAAATCCCTTGACCGCGGTGATGACCAGATCGATGTCATCATGGCGCGCGAAAGCCTCTTCCGCGCTGCCGTAGGCATCGAAGCGCTTCAGGTGATGCATTTCACCGTTAATATCTTCGATGCGCACACCATTTTCTTTAAGGTTAGCGATGAACCGCGGCTGTTCCACGTAAATCAGCGGATTGCCGATCAGTGCCAGACTGCCCGCGATATAAGAACCAATCGCTCCCGCTCCAAAACATAATATCTTCATAATGAACCTGATTTCTGATAGCGCACTCAGAGTGCAGTCCTGATGTGCGGGCTTCGCCGCAGCACCAGGGCAGACCTCGGTGTCCTTTAAATACACATTAATAACGAATCTTTGTTGAAAGAGTTAATGCAGCCTGCTCTGTAAGGTACGGGGTTCGCCCGATTTTTATGCAGAGCAGGCGCTTCGCTCAAGTTAGAGTCAACGAAAACAGGTCACTTTGACTCTGAATTCCACTTTCGGTAACCAGCGAGGAAAGCTTTGCCGGGCATGGCTTTTTTGCCCGGAGCCTGGAGCTCGTCCAGGACCAGCAGGCCGTCCGCTGTGGCGATGGCGGGCAGTCCTTTGCAGATGGTGCGAGTACCTGGCTGCATCTGTTCACTGTTTGATTCCCGATGAGCCTGATAGATTTTGAAAACCGCGCCGTCGATCTCAAACATGGCGGTCGGCCAGGGATTGTAAGCATGAACTTTACAGACCAATACATCCGCACTTTGATTGAAATCCAGCATTCCGTCCTGTTTGGAGATCATTCCGGTATAACAGGCACCCTCTTCCGGCTGCGGCTGGGGCAGCAGCGTCCCTTCCGCATATGCAGGTATGGTTTCAACCAGCAGCTCTGCAGCCAGGTCCGCCATCTTCATCGAAAGAGTGACTGTGGTATCGTAAGGTTCGATCGGCAGCTCCCGTGCCTTCAGCATCGGGCCGGTATCAATGCCCGGGTCCATCTGCATGATGGTGACACCGGAGACAGTATCCCCGTTAAGGATGGCAGCCTGGATCGGGGAAGCGCCCCGCCAGCGCGGCAGAAGGGATGCGTGCGCGTTCAAACAGCCGAGACGCGGCAGCTCCAGCACATTTTTCCGCAGAATCTGCCCAAAGGCCATTACGACGATCAAATCCGGCGCCCACTCCTGCAGTTGTTCAAAGGTTCCGGGAACCTTCATGCGTTCAGGCTGAATGACCGGGATGTTCAATTCCAGGGCAGCCTGTTTGACCGCCGGCATCACAATTTTCTTTCCCCGCCCCGCTTCACGGTCCGGCTGGGTGACTACGCCCACCACATCAAAATGCTCCGCAAGCGCTTTCAATGACGGGACGGCTATCTCGGGCGAACCCATATAAACAATTCTTAATTTTTCCATGTTCCATCCATAACAAAAGGGCGCTGTGCGCCCTTATTTATCGTAACTATTCAAAACCTGATCGACATACATACCGACTGAGCGGCACTCGGTGCCGGTCCCCGATGTGCTCCGTCCTGAATAGTCACTCAATAACTCCAAACAGAGACATCACGGACGCGGACCCTGGAAGGGATCGCCCGGCTGGCCCTGGTTTTCATCCACGTAAGGCGGAATGGTGCCGCCGTTATCCGGAACCACACAGCGGAATCCGACAAAATAGCTGCTGGATTGGCTCAGATAGCTGCGTCCGGCGGTACGTGTATATGCCGGATAATTGTTCACTTCGGTAGAGGCGCAGGAACCGCCGCGCATCACACGGGAACTGCCGTTTTCCGGTCCGGTGGGATTGGAGACGGTCGTCCCGCTCAGCTCTCCTTCGGCCTGAAGGGTCTGATAATAATTAGCGCTATACCAGGTGCTTGTCCATTCCCAGACATTCCCGGCCATATCCAACAGGCCATAGGGGCTTTCCCCATTCGGGAAGGAACCGACCTCGAACAGATCATTTCCGTATCCTTCGTCATCGACATAATTCGGGATATTCGCATAAGCGTTGTCGTAATCCGGTTCTTCATTTCCCCACGGGTAGATCCGTCCGTCAGTACCGCGGGCTGCCTTTTCCCACTGGTATTCAGTCGGCAGATGCCCGCCGATCCAGGAGCAGAAGCGTTCCGCCTGTTCCACAGTCACGTAAGAGACCGGATAATTTTCCAGCCCCGGCTGATACAGGGACATGTAATATCCCTGGTCGCAGACACCGGCTTCCGCACAGCGAAGGTACTGCGCGTTGGTAACTTCCGTTTTTCCAATCCAGTATCCATCCAAATAGACCCTAAGCTGAGGAGCCTCTTCCGCTTCATCAGCATAAGGGTCTTCATTTAGATTGGAACCGAGCATGAAATTTCCGGCCGGGATGTATATCATTTCCGCACCGCTGCGTTCGTCTGTATAGTTTTCTTTGACTTCATCAGCAGCGGGTGTTACTGCCTCAGGAGCCAGCGTCGGATAAGGTGTGGCTGTCACAGCCGCATCCGCGTTCTCTGCTTCCTGAGAACTTGTTTCAGTATTACCTGCTTCAAGGACAGCTGCCGCTGTGCTTTCAACAGCAATCGCAACCTGGTTTTGTATTTCCGCCGCAGTGGTTTCTCTGATCATCGTCTGTGTTTCTTCCAGATCAATAAAAACCGG
The DNA here is from genome assembly GCA_017417055.1 of Anaerolineaceae bacterium. Classification (GTDB taxonomy): domain Bacteria; phylum Chloroflexota; class Anaerolineae; order Anaerolineales; family Anaerolineaceae; genus Flexilinea. Next base: position 18,007 of record JAFPZX010000192.1, read on the forward strand.
CGTAAAGGTGGGATAAGGCGTCTGCGTCGGCCAGGCAGCCACGGTCGCGGCAACAGCAAAGGCCTTTTGCGCCTCGGCCGTAATCTCATAAACCGTCATGCTTTCCCGAACCCAGTCAACGGTAGGTGTCGGGGTGTCACGGGGTGGAACCAGATCACCGAGATATTTCGCGCGGAATTCCTCCGGAATAATACCAAACCGGGCCGCTGCCCAGACACCGGCTGCTAACAGCATCAGGCCAAGCAAAACCGAAAGGATGATCTGAGGCAGCTTGTCCTTTTTCTTTTTTCCGCCGTTTTCCGATTTCTGTTTTTTCGGGCGATTGGCACGGATCATCTCAATCTCTTTCTTTTCGAGATTGAGATCGGTGTCCTCCGGGCTGTCTCCGTCAACCCGGATCATTGTATCGACCTGATCCCCTTCGTAAATCCGGATCGCGGCAACAGAAGCAGGAACATTCGCTTTGTCAAGAGAAGAGGAACCCAACAGCTGCTGAACGATCGAGCGCGGGCTGTTGTTTTCCGCTGCTTCGAGGATTTCTTTTTTGCCGATAAAGGTGTCCAGGGAACCGCTGCACAGTAAAAGCGTATCTCCGCCATGCACATCAATGCCGTCATAAACATCCGTGGTGATGTCGCGTTCTTTTCCCAGCGAAGTGGGAATCGCGTTTGAATTATCGGCTTCTTTCCCGGATTGTTCCTGTTCCTCAACCGGTGCGGCGTCTTCTGTGATCTGGAATACTTTCCCGTTTCGGATGATGTAAGCCCGGCAGCCGCCTACAGTAGCAATGGCGACTTTTCCATTGGTGACAGACGCGGCAATAGCGGCCGATTCCATGGAATCCGACTGGACTTTGGCATATTCATAAATCTCGTTGTTCGCCGTGCGCATGGCAAGTGCCAGTTTGTTGGCATCGACATAATCATAGGAATGGAAATATTCGTAAAGGATCTTTTTCGCTGTAAAACGGGCACTGACTTCCGGAAATGAAGTGCCTTTGACGCCGCTCGCAAGAACATACAAGTTGGAAGCTCCGACTGTCCCATCCGGCTCTTTTTCATAGAAACATGAATATTCGGTGGAAAAATCACTGCTCCCGTGGAATGTACCAGCATACCCGGCGGAATAAACCTTCGGTTCAGGGTTGTTGTTTTCCATAGGTTCTCTCTCTCTCAAATTAAACCATTGTCAGAACTATCTTAATAATTCCATCTTCCATTATAATACAATCCTTAAAAAAAACGAGAAAAAACATAAATTTTAAGGAAGTTTTGCTTAAAAGTTTGTAGTTGGTGACTGGTGGTTAGTAGCTGGCAACTCTCGAGATGACGGTCCGCTGCTGTCCGGGCGTCAGACTGCTGTTGAGAAACGCTGCCCGGATCCCGTATTATTCAGCGTGAGCACCTGGTCCAGCATCAGGGAGACCAGCGGTGAAATCACGAGTGTCAGGCCTTCAAAGGTGAGAGACGGTATCTGGAAACAGACAGACTTTCCCGCACCTGTCGGCATGATGCTCATCACATCTTTCCCGGAAAGGATCGCGTTGACCAGGCGTTCCTGCCCGGGTGGAAGCTGTCATAGCCAAAAGTTTTCTTTAAGATTTCCTGTGCTGTCTATTTATGCAGTTACCGGCTGTATTAGATATGCATTTGCTTCATCGACAGAAAGATTAAAATCCTTCATGATAACATTTCTGATCTGATCATCATCGGCATTCAATAAGGATCGATACAATTTTATAGTCTGAGTAATTTCGCCTTCCTTACGGCCTTCTTCACGGCCTTCTTCACGGCCTTCGGCCTTTATCTCATTATCTCTGATATAATGTCTTAGGTACTCAAGTCTGTTTGCTTCATTGTCTTTTACGGATTTCACTGCGTCATCTAATTCACGGCTGAAACCACCGGTCACTTTTTCGAGATCTAAATACATAATTACCTCCTTCAATTCTTCACTAATTTCCCCTTTGCATCCTTTTGTATTGACCACAATCTTATAAGCTTCATCGCCAAATTTCAGTTCAGGATCTTCTCTGCAGGTATTTTCAAAGGTATAAATATATCGGTTTTGTTCAAATGGATCATAATTACAGATAAAAATGATATAAGAATTTCGAAGTTTATTGTAATCGTCACCCGGGTTCAAAACGCTGATATCGATTGCTGACTGATAATATCGCATTCTTTTGGGAAGATTTCGCTTGTCCGATGTCTGTATTTCAACATTGTAAATAATACCGTTTTCATCGACTACATATAAATCCAAGCGAACACCTTTCGATTCATAAGATGTCTTTTCGGTCTTCTGCGCTTCAAGAAATTCGATTCTCGAAATATTAATATTCAGGATGCATTGCAGCAGTCGTTTCAAAATATCTTTATTCCGCATAACTGCTGCGAACATATAATCATCCATCAACGTTAATTCGTCAAGTGTTTTTTTCAAAGTTTTACCACTCATAGATTAATTATATATCGAAAAATACTATATGACAATACTCAGGAAAACTTTGCATAAGCTGTTATTGTTTTCGGCAGTGATTCCAACAGATCACCCGCCATGACTGAATAAGGATTCCCGAATGTATCAGCGGCGAGCAGACCGGCTCTGGCATGGACCTCACCGCCCAGCCAGGCTGCGTCAAAAGCTGGCTTTCCCTGTGCGGCAAAACCGGCGATAATGCCCGCAAGGACATCCCCGCTGCCTGCAACAGAGAGCGCGGATGTGACATAGGGAAGAACGACATAATATCCTTCCGGAGAGGCAATAACCGTGTGAGCACCTTTCAATAAAATGATATGGTGCCATTCGGCTGCCTTCGCGAGTGCCAGTTTCGCCCGATTCTCCTGCACTTCCGCCACGCTCATCCTGCACAAACGTGCCATCTCTCCCGGATGCGGCGTCAGGACGCAGTTTTCCGGAACAGTTTCGAACCATTCAGGGCTTCGGGAAAGCAGATTCAGCGCATCCGCGTCAAGCACGATCAGTTTGCTGAACATCGCGGCACTGTTGATCAGTGAAGGCAGCTTTGCAGCGATTTCCGGGGCAGTACCCAAGCCCGGACCGATGACCGTCACAGCATTTTTCCGTTCCGGTACCAACCCATCCGCAAAGGCTTTGCAGTCCCAGACCGCCTCGGTAAATCCCGGAGCGCCGCAATTTCGCACAATTTCCGGGACGACCAGTTCCACCAGTCCGCATCCGACGCGGTAAGCTGCCTTCCCACAAAGGATCGGAGCCCCGAGATAATTCTCACATCCGCCGACCACTGTCACGCAGCCGAAGCTGCCCTTATTTCCATCCTCTGCCCGCGCGGGCAAACTGATCAATCTCTGAACTTCGGCCATCATTTAGCTCCTGATTCATTTGTTCGGCATTTGAGGAAATATTCTTTGCAATGTTTTTCATCTTCAGAAAAATTACAGCACCTGTCAGCTAATGATTTCCACGCTTTATTATTTACGATCATATTATATAATTTCTCAGCTTGATTCAAAATCAAATCACGATGTGAATTACACCATGACAATTGATTCATCAACAGTTTTTTGTACATTATTACTTCTTGTGTATCCTCTTTGTCTATTCTCATGTCTATTTCTTTGATTGAAAAATCATTCACCGGAATCATATTGTTGAAATTGACAGCGCCCCAGATACCGTTATTAATTTTCAAAAAATCTATTTGATTACTCATCGCTAAATGTTTTGGCTTTGGTGAAGTCAGCGGAGCGTAATATTTAAAATCCCTGATAGAAAAAACAATACCCACAAAAGGTCTGGATGATTTTTTCTCCATAGTATGCGGAACCTTTGCATCAAATTGCCGTAAGAAATTACAATAGGAAGTATCAATGGTGTAAAATGAAAATCTCATGAATTCACCTTTAAAAAATGACCGGTTTTTGTTCCGGTCATAACTTTTTTAGCTCCCACTTATTGGTAGGGTACACCGCTTTTTTAGCTCCCACTTATTGGTAGGGTACACCGCTTTTTTAGCTCCCACTTATTGGTAGGGTACACCGCTTTTTGGATTACTCCACAACTTTAGTATATAGCTTTTCTTTCAAAAAGTCAAGAGTCAATTTAATCAAGCTTTATTTACAGAAATTATGATTTTGATTCTCGAGATAACCAACTTTAGAACGCACTTCGTTCTGATTCCTCACAATTTTTTTATATAATTCTCTCGTGCATGAAAAATCCCGGAAATCTTTATACAATCATCACATATAAGATACAAAATCACATAATCATAATGAGCCAAAATGCATTTTCTATATTCTTTTTTAGCCAGATATGGATCATCACACATCGGAAAAGACTCAGGAAATTTTTCTATTGTCTCGTATAAATCAAAAATTTCATCCAATATTTCGCTTGATGCCTTCGAATTTTTCAGTTTATTCACAATATAAAATATTATATTGTCCAGCTGATTATTTGCTTCGGCTGAAACAATGAGTTTATAGCCCATATTTAGCTCTTATATCAGTTAAGGCAGTTTTTGCGTCTAAATAGGCCCCTGCGACGAACTGCTGTTCAGAAATTGCAAGCTCTTTGAATATTTCCAGCTTTTTGAACATTTCGTCATATGCATCCATACTCATCAATACCATCTCACCAAACCCATTTTTTGTAATAAAAATAGGCTCATTCGTATTTCGGCACATTTCGAAAATGTGATTTGTGTCTTTGAGTTCTTTTATGGGAATTATTTGCGGCATAAATCCTCTTAAGGGATAATTATACCATAATTATCCCTTAGGAATTATTAACTAATCTTTCAGATACAGGCAGAGAATCTGATATGGCTCTACAGTGAACGGACCGTAGGGATATTCCTTCCCAGTCATCAGATCCGTCGGAGCATTGTCAAAGCAATTGAAGACTGATGCCGGCAGCTGGACACGATGTTCGCTGAAATTCACAACCACATGGACAGTCTCATTACCGCTGCGTTTGATAAACGTAAAGATATGCTTGTTGTATTCCAGCGGAACCTCAATGTTCTGTACGGCAAAAACGGAATGGGACTTCCGAATCTCGATCATTTTTTTGATCCGGCTCCAAAGCGTCCCGGCGACAGTATTTTCATCGCTGCGCTTTTTCCAGGCCTTCCAGTCATAATGAACCCGATGGACCCAGCGGCTGTCATCCTTCTTATCTGGATCTTCTGTAAATGAATAATCATTCAGTTCGCCAATCTCATCGCCGAGATAAATCAGCGGCATACCGCCAATGAACATGGTAATGCCGAAGAGCAGCTGGATGCGGTCCAGAGAGAACTGGATCTCGGTCTCATTATTTTCATCCAATGCCTTTTCCAGACCGGCAAGCGAAGCCAACATACCGGAAATCCTGCAATCACCTGTGTGTGGATTTTCCTGGAAAGGAAGTCCCTTAGCAAAGCTGCCGGGGAATTTGCCGGTATAGAAGGAATTCAGGAACTGACGATGCGGATACCCATTGATCCACAGCCGGCTTGCATCCTCATCAGAGAAGGTCCAGCCAATATCATCATGGCAGCGGATATAGTTAACCCAGGAGGTGTGCTCCGGCAGGTTGAACCGTCCGCGCATGGAAGCAGCCAGCAGCTTGGTTTCGCGGGTTGCCAGCGCTTCCCACATCAGCGCCATCAGCAGCGGGTTGTAGGAAAGGCGGCACAGAGCCGGGTCAATATAGCGGATCACTTCATCCGGGTGGACAATCGCTTCTGACTTGAAGAGCAAGGAAGGCGCACTGATGCGGGCAATGAGATTGAACACTTCCACCAGTTTATAAGCCTGCGGGAGACTCTCACAGACCGTTCCCATCTGTTTCCAGATAAAGGCAACAGCATCCAGACGCAGAATATCCACGCCCATATTCGCGAGGTGCAGCATTTCATCGGCGATAGCGCTTAATACCTGCGGATTATGATAATTCAGATCCCACTGATAGGAATGGAAAGTCGTCCAGACCCATTTGTGAATATCTTCGAACCAGGTGAAGGCGCCCGGATGCTCATCCGGGAAGATCTCACGAAGTGAGGATTCATAGCGATCCGGGACAGAACGGTCATCGAACATCCAGTAATAATTCTGATAGACCGGATCACCGGCTTTCGCCTTCATCGCCCACTCATGTTCATCGGACGTATGGTTGAAGACGAAGTCCACTGCCAGAGCAATACCGGCCTCACGAAACTCCTGTGCCAGTTTGCGCAGCTGCTGGGCAATACCCAGCTTTTCGTCTACTTCGCGGTAGGAAGAGACCGCGTATCCACCGTCGTTATTGCCCTCCGGGCATTTGAAAAGCGGCATCAGGTGAAGATATGTAATCCCCAGATCTTTGAAGAAAGGCAGCTTTTTGCGGATCCCGCTCAGATCACCGGCAAAAAGATCCACATAACACACTGCACCGATCATCTGATTGGAACAGAACCAATCCGGATTGGCCAGACGATCACGATCTGAGGCTTTCAGATAAGCATCACGCTTCACCCAATTTTCCGTCATGGTAGCAAGCAGATTGAAAAACTGGGGATATGCTTCGATGCAGCCGTTATACAGATCGAAATACAATTCAACCAAACGCGGGAGATAGTCCCTGAAACGTCCTAACAGCTCATTCCAGGCTTCCGGGTCTTTTTTGATAAACGAGGCATGTTTTTTTTCCAGAAGAGGCATAGCTTCCGCAAGCAGTGTTTCTGCAGCCGCCTTGCTGTCAAATTGTTCACCCTGATGATATTGATAAATCATGTAATACTCCTCTTGTTCCCGATAGAATCGGGCAAGCTATTAGCTTTTAACTATCAGTTTTTATTCCGCAGCCAGTAAAATGAACGCGGAGCAATTTTTATTTCAGTTTTTGCGCTTCCCTGAATTTCAAATTCGGGATGATTCAAATCGTAATATGTACCTTCCGGAAGATCCAGTGTGAAGCACTGCTCTTGATCCGTCATGTTTTGAAGAACCCACACTTTATCATACTCGCTTTCACGGATATAAGCAAGAATCGGAATGTTATCGCCATCCACCAGCCATTCCAGCTTGCCGCGGCAGAGTGCATCAGAGGCTTTGCGGGTGGACATTAGACTGCGGATCATGTTCAGATGAGAATTCGGATCGTTTTCCTGAGAAGCAACATTGACCTGTTTATATCCGTAAACCGGATCATCGATCACCGGCATACAGGTCTTATCAGCTGTTGAAAAACCGCCGTTCTTTGTGTCATCCCACTGCATAAGGGTGCGGACACCGTTGCGGTCATAGAGACGGATGTCATCGCCCATACCGATCTCATCTCCATAATAAAAGACCGGGGAACCGGGCATGGTGAGCATCATGGAATAAGCAAGCGCCACCTTCTTCGGATCATTGTCCAGAAGCGGCCAGAGTCGCCGGCGAATGCCAAGATTTTTGCGCATTTCCGGATCCGGAGCGTAGAAGTTCCACATCCACTGGCGGTCCTCTTCTGTCACCATCTCCAGGGTCAGTTCGTCATGATTGCGCAGGAAAGTGCACCACTGACAGTTTTCGGGAATGTCCGGTGTATCCTTAAGGATCTTCACCAGTGATTCGGCGTTCTGCTTTCCAAGGGACATGAAGATGCGCGGCATCAGCGGGAAGTGGAATCCGAGCTGGAATTCGTCACCATCCGCAAAGTAGGGGCGGACTTCCTTCGGCCACATATTGGCTTCGCAGAGCAGCACCGCACCGGGATATTCTTCATCCATCAGCCTGCGGCAGCGCTTCAGAAATTCGTGCGTTTCCGGCAGGTTTTCATTTTCCATGCCATCCCGTTCAAAGAGGTAGGGAACCGCATCCGCACGGAAACCATCAATTCCGAGATCCATCCAGTGGCGCATGACGTTCAGCATCGCCTCCTGAACTTCCGGATTGTCAAAATTCAGATCCGGCTGCTGGGGATAGAAGCGGTGCCAGTAATACTGTCCGGCGACCTCATCCCATGCCCAGTTGGATTTCTGTGTATCGGTGAAGATGATGCGGGTCTCGAGATACTTTTGATCAGTATCAGACCATACGAAATAGTCACGATATTTGGAATTACGGTCTTTGCGTGCCTCTTGGAACCATGGATGCTCGCTTGAGCAGTGATTCATCACCAGGTCCATGATAATTTTCATACCATGCGCATGAACCGCGTCGATAAGCTGATGATATTCTTCCAATGAACCAAAACGAGGATCCACGTTCACAAAGTCGCTGATGTCGTACCCATCATCGAACATCGGGGAAGGATAAATCGGCTGGATCCAGATACAGTCGATCCCGAGGGATTTCAGATAGTCCAGTTTTTGCGTAATGCCGACAAAATCGCCGTAACCATCACCGTTTCCATCCATGAAAGACCGTGGATAGATCTGATAAAAGTAGGCGTTCATATACCAGGGTGTGTTGTCCATAATAACCTCTAAGCATCTATTTAGGATAATTTCATCAACAATATGTCCCGATCCTTGGCAGGAATACCCATTGCATCCATGGCCTGTTGAGCTGATAATTTCAGATTGTTCATAAGATTTCGAATTACTTCAAGCTGAGTTTGTTCTCTGCCCTGTTCTCTGCCTTGTTCTCTGCCTTGTTCCCTGACTTCTTCAAACGCTCTGCACATTGTTTCAACTCCTTTCGGATTTTCCTTGTAATACCGTGTTGTTTCTCTGAACAATTCATAATGCATATCATCCGGATTCCAGCAGGAAAAATCGTGCATCAGTTTTCCAAGGTCGGAATCATCTCGATATTCACCATTCACATAGATAATATGCTCGCCATCGTTGAATAATTTATTTGTCGAAAGATTTACCCTCTCAATTCTGTATAACGGAAGACCTTCTTTATAATAATCCTTTTCCGTTATCAATATGGTATACGTTTCAGGAAGTTCATCAAAGTCCTGACCAGCATCAAGATTTTCCACGTCCATACAGCTTGAATGATATCTTGCACGATGGACACCAGCTCCGCTGTCAGCTCGTTGAATCTCCATATCATACTTCTTGTTTTCATTATCAGTACCGAGAGCATCAACGCAAATCGAACGGGCACCCACAAGCCGTTTCAGATCCTTCTGAGTTTCTAAACGAGTAATAATCAGATCTTCCTTACCTATGATAATTCGAAGTACAAGCTGCGCTAATGGAATATTATCCCGAAAAATGCAGCGCATGAAATCATCGTCAATCGGGCGCAATCCGCGCAATCGAGCAAGATCTTCCTGTCGCTCTCTGATCTTTACAATGTCTTTTTCGCCCATACAGATACCTTTCACCCGAAAAACCTGTTTATATTATACACTCCTGTCCGGAAAAATCAATGTCAACTTTCTGAAGAAAAAAGGATGCCCTTTCACAGGCACCCTCTTTGATACTATTAACCTAACGTCTAACGTCTTAAGTCTAAACTATCCCTTCACAGAACCGGCCATCATACCGCGGACGAAGTAGCGCTGCAGGCTCAGGAAGACGATAAGCGGGACGATCATGGAAACGAACGCACCGGCAGTGAGCAGGTGCCAGTCCTGACCGCGGGTACCGACGATGTTCGCCAATGCCTGGGTAATGACCATCTTCTGACCACCGCCCAAAATAACCAGGGAAACCAGGTAGTCATTCCAGACCCAGAGGAACTGGAAAATACCGAAGGAAGCGATAGACGGGACAGAAAGCGGCAGGATCAGGCGGGTGAAGATCGTGAAGTTGGAAGCGCCGTCAATGAAAGCGGATTCCAGAATTTCCCGCGGGATCGTGCTGATGTAGTTGAACAGCAGATAAATCGCCAGAGGCAAACCGAAACCGGTGTGTGCCATCCAGATACCCAGATACTGACCGGAAAGTCCTACCTTTGAAAGGTCGCTCAGCACAGGCACGATCGCAATCTGCAGCGGGACGACCATCATCGCCACTACCATGGAGAAGAACAACTTGCGTCCCGGGAAATTCAGCCATGCAAAGCCATATGCCGCAAAAGCCGCGATCAAAATCGGGATGATCGTTGCAGGAACGGTAACTGTAATGGAATTCAGGAAGGATGAGCCAAGATCCGAACCATTACGCGTGAGTGTTTCACCGTTTTCACCGGTATATTGAATCTTCTTACCGGTCAACACATTTCTGTAGTTTTCCAGTGTCAGATTGCTTTCAAATCCAACCCATTTCTTTTCATAGAGCTTCAGCGTGCGGGTTCGCTTGGCACCATACCATTGAACCTTTGTGCCATTGACATTCACACCGCTTTTGAAAGTATCAAACGTCCCTGTAATCGTTTTGCTGTTAGGCAGAGTTACCTCAATATCGCCATTAACATCCACTTCGGAATCGAGTTTGATTTCTCCTGTTTCCTGCCATTCCTGGTGCGGGAAAACACGCCACCAACCACTGTTGAACACATTTGTTGAGTTACGGAAAGAAGTCACAAAAACTCCGAAGACCGGAATAAACCAGATCAAACAGAGCAGGATCAGGACAAGATGTGTGATGAAAGAAGAGGACTTCTTTTGTTCAGATAAACTCCTGGATTTTGCAGCCATTAGAAAGCCTTCCTTTCATTGAACTGTCTCAGGTTCATGATCATCACAGGGATAACCAGAACAAGGAGGATAATAGCGATAGCGGAAGCACGCCCCGTGTTATACTGGACAAAACGCTGGACATAGAATTCGTTCGCGATCACATTGGTACCATAGTTACCGCCGGTCATGGTATTGACCACATCAAAGGTCTTCAGAGAGAAGATCAAAACCGTCGTTGTCACAGAAATGATCGTGCCGCTGATAACCGGGATAATTATCTTAAAGAAAATCTGCAATTCATTTGCGCCATCAATACGGGCAGCTTCCAGCAATTCAGAAGAAATGCCTTTGATCGCGGAGGAAAGGATCACCATACAGTAACCGGTCTGCAGCCAAATCATAATGATGATGAGGAAAATATTGTTCCAAAACGGAACCTGCAGCCAGGCTTTTGGCGTACCGCCGAGGGAAACTATGATGGCATTCAGCAAACCGGTTTCATTTCCCTGACCGCGATAGTTATAGATGAACTTCCAAATCACACCGGCACCGACAAAAGAAATTGCCATCGGCAGAAAGATGATGATCTTATAATACTTTTCAGCAGCTCCAGTTCTATCAGCCAGGACAGCAATGATCAAACCGAAAACCACACAAAAAGAAGTACCAAGGATCAGCCACATCAGGTTGTTGCGGAAAACGATCAACATGGCAGGGTCGGTAAGTGCATATTTATAGTTTTCAAGGAAAGGAATTTGAGTTGCTTCCGTACCTTCAACTGCTTTACTGAAAGAACGGATCACAGGGGCAATAGCTGCATACAGAACCGCGATTCCGACAATGAGGATCCACCAGCCTGTTTTTTTGGTCATTCCCTCATTTTTGATTTCCATCTTTGAAGAAACGAGTCTGCTGAACAGCATAATGAGAAGCACAATCACAGCAACAACCAGCACAATAAAAATACCGCCGGTGATAGTTTGGTAGACACCGGTCATCCGATCAGGAGTCATTACTGTCTGGAAGGAATCCAAACCGATCCAGTCTTTGCCCATCGCGTCTTTCAAAGAAAGAATAAAAGTACGTACTGTCGGGATAGCGAGAGCCCATAACAGGATCAGCACTGCAGGCCCGACAAAGATATAAGGTTGAATACGCGAACACCATTTACGGGAAAAATGTTCAACGATCCAGTTTGCAAGATAATAAAACAACGCTACAGAACCAACACCCCAGACAATAGCGATGATCGTCAATAAAATCTGATTGCCTTCATAGTTCTGCAGGTATTTGATACCGAAATAAAAAACGCCAAATATTACCGCCAAAGCCGCAATCATTCGGACAAACAACCAAAGTTTTTGCGGTCCGGTAGTTCGTTTTTCCGAACTATAGTACATAGTTTCTCCTCTTCGGGTTCAGGACTCAGGGGGCTTTATTTAGGGCTCAGGATCCAGGATCCAGATAATAAAACCCATAGTTTGTTCGAAGAAAATTGATCCCCTATTGATTTTACAATCCTGAATACTGCACCCTGAACCCTAAAATTTATTCACGGAAGCATGTGCCGGGATAAACCCGACACATGCTTTTCATTTTATATTAAACAGGCGTTAAGCCTATACGAAAGTATTACCAGCCTTTATCGATTTCGGTAACGACGGTATCGATGTCGGCACCGGTGACGAGATCGGTCATACCCTTCCAGAAGGTGCCAGCACCAACGGAGGACGGCATGAGGTCGGAACCATCAAAGCGGAAGGTGTTAGCGTTCTGAATGAATTCAGCGATTTTCGCTTCGGTCGGGTCCTTGTACCATTCAGGATCAGCATCGTTATGCGGGGACAGAGCGCCGCCCTGGCCGAGCCAGAACTTCAGAGATTCACCATGGCTGAAGAATTCGAATGCAGCCAGGACTTCCGGTTTTTCGTTGAAGACACCATAGATGTCGCCGCCGCCGAGATACGGGCTGCCGTATTCAGCATCGATCGGAGGCAGATAAAACACATCATAATCCTTCAGAGGTTCGAGACCTTCCGGGAAGTAGGCAGTGATGAAGTTGCCCATGCGGTGCATCATGCAGCCGTCCACATCGTAGAACAGCGGTTTCACGGATTCGCCGAAGTTGGTGGAAGCAATAGCTTCGCGGCCGCCATAAACGAAACCATCGGTGAACCAGATTTCGCTCATGATGTCAATGGCGCGGCGGACTTCCGGAGAATCGAATTTCAATTCACCGCGGGTCCATGCATCATACTGTTCCGGGGAAACGGTGCGCAGCATGATGTCTTCGAGCCAGTCAGTGGCCGGCCAACCGGTTGCGGAACCGGATTCGATACCGATGCACCACGGGGTTTCGCCGTCTTCAACCATCTGCTTGCTCAGGGCGACCATTTCGTCCCAGGTGGTCGGGACTTCGTAGCCAGCTTCAGCCCAGACATCCGGGCGATAGTAGACCTGGGATTTACCATTGTTGCGGGCCCAGATACCGGCCATCATCGGCTGACCATCAGGACCTTCCATCATGGCCAGATCCAACCAGGCTTCGCTGTAGTTTTCTTTCAGCCAATCTTCGCTGATGACATTGCGGACATCGATCATATAACCCTTCTTGGCGAGGTTGCCCAGAAGACCCGGCTGCGGGAAGTCAGCGATATCAGGAGCGTTGCCGCCTTCGACACGCATTTGAATGGTGGATTCGAAGTCTTTGTTACCAACGTAGACAATGTCGATACCGGTAGCTTCTTCGAACGGTTTAATGGATTCTTCGAAGAAAACCTGGTCGTTGTCAACGAACGGACCATCGAATGTGACAGTTGTACCCTTGAATTCGCCGTCATAGGCGCGTTCCAGGTAGCTCTTCTCCTGAGCAGCGGCAGCGCAGAAAACGCTGACGAGCATCACGAAGACCAACAAAACAGATAACTTTTTCATATTGTCTCCTATAAATTTTTTTCATCTCCGGATCTCTCCGGAGTTGACTCACAAAATAGTTTTTTCTCAGACGATTAACCAAAAAAGACCGCGAGTGCCACGAGTGGCACTCGCGGTCTTTTTAATATTTTTTATTTTGTTCTATTGTTAATTATTATTTTTTATTCACCTATTCTTATATTTTTACATCATCACAAAAAAACATCAGGCTGATTTCCTTGTTACAATCGTAAGTGACAGCATGATCTGCTGATCAGCCTTTTCCGGATCCCGCAGCTTTTCCATTAACGCTTTTGCAGCTACTTCACCGGATTCGTCCAAATGCTGGCTTACCGTAGTCAGCTCAAAGACATCCGCGTAATCAATATCATCAAAACCGATAATAGAAATGTCTTTTCCGGGTGTCAGACCACAATCCTTCGCCGCCTGAATCATACCGAAGGCCATCAGATCCGCAGGCACAAAAAAGGCCTGAGGATATTTACCGGAGCGGAACACTTCAGTAAACTGGCGCCGTACCAAATGGTAGTCTATCTGGTTTTCGTAGATATTTTCTTTGGGAATAGTATAGCCGGCCGCACCGATTTCCGCCTGAAACCCCATAAAACGATCCTGCATGGAATATACCGTATATTCCCAATGAAACGGTTCACTGAGAATACCGAAACTTTCAAACCCTTTATCCAACAGGTAACGGGCAGCGATGCGTCCGCCTTCAAAATTATCATAATCAATACAGGTGCACAAATGGGACTGGTTTTCAATCAATACGCATTGAACACCTGCTTCTTTCACTTTTCGAATCTGTTCTTCAGTCAGAGAGAGAGAAACAAAAATCACTCCGTCAATATCCCGGGATGAAATCGTATTAATAAAATGCTCCAGCTGCGGCTGCGAATTCACAACCTGAATATACAATTCGGTTTCATAATCCAAAGATTCCAGATAAAGATCAATTCCGCGGAGCCGCTGAACATAAGATTGCGAAGAGAAATGAGGTGTACACACACAAATGCGGGGAACGTCCTTCATTCCACGCAGACGCATTTCGAGCAGCGGCTTATAACCGAGCTCACTGATGGCTGATTCCACAAGTTTGCGCGTGTCAGCATTGACCTTGCCGGGATTGTTTAACACACGGGAAACAGTCGCAGTACTGACTCCTGCTTTTCTTGACACATCATATATCGTCGGAATTTTCGCCATTCTGATTTTACGCTCCATTATTAAAACTACCTTCAACAAAAGCAGTTTCAAAGAAATTTTACGCCCAATAGCTGTATTTGTCAAAATTTTAGACAAACTGAAAGTAAATAGTAACATTCGTCATGTTACAAATGTCATGTTTGTTTCTGTCGTTTCACAAATACAGTTCACTTTGTCACTTTCACAGATTTTTGATATAATGAAAAAAAAACGGGAAAAACTATGGCACGACAACAAGACCCCCTGACGATGGATTTTCTGCTGCTCGGTATTATTGACCGAAAACCCACCCACGCCTACGACCTTTATAAACAGCTGACCACTTCAGAAGAGCTGAAAACCGTATGGACATTCCGACAGAGCCGGCTATACGCAGTTCTTGACAAAATCGAACGCGGCGGGCTAATCAGTACAGAGATAGAACCCGGAGATACACTTCCGAACCGGAAAATCTGTACGCTCACTCCAATCGGGAAAGCCACGTTTGAAGACTGGCTTCATTCACCGGTTGCCCACATGAATGAGATCCGCTCTGATTTTCTGGGAAAATTGTATTTTCTCAAAGACCGTCCCAAAGAGGAAATGCAGCAGCTGGTCCGCGAACAAATAAAAAGCTGCGAGCATTGGCTTGCCAATATTGAAAAGAAACTGGATGAGCATCCGGAACGGGATGATTATTTGCACATCGTTTACAGCTTCCGTGCTGAATTTATTCACTCCACATTGAGCTGGCTCAAGAAGATAAATTAGGATATTGGATATAGGTTATAGGTTATAGGTTATAGGGGATAGTGCTGTCAAAAAGGGAACGACATGGAAAACAGAGAAATTGAAGTAAAATTTGCAATTTCATCCGTCGGGGAAATCCTGCCGGTCATCCTTGACGCGGGTGCGGTTTTGGAACAGAAAACCCGGTTTGAACAAAACCTCCGCTGGGATGACAAAAATGGAACCTTAACAAAATCTCATCAGGTACTCCGTCTGCGTGACAACGGCGGTACCGCCATACTGACCTACAAAGCAGAAAAACTGAATACAGAAGGTATCGCGGACCGGGAAGAAATAGAAACCGTTGTTAAAAACTTCGGGAACACCCGTTTGATCCTTGAACGTCTGGGATACGAAATCGTTTTTATTTATGAAAAATACCGCAGTATCTATCGGCTGAACGACACCGGACTTTTTGTGGACCATACACCCATCGGGGATTTTATTGAAATCGAAGGACCGGATGCTGCAGCGATAAAAAATTCCGCAGAACAGTTGGGTCTGAATTGGAACGACCGGATCAGTCAGGGATATCGCGCTTTGTTTAAAAAATGGAAGAAGAAAACCAATTTTCAGGGCCGCGATATGGTTTTCAGTGCTAAGAAATAAAAAGAAATGTCAAACAACACAAACCGCATCAACCTGATCGGCATTGTCAGCGCCGTTCTTGCAGCTGTTTCGGCAAGTATCATCTATTATTGTGAAAAGCTCCAGCTGATGCCGCTCACTCCCATTGGATTGGCAGGCAGGCTTGCTCTTTCCGCACTGCTTGGCGGAACTGTGTTTTACTGCCTTTTTCTTGCGGCACGGAATCAGATCCGAACGCTTAAAGCAAAGGAATGGCTTCCCATCCTGCTTACTGCATTGACTTTATCCATATGCGTCCTGATTTGGTTTCCGATTCCCAATACGGGACTTTTTGGGGAACATATACTCTCGATTCACGCAATCCCTAATGAAAACGGTGAAATAAACCCTGTTTCCCTTACCTGGTTCCACAGAGAAAATGGTGACATACCGCTGTCAGCTGTTCACTGCACAGGGAACTGTATCTACGATGAGAACAATCCCACACTTACCGGACAGGGTGACGAACTCAATTGGACAGGAAAAACAGGAAATCTCATCACACTTGAATTCAAATCCGGAAAAGAACAGGGAATTGCGGAAATATCCTGGGATGGAATCAGCACGACAGTATCCCTGAATAACGAAGCGTTTTCCCGTCTCAGCTACGATTTTGCTCTGTCGCTTTCCAATGGATTGCCGGAGCTCATCGCCGTCTGGCTGCTCAGTTTTTTCTTATGCTTTGCGGGCACCCTGTTTTCAATCAAATTATTACCAAAATGGAATTTTGGTCTTTTTTTTGGAATTGCCTTTACGCTTTTTGCCGCATTCCGGATCATTCAGTTCTGTACGGTCACTGCTCCGCTGACCTTTATCGATTCGGATTTTTACATCGGACAATCCCGTCTGCCGCTGATGGATTTACTGCGCGGCGAAAAATACTGCCGCATTCCGGAATGGCACTGTCTTTCCCGGCCGCTGCTGATTCCCCTGGTATATAAGGCCTGTCGGCAGAATTATCAAACGATCACGATTGTTCAGCTGATCGTTTCTCTCATCAGCTGGGGATATTTTGCCCGAAAAACCGCATTACTATGCGCAAGAGATATCTCACAAAAGCTGATCGTGATTTTTTGTTTCGGTCTCGGCTGCATTCCCAACGTCACCCGCTGGGATCAAATGATCATGAGCGAATCTCTTTCGATTTCCACAGGGATGCTGCTGATGGGGAGTTTGTTTTGGCTGACTGCCGGGAACAAAAACGATCAATGGCAATGTCAGCCGGCTTTATGTACCGCACTGAGTGCCTTTTTGTTTGCACACTCACGGGATTCCGCATTATGGACTGTGATCGCTGTTATTGTGATGCTGCTGCTCCTTACCGGCAAACGAGACAGAAAACGGGTCATTTTCCTGCTCACCGCTTTGCTGAGTCTCTTCAGTTTTCTGATCATCCGCGGTACCGGCGACCGCTGGGTTTATTCGTTTGAGAATGTACTGTTCAACCGCATCGCCAAAGATCCGCAGGGTCTTAATTTCCTGATCAGAGAAGGAATGCCCACTCCTGAACACATTGAACAATTTTACGGAACAGAACATGTAATGGCAGATCCATTATTCAATTCAGAAGAATTTAAACCGCTGCGGGATTGGATCTTGTCAGACGGATTGAAAACATACTTCCGATATCTGCTGCTGACACCTGCCAAAGCACTGCGAATGACCTGGTACTATGGTTTTGAAGCAGAAGCATTTGAAAAAATTGATTATACATTTACACCCTTTGAGTTTCAAAATCTGCTGCCGGATCCTCTGATAAAATTCTTTTCCGCCAATCTGCCCGGAGCCTTTATCATCTGCATCGCAATCGCAGCAGCTTTCACTGCGTTTCGCGTCCCGGATGGTGAACGATACGCATTTCCGCTCCTTCTTATTCTCACGGCGTACCCGCTCAGCACTGCCGCCAATCTTGCGGATGAATATGAACTCGATCGTCACATCATAACAATTCTCATCATGATGAAAGCCTCCATCTGGCCGCTGCTCATCATGCTGCTCGAAGATCGGAAAACCGTCAAATAAAAAAGGCCGGTGACTGCAATTCATGTGGATCGCAGTCACCGGCCATCAACTACCAACTAATAACTACAATCCATTTTCACATCATATCCGGCGTATCGATTCCCAGCAGTCCCAGACAGACAATGATCGCCTGACGGGCAGCGGCAGAGAGACGCAGACGGTAATTCTTCATGTTTTCGTCCGCCTGGATCACAGGACAATTGCGGTAAAAGTTATTGTAAGCCTGTGCCAGGTCATAAGCCAGGTTCGCCAGATAAAGCGTCTTCAATTCTTTGGCGGATCGCTGAATCTCCTTCGGCACCCGGGCAATAAGATCGATCAGCTGCACTTCACTGTCGGTCAATTCATAATCCGGTGCCAAAGATTCCGGCAGCACGCCGCCGGCCTTGCGCAGAATAGAATTCGCACGCACTGCCGCATACTGGATATAAGGAGCAGCCTGTCCGTTGAAGTCCAGCGCTGCTTCCCAGTCAAAGGTGACAATCTTCGTATTGTCGCGGGAAAGCATGGAATATTTCAATGCCCCAATGGCAACAGTATGCGCGATAGACTTTTTGGTCTCTTCCGGCAGGTCCGGATTCTTTTCATTGACAATAGCAAGAGCCCGGGCAGTTGCCTCCACAAGCAGGTCCTGAAGGAAAACCACCGTACCATCACGGGAAGACATGGTCACATTCCCCGGAAGATTGACGATCTCATAAGCCAGATGGACCAGGTTCTTTGTCCACGGATAGCCCATCAGCTCCATGGTCTTGAAAATCTGCTGCATATAAAGTGACTGACGAACATCAATGACATAAATGGATTTTGTCAGGTCAAACTGCTCAAACTTTTTGATCGCCAGAGAAAGATCTTTGGTCGCGTAAAGGGAAGTACCGTCAGAACGCAATACGACCAGAACGCGGTATTTGTCTTTTGTCCCGCACAGGTCATCCAGTTTGACAACCACAGCGCCTTCCGGACGTTCATCGGTTGCCAGACCTTTTTCAATCAGTTCGTCCACGATCACTTTACCGGAATCTTCCACCTCACTCTCAAAATAGAGATGGTCGAACCTGACACCCAATTCTTTATATATATCGTCGAAACCGTCCAGACTCCACTGGCGGGTTTCTTTCCACAGGTCAACCACATCCTGATCCCGGCGGTCCCAGCGGGCAAACAAGGCACGGATTTCCGCATCGGCATCCGGTTCATCATGGTGGCGGCGGTCCGCCTCCGCATAAACGTCGCCCATCCAGCGAGTGATATCTCCAGCCGGTTTTTCGCCGTTGTGATACTTCAAATAGCACCACATCCATTTGATCACATGCAGACCGATGTCGCCGAGATAATTGGCACGGACTACTTCATCACCGGATTTTTCCAGAATATTGCAGATAGAGTTTCCTAAAATCACGTTGCGCAGATGGCCGACATGAAATGCCTTGTGCGTGTTCGGCTGAGAAAACTCCACCATCACCCGTTCACCGGTCGGAGTGCCTTTGCCATAATCATTGCCTTCCGTCAAAACGGTATCAATGACCCGCTGTGAATAGTCTTTTGTGGAAAAATAAAGGTTCAGATAACCGCGAACCGCTTCTGCACGTTCAAAGCCTTCCGGAAGGCTGATGACATCCGCGATGCCCTGCGCGATTTCCTGCGCATGAGCCGCGACGTTCATCTTCACACCCTTCGCTTTCGCGTCCTGTGAAGCCAATTGGAAGAAAGATGTCGCCATTCCCCAGTTCCCGCTGAAGGGAATCCATGTCCACTGGATGTTCGCTTCAGGAAGTCCGTTTTCTTTAAGGTAACGCTGTACCTGTTCCTCGATCATTTTTTGTTCGGTTTCAAACATTGGTTATTCCTTATGGCTTATTTCAATATTCTTTATCAATAGCATTCAAAATAATTATAAATAAACTTTCCGACTTATCATCGAAATCAGGACACCTGGTTAATGATATAATTTAAAGGATCTTTTATTTCGCACACGCCTTATAGGCAGCGATTCTCTTTGCCACGTTGTCCTTGATGTTGTTGTAGTAGTACGAGTAGTCGCTTGCGTGCCGGCCATCCGGTCCGAAGAATTCAGCGGAAACCGCAGCAATTTCCTCGGGTACCGGCTCAGATGCGGCGTGGGTCACGACGACGCCGCGCCCGGGAATTACCTGCGCATCCGCACCGACATCGGTAATCTCGCACCTGCCGGTTTCCGCATTCGGTATGAAGGAACCCAGATTCTCACTTGCCGGGGCGTATGTATCATCTAACTTCCAGTTCAGCGGATTGATGCTGATCGCGTTCGGCAGCAGCACGGCAGTCTTTACGTTCTGCTCCGCATTCCTGGGGCCCTCGGTATTCCAGCTGACGATAACGCCCGTGTCGGTCTCACCGGCCGCAAATTTCAGGTGAGGACAGGCATCGAGATCGTCCTTCGTGACCGCGTACCCGATGACATAGGCAGCGACCATACGCTCGTAGCGATCGGAATGTTCCTTGAAGTATTTCTTCAGGACAAGCTTTGTCATAGCCGAACCCTGGCTGTGACCGGCAATGATGAACGGACGCCCGCCGTTATAATTCTCAAAATAGTAATCGAGCGCGGCAGCTATGTCATCGTAAGGCATACCGGAAATTGCAGCGTCAATGTTTCCGTTTTTCTTCCAGGTTTCTCCCTCGAACTTCAAGCCGGCCTGGCGATAATACGGCATAAACACATTGGTAGAATCCTCGAACACACTTGCATGCGCCTCATATTCAATCGGGGCGTTTGCCAGTACATCAGCGTTGCCGATCGTCGCGTAATCGGGTGCACCTTCCTCCAAACTTCCCGCGATATATTCTGTAGCAGGGATGTAGAAAGTATCAACGTCCTTTGTGATCTCTGAAAGCTTGTGCCAACATTCCGCCTTAGAATAGTCAGGTGCAGCGCCGACTTCTTTTGATGACAAATTGTTTTTCATTCTTGATAAATCCTTTCTTTTTTCTATTCTTAACAACTGGAGACATTGCAACCTGTTCTGTTGACTCATGTCTGAGGTAGCGAAAACAGGGCACTTTTGACCCTGACCGGATCAGTCAGTGTTTTCCTGATTTGAAACCCGGAAATCTTTCATCTCTTAGACTTCAATGGTACCCATGAAGCCCGCGATATGTTCCATGGTATTATTCCAATTATACTTTATATCTGCTCAATACAATTCAAAGAGACTTCTGGATTTCAGCCGCTTTTCCTGTAACAATTTATGCGCTCCCAATTTTTACTGAGCCGCACATGGGACAGGCAGCCTTTCTCTTGATGCTGACACATATTACAAAGTTCACAATTTTCATATGACTCATAATGTCTTACAAATTCCCTATTGTCAGACAATTGAAAATCAGGTATAAATAAGGTAGAAAAATGGCTGATTTGCCTGACAATCAATGTGGATTTACAGCACATTGAGGTTTGCCTTGCTGCTGCCGCTTGCCGGCACAGCAAGACTGCACTCTGTGTGCGCTATCAAATTCATTTATTGTTGTGCCTCTACAGGCACGTTGAAAAATAACGTATCGTTTTGCCGAAAGGCAGGGTTTTACCAGACATCAAACGGGAGGTTTTGACATGGATTTTGATGCAATCAAAAAAGCGGCGCAGGATTACGGTCCTGCCATGACCAAATTTCTGCGGGATCTGATCGCGATTCCCTCAGAAAGCTCTGAAGAAGAAGGTGTCATCCGCCGCATCGCAGAAGAGATGGAAAATCTGGGATTCGACAAAGTTGAAATCGACCCGGAAGGCAACGTTCTCGGCTGGATGGGGAGCGGCGAGCGCATCATCGCGATCGACAGCCACATCGATACCGTCGGTATCGGCAACATTGAAAACTGGAAATTCGACCCGTACAAGGGCTACGAAAATGAAACGGAAATCGGCGGACGCGGCGGCTCTGACCAGGAAGGCGGCCTTGTCTCCGCGGTCTACGGCGCAAAGATCATGAAAGATCTGAACCTGATCCCCGCCGACAAAAAGATCCTCATCGTCGGTTCCGTTCAGGAAGAAGACTGCGACGGCCTGTGCTGGCAGTACATTCACAATGAAGACGGCATCACGCCGGAATTCGTCATCTCCACCGAACCCACCGACGGCGGCATTTACCGCGGTCACCGCGGCCGCATGGAGATCCGTGTGGACGTCCGCGGCGTTTCCTGCCATGGTTCCGCTCCGGAACGCGGCGACAACGCCATTTACAAGATGGCTGAAATCATCGAAAATGTCCGCGACCTGAATCAGAACGACGCGGAAGAAAGCACCGAAATCAAAGGCCTCGTCAAGATGCTGGATCCGAAATACAACCCGGAACACTGGGAAGATGCCCGCTTCCTCGGACGCGGGACCTGCACCGTCTCTCAAATCTTTTACACATCCCCGTCCCGCTGCGCGGTTGCGGACTCCTGCGCGATCTCTATTGACCGCCGCATGACCGCCGGTGAAACATTCACCAGCTGCCTGGATGAGATCCGCGCGCTGCCGGCCGTTCAGAAATACGGTGATGACGTGAAGGTCTCCATGTACAAATACGACCGTCCTGCCTGGACCGGTCTGGTTTATGAGACTGAATGTTACTTCCCGACCTGGATCAACAAAGAAACCGCGCCGCATGTACAGGCTGTGGTGGATTCTTACAAAGCCATGTTCGGGGAAGAGCGCATTGGCGCGGAAGGCGCCATGCACCTGCGCAAACGCCCGCTGATCGACAAGTGGACCTTCTCCACAAATGGCGTATCCATCCAGGGACGCTTCGGCATTCCATGCGTCGGCTTTGGTCCTGGTGCGGAAAGCCAGGCGCACGCCCCGAATGAAATCACCTGGAAACAGGATCTTGTTACCTGCGCAGCTGTTTACGCCGCTGTCCCAATGCTTTACAAGGGCAAAGGGGATGAAGACGTGACCGAATACCGCGGGAAATTGGATAAATAATAGTCAGGAATTAGGAGTGAGGAGTTAGGAGTGATATTATCTAACACCTGACACCTGCCACCTTACACCCGAAAAAAGGAGTAACAATGTCATTAGCATACGAACTTGCAAATTATCTTGAAAAATTGAACATCAACAACATGTACAATAACGATTTCTATTGGACCTGGGACAAGACCGATGATGAAATCGATGCTATTTTCACCGTTGCAGACGCTCTGCGCGACCTGCGCGAACGAAACAAGAGCTGCCGCGTTTGGGATTCCGGTCTGGCGATTTCCGTCTTCCGCGACAATTCCACCCGTACCCGCTTCTCCTTTGCTTCCGCCTGCAACCTGCTGGGCCTGACCGTCAACGACTTGGATGAAAAGAAATCCCAGATCGCCCATGGTGAAACCGTTCGTGAGACCGCCAACATGGTCTCCTTCATGGCAGACGTCATCGGCATCCGCGACGATATGTTCATCGGCGAAGGCCACAAATATCAGAAGACCTTCATGGACGCAGTCGACGAAGGATTCCATAACGGTGTCCTCGAACAGCGCCCAACCCTGGTCAACCTGCAGTGCGACGTCGATCACCCGACCCAGTCCATGTCCGACTTCGACCACATCATCCACTGTTTCGGCGGCGTTGAAAACCTGAAGGGCAAAAAGATCGTGATGTCCTGGGCTTATTCCCCGTCCTACGGCAAACCACTTTCCGTCCCGCAGGGTGTGGTCGGCTTGTTTACCCGCTTCGGCATGGATGTTGTCCTTGCCCATCCGGAAGGCTATGAGATCATGTCCGACGTGGAAGATATCGCGAAAGCCAACGTTGCCAAGAGCGGCGGTTCCTTCACCAAGACGCACAACATGGCAGAAGCCTTTGAAGGCGCAGACATCGTTTATCCGAAGTCCTGGGCGCCTTACGCTGCCATGGAAAAACGCACCAAGCTCTACCAGGCCGGCGACGTCGATGGCATCAATGCCCTCGAAAAGGAACTGCTCAAGCAGAACGCCGAACATAAAGACTGGGCCTGCACCGAAGAGCTGATGAAAAAGACCAAAGACGGCAATGCGCTTTACATGCACTGCCTGCCGGCCGATATCACCGGTCTCTCCTGCAAGGAAGGCGAAGTGGACCGCAGTGTCTTTGAACGCTACATCGATCCGCTTTACCTCGAAGCCTCCTACAAACCGTATATCATCGCCGCAATGATCCTCACCTCCAAGGTCAAGGATCCCGCCAACTGCCTGCGCAAGCTGGATGCCGGCGGTGCCCGCAAACTGTTCTGATTCACTTCCTTTTATTTCAAAAAAACAGCCGGTGGCACTCCCGCCGGCTGTTTTTGATAATAAAGCACACTGAGGTCTGCCCTGATGCCGCGGCGAAGCCCGCGCAGCAGGACTGCACTCTTGCTGCGCCACGATAAATCCATTTACCGTGGCACTTGTGGAGAGATGTTTGGTTACCCGGTGTTTCTCTAACTTTTTTCTCACATAATCCCGACCATGTTATACTTGAAAACAAGTGCTTATTCGCAGAACAATGGTGAAGATTATCGTATCGACCTGCTTTTTTTCCACCGCAGCCTCCGCTGCCTTGTGGCAGTGGAATTGAAAATAGGAAAATTTAAACCCGAATACGTTTCAAAAATGGATTTTTATCTTGAAGGTCTGGACAGGCAAATCAGAAAACCGGATGAGAATCCAAGTGTTGGACTGCTGTTATGTGCGTCAAAAAATGATGAGGTTGTCGAATACGCATTGAGCAGGACACTCTCGCCAATGATGGTTGCTCAGTATCAATTACAACTGCCGGACAAAGATATACTGCGGAAAAAACTGAAGGAATTGTCAAGTATCCCGAAAATTGATGAAAAACATGATATAACAGATACAAAATAACAGTTAAAAACTTAAACTTGACAGTTAAAACTACGAGATAAAACTCGTAAAAACAAAGAACCTTGACAATTGAATAGAAATGAGCCAAAGGGAAGAAAAAGAAGCTCTTTTGTGAGATAATTATTTTAGCTTAACAAAATCAACAAAG
>JAFPZX010000193.1 GCA_017417055.1 Anaerolineaceae bacterium
CTTTGACGTATTCAAAAACTTTATCAGGGATCTGGCTCCTTCTGATGGCTTCCTTTGTATCTCATGACTCATTATTATTCAATTGTCAAGGTTCGTATTTTTCTCGACTATTTGGTCGGAATTATATGTGTCAAGTTTAAGTATATTATTTATCATTTTTTTAGAAAAATTTTCATAGCAGGCGACTGTTCAGCAGGCCTCATATCGATATGCTGAGAGGTTCTTTTGTGTTAGTCACATGGCAGAAAAAGCCTGCCTGTTATGTTTCATTCTGATTAATTTTGGATGATATGGAAGTGGAAAAGGGAATCTGTAAAAAGCTTCCCTTCTGAACGATTGATTCCATATTTTATCATCTGCGTGTTTTGAAAAAATCAGTATTCCCTTTTATTTCTGAAGAAAAACGCCAGGATCAGCAGCAGCGATCCTACAAGGATGACATAGAAACCGACGCCACGCTGAGTGACCGAATTTACAAACATATTTGTGAACTCATCTCCGTAATCCGAGTTGATCACTCGTGAATAACCAATCAAAACGACCGCGAAATCGACAGCACCTGAAAGCAGCATCAACCAACCCCAATTGGCCATCCCTGCGAAAAATCCGAGCAATGCTCCGATCAATACGATCCATCCGAATCCCGTTCCAATCAGCTGTACAGATTGGGACATTCCCAAAAGGGATGCATTAACGAACGGGAGAAAAGTTCCTGCCGCGGCAACTATTGCCCCAATGATTGCGACCAGGTTTTTGTTTGTATCAGAAAAGTTTTTCATTTTGAACTCCTTGTTTATTTATTGTTATCCCAATTATAGAAACGGAATAATGTAATTTTGTTTTTTCAAAGTAACTATTATGAAGCGATACGAATTTCATAAATCAGATTTCTAAGGAACCGCTGATTAATTCCGGTGAAGGCGGGAGGGCGTAGCACCCGCTCCGCTTCCAATTCGAGCGCATCTCGTACCATACGAAGCGGGGTCTTTCGCAGTTTTCCTCGTTCCATGTGAGAACCGTCCCGAGCCGTAATTAATAAGTGTTTTCTTAAAAAGACATAGAGGTCTGTTTTTATAGTACTACCCCAAATAACAATAAATAAGACTCTTTACAGAACGCGAAAAATTTGCAACTTTTTTCATACTTCGTAAAAATAAATGAATAATGTCTTTTTTCGGTCAAATATTCTTTCCAGACATTGATGTCGAAAAGACGACAGAGTATATAGTGCGCTTTCTTACAATCCTGTAATCAATTGTAGCTGGGATCCGTAAGATCTATATAGCTGCAATCTGTTTGATGAAATCGGCTGAAATAAATCAATTGAAGTTTTGCAATGATATTCAAAGATTGCACCTGATATTCTTACTGCTGAATCATCGGCACATACCAGGATTCCTTTTTCAGAATAGAAACAATTTTGGGAAAAACAAAATTACATTTTACCGGTTCTATACTCAGAATATCAATAGAAACAAACAAGGAGTTCAAAAATGAAAAACAATAATTTCTTCAAATCTTTCCAAATCGCCATTCTCATTTTTCTGGCATTGTCTCTTTCTGCCTGCGGAAAAAAGGAAAATACACTTTATCATACCTGGGCAGGAGAACAATATTCAAAAAAAGTCGAGCTCACGTTTTATGAAGACGGATCCGGAATGAGAAAAGAAGAGGATAGTGATGGTGATATATATCACGAAAAATTCAGTTGGAAGGCACACAAAAACGGTATTCTTGAAATTATCACAGGTGACAACTTTTGGGATTTTGATTTGGAAAGTTTTAGTTATTCCATCAGCAAAAATGGCCAAACGCTGACTCTTGAAGATGAGAATTCATCGGATATTTGGACTATGACCAGAGTAAAATAGTAAATTGTTATAACCTGCAGCGGGGCTGGTGTATCTGTTTGCGCCAACCCTGCTGATTCTCTTTTCATTTCTGCATAGTGTTGAAAAACATATATCCGGCAAATTCATTTTTTCCATGTTATATTTACATGTATAATCAAATCAAGGATCTGCAAAATATGAATGGAACTGTCTCTACAGGGAAATACGATAGGCTGCCTGAAGAATATATTCTTGACGAGCGTTATAAAATCATACGCATGATCGGGGAAGGCGGATTTGGCTGCACTTATGAAGCAGTTAACATCCACACAGGTAAACATGCTGCAATTAAGGCAAACCGGCAGGCTGATCCGCAGAATTTTCTACAGGAGGCCCGTATTCTGCGGGATTTTTCAGAAGAATCCGCTATCGTCAATGTCCTGGATTACTTTGAAGAGGACGGGACTGCATATCTCGTGATGGAATATCTGGACGGGATCCCGCTCTCCGAAGAGGTCCGGGAAAACGGTAAATGGCCGACAGAAAAAGCCGTTCGCAGTTTTATTCCTGTCATGCATGCATTAGGAAAAATGCATGCGGCAGGCGTGATCCACAGAGATGTAAGTCCCGATAATTTGATGGTCATGCCGGATGGGTCACTGATCCTGATGGATTTCGGTGCTGCAAAAGAGATCCATGAACAAAATTTCACTCGGAATTCCATCTATAAATCAATTTACTCACCGCCTGAACAAAGGGAGTCGGGGGTAACACTGGGCAGTTATACTGATGTTTATGCCTTGTGTGCGACATTTTACTTCTGCATTACCGGACAGGCACCAGAAGACTCACTTTCAAGACTGCTTTTTGATGAACTAAAAAAACCATCCGAATACGGTACAGACATAAAACCCAGATCTGAAAAAGCAGTGATGAACGGGCTTGAACTGGATATCGCGGATAGAATACAAAAGATGACTGAACTTCTGGATGTGTTGGAAAAAGACTATCCAGATCTGAGTGAGGAAGAAAAAAGGATCCTCAAAGAAAAGCAAAAGAATCGTAAAAAGATCGCTTTCATTTCCTGCTGTGCTCTTTTCATTATTATTCTCAGTTTGCTCTATAAATTCCGTATCAACATTTTATTCACTGCGATAGACACTCAGACGGTAAGGCTGTTAAACACATCAATGACGGATGAGGAATACCGGAAAAATGCCGAAATTGTTAGAGAACGGGTAAAGGTTTTTTCAGAAGGCAAATATTTGTGGAAGGAGGATCAGAAAGTAATCACCTTTGAAGTGCCGTCTGAGTCATTCAACGGTAAATCACCATTTGACGTAACCAGATTTTTTCTATCACGCCCCATGGTCATTTCATTTTATATTGGAAGCAGCCCAAAAGAAGGACACTATCTTGGCGTTTTTACGCAGGGAAAAGATATCATTTCGGCTGATTCAAATGATAACACCCTGTATGTTATCCTCTCTACAGCTGCTGCAGCACGCTTTAATGGCGCACTGAATGTGCAAGAAGAGAATATTTCAATTGCGTTTGATTATGATTCCACGAATTATATCTATATGACAGGCACTTCCGTCGGTGATGGTAAGAGCATTCGGATAGATTATAATTTTCAAGACAGCGATTACATAATATCGGATAACCTTATGTCTTTGCTCTGGAACACTCCACCCTCTTCGAAGCCTTTCAGTGTTCACGCAGATTGGAAAGTTCAGTGGGAAGATGTAAATAACGCACTATTCCCCGGAAAAAATCAAAGAAACCAGGATTCAATTCCTGGCGCTGCACTTTTGATGAGATACGTTCCAAAAAATGAGCCGGAAGAGTCATCTGGGTATGACCTGTTTCAGGTGGCCTTTCAAGCCGCATTGAAAAATCGTCTGGACAGTCTTGATTTTCCATATGCTTTTGGTATAGACCGATATAAAAAAAATTCATATGTAGTAAAATTTCCAGCTGAACGATATTGGCCAGAAGAGGCAGATTATCTCCCCGAACTCCAAAAACACCATCTGCATTTCGGCAGCAGTAAAACCATGGATCAAACCATATACCCAAACGAAATCAGAATTATTACTGAAAATGACGGTACATGGCAGGCGGAAGTCTCAATACAGCAATCAAATAGGACAGAAGACTTATTCCAAACGCTCATTCAACAGAATGAAAAAGACTTTTATCTCTATTTCAAATCAAGAAAGCTGTTTGTCTGTCCCTTGGAAGAAGCATATAAATCGTTTCGTGAAAACGGTAAGATTTATTTTAAAAACTGGGTTTCCGCAAATTATCCTGAAATGGATGACACAACCAATCATTTCGGCAATTTTCTGGAAACCTGCCTTGATCAGAACTTACCAACCGGTGTTTTTTATGAAGCAGATGATGATGTCGAGCTTCATGATGAAAAAGGCAAACTGGTTTTTTCCGATTTCGACAAATTTTTTCCGGCTCCTTTGACAGAAAAGCAGCCTTTAGACGGGCTGATTGATAAATGGAACCAGGAATATGGCAGCGCACTGAAATTCACTTATATTGATAATTTGGATTCCAACTCGCTGGATATTTCCGCCACAATAACTGATATCTGCGAACCATCACCGGTACTGCAGATAATAGAAGATTTTCTGAAAAGAAATGCCAAAGTAATTGAAAGCGGAAATTTTATGCATATTTATATATATCTCAATATTGGCAGCGATCCAGATGTTTTATCAGAATCGAGAAAATCGTTTGTACTCCTTACGTTAAGTATGGACTTTCAGACAGGGAAATTTCTGTTTCCACGTTATTTTGGATTTACCGCTCGAAATGTAAACAATTGGAAAGAAATTGAAAAAACCTACACTTCAATCTTTGAATCATCCCCGTTTTGGAGCCAATATCTGAGACCAGATCCGGAATAAACTATTCCATAATCTCCTTCCAGTTCTTTTCATTGCTATCGGATGAAAGATAGGTTTTATACAAGTGAAAATTCTCCTCTGAAAATGCCATTGTCTCCGCTTCTTCCATCAAAAACAACATCGGATCGTCTGCCTTCAAAAAATCTATAAAGAAAAGGTCGCTGGAACGATCCGGATCCAGCGTCGGAAATCCGCATTTTGACAAAATTTCATTTAGCCGCTCTTCTGTAATGCAGTGTTCCGGTGGTATTTGTTTTTCAGCCTCTTTTCCGAAAAATAACAAAAAGGAGAGAAATGTGACCCGATCCGGATCCAAATCGCCGTGCAGGATCTTGCGAAGAAAGTTTTCACCTGCACGTCCACGCTGATACACAGCTTTTTTGTTATCAAGAGCATAAAGTGCGTCAGCTTCTTTTTCCTTCCGTTCCATTTCCTCTTCCAGCCATGTAATTGCCTCATCATCCGATTTGCCTGCCAGCGTCTTATTCCGCCTGCGAACTTCCGAAGCCAGCTGATTTTTCTGTGCTTTTGTCAGACCTGATAGTTTCCCATAATAGTCCAACAAAATTTGCAGCCAGTCCTGCGTGATATATCCAAAGAAAAAGTTTTCAAATGCATCATAAATCGCCCCATATGAGAGAGCACTGTCCATAATCTTTTCCCGTGCATCCTCTGGGCTGTGTTTTTTCCGATCCAGCGCTGTGCGCACACGGAAAACAGACAGCTTTTCCCATGCATTTTTAATGTTCACATTTCTTTCAAGAGCAGTAATATAAGGTTCCATCCGGGAATTAAGATAATACAGCAGATATTTGCAAAAATAATAGCGGGTTTTTTCACGAACCGTGCTGAAAGAAGAAACATTGGAAAGTACAAACAGCCTGAAAGCCTGTCTGTCAGCACCAATTTCGGAAAGCTGCTGAGCAAGGATCTGAGTTCGATGCTGTGTTTTCGCAATTTTATCTTTCTGAACAGAGTTATCGTCAATATACGCACGAATCTCACGCATACTGAGCGTAGATGAGGAAAGAACCTGATTCTCACTAGAAATATCTGCCTTTACGGATGAGCATTCTTCCAGCAAATATTTCCAGGAAGTGTACGAAAGCATATTTTTAAAGGCATAAATCAGTGTCGCTTCCCATAAACTCCGTGCATACAGCTTCTCACAGCCATTTTCAAGTAATTTTTTATTGACATCTTCCAGCTGCAAACCCTGTACAAAACCTAACGCAATGAGCCTGTACCGCAACGGAACAGCGGCAATTTTTTTCCGGTCACCGGAAAGACAGATTGATAACGGTGATTCACTTTTTTTTGCACTCATTAATTCGCCAATTAGATTATCCCAAAGACTATTCCCTTTAATATTTTTCTTTGCTGCCATACAGCCTCCACTCAATAAATTCATTATACATTAGCCAATAAAAAAAACAAAATTACATATTTGATTTTCTATAATCTAATCAAGAAAGAAGAAAGGAGTGGAATAATGAAATGGAATTTTTTGATATTCCATCAGAAAAAAAAGGACAGGTGGATAAATTTCCGCATCTGTGAAGAGAATCTTCAAAGATTAAACCTGCGGATGGGGCAGGTTTCTGTAAGGCTCACAGATGCCAGTCATCTCTTCGTCAGCGGAATGATTCAGAGATCCAATGTCTCAAACATTTTTATCGTACCTGCAGTAAATATCGTATGTCAAATTGAAAACGCTGACGGAAACATTTTGATGTCTGTCAGGGATAATCATACTCAAAATATTGAGCTGAATCCCAGTGCGCCTTTTTTTCTTGCAATTTATAGTATCAGTCGTTTTCTCTTCCCTGATGACATCGACCATGTCGTTTTGTCTTGTGATCGTTCTGATGAAACACGAACAGGTCAATAGTGAATATTTTGATAAAAATAAACAAAAGGTTACATATCTTGTGAATAAGTTCATATCGAAAAACTGATATTTTTTTTCGTAACTTAGTCAACGAGAACACACAGTTTTTGACTCAAATTGATTAAAACAGTGTTTTGCTGTTATCGTTGTATTCTTTGAATTATTCAAGAGTATTACGTCCGTGTCAAACTGTCCGCCTTGATCGGTCGGTTCATATCATTGAAATAAAAGATAAGGAAAAAAAATCATGAAAAAAATTTTGTTTTTTGTTGTTTTGACGGCTCTGATGACTATCAGTTCCATTTTTGCACAGGATACAGGTATACAACTTATCAGTGGTCCTAAAACTCCTGCTGATAAAGCCAGCATGGATAACCTGAAATTAGGGAAAGACGTTAAAATCTATGGTTGGGGTATTTTACAACCGACATCTTTTGAATTTATTGATAATTTTAGAGCATATGACATGTGGAGCAAATATGGGGGACCTTCATCATATGATTCAGATTATGCTTTTCTGAAAATGGATATAACAAATACAGCTTTGACAGGTAAAAATTACCTTGAGGATTATAATGTTGAATGTATTTTTGATTATAACTATATATATGGTGGTTTTGCCCGACAATATGATCTAAATAAATCTAAAGACGCTGTATTTGGAAAAGATGAATCTTTCACTATCATGCCGATGTATCAGGGTCACTATGCATTCGGATGCGCACTTCCAAACGCAGTTATAAACAGCGAAAAACCGCTGCGTTTGGAAATCAATATTGACGGGAACATACTGACCTATCACATCCGCAAGTAGTTTTTTTGATCATCGGGATTTACGATATTCCGAAGTCTAATATTACATCGGGGTGGGAACCATATTTCCACCCCGATGTAATATTACTAAAAACCCAATGCATCCCAAGGCACCACGATAAATCGATTTATCTGAGCGCACGCAGCGTTTCGTCTTTTTTTCGCCAGCTGCGCACAAAAAAAGCAGACCTCGGTGTGCTTTATATTTTCAGTAATTTTCTTGAAGGCAGGGACAGTGCCGGGTCCGCATAAGTGATGCTGATCCGATGGGTAATTTCCTTGAAGGCGGGGGGACAGTTCTGCGCTATGCACAAAAACGTCCTCCCGCCTTAATTCATCTGCGTTATCTTAGTTTAGTACTGATTAAATGGGACAATGGGAACCTTCACCGGCATCCCTGACCGGGACACGCGGCAAACGTCTCCATTGGCCCTTGATTTTATGAATTAATCAGCGTTTTCTTAGAACAGGTCAACCGTACCAAACTGCCTATCGCCCGCATCGCCGAGACCCGGAAGGATGTAGCCATTTTCATTGAGCTTTTCATCGATAGCTGCCAGGTGAATGTCAATATCCGGATGAGCCTTATGGAGCGCTTCAACCCCTTCCGGCGCACCGATGAGCCCGACAAAGCGAATGCTCTTCGCACCCCATTTTTTCAGAATATCCGCAACGGCTATGGCAGATCCGCCGGTGGCAAGCATCGGATCCAAAATCAGACAATGCTCAACCGTCCGGTAATTTGCCAGTTTATTATAGTATTCAACGGGTTTCAGCGTCTCTTCGTTGCGGTATAAACCGATATGGAGCACACATGCATTCGGGATCAGGTTCCAGATGCCGTCAACCATGCCCAGACCGGCACGCAGGATCGGGATCAGTGCGATTTTTTCAGCCAGGACATTTGTTGTCGTCTGCATCAGCGGCGTCTCGATCACCTTGGAAACAAGCGGCAGATCACGGGTCGCTTCATAACATAACAATGTTCCCAGTTCACTGACCAATGACCGGAATTCATTCGGCTTCGTGTTTTTGTCGCGCAAAATCGATAATTTATGTTGGATCAACGGATGGTTTGAGACAATCGTATTCGGCATATACTCTCCAATCTTTCCCATAAAATCATGAAAACTAAAATTTTTTATCTATCCCGGCCTGTTTCATAATTGCTTCTGCCGTATATTTTGATTTTATTTTTGAATCAACGGTTATATTTCTCTTTGTAATAGGACTGTACCATATATCATGGTCGCCTTTTCCACGCCGTTTGAAATAACATCCATTTTCTGATAGCAATTCTCTTACTTTTTTTTCGTATTCTGCCATCACGCATAAACCATTTCTTTGCGTTCCGTATGAAAATCCAATTGGGCTTTTGTATCAATTCCATTCAATATTAATAGTTCAGGAATTGCAAATTTGACCCGCTCTATGAGAGCATCAAATGATCCTGATTCAAGCACTAAGCCCGGGACCTCATCACTTGTGGCAACCCACACTTCTGCATCCTGATCCCACAGAAAATTAACCTTCACTTGTAAAATATCAGAATTCATAATGAAACCTTTTGCACAAAATCTTTTAACCTGTATTATTCAGCACAAAATATTATAGTAACTGTTTTATTAGCATTGAGCCGCTAATCACTGAACACTTTCCCTTTCTTTATTATACTTTACAATCTTTTTTCGGAGAATATTTTTAGTGAAGCAATAATTATTTTTTCTTTACCTTTTTTCGTATCTATTAAGTACCCGAGTCAACGCAACCTGTTCTTTTGACTCAATTCTGAGTCAATGAAAACAGGCCACTTAGACTCAAACTGAACAGTTACTTTTTTTCTTTAGATTACGATTCACACTTCAATCAATATAGCTGTGACGCACACAGGGACAGGCACGCTTGTGTCGGCTTCGCGACAACAAGATGCCTGTCCCCATGTGCTTCGGTTTGAACAATTACGAATAATTAATACGTCTCGATGGGCGGCTGGATGTAGTCCGGCAGCGGGCAGATGTATTTTCCGCCGTTTTTCTTGAACAATTCCTTTTTGGCCTTTTCGATAATCTCCGGCCGCTCCATGGTACGGATGGCCGCGAGCGTCATCACTTCGGCAGCCCGTATCATCCCTTTGAAACCGATGGGAGAGCAAGAAAAAGCGGTGTTCTGCCAGGTATGACCCACGTTTCCAAGACAGGCAGTCGCTACGTTCAGCTCCACCGTCGGTGTTGCATAACCAACGTCGCCAACATCGGTGGATCCGGACTCATAGCGGTCATCTTTCGGATCAAACGGGTGAACCGTGCTGTCCAATGGTTTGCGCAGGATCTTGTCAATATCCTCATCCCCGAAAATTTCCGTTAGATCTTCGATAACCGTCAGCTGGGTCTGCTTGGGATAGCTGCGCAGCATATCCGCGGCCAGTTTGTAATCCCCTTCACTCCATTCAGGAGCGCCGAATTCCTGCAGGCATTCATCCATTACAGCCGCAAGCGTCTTATTCGGCGTATAATCGGAAAAGGCCATGGCGATCTCATACTTCATCTTTGTTCCGGTCATCAGAGCGGCGCCTTTCGCGATATCCGTCACACGCGTGAAGAGTTCCTTCATCTGTTTCACTTTCGGAGCGCGCACCTCATACTTGATCACCGCGTGGGCCTGCACCACATTCGGCGCAGTACCGCCGGCATCGGAATAAGCATAATGCACTCTTGCCTCATCGATCATGTGTTCCCGCAGGTAATTGACGCCCACATTCATCAACTCACAGGCATCCAAAGCTGAGCGTCCAAGGTGCGGAGCGCCGCCCGCATGGGAAGCGATTCCGTCAAAAATAAAATTCGCACCCATGATCGCCACGCTGCCGCGGGACCCTACCCGATTCAGATAAGCCGGGTGCCAGGTGTAAGCAAAATCCACATTATCAAAGTAACCGGCACGGGCAATGAACTGTTTGGAACCTGCTCCTTCTTCCGCGGGGCAACCGAAAAGAATTACCGTTCCGTTCAGATTATTTTTCACCAGATAATCCTTTGTCGCCACCGCAGCCAGCCAGGCTCCGGATCCGAGCAGGTTGTGTCCGCAGCCATGTCCGGAACCACCCGGGACAATCGGGCATTGTTCTGCTTTCGCGGCCTCCTGACTCAGGCCATCCAAAGCGTCATATTCCGCAAGGAAACCGATCACCGGTTTTCCGCTTCCGCATTTATACGTGGCAGTGAAAGCGGTGGGAATGTCGGCAATGCCAAGGTCCACTTCAAAGCCTTCTTTTTGGATCGCATCCACCATGGCAGCGGCGGATTGGGTTTCTTTATAGGCAAGCTCAGCAAACTGCCATATTTGCTTGGCAAGTTTTATAGCAGTTTCAGATTTTTCAGCAACTAAGTTTTTAACTTCTTCCTTTTGGCTCATATGTACTCCTGTTCTGCCTGATCGAGGCAGTAATTATAAATCCTTGTCTACCGGGGGACTGTCCCTTTATGGGACTGTATCCCACACCAAAGAATTTTCTTAGGGAAAAGCTGATTCATTCCGGTGAAGGCGTGAGGACAGTTCCCCTCGTTGCTCGGGAGAACCGTCCCCAAACCTCAATAAATCAGTGCTTTTTTGGGAACTGTCCCCGTAATACCAATTACAGAACCTGGCTCAAAAAACGAATCGTTTCCGGAGCATGCGGACAGGTGAAGATCGTCTCCGGATTCCCCTCTTCTGTGATCACGCCGTTGCAGATAAACAGCACCCGGTCTGAAATCTCCCGCGCGAACGCCATTTCATGCGTTACGACCAGCGTCGTCATGCCCGTCTTAGCCAGATCGCTGATAACATTCAGAACCTCCTTCACCATTTCCGGATCCAGCGCGCTGGTAGGTTCATCAAAAAGCATCACTTCCGGATGCATTGCCAACGCACGAACGATGGAAAGCCGCTGTTTTTGTCCGCCGGAAAGTTTGCGGGGATATTCCGCTGCCTTTTCTTCAAGACCAACACGTTTCAACAAAGCCATAGCCTCTTCTTCCGCATCCTTTTTCGGCACTTTCTTTTCCAATGTTGGCGCCAGGGTAATGTTGTCCAGCACGGTCATGTTCGGAAAAACGTTGAAGTTCTGAAATACCATGCCGATTTTCTGTCGGTATTTACTGATTTCCTTCTGCTTTGTCATGATGTCGGTGCCTTCAAAGAATATCTTTCCGGCATCCGGGGTCTCAAGCAGGTTCAGACAGCGCAGAAAGGTAGATTTTCCACCGCCGGAAGGGCCGATGATCGAAATCACTTCTCCCTTCATCACTGAAAGGTCGATCCCTTTCAGGACTTCAAGCTTTCCGAAGTTTTTCTTCAAATTCTCAGTACGGATAATTTCGTCAGTCACTGATGGTCAATCTCCTTTCAAGCAGTACAAGAAGTTTGGAAAGAACAAAATTCACTACAAAATAAATTATACCGACAATTGTCAAAGATTCAATCGCAAGGAACGTCGCAGACTGAACCGTTCTCTGGGCAGTCATCAATTCACCGACAAAGAACACCGAAGCCAGCGAAGTACCTTTTACTGTCGAGATAAACTCGTTGCAAAGAGCCGGTAAAATGTTTTTCACTGCCTGAGGAAGGATCACCCTCGTCATCACGTGAGTCTCGGAAAGTCCGATGGAACGGGCGGCTTCCCATTGTCCTTTATCCACCGCGTTGATTCCTGCACGGATGATTTCGGATATATATGCGGAAGCGTTCACGATCAAAGCTGTAAGGATGCACTGTGTATCGGTCAGCTCATACGGGATGATTTTCGGAAGTCCGATCCAGAAAAAATACAGCTGCAAAAGGATCGGTGTACCGCGGAGGATTTCAATGTAGATATCCGCAATTGCCCGCAGGATTTTTGACTTTCCCATGCGCATCAGGGCGATGAGCATCCCGAGCAGCGTTCCGAAAAAGACTGTCAATGCGGAGAGCCATAATGTACCCCCAAGACCCTTCCAGAACGTCGTGCTATACATATTCCAGAGTCGAATGATTTTATCCAAAACAGCGCTCCTTACATAAACTTGTTTTGTTGATCTGCCTTCTCAGGTAATTTCTCATCGCAGCACCGGTGACAGGCATCGCGTCTGTCACCGGTGCGATTCATTCTCAATTATTGTCAAGTCCCAGTGTCTTGGCATACGCTTTGTATTCATTCATCCATTCAATATATTGGCCGGATTCAAGAATATCATCGATCACGCCGTTGATGACTACCATCAGGGATTCCGTCCCATCCATCGGGCAGGCGATAACGGTACCCTCTTCATCCTCTTTTACATCAAATTTGAAACTCGTTGTCGAAAGGCCGCCGTTCGCTTCTGCATACAACTTACCGGAGGAAATCGCGGTGATGCAGACATCCGCTTTATTTTCAGAAACCGCCAGATAGGCGTCCGTCATGTTTGCGACCAATTTGAAATTCTTTGCATTATTGCAGTATTTGTTATAAAGACCTTCCTGATAGGAACCGGACTGCGTGATCACAGTGGCATTGACGAGATCTTCGATAGAAGTATATTTATCAACGTCCTCTTCCCGCACCAGGAATCCATATCCGTCATCTTCACTATCTTCCGAATAATAATATCCTTTGGAAAGACGCATAGCCATGGCACGCTGCTCATTATAGGCAATCGCGGAAATCGCCATGTCACATTTTCCGGCAGCAGTCCCGGCCAATACCGCTGAAAAATCCAACGGGTTGAGTTTGAGTTCTACACCAATCGTATCAGCGATCAGTTTTGCCAGTTCAATGTCGGAACCGACATACTGTTCATCACCTGTTTTATTCGGATCGATGAATTCGTTCGGCGCCCAGTAAGGTTCCGTACAGAATTCGATATACCCTTTCTCTTTGATCTGCTCCAGGCGGTCACCCTTTGCCATCGCGGGAACAACAGCAGCCATCATAATGGCAAGGACAAAAATAATGGATAAAAGCTTTTTCATAAATACCTCTCTTTTTCTGTGTATCTCCCGATACCTTGTTTTCTAAGATGCTTTCATTATATCACTTTATCATGATAAAGCAATAAAGTATTGAAAAATATGACATCTTAATTTTTTATGAGAATTACCGCAGATATAAAGCTCACCAAGGTCTGCCTTTTTGTTGCCGCGCAGCAGACACAAAAAGATGAAACGTTATGTGTGGAGTCTTGAATTCATTTATCATGGCACATGTAATGATCTGCTGGGATAATCAGCGTTTCCTCATGGTACAGTAACTTTTTAATATTAGAATTTTATTTATTTTCTAATATACCCTTGACTTTTTTAAAAAGACCAGTTATAATGCGTTTTATTAGAAATAAAATTTTATAATATTCATCAAATTCAAAGAAAGGAGGAGTGAATATGAACACTATGGCAGCTGAAATGATGGAAATTGCAGATCAAGTGAATCAAAATGATATTCAAGACGCGGGCGGCGGAAGAGACAACCGTGGGATCCTGACGCCGGTCAGAGCCGCAGATCTGCCCGATGAGCCTGCCAATGTGTTTTCCAATGCTCCTGCCGAATTTGAAGAACGATCCCGCCTGCTTTGGTACGACACGCAGAAATTATATTATCATGCCTGCACCGCCAACCGCTTTTCTGAAAATTATCTGAAATATTCAGAAGAATTAGAAAAAAGCGTAAAACAGATGGGCAGCGTCTGTCTGACAAAAGCAGCTTTGGAACAAAAAGGAATGGAATTTCCAAACCTTTCCGAGTTAAATACAGAAGAACTTGTCCGCATAAGCTCCTACCATCTGCGCAAGGCACATGCCGCTTTGGAAGGAATCTACAAGGACAACAGTCTGTTGGGACTGAGCTACCTGAAACAAGAATTCCGCTGGTCAGCCCTCATCGGTCGTCTGGAAGCAACTGAAGTCAAGATCCAAAAAATCAAAGACGGAAAACTGAATGCAGATGACCTGTTCAAACAGGATGAAAGTTTTCGCGGCGCACAACGAACAAATGATAAAAGCGACCAGGAATCAGCACAGCGGTTTCAGGTGAATCCTTCTGCCCTGCCTATCGACGGATCCATGGCAAAAAGGATGATTTCCCTTGAAAAGACAGCACAAAAACAGGCACAAGAAGCCCGAAAAGAAAAACTACACAAGATCAGAGAACTGGAAAAACTGGAACGGAAATTGGACCGCACACCCGGCACCTTCAAACCTTCAATGATCGAACTGAAGAAAGAAGATAAACGGTGGGTAGACGAACATAACGCCGAATACCTGCGGAAAGAAATCGCAAAGATGGAAGCAGCAGAGCGGGAAGAACAAATACCAACGGAAATTCCGGAAACACGGGAACCTGTTCCCGGAGAGATCAGCGAAGCGGAGGCGCGGAAGATCCTGATGGATGAGGCGATGAAGCGGGGCGATCAACAGGCGATTCTGGAAATCCCGCTGGAAGATTCGCAAACCTTCTATCAGCGCTGGGTTCGATGGTGCGAATCAGTTACGAAAAGGAAGAATCCCGTGCCAGGTCCTTCAAATGAAAAAAGAAAGGCACTTAGGGAAAAGCGCAAGAAAAACAAGCATTAGGTATTAGGCAATAGGAAATGGATATAGGCAATAGTGAGCCGGAATCGGTTGATTTCGGCTGTTTTTGGTTTGGTTGTTATACCCTGATGTGGTATCGAACCGTTAGTTTCGTCCCCGCCGCCTTATACCGGGAGAAGCAAATCAACAGAATTATCCGTCGGCAAGATGATGGGGACAGTCTGAAGGTCCAACCCACGATGGCTACCCCTTGTATAGGCGTTCGGGATGGTAAATGAAACTCATAATTAATTCAATTATCGTAAATTAGAAAATAAACTGTATAATTGGGTAGCTGTAATAAAAGAGGTGCGAATTGGATCTATCAGAACTGGCTGCATATGCCGAAGAAAAATTCAACATCAGGGAACAGTTCAAATGGACTGATTTTCCTTCTTTTTCTGTTCTCGCCGCACCTTATTCAGGAAAATGGGCCGCGCTGCTGATGCGGCAATCAGATCCCGCTACCGGAAAAATCTCTCAGCGCTGCGACATAAAATGCGGCATAGAAAAATTAAATGAACTGAATGAACCTTATCTTTCCCAGCCATTCCGCATGAAAGGCCCCAATTGGCTGGGCGTCAGTTTTGACGACCGAACGAAACCTGAAGTCGTTTTCCGCTTATTCGACCAGGCTGTATATGCCGGAGAACAAAGCGGATACACCCTTATCATTGATTATTCGGAAAGTAATACAGGGGAACAATATAAAGAGACTGCTTTATCCGCGCCATCCCGATCATTTTACTCTCCTGAAACAAATCCCGATATTCCGGAAAAGATAAGGGAAATGATGCGCCTTTTTAAATATGGAGATAACTCTTTCAACCAGAAATGTAGAAACTTTTATACCCAGGGAAAGTTTATGGAAGATTATGAAGAAGACTTTCCCTGGAAAGGTGACTTCAGGCATTATTTCCCGACATACCATGATCTGAACGCGGAACAATTGCGGGGCTACTTCTCCTGGCGGAAAAATGCAAGAAAAGGCGTTTATCTGCACATTCCCGTTTCGCTTGCTTACATCTATATATATGAATTACTCAATGGCATTGGCGCCTCATCCGCGGAAGATACGCTGCAAAAACTTGAGGATTTTGAAAACGGATTTCTGACATCCGGCATCGGTGATCCGGGAATCCAGGAAAATCTGCACCGCTGGATGTACGAATTCTCAATTGTGAATGGAATCCCTGCTGAAACAACAAGGAAATACATTGATCAGGATATTCTTCGCAAAGACAAAGCGATTCTGAACCTCAAGGAACCGCAAAACCATACAGACGACGAAATATTTGATTCTATTTGTGCCTTTTCCGGAGATAAATTAAAACTTTCTCCTGTAATAACAAAATTTACGCAAAAAGGGATCCATTTGTTCGCGGAGGTCTGGCGTTACGCGTC
Organism: Anaerolineaceae bacterium; assembly: GCA_017417055.1. Taxonomy (GTDB): domain Bacteria; phylum Chloroflexota; class Anaerolineae; order Anaerolineales; family Anaerolineaceae; genus Flexilinea. The sequence goes on from JAFPZX010000193.1 coordinate 16,428, forward strand.
GCAATTTTATTCGTATAAAGGGCAAACCTTATTTACCACTTGTTTTGGCAATCAAAATTCTTTCCATTGGTATCCGCTTTCCAATGCTGTTTATTATTGGAAAGATCCACTGCCGGAACATGCCGAATATGAGCTGGATGAATGCCGCAAATTCATCTGCCATTACGGAGTCTGGCTTGAAAAAAAGTTTGAAAATCTTTATTTTCAAAAGAACCGGTTTCAGGCCTTGTTTCATGAAGCGGACAGGCTGCTGCGTTCCTATTTAAAGACAGGACATCCGCTGAAGGAAAAGCCTGAAGAAAGCTGGGCAGCCCCTTACGTGCAGGCAGTCATTGAAATGGACCGCAAAACCGAACTCGAAGCGGCAAAACCAAAAATCACAATAGATTTCGGAGACCTTGACCGCATCCGTCAGGATGCCCTGCTGACTAGAGACAGTCTCCTGACAGAAGAAGAGATGAACGAATCCGGAACAGATGAAATATACAATACAGATATTCAGGATTTTTCGCCGGAAAATGCTGGGCAGGAGAACAATTTACCTGAAGAAGAAACGTCTCAGCAAACCGCCCCGGGATTGCCGCTTGAACCGATCCATATCAGGATCCTGCAGGCACTTTTGCGGGGAGACTCTGTTGAAATGCTCCTGAAAGAAAATCATTTGATCCCATCGGTTGTGACCGACACAATCAACGAAATTTTCTTCGATGAGATCGGAGACAGCGTTTTGGAATGTGATGACAGTAAAATCAGTATCGTGGAAGACTATAAAGAGGATATAATACAATTGCTTGGAGGAAATATCAATGAATGAAGAAAACCGAAAAATACCCAGACGAATTGCGCAAACTGTCATTAATTCTCTGAAAGGCGGCGTCGTTCCCCGCATCGGGCTGCCTTATATCACCGTCGGACGCAAAAACGAAATTGAGGCACTGCTTCATGATGTGGAAATCATCTCCGAAGGCGGCGCGTCTTTCCGTTTTATTGTCGGTAGATATGGTTCCGGGAAAAGTTTTCTTATTCAAACGATCCGCAATTATGTAATGGAAAAAGGCTTTGTCGTTGCAGACGCTGACCTTTCACCGGAAAGAAGGCTGCAGGGAACAAAAGGGCAGGGATTGGCAACCTACCGTGAATTAATTGGAAATCTCTCCACAAAAACCAAACCGGAAGGCGGCGCTTTGACGCTGGTTCTCGACCGCTGGATCAACAATATCCAATCGGAAGCCGCACAGGAAAACAGCCTGGCGCCCGGTGATCCGGCACTCACCAAAGCGGTTGATAAAAAAATATGGGAAGTGACATCCGCTGTCAGTGAACTGGTGCACGGATTTGAGTTTGCGAGACTTCTCTCTGCCTATTACCACGCCTATATTGAAGGGAATGATGATCTGAAAATGAAAGTCCTGCGCTGGTTCCGCGGAGAATACGGAACGAAACGGGAAGCGAAGGAAGATTTAGGAGTAAATATCATCATCAGTGATGATGATTGGTACGACTACATCAAGATTTTCGCCGTTTTCTTCCGTCTGGCCGGCTACACCGGGATGATGATCATGATCGATGAACTCGTGAATATCTATAAAATTCCCAACACCATTACACGTCAGTATAACTACGAAAAAATGCTGACCATGTATAACGATACACTCCAGGGAAAGGCTAAATATCTCGGCATCATTATGGGAGCCACACCGCAGGCAATCGAAGACAAAAGACGCGGTGTTTACAGTTATGAAGCGCTGCGTTCCCGACTGGCAGAGGGAAAATTTTCACGGCCGGGTGCCCGGGATTTATTGGCGCCTGTGATCCGCCTGGAACCGCTGACAGCTGAAGAAATGCTGATTCTATGCGAAAAATTAGCGGCGATGCATGCCGGTCTGTACGGTTATGAACGGAATATCAGTACGGATGAGCTGGCGGATTTCATCAAGATCGAATATGGTCGTATTGGAGCAGATCAGAATATTACGCCGCGGGAAGTTATTCGTGACTTCATCGAACTGCTGGACCTCATCTATCAAAATCCGTCTATGCACATCTCGGAAATTCTGCAATCTGACGAATTTTCCTACGCGAAATCAGAGGCTGTGTCAGATAATACTGAAAAGGACTTTGCGGAATTTACCATATGAACGTTTTTGACCGCTACGCTCCATTTATTCAGGATTGGATCTACCGCTCCGGTTGGCAGACGCTGCGCTCTGTGCAGAATGCCGCGGGAGATGCGATCTTTAATACAGATGAGAATGTTCTCCTGACAGCTTCTACTGCTTCAGGAAAAACAGAAGCAGCTTTTTTCCCGATTCTCACGCTTTTGGATGAAGAACCGCCACACAGTGTCGGTGTCCTATATATTGCGCCGCTCAAAGCTCTCATCAACGACCAATTCGGCAGACTGAATGAGCTTTGCGAAGAGGCAGGGATTTCGGTTTTCCGCTGGCATGGAGATGTTCCGCAGACACAAAAACGCAAGCTGCTGCGCAAACCGACAGGAATTCTGCAGATCACACCGGAATCTCTCGAATCTCTGATGATCAACAAGCATATGGAAATTCCATCGCTTTTTGGGGATCTGCGTTTTATCGTGATCGATGAGATCCACTCCCTTTTACGCGGAGACCGCGGAATGCAGACATTCTGCCTGGTCGAAAGACTCTGCAAGCTTGCTGGCTGCAGCCCGAGACGGATCGGACTTTCGGCTACGATTGGGGATCCGCAGGCTGCCGGTGTTTTTTTAGCTGCCGGAAGCGGCAGAAAAACCGTCATCCCTAAAATCGAAGGCGGAAAGGAAGTCTGGCGGCTTTCGATGGAGCATTTCTTCAATACCGCTCCGCAGGCGGATGAAGGAAGGCCCGAGGAAATCACTGTACCGATCCTTGAAGAACCGACAGACACCGCGCCAAAAGCGGCTGATCCGGGTATCGGCTATATTTTTGAACATACCCGCGGAAAGAAGTGCCTCGTATTCACCAATTCCCGTGAGGAATGTGAATCGGTCTGTCAGAGTCTCAGGCAATATTGCGAAGTCAACCATGAACCGGAACGGTTCCTGATCCATCATGGAAATCTTTCCGCTTCCTACAGGGAAAGCGCCGAAGAGGAGATGAAAGACGATGATTCGTTGATGTCCGTCTGCGCTACAGCCACATTAGAGCTTGGCATCGATATCGGCAGGCTGGAACGTGCTTTTCAAATCGATGCGCCTTTTACCGTTTCCGGATTTCTGCAGCGGATGGGCAGAACCGGAAGACGGGGAGCCCCATCCGAAATGTGGTTCGTGATGAGGGAAGAACACCCGGAAGCCCGGGCGATGCTGCCGGATATGATTCCATGGTACCTGATCCAGGGTATCGCATTGGTCCAGCTGTATATCGAGGAACGTTTTGTTGAACCGCCCCGGACAGAACGCCTGCCGTACAGCCTGCTTTATCATCAAACCATGAGCACACTTGCCTCCAGCGGGGAAATGACAGCGGGCGAATTAGCCTCACGGGTTTTGACGCTTTCCTGTTTTCATCGAGTTACGCAGGATGATTATCGGTTATTATTACAACATTTACTCCAAATCGACCATATCATCAAAACCGAAAACAATGGTCTGATCCTTGGCCTTGCCGGAGAACGAGTCGTCAACAGTTACAAGTTTTACGCGGTCTTCCAGGAAAACATTGAATATTCTGTGCGAACCGGTTCGGAAGAGCTCGGCACCATCGTCAAGCCGCCGCCGGTCGGTGATAAGATCGCCATCGCCGGACGGGTCTGGGTCGTGGAAGAAGTCGACCATAAAAAACATGTAGTCTACTGTACATTAGTGAAAGGGAACATTCCTGCTTATTTTGGCGATGTGGCAGGCGATATCCACACCCGAATTCTGGAAAAGATGCACAGCATTTTGAACGATGGGAAAACCTATCCGTACCTGATGCGGCATGCCGTCTGCCGTTTGCAGGATGCACGGGAAAGCTTCCGAAAGTCGGGAATGGCAGAGCATCCGCTGATCCATCTCGGTGGAAAGATGTGGGCGTTGTTCCCCTGGCTGGGCAGTTATGCTTTTCTGGCTCTGGAACGCTTTCTGAAGATCCGCTGTGGAGAACGGCTGGGGCTGAAGGGATTGAATCCTTCCCGGCCTTATTACCTACAGTTCACCATGCAGGTAACGGAGGAGGAATTCTTTCAAATCACTGCCGAAGAAGCCGCAAAAGACTTTGATCCACTCGAACTGGTTTATCCAAAAGAAGTACCGGTCTTTGAAAAATACGATGAATACGTTCCGGAAGAGCTGATTCGGAAAGGGTTTGCGCTCGGTGTGCTGAATGTAGAAGAAATGAAGAAACGAGTCCTGAGCTGGTCTTCGTGATTCTTAGAAGGTACTGATTCATTGTGTTCCGGGATGGTCTTGCGTTGTACGCAAAACCATCCCCGTCCTCTCAATTCATTGAGTTTCTGAGCTAAAGAAGACAGGCCGAATTAACGCTTTTATAAATTCGTTCCGGCGACTTCGGCGTCGTACTCTTTGAGCAGAAAATAATTGTCGATCACACGCCGGACCGGATAAGCAGCCAGGTACGCACCTTCACGTCCGTTATAGACAAATACGACGACGACAATTTCCGGTGCGCTGTACGGTGCATATCCCGCGGTCCATGCATGAGCAGGCCAGGAACCAAACTGACATAGACCCTTTGCGTTCGCAATATCATCACAATATTCAGCTGTACCCGTTTTTGCTGAAGCCTCATGCGTTTCTCCCGCAAAAGCTTCTTCGGCAGTTCCGCCGGGCTGAGGAACACGCCGCAGACCCTTCCGTGTCTCCTCAATGACCCAGGGCTCAACGGTTTTGTACTCCCCTGTCCCGACTCCGTTTTCATCATAAATCTGGATCCGCGGATCTTTAGTGATATCCCAATGCATCTGCGGCGTGAACGGCAAAACCGTGTTGCCGCGCTCGTCAAGAATTTCGCGGATCAGTGTCGGTTTAACATGAACACCATTAGCCGCCACCGTCGCGAATGCCCCCAGCACCTGAATCGGCGTCGCGGTAACATATCCCTGTCCCATGGAAGCCAGATAGGTGTCACCTGTTGCCCAGGCTTCACCCTGATTCACACGCTTCCAGGTCGTGGTCGGAATCAGACCGTCTTCTTCACCGTCCAGCTCGATTCCGGAATATTGATCATAACCGAGCGCACGTGCATATTCTCCGAGCCGGTCAATTCCCAAACCCTGAGGAACCTCGGTTCCATAACCGCCGCCGACTTTGTTGAAATAAATATTACAGGACCAGGCCAGCGCATGCTGATAGTCAACCTGCCCATGTCCGGTACGCAAGTGACAAACATATTCCTGCGTAGAACCCGGATCGTTCGGCGAATAACGCTGTTCCATAAAAATGGATCCCGGGTCAAACACATACTGATCCGGCGCGACAACGTGCTCGTTCATGGCGCCGATCCCGGTCACGATTTTAAATACGGAGCCCGGCGGCTGGGCAACCTGAGTCGCGTGATTCATCAATGGTCTGGACTGGTCAACTGAAAGCTGTTGGTAATAATAAGCAGGAATATAACGCGTCATCCGGTTATTTTCAAATGTGGGTTCACTGACCATCGCCAAAACTTCACCGGTCTGCGGATTCATGGCAATACCGGCAGCATCTTCCGTGATGATACCGGTCAGGGAAACGCGGTTATAAAAATTCATCGTATCGATCATCGCTGCACGCATAACGTTCTGAAGACGTACGTCAATGGTAAGCATAATGTTATATCCCGGGACAGGATCACGGGGAGGTTCCAGGTCACGGGTCTGCAGTCCGCCGACATCAATTTCTACCACCCGGCGTCCGTTCTTCCCGGAAAGAATATCCTGAAGTGAAGATTCCACACCCGCATATCCATATTGGTCGGATTCCACCAAAAAGCCCTTTTCCCGCATTTCGTCCTGCATCATTTCCGGGATCGGGCCGAGAAAACCGATAATTTCTGCGGTAGAATAACCTGTCGGATATTCACGAATCGAATTGACCCGAACCCCGACACCCGGCATTTCCGCTGCTTTTTCCTGTACGACCATGGCAAGCTCTTTGCTGACATCACAGACGATCCCGGTCGCATCATAAGGGGAAAGAGAACTGGCAATATAGACGACCTGTGAAATGCCGAAGTCTGTTCCACATTCACTGTACATACGGACCGTTTCATCGTTGATTTCACCATTATTCACCGGAACATCAATCAGTTGGGAAAGTTTTCGATAAACTTCCTGCGTATCTCCGTCATCGTCGGGCAGGTCAGCGGGCGTAATGGTTATATCATAAGTCGCGGTATTTCTTGCAAGAACTACTCCGTTGCGGTCAAAAATAATTCCGCGTTTGGTCTGTTCACGGACAATGGTAATACGGTTTTCATCTGCCAGGTCCAGATAATAATCACCATCAAGAATCTGGATCGTAAACAGACGGTATACATAAAACAGCATAACCCCGAAAAAAACAATCAGGAACCCGATCAAACGCGGACTGTGTCCTGCCAATTTATTCTCACTTGGACCGTTCATTCTGTTTCCTCATTAATATAAATCGTGTTGATCACATCGTTTAAGAACGCATACATCGGAACGGAGAGCAGCAGATTCATCACCAGAGAAGGAACGATGATCTGCCGGAAAGCTTCCAGATAATTGACATTTGCATTCTGCAGAAAAAGCAGACCTAATGTTCCGACAGAAATTACTAATGTTGCTGTTATTGTAACAAATAACATCAAGACCAGCGGCATTTGCCACACCCGCATTTTGATAAAACGGATCATGATCCAGATAAATAAATACATCCACAAATAGCCATTCATCGGCATAGCGCTGATGTAGGACATGATCAAACCGCCGCCGATCGTCAATATCCAGGAATATTCTGTCCGGTCATTGATGCTCCAGGCAATGATGCACAGTAAAATCAAATCAGGTGTTCCGCCCATCAAACGGATTTGACCGAAAAACCCAACCTGAATAAACGCTGCTACAGCCAGGATCGGAAGTCCAACGATGATCTCCCACATAAGAGCTACTCCAATGGCCCGATATTCGCCGGTGAGAAGTTCGAAACCACCAGAACTGCCTGCAGCGAATTAAAATCTTCCGCAGGCAGGATAGAAGCAGATTGAAAGATTTCATTGTTGATCTGGTTGACATTCAAAACCTGTCCGACAATAAAATCAGCAGGGTAATCGCCGCCAAGTCCGGAAGTCTGGATCACCTGCCCCGGTTCCAGGTTCACATCCTGAGACACCATTTCAATAGTAATGTCCCCCGTAATCGACCCCTGGACCACACATTCGGCATCCGCTTCTACCACTACAGCATTGATCATGGATGTAGAATCGGTAATCAGCCTCACACGGGAAGCGGAAGCCGTAACCGCATCCACACGACCGACCAGCCCCTTGTTGGTTACCACAGGCATACCCGAACGGATTCCGGCATCACTGCCCTGATCAATCAAAATATATTTTAAAAACGGACTGGGGTCTTTCCCGATCACTTTCGCCGGGACATACTGTTCATCCGGGCTGCTGCGTGCAAACCCCAACAGTGCATACAAAATATCCGCTTCATTCAAGTTTTGCTGCAGTTGAATAATACGGTTCTGCAATTCAGCGATCTGATTCTTCAGCTCTTCATTTTCCGCAGCCAGAGCGACCTGATCCTGCGAAATCGAAAACAAGTTGATGATAAAGTTCAGCCTTTCCATCAATGTTGACTGGGCTCGGACAACCGGCGCCAACACACGGTCGATCGCTTTTGCCATATAACCGCTTAAAGCAAAAAATGCAATACCCAATACAAGAAGGACTAATACAATTTTTTTCCAGTTTTTGAAATTAATACGTTTCCGCATAGTTCTGCGTACTTGTCAGCGGCATCATCTCGGATTGCTGAAACGGTCCACACTGGCACGGAATTGTTCCAGTGTTTCTTCACTTTCCAAAATAGCTCCCGCGCCTCGGGCAACACTGGTCATAGGGTCATCAGCCACCCAAACTCTGATACCAAGTTCGTCATTCAGACGGTCAGCCATACCGAGGATCTGTGCCCCGCCGCCGGAAAGGCAAATACCAGTTTCAATAAGGTCCGCCACCAGTTCCGGAGGCGCTTCATCAATTGCGTCTTTGATGGTATCCACCATCACCTGGATCGAACCGGAAATGGCTTCACGTATTTCAACCGAAGAGACTTCAACCGCTTCCGGCAGACCGGTTACGAGATTCCGCCCCCGAATGATCATCGTTTTTTCTGTTGGCAGCGGAAATGCCGAGGCAATAGAAATTTTCGTCTGCTCAGCCATGCGTTCCCCTATGAACAGGTTGTAACGGTTACGGACGTAGGTAATAATATCCTGTTCAAGCTCATCTCCCGCTACACGCAGGGATCGGAATACAACAATTTCATTCAGGGAAAGGATAGCGACTTCCGTTGTGCCGCCGCCGATATCAACCACCATCGTACCGCGAATTTCATTGATCGGTAATCCGATACCAATTGCCGTCGCCTTTGGTTCTTCAATCAGATAAATTTCACGGGCACCAGCTGCCATAGCGGCATCATAGACCGCTCTGCGCTCCACATCCGTAGCGCCGCAGGGAATTCCGATCACAACACGTGGCCGCGGGAATGGCGCGATAGACTGCTGATGGGCTCTGCCGATAAAATAGCCGAGCATTGCCTGTGTGATCTCAAATTCGGAAATTACGCCATCACGCAGCGGACGAATTACGCTCAGGTTCGCCGGGGTTCGTCCAACCATTTCCTTTGCCTGCATACCGATAGCGACTGGGCGTTTGGTCCGTTTTTCGACAGCAACCCACGATGGCTCATTGATAACGATTCCTTTCCCGCGGACATAGACAAGCGTATTCGCGGTACCGAGATCAATACCGATATCCAGTGAGAATAATCCTAATAGCCAATTCAGTGGGTTAAAAGCCAAGGTGCTGCTCCAAAATGAATAATGCTGTATTGTATGCGCAATACAACTTTATTATACCAAATGTTTTAAATTTTTTAAGGTTTTTGCCCTCTTCCAATTTTTTAGATTTTTAAGTTTTATTTTTTAGTTTTAAGAATTTTACGAAGATCATTCACCGAATCCAGATACAAATCCGCTTTCTGTGATTTTAAAAAACGTTCCGTATCAAACCCACTTTTTACCGCGGCAGCAATAGCCCCGGCTCGTTTTGCACAGATAATATCAAAAACCGTATCACCCACAAGCATGCTATTTTCAGGTTCGACACCGGCTTCTTCCATAATTTTTATCATCGGAGCTGGATGCGGCTTGATGTATGTACAATCTTCCGAAGAAACGACATATTTGATATATTTCTCTAAATCATATTTTTTCAAAAAAGCCTCAGTGCTGCCCCGTCCACCGGAAGTAATAATCCCAAGGATATAATGTTCGCTCAACAATTGTATCGTTTTGCGCATTCCTTTGACTTCTTTATATTTGTATTCATTTCCTACAGAAAATTTACTGTGGACTTTGCTGATAATTGTATCGAGTCCAACCATATCAAGCAGACGGTAAAACCCATGAAGTCCGGTTTCTCCTGCCATAATCACAGGGCGAACAATTTTCCCCATTCGCTCCGGGGAAACAAAAGGAAGCACTTTTCGGCAAATCGAAACGCCTTTTTCAACATAATAATCATCCGTTTCCGCCAGAGTTCCGTCAATATCAAAAACAATCAGTTTCAGGTTATTCATTTGCTTATCATTTAGTGCTGCATAGAACCATGCAGCGTACCCATTTTGTATAATTTAATTCGCGTTGTTAAAACTACTTCAAAACGTCGTATTTGATGCGTTACGTTCTGTTTAGATTTATTCAAATTATTGTACCATTTAATACAACAAAAACAAAAACAATAAAAACAACTAAAAATAGTTTCATTTCATTTTTATTTATCTTCTTTCATACATGCATACTATATGTAATATGTTTCACATTACATTTGTAATAAGTTGAGAATAATATGTATTTTACTTTTGCACAATTCCGAATTGATGCTATAATGAAATCACTATACACTACCGAAACGGAGGATTGTTTTTTATGGCAAGTGTCACTTATGACCATGTAGTTAAACGATTTGGCGATGTTGAAGTTTTGAAAGACATCAATATTCCGATCAAAGATAAAGAATTTTTGGTTTTGGTTGGCCCATCCGGCTGTGGTAAATCAACAGCTCTGCGCTGCCTGGCTGGTCTGGAAGAAATCACTGAAGGCGAAATCCGCATTGGTGATCGTGTCGTGAACGATGTTGCCCCGAAAGATCGTGACATTGCCATGGTATTCCAGTCCTACGCTCTTTATCCGCACATGACCGTGTATGATAACATGGCCTTCGGTTTGAAGCTCCGCAAAACACCGAAAGAAGAAATCGACCGCAAGGTGAAAGCTGCAGCTGAATCCTTGGGCCTCGAACGTCTGCTTCAGCGCCGTCCCCGCGAACTTTCCGGTGGTCAGCGCCAGCGTGTTGCCCTCGGTCGTGCAATCGTTCGTACCCCGCAGGTCTTCCTCTTCGATGAACCTCTTTCCAACCTGGATGCAAAACTGAGAGTTCAGACACGTTCTGAAATTTCCAAACTGCACCAGAAGGTCCAGACAACCTTCATCTATGTTACCCATGACCAGGTCGAAGCTATGACCATGGCTGACCGCATTGCTGTCATGAACAAGGGTTATGTCCAGCAGCTGGATACTCCTCAGACACTTTACGATTATCCTGCCAACCTGTTCGTTGCCGGCTTCATCGGTTCTCCTTCTATGAACTTCTTCAATGCCAAGATCAAGGTTGAAGGCGACAAAGCTTATGTCTTCAACGATGACTTCTGCGCTTTGATTCCTGAAGAACGCAAGAAGGCCTACATGGGTATGCACATGAAGGACATCATCTTCGGTATCCGCCCGGAAAACATCCACAACCCGGATTACTGCCCGGCTGGCATCATTAAAGCCCCGATCAAGGCAAAGGTTGACGTCACCGAATTGATGGGTAACGAAATCTTCGTTTATGCTCTCAACGGCAACACTCAGTTTGTCGCCCGCGTTGACCCGCGCAGCCGCTACAAGGTCGGCGATGAAATCGAAATGACCATGGATATGACCAACTTCCACATCTTCGATCCGTCACTCGATCCAGATAACCCGGTTGCCGTCCGCTAAGGCGTTGTTCAATTCAAATTCTAAGGCTGCGGAATCTTTACCGCAGCCTTTTTTATCAAATAATCTGGAATATAAGTATCCTTTACACACGGAGAATTTTTATCTCGGAATAAAAGGGACTGTCGCATATAATCATATAGAAAAACCATCGGAAGGGAATGCTTCGCAGGGACACGGCGAAGCATATGCTCTTGATGGCAGTTCAAAAAAAACTGTCGCAAAATCAAAAAGATGTGCGACAGACCCTTTTATTTATAATATCAATGAATTTCTCAAAAGGCTCAATTATACCGGGCGGATTCCCCGATATGGTCTCGAAGTTAGTGTTTTGAGAATCGTATTCGCATTCTTATTAATAATTTCACCGAGCTCCGCAGAACTCATCGGCTGATTGTTCCGTGATAATAATACGCGAAAAACGCTGTCCGTCAATGGACCATTTTCCGGTACAAAACCATTCTGTTTGGCACAATGAGAGAAAAGACAATCGATCAGAATATCTTTTTGTGACACTTCGCCTGTTTCCGGATCAACGACATCGATAATCTCAACGCCATCACCGGCATCCTTAAACTGTTGATAATGATCCTCACAAAGATACCCGGCTAATAGAGATCGCCAGTTCAGCTCTTTGGATTTCCAAAAATCAAAATCAATATACAAAGGCGTGTCCACCGTTACTTTCGTATAAACAGGTTTCTTTTCCGTCTCAGCCATTTTCTTCCTCATCCTTATCAACTAACTTAAAATACATTTGATCGATCCGTTGAATGGATTCTTCTTTCAGCAAAATTGCATAAAGCAAGCGCGGAGGTACCCGGCGCAGCATATTGATTCCTGCATAAACTTCGTTAAAATGAATGATACCCTGCGGATTATCTTTTGCCAACTCCCGGAAAACCAGTTCAATTTGCCGAATCAAGTTAGCTTCTTTGCGATTATTCGCTTCCCAGAATGTATCCAATTGTGGGGAGTTTTCCACATACACAACCATACGTTCGTCAAATTGTGTAGTGACTTTATGCTGGTTGGTGACAAAAGAGAAATGATTCTTCGCATCCAGATTGAAAGAAAGGATCCAATCTTTACCGGACCGCGGCGGAATCAACTCCAGCTCGATCACACCAGAATCATCAGTACGGTTGACTTTGAAAATACTGCCGGGTATGATGCCGTTCGCGCGGTACCAGGGCTTCAATCCGCATACGTAATTTTTGGAAAGAATCACCCACCCTAAAAACGTTTCACCGGTCTTTTTATCACGAAAATTAAAGACAACATTATCAGTCTCGTTAGCAGTGGGAAAAATCGTTTGCAGTGCTCCGACCAGCGGCAGCGTACCGGCTTTCCAATGCGGATAAGAGATACATACGGTGCAGGAATCCACAATTTCCTGTGGTTCAACGAGCTGTTCTTTTTCCAGTTCATCCTGAATCGCAATCACCGGTATTTCTTCATTATCAGGATCAGCACCGTACCGAAGCAGATCTTCATTGAATTTCAGGGTCATTGGTGTTTTGCGGACGTCTTCCGGCTGCATTTCCTTGAGTGTCCAAAGAACCACATTCACAGGCCCCACTTCTCCAAACCGTTTGTCATTCTGCATGGCATAATTGAAAGAAAAAATGGTAAGTTCCGGATTGGAATCCATTGGATATTCGATCTGTTCCAGGATCTCTTCCGTATGCAGCGGACGGCCTTCTTCCATTTCAAGCACTGCCTCTGCCAGGTTCAAATAACCGGGATTCACTTCTGTCAGCAGAGCCTGAGGGAACCAGAAACTTCCGATACGGACAAGATCTTCATTTTCGGAAAGGACTGAAGCTATCTTGCGTCCAATCTTACGCCCGAACTTTTTATAAACATATTTCGGGTCGGAAAGATTTTCATCCGGATTACTGTAATTAAACTTATTTAGTTTGTGTGACGAAAGACCGGACGCGAACTCTTTTACAGTACCGTCAGGAAATTCGACAGTGATTACAGAAAAAATTCCCAAAGCCGGATTGACACCTTCCCGAACTTCTTTGACAACACCTTTGGCGTTATCATTCAGCGGAAATTCGATTTCATCCCCTGCACCATACACTTTTCCGGGACGATAATATTTGTCATCTTGCTTTTCTTCTTCTTTCCCGGATTTTTTATAGGCCTTGATACGATTATCAATCAATTCCTCCGCAAGCTGAAGCGGAGTCATCGGTGTTTCCTTTTCCAGAAGTAAATTGTAAATCAGGTCAAGGTCATTATTATCAATTGTTACAGAAGACCAATCAAGCGTGTTCATAATCAGTTTCCTTTTCCGAAATTATTAGGGGAATTGTGTACTCAGCCAGGTTGTCGGATTGACATAAATAGAGTTGACGATCACTTCCCAATGCAGATGCGGGCCGACAGAGCGTCCGGTAGAACCGATCAACCCGATCGTCTCCCCGCGTTTTACTTCCTGCCCAGCCGTTACCAGAAGCTGTGACTGATGAGAATAGGATGTGTAAACCCCCCAACCGTGGTCAATCACAGTAAAATTTCCATGAATCGGCAGTTCGCCTGCGAACAATACAGTTCCATCGGCAGCCGCGTAAATATTAATATTACTGGCTGTCATCACTCCAAAGTCAACACCGGAATGATAATTATGAAAAACACCGTTATTATAAGTTCTCCGGTTGCCAAAACCGGAAACGAAGTAAGGCTCATCCACAGGATAAGACATCATCGTGCCCCATGTGCGGACAGGAGAGGTTTGCGTCAGGTTGTGTACGGTATTTGAATCAATCGCATTGGTTTCCTCTTCTAATGTTGAAGCATCAACTCCTTCAACGACTTCATTTGTGAAGATTCCTGCAGCGATGATAATCGGCTGATTCATCTCAAAAGATTCACCATCCAGGCTGTTGCCCTTTATATTGATCTGTTCCAGCCCGACTTCTTCCATTGCGTCAATGCCGAGCATCGCATACCAGTCATCAGAGTCATTGTCACGGTAAAAATGCAGCGGATAACTGCCAACGGATCCACTCAGATTTTCAATATTCTGACCATTTACATGGACGACATGTGTTTCACCCTGCGTCAGCGGGAGTTGTTTTATTTCGATCACATCCACGAAAGGAGCCACAGAATGTGTTTCAAAAGTACCGGAATCACCGGCGGTTTTCCCGAAAAGTACCTGCGAATCGGAAAAATCCCATACACCTTCAGCCCTGTTAACTTTCTGAAGGACTGCGGGCGACATTCCAAGTCCGACGCTTTTCACCAACAAAGAATCCCCTGCTTCAAAATTAGAAACAGCGGTAATGGCGTTAGCACGGTCATTGGAAATTGTCGTCAGCAGTGAGCCGATATACAACTCCGTTGGAGAAACCAGCGTATTGATTTCGCCGAGTTTAGCCGGCTCCATTCCTGAAAGTATGCTGAGCGTATCCAGCGTATCTCCGATGTTGATATATCGTGTTGCGATAGAACCTTCCACCCCAGCAAGTGTAGGAATTTTGATCCGAGTACCAATTGAAATAGCGTTAACATCCGGGATATTATTGATAGAAAGAATATCATCTACGGTAGTATTAAACATCATAGCTACGATTGAGAGAAAATCACCTTCCTCAATCGTATACTCCGCATACACTTCTTCGTCATCAGCTTTTACAGGTAAGAAAATATTCACTAACAAAAAAATCGTGACCAGTAAAACCGTCAGGCTGCAATAAACATTCTTTCTCATAAATGTTAGTAAATATTTTATCATGGTTATTTCGAAAAAAGAGAATGTAATGATGAAATATGCTTATAACCGTGAAAAAATAATCATAATTCCAGAAAGCGGACAAACACCTTTCTATACATACAGTAAACAGTCCCGCAGTTCGACCAAACCGAACCGCAGGACTGCCAATATGAACTCAATTCAGTGCAAGAAATGGTTATTCTCTTTTCACATCCACCAATGTATCGTCATTTTTTTGTACATTGACTTTGGACTTATTTTTATTGCGAATAACCTTTCTGATGACCAGGATAATAATCACAACCGGGATCGCGATGAGAATGATAATCGGAACAATCACTATAACGAAATAAATCAGGAATTCGATAACAGATTTACAGGCATCCAGCAGACTTTCAAAAGCGTCTTTGAACACATCCCCAAGACTCCATTTCGAAACAGTGCTGATCGGAGCGGGACGGATAGAGTTGATCGTTACATCAATTGAGGAAAGCGCGACACTTTCTTCCATATATTTGATCTGCCCCTTTAGAACTTCTATATCTGATTCTACGCCGGAAATTCTGTTGTAAACATCCAGGGCTTCTTCTGCGTTTTCAGCAGTATCCAGAATCTCATATAATTTGTCCCGTGTTTTTTCAAGACTGGTCAGCCGTGAACTGGTGTCGACATAGTCAGAAGTAATATCAACCCCATAAACTCGTTTATTGGAAACATATTTCGAAGCATCGCTTGTCAGGTTTTCAATGAATTCAAGTGTCTCAATCAAACGTTCTGAGGGAACCCGGATCGTCAGATTTGCACGCGGCAGATAAATATCCCCGCTGTAATATTCCTGACTGCTTGTTGAAGAAACCACAAACCCGCCCATCTGTTCTGTCAGTGTGATCAATTTTTCCGCGGCATCCAGAGGATCCATCACCTGAATTTGGATATTGGCAGATTTTTGGATCATCCGGGTCTGAGTGGAAGCAGAACCATTGTTCTCGGACACGGGTACAGCCTTGGAATAAGCAGCCACGGAATTCTCCGCGCCATATGCCATATCCATCATCATATCTTCTTCTATTAGCTCATAGTCCGGATACTCTATATAATTGCTGCCGGATTCCCGTGCCTGAGGGTTTGCCTTTTTCGTTTGACAGGCACTTAAGAGCAGAGTGATAATCAGTATAAATAAAACTGTGAGTCGTATATTCTTTTTCATAATACCCTCCATCTCCATTTTTATTATACTTTACATACGAAAAAGTCCCATGGGAAGTTCCACGGGACTTTGTTTTTATTGATAATCTAAAACAGATTAGAAGAGATGCCAGACAGCAATCACAGGAGCGAAGGTGGAAGCCACCAGGGACATAACCGTGATCAGGGTGTTCAGGGACGGACCGGCTGTATCTTTGAAAGGATCACCGACGGTGTCACCAATAACAGCAGCCTTGTGAGCTTCGGAGCCTTTACCGCCGAAATTACCGGCTTCCACGTATTTCTTGGAGTTGTCCCATAGACCGCCTGCATTGGACATGAACAGAGCGAAGAGAACACCGGTGATGATCGCGCCGCCCAGGAAACCGGTCAAACCGGCAGGACCGAGCAGGAAACCAACACAAAGCGGGAAGACAATCGCGATGATCGCAGGCAGAACCAGTGATTTCAAAGCGCCATCAGCAGCCAGAGCGACACATTCGCTGTAATCCGGAGTGGCTTTGCCTTCCAGAATCTTCGGGTTCTTCTTGAAGACGCCGCGGATGTATTCGATCATCTTGAATGCGTTCTGAGTAACGGAAAGCATGGTCAGTGCAGAGAAAAGCGGCGGGCACATGGAACCGAGGAAAATACCGGCCAGAACGATCGGATCCATCAGGGAAATGCTGGAAATTTCGAAGCTTCCCTTACCGGCAGCAACCATAGCCGCATTAATTTCACTGACAAACGCTACGAACAAACCAAGTACTGTCAAAGCAGCAGCAGCGATGGAGAAGCCTTTGGTAATGGCTTTCGCAGTGTTGCCTGCGGAGTCCAGAACATCAGCGCGGTCAATAACTTCTTCATCCATACCGGACATTTCAGCGATACCACGAGCGTTATCAACGATCGGGCCATAGGCATCGGAAGAAACGATCATACCGGAAGTAGCCAGCATACCAACAGCGGAAATAGCGATGCCATAAAGGCCCATATCACCGCCGCCCACAACGAAGTAGGCAACCATCATCGCAACTACGATACCGACGATGGAAGGAACGATGGAAATCAAACCATAGCTCATACCGGAAATGATGGTGATCGCGGCACCGGAACCGGAATATTCAGCAGTGATTTGCACCGGTTTGTATTCATCGGAAGTGAAGAATTCAGTGGTCTGACCGATCACAACACCGACAGCGGTACCGGCAAGAATTGCCCAGATCAGGCCATTATTGACTTCGGGAACCAGAAGAATTACGACTGCCATGAGGACAACAAAGAGTCCGCATGTGATGTATGTACCCATGTTCAGAGCTTTACCAGGTTTGCCGTTTTTACCGACTTTCACCTGGGAAACACCAACGAGGGAAGCGAGGATACCAAGTGCGCACAGCAGCAGCGGCAGGACGGTGTAGAACGGAGCAATTTCCGCACCCATTGCAGCACCGAGCAGCATAGCGGCAACTGCAGAAGCAACGTATGAGTCAAAAATGTCAGCGCCCATACCAGCAACATCACCAACGTTATCACCAACATTATCAGCGACAACTGCCGGGTTGCGGGGATCGTCTTCCGGAATACCGACTTCAACTTTACCAACCAGGTCAGCTGCAATATCAGCGGTCTTGGTGTAAATACCACCGCCGGCTTTCGCAAGCAGTGCCAGGGAAGAGCAGCCCAGGGAGTAAGCAAGAACCAGCTGTGCATCACCGCTGATGAGGTAAATCAGGCACATACCGACGGTAGCGACACCGACGACTGCGAAGCCCATAACCGCACCGGCTTTGAAAGCGACGTTGAAAGCAGTGTTCAGATCTTTAGAAGCTGCAACAGCGGAGCGAACGTTCGCCAATACTGCAACTTCCATACCCAGGTACCCTGCGACCGCAGAGCAGGCAGCACCAAAGAGGAAACAAATCGCTGTCGGAATTCCACGCTGGCCTTCAATGGAATAAACAACAGCCAGAATAACAGCCATAACACCGGCTACAAGAATCAGTGCAAAATAGAGCTTCTTCAGATAAGCGCGGGCGCCATCACGAATCCAACCGGCAACTTCCCGAGAACGGTTAGTGCCATCATCCTGCTTCTTCACCCAGAAGAAGTAATAAAGGCCAACGCCCAGAGATGCGAGACCGCAAATCAGGCCGAAGACCAACCACAACTTAGTATTACTCATCACCATCCTCCTAAACAGGTAAAAGTGAGTTCTATGGAACTGATAATAATTTATGGAATTGCGATTTTCAAAATTACAATTCCAACCTATATACATTATACTTGCTTTTACAGTTTTTTGGTCAATTATGATACATTACTGAATTAATAGCTTTTTCTATATATAAAAAAGGCAGTTTATATCCAGAATAAGACAAATTGACCTGTTTTGCAGAAACAATTCCATGTCACCGAAAACAGGTCAATTTGATTAAGTAATGGATCGTTACAAACAGAATAGGGTAGAGAGGGTTTTGAAGCCCTCCCTCCCATTGCACCGTACGTACGGGTCTCGTATACGGCGCTACATCAAAGTAGGAAGTTCAAGTATCTTAGTCATACTTGTTGCTCTTCTTTCTGCTTGCAAAGTTGACGAA
>JAFPZX010000194.1 GCA_017417055.1 Anaerolineaceae bacterium
GTCCCTGGTCGGAACCCGCCCGCCCACGGTGGACGAGTGGCACCGCTATGAGCCCTTCCATCGCTCCAGAATGTCCACAAAGCCGGGGATCACCGGCCTTTGGCAGGTCAGCGGACGCAGCGAGATCCGTGACTTTGACACAGTGGTTCGTCTGGATCGGGAATACATTGAAAACTGGTCTCTCAAACGCGATATCCATATTCTATTCAAGACCGTATGGGTTGTGCTTAACCGAAAAGGGGCCATGTAAATGTATGTCCTTTTCCGTAGCATCTGATTAATAGTCCATATACTGCTTCCTGCTTGTTATTGATTTGCAACGCACATCATCAAAGGCGTTTGTCTGGATCCTAGGGTGGGAGATTACTATAACAATCCTTCATTCGGGTATGGCGGATACTGCCTGCCTAAGGACACCAAGCAGCTGTTGGCGAATTATCGCGACATCCCGCAGAATCTGGTCCATGCGATTGTAGAAAGCAACCGTACCAGGAAGGATTATATCGCGGACCAGGTGCTGAAGATCGCCGGGACCTATACAGCTTCGGACTCTTTCAGCAACGATCAGGAAGCGCGGCAGAAGGAGACCGTGGTCGGTGTTTATCGCCTGACGATGAAGAGCAATAGCGACAACTTCCGGCAGAGCGCCATCCAGGGCGTGATGAAGCGAATCAAGGCCAAAGGGGTCATCGTGGTGATCTATGAGCCGACCCTAAATAATGGCAGCACGTTCTTCGGGTCTCGGGTCGTAAATGATTTGAAGAAGTTCAAAAAGATGTGCGGGGGCATCATCGCCAATCGGTACGATTCGGCTTTAGATGATGTACAGGATAAGGTGTACACCCGCGATTTGTTCAAGAGGGACTAAACATGGCAAAAGAAAAAGTTGAACTGAACGGAAAGACGGTTCTGGTGACCGGTAGCCCTGGATTTATAGGAGCATATTTAGTCCTGCGGCTATTAAAGGAAGTGACTTCTGGTCTGATCATCAGCCTTGACAACATGAACGATTATTATGATCCGGCCTTGAAGGAATATCGTCTTCGGCTGATTAACGAGTCGGCTGAAACCGCTGCCCGCGGCACCTGTTTATGAAAGGTTCCATCGCAGATAAGGCTTTTGTTGATCAGCTCTTCGATGATTATAGGCCTGCAGTAGTGGTCAATCTTGCTGCCCAGGCCGGGGTGCGATACTCAATAGATCATCCGGATGTTTATATCGTGTCTAACCTGATCGGCTTTTTCAACATTCTGGAAGCTTGTCGGCACTACCCGGTGGAACATCTGGTGTATGCATCTTCTTCCGTATATGGGGGAAACAGCAAGGTCCCGTTTTCCACTGAAGACCCGGTGGACCACCCGGTATCGCTCTATGCAGCAACAAAGAAATCCAACGAGTTGCTGGCCCATTCGTATTCAAAGCTTTACGATATATTAGCCTTTTGTTCTTTTTCTTAATGCCGCTTAATTTGATTCCATGTACTCCGCCAGCGTTCTGACTTCGCAGCCCTTATCTGCGTAATAGGAGAGCATCTCGGGCATCTTCTTCAGATCGTAGCTCGTCACGCAATCGGAGATGACATGCACCGTATAGCCTGTCCTGGTCATATTGAAGCAGGTGGATTTCACGCAGGCTGTGGCATCCGCGCCGGCAATATAGAACTCGTCAATGCCGTTTTCCTGGATGTACTCCGAGAAATCTCCGCTGGTCAGCGCATTGGCCTTTGTCTTTACAAAGATATGGGCCGACACAACCTGCAGCTCCGGGGCAAGTTCAGCACCCTTTGTATCCGGTTTGAATGTCCGCGTACCGGGCGACAGATTGTGATGTTTGATATAAATGACCGTCATTCCCCGATCCATTGCCCAGTCAATGCCGGCGTTAATTGTGTCGATGATATCCCTGTAGTGCTTCGTAATGTCGTTCTGAATGTCGATTACGACAAGCGCTTTATTACTCATTACAGCCGCGCCCTTCACGCCAATCACTTTTCAGAACTTCACAAAACGCCTCCGCATCTCCTGCAGCTCCGTCAAAACGATAATCATATTCCCCGGAATCAAACATCCCATGCTTTCTTTCCAGCA
>JAFPZX010000195.1 GCA_017417055.1 Anaerolineaceae bacterium
CCAGCTGCCCGGCTGCGGAACATCCGACGCGTCCTTCGCTTTCCAGTAGTCCCAGGTGACCGGTACACCGCCGCGATACTTCATCGTGCATTTCCCATTCACCGGATCGTACTTCACCGATTCGTCATCGATCAGTCCGTCTTCGCTCACATATCCTTTTTTGAGCACCAGCTCGTCGATTTCCCGGTCGTATTCGTAAGCTTCCACAGGCTGATTTTTGTACAATTCATAAGGATCCGGACGCTTTGGTACCCGTTCGGTCAGCGGCACCGGATGCGGCGGGATCACCTGCCCCGGCAGATACATACGATCCCGCGGCAATACCTTTTCACGAATTTCTGCCACATATGCGGAGGCTTCGATTTCCCGTTCCTGCCGCGGCGAAATATAATTATCCCCTTTTTGGAAATGATCGATATAACGGCGCTGCGTTTCTATGGCATTGCGCGCAAAGGCGGAAGCACCATACTCAGCGTTATCCATCTTATCCCGTGTGGAATCTTTTTCGTTTTCTTTTGCTGACTCAACACTGATGTCTGCATACCGGCTGACATTTTTCAAACGGATCATTGCTTCTTTGGCGATCCTGTCAAAGATATCCAAAGCTCTTTTGCGATCTGTCTGATTTTTCGCGTCTGCATTGAAAAGGGTTCCTGCCCAGCTGGCCAGTTCCCTGGCGGAACGCTGCCAGCGTTTGGTCTTTTTCAATATTTCGGGATCATCCCCAAGCGTATTATAATAATCCGCTCTGTCGCGTTCATACTTTTCCAGTACCCGGTCCAGAGATTGGTCAATGGACTCATAGTCGGTATAAAGTGTCGGATGTCCCGCTTCGGTTTTTACCAAAGCCGGTGATCCAACAGACATTTTTTCGACCATTTCGCTCATTGCCGTTTCTCCTTTTCCTTTTTAGCAGTCAGTAGCCAGCAGCCAGTGTCCAGTGGATAGTGGTTAGTTGTCAGGGAACTCCTAACTCCTCACTCCTAACTGATAACAAGAGTTTACAACAGGAATTTCAAAAAGTAAACGGGCAATGTTGTCCGTTGACTTTTGTTTAAAAATGTGGTAGGGATATAGAACAAAGCAGAAACTGGGATAAAAACGGGGACGGTTCCGGAGTAACCGTCCCAGACACAATGAATCTGCATTCTCCTCAGCAATTACTCACGCCGGCGGATTCGAAGGTCGCCATATCACGCAGGATGTTATTAGCCGCATCAACCAATTGAAAGGCCAGGGCAGCCCCGGTTCCTTCGCCTACACGCATATCGAGCTGAAGTAAGGGATATTTCCCCAGTTTTTCCAGCAAATATTTATGTCCGATTTCCGGGGAACGATGACCGGCAATCAGATAATTCCGCACACCGGGAACCAAAGTGTCAGCCAGGGCAGCAGCAGCCGTTGAGATCAGCCCATCCATCACCAGCGGGATCCGTCTTGAGGCGGCAGCAATGGTCACACCGGCCATGCCGGCAATTTCCAATCCGCCGATTTTGCATAAAATATCCATCGGATCATTCACATCTGGTTTTCGGTTTTTCAGAACCTGTTCGATAATAGCGACTTTTCGGGCAAGTCCCACGTCATCTAAACCAGTACCTCTTCCGGTTACTTCAGCAGGCTGCTTTCCGCATAAAACAGCGGTAATTGCGGCTGCTGACGTGGTGTTTCCGATACCCATCTCTCCGGTGGCCGCCATCTGCAGTCCATTGTCCGCGGCTTGGTTGAGCACGTCCATTCCGATTTGAATAGCTTCTTCCGCTTGATCAATCGTCATAGCTTCTTTATGCAGCATATTAGCAGTTCCCTTCGCAACTTTGCGCCTGATTAAACCCGGAAGATCCGGAAAATCGTAATTTACACCAATATCCACGATCACTACATCACTGCGTGATTGTTTCGTCAGCACGTTAATCGCGGCTCCGTGGTTCAGGAAATTCATCACCATTTGCGGTGTTACTTCTGTGGGATACGGACTCACACCTTCCCGGGCGATTCCGTGGTCGGCAGCCATCAGGAAAACAGACCTCTTTTTTAACTCAGGCGCGATCACGCCAGTCATTCCGGCGATGTCAATGGAAAGTTCTTCCAATCTTCCCATGGAACCTGTCGGTTTGGTCAATTGAATCTGACGTTCCGCGGCTTGTATTCTTATTTCTTCGTTGATATTCGGTATTGTCGGTAAATTCATATTTCAGCCTCCTTTATATTTATGAGATCGCACAACGTGCAGTCCTGCTGTGCCGGCTTCGCGGCAGCATCAGATCATACCTCGTGTACTTTAAATCCACAAAAATTGGGACACTTGAGAACCGTCCCTGAATGTCCCAATTACAAATCAAATTAACGCGGTATAATTTACGCAGAAATGAAAAAGACAACGAAACCATTCGCTACTCTTCTCTTACTTGTTTTGTCTGTGGTTTTCCTTACAGGCATTCTCTTCGGAAGCGTCTCCATATCGATCAAAGATTTCGCGGCTGTGATCATCGCACGGGTCACAAACCGCCCAATTCCTTTAAATCTGCGCAGCACTGATACTATTTTGTTCATGCTGCGTATCCCGCGTATGGTAATGATGTGCCTCGCCGGGGCGGCGCTTGCAGGCAGCGGTGCCTGTTACCAGGGACTTTTCCGCAATCCGCTCGCCGACCCATATCTGATCGGTGTATCATCAGGAGCTGGTCTCGGTGCGATCATCGCCATGTCGATTCCCTGGCAGTACAGCAAACTTTCCGCTTTTATGGTACCACTGTTTGCCTTTGTTTTTGCCATAATCACCGTTTTTCTGGTTTTTAATCTTGGGCGGATGGGCGGATATCTGAACATCACCGGACTGCTTTTAGCCGGTACAGCGGTAAATGCCCTCGCTTCCGCTCTGAGTTCCATGTGGATCCTTGTCAGCGGGCTGGAAATCAAGCGTTCTTTTTCCTGGATGCTTGGCGGAGGAGGGATCGCGGGATGGGATCGGATACTGTTTACCGCACCGCTGATTCTTATCGGAATTTTTGGACAGCTCCGTTATGCTTATCCGCTGAACATTCTGCAATTCGGAGAAGATCAGGCAATCCAGCTGGGAATCCCGGTGAATAAAGTCCGTATTCGGCTCATCATTTATGCCACGCTGACCACATCCGCGGCCATCGCCTGTACCGGTGTAATCGGTTTCGTCGGACTGATCGTTCCGCATTTACTGAGAATCTTGTGTGGGAATGATTACCGTCATCTGATTCCGCTCTCAACTGCAGGCGGCGCTTTGATGCTTTCCCTGTCGGACATTTTAGCACGTATTCTGCTGGCTCCGCAGGAAATTTCCGTCGGCGTCATTACTGCTGTTACCGGGGCGCCGTTTTTCCTCTGGATTCTCAACCGCTCCAACCAGGCTAAGGTATAGATATGCTGGAACTTGATCACGTTACCCTCGGTTATGGAACACATCCGGATATTCTTCATGATCTTTCCATGGAGATCCGGGAATCCGAGATGCTTGCGCTTATCGGGAAAAACGGAGCCGGTAAAACAACGCTCATTCGCGGCTTGACCGGACTGCTGCCATTGCGGAACGGAAGAATTACATATAACGGAGATGATCTTTCTCTGATGAACGTGCGCGAGAGAGCCCGGCTGATCTCTGTCGTCCCACAGGCAGCTTCGCTTCCTGCGGGCTACACTGTGTTCGAAACGGTCAGCCATGGACGCACGCCTTATCTGAACTGGTACGGAAAACTCAGTGCCGATGACCAGAAAATTATTGAACGGGCAGTTCAGGTCACGGGACTTGAAAAACTCAGCGAAAAAGAAGTTTCAACCCTTTCCGGTGGAGAGCAGCAGCGGGTGGTTCTTGCGCGGGCACTGGCTCAAAACGCTCCGGTCATGATACTGGATGAACCTACCAGCTCATTGGATATTCATTTTCAGGTAACATTGTTGGAATTGGAACAGGGAATCTGCCGCACCGAAGGGATCGCAGCCATATTTATTATTCATGATTTAAACCTGGCTGCCCGCTTTGCCGACCGCATCGCGATCCTGGATAAAGGCAGAATTACCGCGATCGGCAGTCCCTCGGAAGTTTTGCGCGAAGATCTGCTTTCTGAAGTTTACGAGATTCCTGTCCGCGTCCTTCACGATCCTACCGAAGGAATTATCGTAATACCGGGGAAAGGGAAGTAAGAAGTAAGAAATAAGAAGTAAAGAGTGAGGTGTGAGGGGGGATAGAACTGCCAGTCTGTGATTTCTAAAATCTTTCTTCACACTTCACTCTTCACACTCCTAACTCCTAATTCCTAACTCCTAATTCTCCGTGAACCGTTCCGGATGGAGCAGATGCGCAATCACTTCCAGGCCTTCCACCAGGCGGGGACCCGGGCGAGATACGAGATTGTCATCGAATTCATACAGTTTTCCGTCTTTCACAGCGGCAATATTTTCCCAACCGGTTCGGGCAGCAACCGCTTCCGGCAGATTCCCGTACTTGGCATCTCCCAGTAGAATAACAGCCGGATCGGACCGGATCAGCGCTTCCAGACTGATTTGGATCCATTCACCACTCAAAGAATCTCCCAGATTCACTCCGCAAGAAAGATCGATTATATCGGAGATAAAGGTTCCCTTTCCGGCAGTCCAGGGTTTTGTCGGATCCGTAGCGTCCAATTCATAAAAAACCAACACCCGGTCTTCACATCCATCCATCGCTTTTTCCACAGCATTCAGCCGTTCTTCCAGGTTTTCAACAAGGCTGACAGCTTCTTTTTCCCGTCCGATAATGACGCCAATCGTCAAAATTGATTCAAACAGTTCGGAAAAATCAGCGGGGTTCTTTACACAATAAACCATTAGGCCAAGGTCTTCCATATTGCTGATTTCATCCAGAGAAGTCATTTCCGAAGCAAAGACCACATCCGGATCCAAAGAAAGCAGCATTTCATAGTTGACACCTGTATCCCACGAGGTGACTTTATCTAGTTCCGACACAGATTCCGGATAATCCGAATTAATATCGACTGCTTTGATGAGGCTTTCCGCATCCAGAAAATACAGCGTTTCGGTCAATGAAGGCGCAAGTGTCACGACGGAAGTGACCTCAGATGGGATGTTGACTTCCCGGTCAAGTCCGTCGAGATAGGTTACCATCTCAATCGTATCAGTATTCTGAGCTAAAACAGGGAGAATGGAACAAACAAAAACCAATAACAATAATACAGATATTTTCAATTTCATATTCGATCAATTCCTTTCATGATGAGAATTATGCAGGCTTGCAGAGCAGATCTCCTAAACAGCAAGAATGATATTAATATATCTGCAGCGGAGCACCATTTCACATGTACTTACCTATTAAACAATTTTACAATAGATTAGCATAAGTCAATAAAAATTACTGAATCTTTTTAGTAAATTTCAGCGTATGATTAATAAAAGTCATGATAATCGGAAAAAGCATAAGGAAGGAGTCAACATGAAATCGCGAATCATTCTTTTGATCATGATAATAACCATTAGTCTACACCTGGTCTGCAATGTTTCGGCACAAAATGGGCTTGCCGGTCAAATTGGCGCGAATGTCACCAATGTGGAATATAAACTGAATGACAAAACCGGCAGCGTTATTTTCCATATCGATACCGAGCTGCAAAACAACAGCGATGTCGGCATCATGGAAATCCAATACCGTCTGCGTTTTCTTGATAAATACGGTGAAGAAATGCAGACAGCATACGGAACCTTCAACGGGCAGGATACACCGCTGGCTCCGGGAAAGACTGTGTCTCACTTCCGCGGAGGACAATTTAAAGCCGAAAAGAAACCGGCTGATATCAGTGTAGAAGTGATATCGGCACTTTCCGAGGAAGAATTGCCGCCGATTTATGTACCCAAGGCAGGCGACCTTGTCTTTCAGGTACTGAACAACAAAAATCTGGAAAACATAAAAGAAGAGCCGCCAATCGTCATCAAATTATGGATCGACCGGGGTGGAGCCCGTGACGAAGCGCTGCTGGAATCACCCGAGGAAATAGCAGAGTTTATCGATGCTTTCACGCAGGTCCGAATCCGCGAAGAAACAAACACTTTTGTCACGGATAATTACAACGGACTCAGTATGGAATTTGCGAATGGTGAGTATTATTGGATCAGCCTGAATCTGAATAACCTCGAATACCAGATTTACGACACCTGGCATATTTTTGAACTGACTGATGATGAATTATTCTGGCAGCTGATGTATGGACTCACAAAACCTGCCAATTACAAACCTTGAACCCATTACGGTGATTTATTGAGTTTCGGGGATGGTTTTGCGCGAAGCGCAGAACTGTCCGCTTGCCTTTATGGGAAATTAATCAGCTTTTTCTTTATTTAATGTAATGCCTGCGCAGGATCCACTGTTGATCCTGCGCGGATGCGAAGGTCTCAATAACAATTTTGTTTCCCTGCCGTGTCAGAGCCATCTGCTCACCGCACAAAAAATAAACAAACTCTCCATCAGGAATTATTTTCCACTGCTGCGGCAAATTACCATGAGCCGGATAGAGACGAACCTCTACACCGTCGGTGAAATCCGAATTCGGAACCTCCACCGCCCAGCCACTTCGGGAAGAAAGGATCGCGCTGTTTTCGCTGTCTTCCAGATCATAACGAACCCAAAGGAAAGAATCATCTGAAAGAGTCGGGAGATAAATTCCATTCAGGTCAAGCTGTGTGTCATCAACAGTCAGATATTTTCCATCCGGTGAGGTAATTAACACATACTCAGGATCAGGTTCAAGTGCGTAAACTGTCATATCTACGCCAATTCCAGTTTGATGTCCTCGTAAATAATCCAGAGATTTGCGGATATTCCTGAACACATTGCCATCAACAAAAAAATTTCCATCAGCTGTTATGGAATATATTTGTTTATATTGTGCATCCAGTGCGTTATAAAGCTTTACCTGCTCCGGATATTTTTCAGGTTCAGCGAAATAACGATCCCGATAGGAATTTGTACTGACGTAATATTTTTTCAGAGCATGTCCGATATCAATTTTCAAACCGGAATCTGTAAATCGAAAATTTCCGATTGCTGCATTGGCCCCGCTTCCGTTAGGGGCAAATGGCGTATATGACTCAAATGCGCTGTTTTCCGCGGTTATTCCACGTTCCGGTATTTCCGTCTGCGTGATGTATCGCGTATCGGGAATCGTACTATACTTTACTTTCGCAAGTGCACCAAGCCCGATGTTGACAATCAAAAGACCTGATAAGAGAATCATAAAGCATTTTCCCGCGATACAAACACCTTTATGAGCAGAATTAAACCGGTCAGCATACAGAAAAGCCGCACCGATCCCAAACGCAGTCAGAATGTTATAAAAAATAAACATTGGAATTCCCCATCGCACCCAGTGCAAACTAAGGACACTCATACAGACCCAATAGATCAATCCAACAAGAAATATCAGGAATTCCCGTTCTCTTTTCCGAAACACATAAGCAAGGCCAATGAAAAAGGGAAACATACTGATCGAGCCAAGATCAGCAGCGATAAAAGTAAAATAAAATTTCAGGTTTCCCCAAAAATCTAATCCATCCGCCCCGACATGAAAATCCCTTGCTTCCATTCGCAGCGTTTTGATTACAGCGTCCAGATTAGTGATAAGGTTCGGAGCAATGATGAATATTGTCAAAAATATCACTCCAAGACTGATAAATGCGTACTTGAGAATCAAAATAATGCTTTTTTTGGACTTGTTCTCACAGAATAAAACACGATACAAAAATATACACGCATAAGGAATAGTGAGCAGCGCTGCGGGATATTTGATCGTGATCCCGATCCCGATAATAACCATACAATAATACAGATATTTTTTATTTCCCTTTTGCAGATAAAGGACCGCGAAAAATGAGAATAAAGTCACAAAAAAGGTCAGCACAATATCCGGTGTCGCATAAGAGGAATTTTCTATAAACAATTCCGGAAACGCGGTAAAAAACATGGAGAAAAATTGAATAATTCTTTTATATCGCTTATCAAAGGATCCTGTAAGCAATCCTGCAAGTGCACCGACCAGGGGAACAAGCGCAGTTCCGAAAACAGCAGTGAAATACCGCGCACGTAAATAAAAAAATGTGGTGTAATCCGGGAAAGCCTCATAAGCAGGCTTATGGAACTTCACCCATGAAAGGATTGAAAAAATAATGGAATTGCATTTAATTTCAAAATGGTCCGGACGATTATATTGATCTGCTTCCCAGGAATGACGGCTGAGCATTTCTATCGCCTTATCGACAATGGCATGTTCATCCGGCTGAAGCCTCAGCGGGTATCCCCAATGGCAATAGATAAATCTGGAACCAAAGGCACAAGTGGTTAATAATAAAGTTATCAATAAAAAAGATTTTTCTCTGAATAGTTTCCTGATCATCCGAATTCTCTTTTCCGAGTTAAATACGGGGCAAAGCGATCTGTTTTTTTTTAGACGTAATTTCATGTCAACGAAACAGGTCATATTGACTTATTCTGAATGGTTCCATGACAATTATAAATTCATATATTGATTGATATCGATCCAAACTGCAGGCAAAATGCCGCAATCCGCATCAGTTGGATTGGTATACGCTATTTCACCATATTTTCTGACAATATCAATTTTATCTTTCCAAAAACTTCCGCTTTCAATATGGTTTGACCTTGTCCACCAATTATAATAGCCGTCAGCCCCTCTGAAAACTTTTCGTGCCCTGATTGCATAGGTTGTCGCCATAAATTGACGGTCAGAGGTTTTTGTCAGATATTTTTTCACCTGGTCTGTGCTGAGGATAAAAACTGTATCATAATCATCAGCGGTGTCTTTGGAAGTTGCTTTTTGCGCCGTTGTCAGAATCGCCTTTTTTTCATTAGAGGAAAACGCCGCATTATAAAAATCATCCATCATCCAGCTGCGCAGTTTAGAGGAAGCCCATCCGCCGCCGATTTCGCCATTATTGTGGAATTGCTGTGCGTCAAGGATATACGAACTCAAAAGCAAAGCCTTGTTCCCCTCAACAGCAAGAACCTTCCAGCGGATCGATTCTTTTCCATTTGACCAATTGTTATCCTGTTCATAAGAACCGAATACGACATAGGACCCGACAGAAGGTCTTGCTTTTGACCTGGTCGGCGTCGCTGTAGGTTTTTGGGTAGGTACAGGAGTTTTCGTGACAGCAGGTTTCGGTGTATTTCTCGGGGGAAGCGGCGTTGAAGTTCGTTCAGCTGCCTTTGTATTCAAAGCCTCAAGCGTATTTTGTTTTTCTGCTACAACAGTCATAGCCATATAATTAGCGCTTTGCTGAGTATTAACAACATCAGCAGTTTCGCGCTCGTGAATTGCATTTTGCGTCCCAGCAATTTGGGTCTGCATGGCCTTCATGGCAGTAATTGTTTCTTCCCGGGCAATCTCGGTTTGTTCAAATCGTATCGCTTCCTGTGTTCTCACTTCCGCATTTTTTGTCTGCTCCGCGAACACGGCCTGCTGCGTACTCGTCCCGGCGATTTGCGTCTGCTGCGCGAACACAGCCTGCTGCGTACTCGTCCCGGCGATTTGCGTCTGCTGCGCGAACACGGCCTGCTGTGTACTCGTCCCGGCGATTTGCGTCTGTTCCGCGAATACGGCCTGCTGTGTACTCGTCCCGGCGATTTGCGTCTGTTCCGCGAATACAGCCTGCTGCGTACTCGTCCCGGCGATTTGCGTCTGTTCCGCGAACACAGCCTGCTGCGTACTCGTCCCGGCGATTTGCGTCTGCTGCGCGAACACGGCCTGCTGCGTACTCGTCCCGGCGATTTGCGTCTGTTCCGCGAACACAGCCTGCTGCGTACTCGTCCCGGCGATTTGCGTCTGTTCCGCGAACACGGCCTGCTGAGTACTCGTCCCGGCGATTTGCGTCTGTTCCGCGAACACAGCCTGCTGCGTACTCGTCCCGGCGATTTGCGTCTGCTGCGCGAACACGGCCTGCTGCGTACTCGTCCCGGCAATTTGCGTCTGTTCTGCGACCAGTGCCTCCAAAGTCCCGGTTTGAGCAATTTTAATTTCTTCTTCTAACAAAAGGGCTTGCTGCGTACTTACAGCGGCGGTACCTGTTTGTTCCGCGAATACTGTCTGCTGTGTACTTGTACCGGCAGCACTTGTTTGTTCCGCCGACAATACAGCATCCTGAGTTTTTGTCACCGCAATTTCAGTCTGCTCCATAGACGCTGTTTCCGCTTTGAAAATTTCATCCGATTGACTTCTGTTATTTTCAGAGCTTTGGATTTGTCCCGGAAGCGGTGTGTTTTTTATACTTGTCTCAGCGGTTTTCTGCTTTTCCGTATCATTTGCCAATTCAGTCAAACCGGAAGTTTGCGCAGCAGGCAATGCAGTATTATTTTTTGTTTTTCCATTAAAGATAAAAAACAATCCTATAGCTAAGACTGCAAGAATTAATCCGTAAATCCATAATTTTTTAGAACCGGGTGTTGGTTTCTTTTCCGGAACATTATCCGATATGATATGTTCAGGTTCAGGTTCATTTTCAGGAGCATCCTCTGTCAACTCATCATAAAGCTCCTTCATTGAACGAGGACGATCTGCCCCTTTTACAGCCAAACCATGGAAAACAGCCTTTTCGATCTTTTCCGGTACATTCACGTCAAAAGAACTGAAAGGTTCTATTTCAATTTCACCGCTGACCCTGTCCGTTGCGGCAGGCGGAACCACCCCGGTGACAGCGGCATAGATCGTAGCGGAGACCGCATAAATATCCGTATAAGGCCCCTGTCTGGATCGTTCACTGTATTGCTCAAGGGGTGAAAATCCGGATGTGATCATCGCGGTATACGTTTTCGTCACATTTTGGGAAACAAAATGACGCGCGGAACCAAAGTCCAGCAGAATAAGGCGGTCTTCTCCTGTGTTTTTATCTTTTGATATCCGGATATTTCCGGGTTTTATATCCCGATGGATCAAACCCAGTTTATGCATTTTGTCCAATTCAAGCATCAACGGCTTCATTAAGGACAAAACCCGCTCCCAGGGCATCTTTCCGCAGGAACCGATTTCTTTATCCAAACCGATCCCCTCAACAAAGTCCATCACAATATAAGCCGTTCCGTTTTCATTGAAAAATTCACGGACATGCACAAAATAGGATGAATTAAAAGAAGCAAGCGTTCGTGCTTCTTTTAAAAACTCCATAAGCCCGATTTGAAAATCTTCCGGATTGGAAAGAGAAGAAGCCGTTTTAACTTTGAGGGAATATGGAGAGCGGATACCAACTCCGACAGGGAAATACTCTTTAATGGCTACCTTAATCAGAAGGTTCAATTCCAATCCCAGATATGTGACGCCAAAACCGCCGCGTCCCAACACTTTTCCGATAAGATATTTTCCGTTTAGAATTGAACCTTCCGGCAGCAGATCATCCGGGTTTTGGACCTGAGAATTGTCATAACCGCAATGAGAACAGAGCGTCACGCCCTGTTCCAACGGTTCCATGCAGCCATAACAAAAATTCAGTTCCATCGTTGCTCCGGATTTATCATTATTTCACTGCGATCTCCGGGTAATTCCCAATTGCGATATCTACCCCGAGACTTTCAAGATATTTGAAATCTTCAAGGGTGTTGACTGTCCAGGTATTGATCTGCAGTCCGTACTGTTTTATTTCTGCTGTAATCTCCGGTGTCAGATTGTGGAAATTCGGGTGATAACAGGGAACGCCCAGATTATGTACATATTTTCCTGCCTCGATCAGCCAACAGTCAGTCAGCAGCCCGCATTTCAGATCAGGAGCTAAACGCTGCATCTTCAATACAGAATAATGGTTGAAACTCGATATGATCACTTTTTCCGAAACATTATGTTTCCGGATACATTCTAAAGCTGCTTCTTCGATTCCTTCATATTCAAACACACCGGTTTTAAGTTCAATATTTGTCAATGCATTTTTATCCGACATGAATTCGAGAACTTCATCCAATGTCGGGATCGGGTTAAACCCAAACTGGCCTGTGAATTTGTATGATGCATCCAGTGATTTCAACTCCGCGAGCGTTTGATCCTTCACCCAGCCTTTTCCGGTCGTCGTCCGGTCCAGTGTTTCATCATGGATCACAACCAACTGTCCATCCTTGCTGAACTGCACATCCAGCTCGATCCCTGCCGCGCCAACCTCAATGGCTTTTTGAAAAGCCAGCATTGTATTTTCCGGATAATTGCCGCTGTAACCACGATGTCCAAAGTACTCAGTCATATCAATTCCCCTTATTTTTCAAATAATATTGGTTTTTATTCAGTATTGGGACTGTCACCGGAGACTCGGTATCGAGTCGGAAGGGACTGTCCGGATCCTCTGAAAGAGTATATTCTGAATAGTTATTAATATTATACCAATTCAGAAAAGTCAACGCAGCCTGTTCTGTTGCCTCAATACGGATGCCGCGAAAACAGGTCACTTCGACTTAGTATAATCATTACACAATATTTTTAATCATGAAATTCTTACTGTGATCGTATTTGTCGGGAGAGCGATATAAAAACTGTCTCCGCTCCTTAATGCCACCGGTACATTAGGCGTAAGTCGATATCCATTCATAAGAAATGTTCCGTTGCTCGAATTCATATCCACCAGTTCAATTGTATTTCCCTTCAAGCGCAGCATACAGTGAACCCGGCTGACACCCGGCTCATTGTCCGGATATACCATCTGACATTTTGACGGATCACGGCCGATATAAAGAAAAGGGCCCGAAACACTCTTGCCCTCAAGTGACCCTCTTACACAAACCGCATTGATCGCCACAGATAAATTATTCACCGGGTATGTCTGGGCAGATTGATTTCCATACGGATTGGCACTGATCTGCGGTTTGTTTCCGGGAACAGGATTGTTCGGTAACGGAACATTCCCCTGTGGTTTATTTTGTTGTACCTGCGGAGTATTTCCCTGATTAAGATTGCGCTGCCATTCCGGCATCAGATTTTTCGGGTTTTCACCATATTGATTAGTCCCGTAAGCACTGTCCTCAATCAGCCAGATGAGCAATATGACCTCTCCGACTCCCGGAATCAATGAAACGAAAATTGCGGCACCGCTTTTCCCAACATCATGTAAACGACGGACAGTAACTGCCAAGGACGGAAGAAAAATAAAAACATCATAAAGAACTATCAATCCTAAGAAAATGGATGCGATAGTTTCACCGGATTCTGATGCTCCAAATAAAACGGCAAGTAATCCTAATATCGACATTACAACCGTATTGAAGAGAGCAAAATACCAATATTCCTTTCGTCTTGCTCTGCCGTCAAATTTCACATATTTTCTGATGCAGCTTTTGAATAATTCAAGTATTTCCACGACATCCCCCTATTAATTTTCTCATTCCTTGTTAGTAACAGTTCAATAACGTGACTGTCCCTTTAGCCTCATTCTTGATCCGATGGGACTGTCCGAATCTCCCGGCTGCACATACGCTGAATAGTTACATTATCCATAAATACGCCGGGGCGTGATCCTTTTATGAGAAAGAAGAAAGTATCTTCAAAAGAACCTCATCATACAGGTAATTTATAACACTGTTCTCTTTCCGCCAATAATAATCCGCAATTAGAATAACAATTATCAGCAAAATAATTATACCAATCCAAATCTTTCGGGATTTGTTACCGTTGTTCTGTCCGGTATTGCCATCCGGCGGAACCGGTTCAGGATTTTCCGGTTGTTGGACTTCCTGCCTGCCGCTTTTTTCTGAAAGTTTTTTGATGTTATTCAGACATTCCGCAGTTAACTCATTCGCATCCAGCCACCCGGGAATCTTTTGAAACTGGCTGACAGCTTCCTGATAAGATTGAATATCATTCCGTGCCATCATTTTTCTGCCGCTTTCATAGATTTGATTCCGCTGCGTGATCAGATTCTGATATTTCGACTTGAGTTCATCAGCATCTCTCCAACCCGGAATCTGACCAAAAAGCTTCACGGCTTCCATATATCCGGGATAACTGTCTTCTGCTATTTTACGCTGAGCATCCCGGTAAACCGAATCAAACCACTGATAATCGACACCGGCAGCGGCTAATTTTTGCCGGCATTTTTCCGCAAGCGTATCAGCTGAACGCCAACCCGGAACCCGCTCCAGCAAACCAAGCGCTTTCAGATATCCCTCTGTCGTATGAGAGACCATAGCTTCCTTTGCAGCCTCATAATACGGAGTCTGCCAACCGTCCGGTAAAACTACCGGCATCGTAGGAGGGATTTGCAGTCCTTTATTTTGTCTATTCACAGAAATTGTTTCACTGAGAATCGACTTTGGATCCTTTTGATTCGGATCTGATTGAATCACTATCGGTGAATCTTCAGGAAAAAATCCAGTAAATAATTCAATCATGGTTTGAGGTCGGTCACCACTGTTCAAAGACATACCATGTTTCAGTGTTCTGTCGATTTGTTCGGGAACCTCAACGCCCAATGATTGTAATGACTGCACATCCAAATTTCTGTCAAGACGTTCCGTTGCGGCGGGAGGTTTTACACCAGCCAGAGCGGCATAAATGGTACAGCATAATGCATAAACATCCGTATATGGGCCCTGTCTGCTTACGTTACTGTATTGTTCTATTGGTGCATATCCGGGCGTGATCAAAGCAGTAAAACGTTTCGATGAATCAGATGCATAACTTCGAGCAGAACCAAAATCCAGGAGAACAATATGTTCCAGTTCTTCTCTATCCCGAACGACAACAAGGTTATCAGGCTTTATATCACGATGGATCAAATTTTTATTATGAAGGTTGTTTAATTCTAATATCAGCGGTTTTACTAAATTCATTACACGCTGCCAGGGCATTCTGCCGCCCGATTTTTCAATCTCTCCCGTCAGGTTTCTTCCGGAAACGAACTCCATCACAATGTAAGCAGTGCCATGTTCATAAAAAAAGTCCAAAACATGGACAATATAGGGACTGTTGAATAGCCTCAGTGTATCCGCTTCTTTTTGAAAACCTTCAATACCTTTTTTATAATCCTGCTGCGCTCCGGTTACAGGTGCGACATCTCTGGACACATTCACTCTGGTACAAACTTCGACAGGAAAATATTCTTTAATTGCTAATCTATTTCGATTTTGTAAATCAAACCCGAGATAAGTCACGCCAAACCCGCCGCGGCCAATCACCTTACCTATAAGATACCTCCCGTGAAGGATCATCCCTTCGGAAAGAATATCAAAGCCATTTTGTATGACAGAGTTATCATAGCCGCAATTTGGGCAATACCGCTGTTTGACCGGAAGCGGGTACATACAGCCATAACAGATATCGAATTGTTTATTGTTAGAATTTCCCATCGAAACCCCCATTATTACTCCATACAAACAGCCTTGTTTCTGCTTGTCTGAATTAATAATAACTGTTTGGAATTTTGCATATGTCCGGTATTATCAGCCGGGAACCCATTGAAGTCAGGAGGACAGTTCTGCGCTTCGCGCAAATACTGTCCCCTAACTTTAAATAATTTATGCTTTTTTAGGAATTGGATTTCCAATTCACACGGTAATCAGTAGAACCCGCGTGAATGACATCACTCTGCTGCAGCTGCACGGCACCTGTAATTTTTTTCTTGTTCACAAATGTACCGTTGAGAGACTTTGTATCTTGTACGTACAAAATACCATTCTGCCAGATAAATTCCATGTGAGAACCGGAAATACCCGAATCACCGGTAAGGCGAAGTTTCTGTTCGCGCCCGGCTTTAATGGAAGAATCCATGATCTCGCCTTTAACGGTTTCCCCTGTATCAATTTTTGTCAATGTAATTGTGACTTTTGAAACAGGCATTGTATTTACGCCGATAACCTTTCTTGTCTTACCATCCTTAATGGGGGGTGTCGGAGGAGTTGGAGGAGTTGGAGGAGTTGGAGGAGTTGGAGGAGTTGGAGGTGCAGCGGGTTTCTTTTTCCGGGTCAGGATAATAATGGCCGCAATGATCAAAACCGCCGCGGCACCGCCGATAATATAATATTTCAGATTATTATCCTTCTCTTCTTTATTATCATCATTATTTGTTTCGCCATCATTAACAGTAGGTGTAAGAACAGTTTTTTCAGTTCCTGCCGCAGGTTTCAAATCGTCAGCTTTGACGGATAACGCATTCGTATCGATCCGCATATTTCCGGTCTGGAAGGTAACATTAATCGGAAGTTCACCCTCACCGGCTTCTGTTATTTTATCCAGACGAGTAGAAAGAATACGGCAGCTGCCTTCATTATTACGAATTTGAGTTGCGATGCTTTTCCCGGTTGCGTCATCAACCGTATCCATTGTATAGGCATCTCCGGACAGATTGCTGTCTGCAAGAACACGCGCGGAATCAAAATCCGCCTTTCTACCCTGCAGCTGCTGCGTCAATCCCACCATGTAAATCGTGCCGTTAAAATCCGCGGCAACATTCTTCACATCATTGAAGGTGTGAGAGCTGTTCGTATCTGCCCATTCAGAAATGACAACCAGGGATTTATGGTCATTCAGAGATGCATCGGTTTTTAATGTATCAATAGCTGAATAAATCGCGTCATACAGCTTTTTATCAGAAGAATTGGTTGAGATCTTCCGCATTGTATCGCTGACAACGGTATTGATCGTTTTCTTGTCTGTATTGAAACTGTATTTATCGCCATATGTTGTATAAACAGCCATATTATCGGAACCGGACATACCCGACACAATTTGTTCAACCAACGCTTTTACAGCATTTTCAAGTGTCTTATAGTTGTTGGCTGATTCTATAACAACGATCCAGGATGTGGCATAGTCGCTGTCAGTATACGTTGTTAAGCTATCTGGTTCGTATTCTTTATCACCGATTTTCAGCGTAAAGTTGGATTTCGTGAGCCGTTCGTCTGATTTTGCGTAAATCAGCGTTTCTAAACTATCATCCGTAGTATGATAGTTAAATAATTGAGGGCCTTTTGACTGGGCTGCTGCTGTAATTACAAATACAGCAAGGCACACCACAGCAATCAGAAGGATAAATGAATATTTACTGCCTTTTTTCATATATTCCCCTTTTCTGCTTTTCGACATAAGTTTATTCCGCTTCATTCCAGCTGAATTTTTCACAGCAGAATGGAACGAATATAAATTTCGTTGTCCCCACCTTTAAGGTGTCATAAGCATTCATTTCTTTCGACATTCCGGAAAGCAGCGCTTTTCCATTAAAATGCGCCACATTTCTTGATTCGCCGCCAACAACATAAAAGCAGTTGTTGTCAGAATCATAAACCGTGCTTAGATTTTTCTCCGAGGTTACCTGATTATCCTCATTCAATACGATATCGCCTTTTTCTCTTCCGACAAAACAATATCCGTTATGGAGTTCAAAACTCTGACCACGGTAGGGTCCTTCTACTGCCACCAGCCAGCCAACGACGAATTTTGTATCATCTTCATCGACCGGTTTTTCTTTCTTTTTCTTTTTTATAATATTTGCAGGCACTGTGGGTCCGCCACCGATATCTGATTTTTCTATCTGATTCTGTGGTGGTGTTGTGGGTAAGACGGTTTCTATAACCCTGGCAGTAGGAATCTGCTGCCCAGCAGAAACCTGATTATTGGAAGGAGCGGAACCTTGAATATTCCAAATTTCCACGGGAATCGTACTTGAACCAAGTCCCGGAGCTGAAGCAACACCCCTGATGACATCTGAACAATACGGACATTCACTATAGATCGTCGGATCATAATAATGTCCTTGTGGACACTGCTTATAATTTGCCATAACACCCCTGCTGACATCTGAACAATACGGACATTCACTATAGATCGTCGGATCATAATAATGTCCTTGTGGACACTGCTTATAATTTGCCATAAAAATCTCCTCTTTTTTATTGCAGAGCAAATCTGTTTTTATCTGAACCGATATCAATCGGAAGCGCACGGTGCAAACGAACTGCGGTATTAGGCTCCAATTTTACTCCGTTCACATAAGTACCATTACTTGAATTCAAATCCCTTATCATGGATTTACCGTTTTCAAAAAAGATTTCACAATGAACGCGGCTCACACCGGGAGTTGAAGGAGGGAACACAATATTACATCTTTCCGGATCTCTGCCAATAACGATCCTGCCATTCGGATTCACGCCGAATCGTTGATCAGCAAGCGGCCCGTAAATTCCTAACAGAAACCTGTCAGAAGCTGAAGGCTGCGGCGGTGCAGACGGATTAAATGGTAACGTTGGCGGCAGATCTCCTCCCGGAGGTTCCGGAGGATTAACAACAGGTGGATTATTATCAGGCTGTTGTTGCAGATTATTTTCAGGCTGCTGCGCAGAAGGGTTCTTGAGAAAAACCAAAACCAGTATAGAAACAACACCCGCTGCGACCAAAAGAATTATGATCATGTTTACCGAAATGGGAATACCGGCAATTTTATTGTTTACCGTGCGGTATGGAATTTTGTGTTTATCGAGCAATTTCGTCACTTCATTGATAGAAACAGCGAAATTCATCCCCTGGATGTAATTTCCCTGTTTGTCCACTGTGACGCCATAGGTACAAACACCAAGCACACCGCCTTTTTCATCCACAAGCGGGCCGCCGGAATTTCCGTGATTGATTGTCACATCTGTTTGAATCAGCGTTCCGCCGCCGTAAGCGACAGACCCGTCAATTACTGCACTGAATACACCTGAACCAACAGACATTCGATCGACAGATGAATTAAATCTTTCCTGTTCATCATTTGTGTCCAATATTTCATCCTGTGCAC
The DNA here is from genome assembly GCA_017417055.1 of Anaerolineaceae bacterium. Lineage (GTDB taxonomy): Bacteria > Chloroflexota > Anaerolineae > Anaerolineales > Anaerolineaceae > Flexilinea. Next base: position 18,769 of record JAFPZX010000195.1, read on the forward strand.
CAGGATATCCAATCGACCAGACTCTGGTACCTTTTAGTTTCGTTGCATCATCAAATGGGTTCAATACACTTGATATCTTTAAATCTATCGGTTTTTTCAGCTTTATGATTGCCAGATCAGGTCCGCCTTTATTTTCAGTCACGACCTCAATCGGATATCTGGTTCCTTTATCATCAAGCATAATGTATCTGCCAGCCAATTTATATGTGGCTGTATATGTTCGTAAGTTGTCATCGATCCCGGTTTCTGATGTACCGGTCAAATCATCTTCCACCACATGCCGGTTGGTGACAAAATAGGTAACATCATCACCTTTTTTCCCGACAGCAAACCCTGAACCGGTTGCCCATGTACACTCTCTGCAATTTCTGGTAGTACCGTCTTTATATTTTAGAGTAACATCCCAAAACACAACGACACGGACAACACTGTTGGTCATATCCTTGTAATTACCATATGAATCGGCCAGTATCTGAGAAACAGATGACAGTAAAATCATTATACACATCAGCAAAGGAATTATCCGCTTCATACAAAATTCCTTTCTCATATTTCAAGAATCACGATCGTCATGTTGTCCTGGTGCTGATATTGTTTTGCAAGGATCGCATTTTTGATTGCCTCAGCCGCTGCCATCGGTTCATTGAAAAGCAGCTCTTTCATTTCATCTTCCGGAATATACCCATAAACGCCATCAGACATTAATATAATCTTATCACCGGAATAAAGCGGGATCGGACGGATATTCCGGTCCACTTTCATTTCCGTAGGAATCCCGATATAACTTGTCAGGGCAGCCCGCTGCGGATCAGCGGCAGCCTCATCAGCGTCCTTTAGCCCGTTGGCAACCATATCATCCAGTTCTCTGCCGTAAACATGTTCACGATTCAGTTGAATCAATCCGCCATTGCGCATCAGGTAGATCCGGCTGTCGCCAATAGAAATGAAATGCAGCATTTGATTATGGATTAAGGCAGCGATTAATGTAGATCCTCCGCCTTCCAGCCCGGTATTGGAAACCGCATCTGTTACCCGCTTCAAAACCCGCAGCAAAGTAGTTTCATCATCTTTTTCGGGCATTTCCGTGTTGAATGACTGCAGAGCACTTTGAACTGTAAGCCTTGAATACTGCGATCCGTTGCTCATACCGCCCATGCCATCCGCAACAACAGCTAAAATTCCTCGTTCAGATATAACCTGATCGTCAATATTTGAAATACCGAAAGAATCCTGCTGTTCTTCCCTTGCACCGATATCCTGTGCATTTCCAATTTTCAAATCAGGATAAACAGTCATATCTTCGGGAGATACATCATCCCTTACAACTTCAATTGTCTTACCGGACAAATCGTCAGTATTGCCAGATAAATCATTCGCATTAACCGGAATATTGACTGTCTGCGTATTCTGCTTGGCTTTATTCATCCGATTTTGAGCCGTCCCGATCGTCAGGTATATGAGCATTGAAGCACCCAAAAGCGTTAATATTATTCCTGCAATTAGTAGTATCAACTTGCCTCTCTTTCATTCCTTTTCGACGATCAGAATAGTATTGTTATCCTGATCTTTTATTGCTTTTTCAGCCACATGAGATATTATCTTTTCCGCTGTCTTCTGCGGTGACTCGCAAAAATCACTAATAATTTCCTCATCCGTTAATGCCCGATAAACGCCATCACTCATCATGACAATACGATCCCCGGGCAAAAGTTCGATAGGATTTTCGATTATATCCAAACGACGGATTTTCGGCTCTCCAACTGAAGAAATCAGTCTGTCTCTAAGTATACTTCCCTCCGCGTCCTCATGCGGTATCACACCCATCCAGGCTCTTTCATCTAAAACGGATCCAAAAACATGCTCCCGATTGAGCTGCAGCGCTTTTCCATTGCGCACTAAATTGATCCGACTGTCACCAATCGAAAGGAAAGTCATATAATTTTTATAAAAAATAGCGGAAATCAGTGTTGTTCCGCCGGGTTTATCGGGATTATAAATTTTGTTGGCTTCAAGGTTGGATTCATGAGCAAGTGTCAATAACACATTAACCGGATTCTCGTATTTTTCAACGACCGAATGAAACTTTTCGAGATGCGTATTCACAGTTATCCGGGAAAACTGAGCGCCATCCTTCATTCCGCCCATCCCGTCAGCAAGGATTGCAAGTAATACGGGCTTTTCATGGAAAATGCTGTAAATTTTTCCAAAAGAATCTTGCTGCTCTTTCCGCGAACCGATATTCTGATATAAACCGACAGTCCAGGGGAGCAGAATCTTTTCTTTTGATATAATTGTAGCTTCCTGAATATTATTTCCCATAGGCAAGCCTGCTGATTATAAAGACTTCTTCTAATTTAAATTAGTTTTCCCATCAATACTTAAAATTCTTAATTATTTATTGTATCATACTAAAATTCGTTTGCCAAATAAATTTCAAATGTTTTTAAAAAATAAATAAGATAATTGATAGTTACTATTTCTGGAACTTTTATATCGATCCTTTTATGGTGCATATTACACAAATTTTTGAGTTCAGTCACGTTCTGAACTGTAACTATTATTATCATGACCACCGGCAAAGCCGGTGGTCATGATTTCATTTTTTTGAAACATATCACCTGTTATTTTCCCCATCAGCTTTCATATAAGCAAGATTCTCATGTCTTTTTTGGACTTTTTCTAATTAATTTTTCCTTTTTCTATTTTCTCAATTCTTTTATTATCAGAATCGTCTGTAATAATTTCCAACGGTTGTCTGATTTCAATCATAGAAGAGAAAACATTTACATAATTTTCAACTTCTTTATTGAATTCATCGCTTCCTATACTTATATGTGAAATAAAATATTCGGCCATCAGATTATGCTTCCATTCCGGATCACATTGACTGTTGCAAGCTCCTACAAATTCGGCTCCGTGTTTCAGCCTTGTTTTTGTTGATCCATGTCGAAATGGTGTAGAAGGAATCATGTCCGTTATGCGCCGGAAATATGACATAGATCATATCCCTGAGTTTGGAATCAATCTGTTGAAAACATAGATCTGAAACGCTCTGATCTCCTATAATCTGACGAATTTCCAGAAGAACCAGGTCAATTGCAAAAAAGGTCTTATCTGTTTGACAAGCGTATTGCGCCTGTTTACTGTAAAATTCCACTAAAAAGGTGTAAAATAGAGGAACAATGGAGTAAATGACAAGGAAAATATCCGTATTAATTTCTTAATTACCCGCTAATATTCCTTTACGTTGGGTCTGCCGGGATTAGAAACGGATGTTTCAAATCGACGATTGAAAAATCATGATCAAATTCAATGTTTTCAGTGCTGTAAATGATATTTCTATCGAGATTCTCGCTAATGAAGAGACTTTCTTTTATTATTATTTCAGCCCCTGTATATTGATTTGGTGATGATATTGAAAAACTCCCGGGCTGGTCGGAGCTTATATGCTATGCGGTAACTATGAAAAAAAGCTGATAGAGAAAATTCTTGTACTGAACCCGGATTGGTGTAAAGGCTGCGGAATCTGCGCAGCCTTTTGCCCCAAAGAGGCTTTGGAAATAATTCAGGGGAAAGTTTCTTTGAAAGAAAATAATCAATGCATTTTGTGCGGACTTTGTGAGCAACGATGCCCTGATTATGCAATTTTTATCAGTGATTCAGGAAAATAATGAAAAAAAATGTATTAATGCAGGGAAATGAAGCCTGTGTCGAAGGGGCTCTCAAAGCGGGAATGCGTTTTTTTGCGGGCTATCCGATCACCCCATCTACAGAAATTGCAGAAACTTGCGCAGTTCGTCTGCCGCGTGAACGGGGTGTTTTCATTCAGATGGAGGATGAAATTGCCAGCATCGCAGCAGTAATCGGTGCATCCGTCGCAGGAAAGAAAGCCATGACAGCAACATCAGGACCGGGTTTTTCTTTGATGCAGGAAAACATAGGTTACGCAGCTCTGGCAGAAATTCCCTGTGTGATTGTTAACGTGCAGCGCTGCGGTCCTTCAACCGGGATGCCGACATCACCCTCCCAGGGTGATTATATGCAGTCTCGTTGGGGAACACACGGGGATCATCCGGCCATCGCTGTTTCACCTTCAACTGTTTCTGAAGTTTATAATGAAGCGGTTCGCTGTTTCAACCTGTCAGAAAAATACCGTACTCCGGTTATTTTTCTGATGGATGAAATTGTCGGACACATGAGAGAAGGTGTCGAAATTCCGGATGCAGAGACTCTTGAAATAATCAACCGGCCGCATTCCGATGTGAAGGGTATCAGCAAAACCTGTTATCATGTAGACGAAGGTGAGTGGGTTCCGCGTATGCTTCCGTTCGGAGAAGGTCAAAGGTATAACATAACCGGATTGCTGCATGATGAATCCGGTTTTCCAACTAATGATCACGCCGCTGCGAAAAAACTGATGGACCGGCTGATGAGCAAGATCAGCTCTAACTATGAAGATATCGTCCGGGTAGAAGAATTTTTGATGAATGATGCTGAAATTGCCATTATCTGCTACGGTGGAACTGCCCGTGCGGTAAAGGAAGCGATTTTTGAAGCCCGAAAGCATGGAGTGAAGGCTGGCATGTTCCGGCCAATCACTGTCTGGCCATTCCCGGAAAAGGAACTGTATCCCCATCTGTCTCGGTTGAAGCATATCATTGTGGCTGAGCACAATAACGGGCAAATGCTGCTGGAAGTTCAGCGTGCCGCGGAAAGATCTGTCACGGTCAGCTTTATCGGTAAAATTGACGGAACATTGATACGACCGGAAGAAATCCTGCAAAAAATCAATGAGGTACAGCATGATAAAAACCAGTGATCTCGTTTTTCGCACCATGCGGATTGATCATCTTCCGCATATATGGTGTCCCGGGTGCGGGAACGGAATTTTGATGCGTGATGTCGCGGCTGCCATTGACAACCTGAAACTCCGGCAGGAAAAAGTGGTTATTGTTTCCGGGATCGGCTGTTCCTCCCGTGCGGCGGGCTATCTGGATTTTAATACGATCCATACAACACACGGGAGAGCTATTCCATTTGCGACAGGGATCAAACTTGCCAGTCCTGAGCTGGAAGTAATTGTTATTACCGGTGATGGCGATTGCACTGCCATTGGCGGAAATCACCTGATCCATGCTGCACGCCGGAATATTGAAATCACCGTTATCGTATTCAACAATAATATCTATGGGATGA
>JAFPZX010000196.1 GCA_017417055.1 Anaerolineaceae bacterium
ATTCTAACATATAAAACATCCAAGAAAAACAGAGTTTGCTGCGATAAGTTGTAAGTTTTAAGTTATAAGTCCAAGATAGTTATGACGCTCAAAACAGCTTACAACTAATAACGATTAACTTACAGCTTTATTCAACAAATCTCGATTTATCCGGCCAGTGTCAAAATTCCCGCACAATAGGAGATCTTTGTAAACTGCAGTGTCGGGAAAAAATGTTTCAGTTCATCTACTACAAAGTAAATTTCCTCATCGTCCCATTCATCACCGGCCTGCTGCCGGCATTGGTCCAGCGCTTCGCGGGTTTCAAAAGCGACGTCACCGATCAGGATCTTGCCGTTCTGGTTTAGGCGACCAAGCAAATCGCTGAGAAAAACCTTTTTCAATTCGTCCGTCAGATGATGCAGGGAATAAGTCGCAATAATATAATCGTAAGTCCGGCACTTCAAGGGCTCTGCCAGCCCTTTTGTAAAATCGCCCTGATACAGGTGGGCATGCGGCATTTTCTCTGACGCCAGCTCGATCATCTTCGACGAAAAATCCTGTCCGTAAATAACACAGCCCTGTTCATATAATTTTGCGGTGAGTGTCCCGGTGCCAAAACCGATATCAAGCACCACCGCTCCCGGTTTTTCCATCACGATTTGGAAGATTGTTTCCAACACTTCTTTGTAACCCGCAAAGGGATAAGCATTTTCTTCATCGGAAACACCGACCGCTTTATCATATCCGTCAGCCCACAAATCAAAACCTTTGCTATCCAGCATGTTCCTCCCTGATGGTTACTCCGCAATACGCAAAGTTGAAAGTATCAAAATTTCACGCTAAGCGCAAAGTAATCCTATCCTCTTATTTGTTTTGTTTTCCCATTTTGATAAAGCCTATCAGTTCTTCCAGGTCATCAAACTCGTCATAGTCACCCATGATCCCTTCACGGTGATAGACGATCCCGGCCTGTTCGTTCCGTTCCAGACAGTCAAGCAGGGTTTCGATGCCATATCGACGCGCGAATTCTGCAAAGGCACGGGCCTTGATTTTTTCCGCGTAAAGTCCTTTCCGGCACGTGCCCGGTTCGCATTCATAGCAGCCGTTCAGTCCCTTCGCGATCACGCATTTACGGTTCTCGCACCACTCCGCGTCTTTGCACCAGGAAAGTTCCAGAAAACCGTCCCGCTTGCAGCCCTTGCAGCTTACATTTTCCGAACATAAACAACATGCCAGTCCGCATCGTGCAATACCAAGCTCCCGTTTCATAGTCATACCCTTTCGATTATGATAAATTGCATTAAGATAACGCTGATTAATTCCAGTGATGACAGGAGGACAGTTCTGCGCTTCGCCCAAAACCGTCCCCGAACCACAATTATTCAGTGCTTTCCTAAGTATCAATCCTGACCAGTTCAGCAAGGGCCTTATTCCGATAAGTCACATCATTCCGGGCAGTAAAACCCTGTGCTTCCCAAAAGGCATTACCCGCCTCGTTCCGGTTGAAAACAAGCAGAGCCACCTTGTTGATACCCTCCGCTTTCAAAGCGGACAACGCATGTTCCAGCAGGAATTCCGCGATACCCTGCCGCCGGTGATTCTCCGCCACAGCCATATGATGAATGAATCCCCTGCGTCCGTCATGTCCGGAAAGAATGACAGCCACAACGATCTCGTCCTGCTCAGCAATAAAACAGGTAGCTGGATTCCGCTTCAGATATTTTTCGATCCCGTCTCTGGAATCGTCAAGATTATTAAAGCCCATGTTTTTACAGGACATCCATAAGGCATAAACCTTGTCATAATCTTCTATATTCATGAGGCGGATATTTATATTGCCTTTATCCATATCCCCTATCCCCTTTTCTCCCGATACGCATAGCTGAAATTGATTGGCGGAGCTGTTACCGAAAGATAAACGAATTCCCCGTCCCCATCATTTTTTAGTCCATGAACATCGTTTTCGACAAAGCGCACCACGTCGCCAGCCGTAAATTCCTTTTCCCTGTCATCCGCCAGGAGCAGTTTTCCCGTTCCCTGCAGCGCATACCAAATCTGCTCAGAGAACTCATGGACATGCCGCGGCTGGACCGCACCGGGTTCCAGGTACACTTCCGTGATCGTCACTCTTTCGCTCGCGGAATTTTCCGGATTCAGCAGCTGCCGTGAAACCACTCCCGGATTCGCCAATGATTTGATATATCTTCCATCAATAAATTCCATATTCTTTTCTCCAGCAAACAGGCATATCGGTCATAGACATAAACGAATGATTGACTATAAGTCATTACGGTCCCCTGATCCCTTTCCCGGAACAGCTGTCATGCCAAACATAGCAAGGGCCTGTTCACCTTGTCTATCCGCACTGTTTCTTTTCCCTGTTCCGGATCCCGGACAAAACGCAGCCCAGTCCGAAGCGAAGAGCAAACTCTTTCTGAGTCAATCCGGCTGCTTTCCGATTATTTTCCACAAATTCAGCGATCTCATTTATACCGATAATTATATATCCAAAACGGTATATCGTTAAATAAGCTTTATTAGCATTAACTCATTCAACATGGATTTGCCATTAATCAATTTCCCTTGAATTTTTCCCATTCATCGTAAGAATAAGCGCTCTTCCGGAAAAATCGAGATAACAGTTCCCAGGCGAAGCGCGAAACTATCCCCATCTGAACTGAGGACAGCCGAAATCAAACGATTTCGGCTCACTAAAACCTAAAACCTGAAACTTATTTTTTCTTCTTCCTCTTCTCCCGCAGCAACTTCCGTTTCTCATTGGAAGGACCGGACCGGGGAGAACTATTTCTTTCCCGAAGACTCTCAGTCCACCGCAGCCAGCGTTGATAGAACGTTGCTGCGTCTTCCAGAGGGATCTCCATCAGTGACTGCTGATCGCCCCGCTTCATCGCGTCATCTATCAGGATTTTCCGCGCCTCCGCTTCGCTGATCTCTCCCGGAGCAAGTTCCTTGGGTTCCGGGGGTGCCGGCTTTGTGGTCTCTTTCGTTTCGGCCGCTTCCATCTCCGCGATCTCTTTGCGTAGGTATTCGGCATTGCTCTCGTTGATCTGCCGCTTTTGTTCTCTGGTCAGCTCAATCATTGATGGTTTGTAAGTTCCCGGCGTACGGTCCAGTTTCCGTTCAAGTTTTTCCAGCTCTCTGATTTTGCGGAACTTTTCTTTCCGGACTGCGTCCACCTGCTTTTGCTCTGCCTTCTCAAGAGAAAGCATTCTCCGTGCCATGGCCCCGTCGATTGGCAGTGCAGAAGGATTGACCTGCACCCGCTGCGTTACACCGCTCTCACCGGTTTCATTCGTTCGCGGGGAACCGCGGAAATTTTCATCCTGTTTCAGCAGATCATCGGCGTTCAGTTTGCCGTCTTTGATCTTTTGGATCTTGACTTCGGTGGAGAGCAGACGGCTAATGAGCGCATCCCAGCGGAACTCCTGTTTCAGGTAGCTGAGTCCCAGCAGACTGTTGTCTTTATAGATCCCTTCCAGCGCCGCGTGAGCTTTGCGCAGATGATAAGAACTCATGCGAACCAGTTCTTCAACGCCCAGTTCCGTAAGGCTCTTGAATTCCAGCCCCTTTTGCTCCAGTGCGGCTTTGGTAATGCAGACACTACCCATCTGCCGGATGCTTTTTTCCATTTCTTCCGAATACTTCAGATAATTTTCGGAAAACCGATTCGCTTTGCAGGCATGATAGTACAGCTTTTGCGTATCGTCCCACAACATGCGGGAGCGTTCTTCAAATTCGGCAGGAGCGTTGCTGAACACGTTGACCGGCTCGTCCGGCAGCTCATCGGCTTTGATCTGCGTCAAGATTCCACGATTCTCATCCCCGCCGGATGCGCCATATTTTATCATCTGCTGCAATTGTACGTCGCTTTGCAGTAATTCAGTCATTGCCGAGTTCATCTTCGCTCCTCCTTTCGTAATACTTTCCTAATATTTTTATTCTAATATTCTATATTTTACAGTTTTTTCTTTCATTGTCAAGGGATTTATAAAAATTAGTTATCTTTTTCTATAATAACAGAAAACAGGCATCAGTCAATAGTGATATTTATTTCACCAGATAACGACAAGCAATAACTATTACTGTGTCCTATTGCCTAATAAAATTCCACCCTTGAAATTCAGACGGTGTAACGGTATAATGATAAATACTGAACACTGGTTCATCAAAGAAACTCAAACAAAGAAAGGTATACAAAAATGAAAAAATTCATGCTTGTTCTGCTCTCTGCAGTGATGCTGCTCTCCCTGGCCGTGGTTTCCGCACAGGCTGATGACCTGTCCGTCGCGCTCGTCGTCGCCGGTGCCTTCGGTGACCGCTCCTTCTATGACAGCTCCAAAGCCGGTCTGGACCGCCTGATTGAAGAAAAGGGCATCGACGGCGTAACCATCGAATGCAACAATGAAAACCATGATATCCAGCTCCGCAATGCCGCGGAAAAAGCCAATGTGGTCGTTGCTGTCGGTTGGGAATTCTATAATATTGAAGAAATCGCCCCGGACTATCCGGAAGTCAAATTCATCTGGATCGACAACGCCACTTATGAACCGATCGACAACCTGCTGAACATCACCTATGCTCAGAATGAAGGTTCCTTCCTGGCCGGTTACATCGCCGCTGCCGTTTCCAAGAGCGGCGTGGTCGGCGCAGTCGGCGGTGAAGATGCTGACACCATCAATGACTTCATCGTCGGCTACAAACAGGGTGCTGAATATTACGGCTCCCAGAACGGCAAAGAAATTTCCGTGGAAGTCAATTACGCCAACAGCTATGACGATCCTGCCCTCGGCAAGGACTGTGCGATTGCCCTCAACGACAAAGGCGCGGATGTGATCTTCAATATTGCTTCCGCAGCCGGTGACGGCATCTTCGAAGCCGGTGCCGAACGCGGATTCTATGCCATCGGCGTTGACAGCGACCAGAAATATATCGCCCCGGATGTCATTATCGCTTCCATGAAAAAGGAAGTCGGCAACTCCATTTTCGACGCAGTCTCCAAATTCGCTGACGGCGACGATTCTCAGCTGGGCACCACCTGGATCGCTGACATGGCCACCGGCTACATCGGCATCGGCTATGGCGACGCGGACATGCCGCAGCAAGTCCCGGATGAGGTCAAAGATTCCATCGCCGATATCGCTCAGAAGATCATCGACGGCGAAATCGTTGTGGAAACAACACGTTCATAGTTGGCAGTGGACAGTGATCAGTGGTCAGTTTTTCATCAGGCCTAACTGATACCATTCCATTGAAACGTGTTTTCTTATAAATCAACACTTTCACAGCGGGACCTTCATCCGAATGTCCCGCTGTTCTGTAAACGAAGCACATGCGGGACTGGCACCTTGTGCTGCGCAGCCAACACAAGCGTGCCTGTCCCCATGTGCACCTTCAACCAAAGGAACATAACCTGTTTTCATGTTCATCTTCTAATAAAAAAGGAGGTCCCCATTGCCTGAAATAGCAGTCCGGTTTGAACATATCAGCATGGAATTTCCCGGTGTTTTGGCCAACGACGACATCTCCCTGGAGATCCGGAAAGGGGAAGTGTTCGCGCTCGTCGGTGAAAACGGCGCCGGTAAAAGTACCCTGATGAACATCCTCTACGGCATCAACACACCGACCAACGGAGATGTATATATCCGGGGAAACAAGGTAGAGCATTTTGATCCCGGTGTGGCGATTGCCAATGGCGTCGGAATGGTCCACCAGCATTTTATGCTTGTTCCATCCTTCACCGTCGCGCAGAACATCGTGCTCAGCCGCGAACCGAAAAAATACGGCGTGTTTTTTGACAACAAAGCAGCCGAAAAGGAAACCCAAAAACTCATCGAAACCTACGGTCTGAACGTGGATCCCTCCGCCGTGGTTCAGGAGATCAGTGTCGGACTGCAGCAGCGTGTAGAAATTCTCAAAACACTCTACCGCGGCGCAGACATTCTGATCCTCGATGAACCGACCGCTGTCCTGACGCCGCAGGAAACCGACGAACTCTTTGCCGTGATCCGCAAGATCGTCCGGGAACACGGCATGACGGTGATTATTATTACGCACAAACTATACGAAGTCATGCAGATTTCCGACCGCGTTGGCGTGATGCGTAAGGGCAAACTGGTCGGGGTAGAAAAAACTTCAGACATGGACGAACGTAAACTGGCTTCGCTGATGGTCGGCCGCCCTGTGCTCTACGAACATCTGGAAAAAACCGGCACGCCGGGCAGCGAGGAAATCTCGGTAAAAAATCTGGTTGTCGGGGACAACCGCGGACTGGTTGCGGTGGACGGCGTCAGCCTGTCCGTCCATTCCGGCGAGATCCTCGGCATTGCTGCCATAGAAGGAAACGGACAGAGCGAGCTGCTGGAAGCCATCACGGGCATGCGCAAAATCGAAAGCGGCTCTGTCTCCGTCCGCGGGAAAGACATCAAGGGTATGGACCCGGGTACGATCCGCGCGGTGGGACTTGCCCATATTCCGGAAGACCGCATCTCCACCGGCGTCTGCGCCGATGCTTCTGTCAGCGACAACCTGCTGATGGGCAAGCAGCGGGAGGCCCGCTTCAACAAATTCGGGATTGCCCAGAACAACCAGGCAATCCGCAAATATGCGGAAGAAACCTACAAAAAATTTGACATCCGCGGTGCGGGAATCGAAGTCAATGTCGGCTCCATGTCCGGCGGCAACATGCAGAAAGTGGTCGTTGCCCGCGAATTCAGCTTTGAAGCGCCGGTGCTGATCATCTCTCAGCCAACGCGCGGCGTGGATGTAGGCGCGATTGAATTCATTCATGAACGCATCATTCAGGAACGCAACGAAGGCGCCGCCATCCTGCTCAGTTCCGCGGATCTGGATGAGGTTTTCCGCCTCTCCGACCGCATCATTACCCTGTACGAAGGCAAAGTGACCGGCGAATTCAAAGCGTCGGAGATCACCAAAGAAGAAATCGGTTATTATATGACCGGAAAACGCGAAACGGAGGCAGCGCATGGATAAGAAAAACAACAGTTTTTGGAAGGAGCTTGCCGCAAAGCTGAACCTGCGCTATATCGGCTCGCTGATGCTCAGCGTTCTGCTCGCTTTTTTGATCTGCGCGGTGATTTTGGCAATTGCCGGTTATGACCCGATTTCCACATACAAAGCGATGTGGAACGGGGCATTTGACTCCCTGCGCCATGTCGGTGACTTTTTGGAATACGCAATGGTGCTGTGCATCTGCGGTCTGGCCTGTGTGCTCGGCGCCCGTGTCGGTATTTTCAACGTGGGCGGCGAAGGGCAGCTGCTGCTCGGCGCTATCTTTGCCTGTCAGGTCGGCATCTGGCTTGAAGGCAAAACAGCCTGGATCGTTATTCCACTGGCGGCGTTGGCTGCGATGACGGCGGGCGGTTTTTACGCGTTCATCCCGGGCTGGCTGAAGGTCAAGCAGAAGGTCGATGAGGTCATTACCACCATCATGATGAACTCCATCGCGGCATTCCTCTGTCAATATCTCGCCAAAGGCCCCTGGAAAAATGCCAACAAAAACATGGTCGCGGCAACCGGACGGCTGAATGCGGAATATTGGTTCGGGAACCTGATCCCCCGTTCCAACCTCACCACCGCCATCATCGCGGCAGCCATCATCGCATTCGCGGTCTGGTACGTGATGCAGAAAACCGCCACCGGATACGAGATGCGCATTACCGGGTCCAACCCGCGCTTCGCCTTTTTCTCCGGGCTCAAAACCGATAAGATCGTCATTCTGGGCATGGTCGTTTCCGGGATGATGTGCGGTCTGGTCGGCATGTTCCGGGTTTACGGAGTGGAGCACCTCTACCGCGCGTCCATTTCCAATGATTATTATTTTGAGGGTTTGACGGTCGCAATGATCTCGCAGTACAATCCGGTGACGACCATCTTCCTCTCCCTGTTCTTCGCTATTCTGAAGATTGGCGCCCAGGGGATCGAGCTCATCGGGGTTCCCTCGCAGATTTACCTCATCATGCAGACGGTCATCATTTTCTTTATGGCCGCTGAAAAGGGCATATCCGAGTCGATTCAAAAATCACTGCAGGCACGCAGAGCCAGACAGGCTGCCATTGCCCGCATGGAAGGAGGCAAGTAATGGACGATTTCGGTCTCCTTTTCAACACGGTATTTTCCACCGGGCTGTTCAATGAAATGCTGCGGCGAGCCACACCGGTTGCCATCGCGGCGATCGGCGGCGCTCTGACACAGCACGCCGGTATTATGAACATCGGGATGGACGGCATGATTCTGATGGGGGCTTTCTTTGGGGTGCTCGGCAGTTCGATTTTCGGCTCCACCTGGGCCGGTCTGGGTCTGGCGATTCTGGTCGGTGTTCTGGTCGGACTGTTTTTCGGTCTGTTCGTGGTCAAGTTCAAATCGGACGAATTCATCATCGGGACCGCCCTCAACACTTTCGCCGTCGGGCTCACATCATTCCTCTCCCGCTCCATTTTCGGGACGCAGGGCGCGAAGGGCTATCCTTCCCTGCCGAATATCTCCATTCCGGGGTTCGACAAGGTTCCGGTATTGGGACCGATCCTCAATGGACATTCACTGTTTGTCTATCTCACCTGGCTGCTGGTGCTCGGCTTTTTCTTCTACATTTACCGCACACCGCAGGGCTTTTGGCTGCGGGCTGCCGGTGAAAAACCGGAAACCCTGCGCACCGCGGGGATCTCCCCGGATAAGATGAAATGGACTGCATCCATCCTCTGCGGCGTTCTGTGCTGCATCGCCGGAGCCCACCTTTCCCTTGGGTACCTGAACGGGACCTTCGCGGAAAAGATGAGCAACTCCCGCGGCTATATCGCTTTCGCCTGCGTGATCTTCGCTGCATCCAACCCGGCCAAAGCCTACCTGGCCGCGCTGATGTTCGGATTCTTTGATGCCATCGGGCTGCGCCTCCAGGCCTATATCAGCTCCGACCTGACGTCCATCATCCCGTACGCCATCACCATCATCATGATGACCTACGTCGTGGTCAACACCCGCCGCAAACGGGAAAAAATCCACCGCAAAGTATAATTAACAAAGCAGATGCCAGGCGCAGATCCGGCTCTGAGTCCAATACAGATAAAATCTGTTCCTCTCAGAGCCGGTTCTTTTTTGTACGTCACTCATCCATCTTCATGAGACGGATACATACCCGCAAACAGTTCCATGTCCTAAACACTTTAACAGATCTAAAAATAGAAAAAAAGATTCTTGAAATTGCAGGTAATTAATGGTATCCTTTAAATAGTAAAGGGAGACAGAATCTGTGGAAGACAAAAAAGTCATTCGATTGAGCCCGCTGAACAATCTGGTGTTTTCCTGTATCTTTCAAAGCGAGGAAAAATCCGGACAGGCGATGCTGGAATTTCTGAATGCAATCTTAGTACATGTCGGAGAGGAACCCATCGAAGAAATCATCAGCATGATGAGCGAATATCCGCTGATTTCTGAAAGTGTCGGGCAGAAGTACGGACGGCTGGATGTGCGGGTACGCGCAAAATCCGGACGCATTTTTGACATCGAAGTACAGATCGAAAAAGACTATGTCAACGAGCGATCTTTCTTTTATGGCGGCAAACTGGTGACGAATGAATTCGAATCCGGGCTGACTTATGACAAAATGCCGCCGGTACGCGTCATCAACATCGTGGACTTTTACATCCGGGAAGATCATCAAAATGTGGTCGAACCTGTCATCATGGTCTATGAAAATGCCCGTGAAGAACAGGCAACAGATGTTTTCAAAATGTATCATATTCAGATGCCGGCTTTTCGGAAGAATCATAAAACGCTGGCGTCGGTGAAGGATAACCTGTTCCTGACCTGGCTGTACTTGCTGGATCAGGGAT
Source organism: Anaerolineaceae bacterium (assembly GCA_017417055.1). Classification (GTDB taxonomy): domain Bacteria; phylum Chloroflexota; class Anaerolineae; order Anaerolineales; family Anaerolineaceae; genus Flexilinea. The sequence goes on from JAFPZX010000196.1 coordinate 9,849, forward strand.
ATAAAAGCAGTGAAGAAATGGAGGAACTGGCAGCCATGACTGATGGAATGCTGAACTTCGCAAAACAATATAATATCGCCATCAATGATCCGCTGTTGGTCAGACGCTATCAAATGGACCAGGATGCCAAACGGGAAGAAGCCTTCAGAATGTCCCTCGCAGAAACAAAAGGCTTCAAACGCGGCGAAGAAAAAGGCTTCAATCGCGGAAAAGAAGACGGATTCAGGCTTGGTAAAGAAGACGGATTCAGACTCGGCAAAGAAGACGGATTCAGACTCGGCAAAGAAGATGGCCGAAAGGATGCCCATTTTGAAGACGCCCGGCGCATGAAAGCCGATGGATTGGATCCGAAACTGATCGCCAGATACACAGGACTTTCTGAATCAGAAATACTGAATCTGTAACGATTTACACAGGAAACAATTTGTGCATCTCATTTTGCAGATATGTTTGAGTACCTACTGATTTGTTATGCCAAACGTGACGATTCAAAATGAGCACAGGTCTCTTTTACTCAGGCATCACTTTTCTGAAAATTCTCAATCCATACGCTGATATAAAAACCATGGAAATTTAATCCATTTTTTTTGTGCATCACAACAATATTGCTGACTTGTGAATCGCAGCAGCTGCGTTATTGCGTATCACCGACCAGCTTGAAACTCTAACGGGACAGGCCTGGAGGAGTGTCCCGTTTTTATTGGATCTGAAAATATTTATATGCACAATGTAAAATTCTTCTATCCTCTTTACGTCGACATATTCTGAACAGTAAAACAAATTTGATATCGTTAGCGCATTGTCAATTTTGCAGTATTATTGACACAACACTATTCAGAGGAGCAACGAATGTGGACACACAAGGCTTTACTGAGGCTTTCAGATAACAAAACATACAACAGGGATGATTTATACCGGGTGTTTAGTTCGGAAAAACCGGATTTGGGAGCAGGAGCATTCCGATGGACATTATATAATCTACAGCGGCAGCAAAAAATATTCAGAATCGGCTATGACGCATATACCATATTAAAACCGAATCATTTACCTGAATATCATCCGATTTATTCTGACACAGCAAGCACCATTTCCAGAAAGATCTCCGATAAATATCAGGATATTGATTTTGTTGCAACAGAAAGTGTCTTACTGAACGAGTTCCTAAACCATCAGATTGCTCAGAATACTGTTTATGTCCATATTGAAAAAGAAATCAGTTCATTATATTCGATTTTTTGCAGGAAGATTATACCGGCAGTGTCTTATATAAGCCAACTAAGAATGAATTTAACCGTTACTGGACAAAAAATTGCATCGTCGTTTTGGATCTGATCAGCCAATCACCGTTATCATCAGAAAAACCGCACGAGATATGCATCGAAAAACTATTGGTTGATATCATCGCCGAAAAATCTATTGCTGCCACTTTCAGCCCTTCGGAATTACCTTTTATATTTGAAAATGTTTTGGAAAATTATCAGGTAGACAAACGAAAACTCAACCGTTATGCGGGCAGAAGGGGCAAAACCGAGCAGATCAAGAAATTGACCGGAGGTAAATAGTATGCTTTCGAGACAAATCCTTTTAATAACTCCAGAGGAAGTATTACAAGATACCATTTCAAGCTGCCTTTGTATTGCCAGCAGAGGAATACCTAAAAGCGACTATTTCCCTCTTCAAAGATGGGATTTCGAGAATCAGAAACCATATCATTGGAGGTAAATTCGTAAGCGTCAAATAGAAGACGGCTTGAAAAAATGTAGAAAAGGACCATACTCTAAATAAGACGCGGGGTTTCTACGAGAATCTCGTGGAAATCTCGAGAAACCTATGAAAATAGTAAGGAGTATGGCATGGAAGGAC
>JAFPZX010000197.1 GCA_017417055.1 Anaerolineaceae bacterium
CGGCGAACGGGTGACCTGGAATTACGTGAAACATGTGAACACATGGGAGGTCTGGGAACCCGGAAGCTGGGCAGCGGAATATCAGATCCGGGGGTTCCAACAAGACATGGCGGACCTGCAGCCGGGGGTTCTCCAACACCGTCCGAAGATGATGACGAGATTCCTTACTACAATAAGATACCGGACAACAGAAAATAGATGAAAAATCAGCCGAAACAGCCGTTTTCAGGCCTGTTTCGGCTGCCTGTATTTAAGAAGTTAGGCGTGAGGAGTGAGGAGTAAGAAGTTGGCAGCTTCGCTGCAGTGAGGAATGAGGAGTGATTGGGCTTTGGGTCTGGGGAATGGTGGTAGTGAGGAGTAAGAAGTGGCTGAGAGAATTTTCCACTTTCCACTTTCAAATTTTAACTGCACTCTGAACTCTGCACACTAACTATTAACCACCTGCCCACCGGCCACTGACTGCGCTAACTACTAACTACCAACTAATGACTGCTAACCAGGTTCTTCTTTGGTAAAATGTATATTATGAAAAAAAATATGGCAGAGCAACTCATTGATGACACTTTATTTCAGAACCTGCTGCAGACCGCCGCGCTGAAACTTTCCGCGGAGGAGGCTGCTATTTTGAAAAAAGAATTGAATGAACAGGTGAAAATCATTCGTCAATTGGATTCAATTTCGCTGTCGGAAGAAATAGAACCGGTGATCCACGGAAATCCTTATCCGACGCAAATCCGCTGCAAATTACGGGACGATATTTCCATCCCGTTTGAGAAAGCGGCAGAAATCACCGCACAGACACCCGTGGTGGAGGATGGATATATCGTTTCACCGGATGTGCCGCACCGGAGGATCGCATGAACGATGAATTGATTCGCCTATCTGCCGATGAACAGGCTCAGCTGATACGAACAAAGCAGATATCCGCAAGCGAACTCCTGGACACGATTTTGAGCCACGCGGTTGAAACGAATGAAAAAACACATGCTATTGTGACCTTTTGCGGAAAAGAAGCCCGGGAAAAGGCCGAAATGATTGATCGGAAACTGGCAAAAGGGGAAGACCCGGGACCGCTCGCCGGTGTTCCTTATTCTGCCAAAGATGTGTTTTGCACCCGGGGAATCAGAACCACCGGCGGTTCCCGAATTCTTGAAAAATGGATCCCGCCTTATGATGCCGCCGCGATTGAACGGATGAATAATGCCGGGGCGATTCTTTTCGGGAAGACCAACTGCGACGAATTCGCCATGGGCGGAACCGGAGAAACCGCGGCACAACAACCCGTTCCCTGCAATCCGCATGACCCGGAAAGGGTGGCAGGCGGTTCGTCAAGCGGTTCGGGCGCAGCGGCAGCATCCGGAGCCGGAGCCATTTCCCTTGGCACAGATACCGGCGGATCGATCCGTGAACCCGCCGCATTCTGCGGTGCGGTAGGACTCAAACCAACTTATGGACGCGTTTCCCGCTGGGGGATGCTCGCTTTTGCCTCTTCTATGGACACAGTTGGTCCGATTACCCGTTTCGTGAAAGATGCCGCCCTGGCGATGAACGTCCTGGCAGGATTTGATTCGCGGGACAATGTTACCGTCAGGGTTCCGGTACCGAACTATACAGAAAGTCTGCAACAGGGCGTCCGCGGGATGCGGATCGGGATTTCTCCTGATCTCTTGAAGGTAACGATCATGCACGAAAAAGGTGATTTTGAGAACTTTCCCATTGATACGGATATCACCGCAGCACTGGAGCATACTGTGACCCTTCTGGAAAAAGCAGGCGCGGAGATCATCCCCGATATACCGATGCCAAACACAAAATATTCCGTCCCGGCCTATTTTGTCATTTCCCGTATTGAGGCTTATTCCAATTTGCAGCGTTATGACGGATTGAAATACGGCAGAGCCTGCGCACAGAATTCTGAGGACATGTATGATCTTTTTGCCAAATCCCGCAGTGAGGGATTCGGACATGAAGTAAAATTGCGTATCCTTTCCGGACTGTTCCTGAGTCAAAAAGAGTTTTATGAAAAATACTATCACCGGGCACAGCAGGCCCGGGCAATGATTCGCAGCGACTATGACCGGATTTTTGACCCGAACGGTTACTACCGTCTGGATGTCCTGCTGACGCCGACCACACCAACCCCGGCATTCCGATTTGACAGGCAGGGGAGTGATCCGCTGCTGATTCAATATGCGGATCAGTTCACTTCGCCGATGAATTTCGCGGGAACACCGGGTATTTCTTTTCCCGTTGGGTTCACGGAAACGGGATTGCCGATCGGGATTCAGGCAGCGGGATACGATTACTGTGAGGAGAAAATTCTCCGAGCCGCCTATGCTGTTGAACAGCAGCTCAGCAGCGCACAGGAGGCTCTATGAGCGGATATATCGCCACGATTGGACTGGAGACCCACATCCAGCTGAACACGAAAACAAAGGCCTTCTGTGCTTGCAGAGCGGATTCCCGGAACGATCCTCCCAACAGCAATATCTGCCCGATCTGCACCGGTCAGCCCGGCGCGCTGCCATCCCCAAACGCGGAGATGGTTCGCAAGGCTGTCCGTCTCTGCCTGGCTGTCCACGCGGACATCAACAAGATCTCGTATTTTGATCGCAAGAATTACCTTTATGCTGATATGCCTAACGGCTATCAGGTGACACAAAATGACCGGCCGATCGGCGCTGGCGGCTTTCTGGATGTGGAAATGGAAGAAGGCCGGACGGTCCGCGTGCACATTGATAACCTGCACATGGAAGAAGACGCAGGAAAAACGAAGAACGAAAATGGCTTTCGGCTGATCGACTTGAACCGCAGCGGCGTTCCATTGGTGGAAATGGTCACCCGACCGGATCTGCACAGCGCGGAGGAAGCTGCGGCCTATCTGGTTCAGCTGCGGCGGCTGATCCGCTGGATCGATGTTTCAGAAGGCAACATGGAAATGGCACAGCTGCGTTGTGATGTCAATGTTTCTGTGGCGCCTGAAGGTACGGCTCACCCTGGAAGGAAATGCGAAATCAAGAATATCAACTCCATCGATGCGGTCAGAAAAGCCATCGGATTTGAAATCGAACGGCAAATCCGGGAGCTGGAGGCCGGACGCAGTATCGAACAGTGGACGATTGAATGGGATAACGACGCGAAGGAACTGCGCAAGATGCGTTCAAAAGAAAACAACGTGGATTATCGCTTCTTCCGGGACCCGAATCTGATGCCGGTGGTCATCTCCGAAGAAATGCTTGAGGCAATCCGGAATGACATGCCGGAGCTGCCATGGGAACGCCGAAAGCGCTTTATGAATGAATACGGTCTTCCTGCCTATGACGCCGCACTGCTGACCGCGGACCGTGAAACATCGGATTATTTTGAAGAGACGCTGAAAGCCGGTAAAGCAAACCCGAAGCAGGTCTCCAACTGGATGATGAACGAGATTTTGCGGCTGATGAACGACAACGGAACCTGTGCGCAAAAGCTGACCATCCGCCCGAAAGGCCTTGCGGAAATCATCGCACTGGTTGAATCAGAAACTGTAAGTCCCGCTGTCGGGAAACAGCTGGTCGATATGGTTCAGTCAAGCGGGAAAAAGCCCGCCGAGCTTGTCCGCGAACAAAACCTGGCCATGCTGAACGATGACGGGAAAATCCGCGGAATCTGTCAAAGAATTATCGATGAGCACCCGAAAGAGGCGGAGACCTATCGGACAGGGAAAGAAACGCTGATTGGCTGGTTCACCGGGCAGGTAATGCGGGAAACCAAAGGGAAAGCTGACGCAAAACTGACCGGACAGATTTTGAAAGAGCTGCTGAATGCTCAGCCGGTAAATGAAAAAGGATAACTATTCTGAACTTGAGCGACGCAAATAGGGACAAGGCCAATTCTGTCAGCTTCGCGGCACAAGGTGCCAGTCCCAGATGTGCTCCTTTCATTATAGTTGAGAAAAAGGAGAAAAACATGAGTGATTATGATGTGATCGTAATCGGTGCGGGACCCGGAGGGTATACTGCCGCACTGCAGACAGCTAAAAACGGGTTGAAAACCGCTGTGATTGAAAAAGACAGTCTGGGCGGGGTTTGTCTGAATGTAGGCTGCATTCCCTCCAAATCGCTGCTGAAAAACGCGGAACTTGCCCGTACCCTGCGGAAGGATGCAAAGACCTTCGGAATCAGCTGTGACAATCTGAACATGGATTACAGTTCCGCGGTTGAACGTTCCCGGAAGGTATCTAAACGGCTCAACCAGGGTGTGGCATATCTGCTGAAAAATGCTGGTGTGGATGTTTATTTCGGCAAGGCTGAATTTACGGATGACCATACGCTCCACATATTCATGAACGACGGAAGTGAAAAGGACATGACCGCAGACGCCATCATTATTGCCTGTGGAACAAAGCCCGTTGAGATCCCCGGGATGTTGCCGGATGGAGAAAAGATCCTGAATTACCGCCAGGCGATTTTGCAGACGTCGCTGCCAAAACGCGTTGTGATCATCGGAGGCGGCGCCATCGGCGTTGAATTTGCCACGATTTTGAATGGATATGGGGCTGCTGTGACGATTGTGGAGATGCAGTCCCATCTGCTGCCCAACGAAGACGCGGAAGCCGGTGCGGAACTGGAGCGGTCTTTCAAAAAACAGGGGATCAAAGTCAAGACCGGAACCGCTCTGTGCGGCGTGGATAAAACCGATGAGGGCGTTGTGGTTCACCTCAAACAGGATGAGAAAGAAAGTACGGTTGAGGCAGACCAGGTGGTGATCGTGGTCGGGTTCCGCTCAAACGCACCGGAACTGGGTCTTGAAAAGGCCGGTGTTTCGCTTACAGCTCGTGGATGGGTGGAAACGGATGAGATGTGCCGGACTTCTGTCTCCCATATTTACGCCATCGGTGACGCCGCGGGGAAAGTGCTGCTGGCGCATACTGCTGAAGCTATGGGGAGGCTGGCGGGTGATTTGATCGCCGGTAAGGCCCCTGCACCGCTGCGCTATGACCTGATGCCTCACGCGACTTATTCCCATCCGCAGGTGGCCTCCTTTGGATATACCGAAGAATCCGCAAAAGCTGCCGGGATCGCTTACAAAACAGCCAAAGCCGGCTTTATCGCCAATGGGAAGGCTTTGGGATTGGGCGAGAATGAAGGCTGGGTAAAACTGCTCTGTGACGCGGAAACGAATGCCATTATTGGGACGGTCCTGGTCGGTCCGGAAGTGAGTGAACTCCTGCCGGAGCTTTCCCTGGCTGCCATGCATAATCTTACCGCAGTGGACATTGCCCGGAACGTTCACGCCCATCCGACACTCTCCGAAGTTATCATGGAAGCGGCAATGGAACTTGGCTGATTATCAGTGATTACTGTGCGCTTAAAACGCACACGTAGTGCAGTCTTTTTGTGTCGGCTGCGCAGCATCAAAAAGGCAGACCTCGGCGTGAATTATATTTACATAAGGACGGGTCCGCCCGGCTCCTTCGGAGTCTGACGACCCGCCCTTACAGTTAGGTTTCTTTATTAATTTGACTGTGTTGAGATACTGTTATTTATAGGGATGCCCGGTCGATTACGAATTCGGGATTTCCCATTGCGCCGACTGCTACTTCATACTTATCGAAGACGATGACCAGCTGGTTCGCATCATTCAGATACCAGTGGTGATAACTCGGAACGTTTTTGAGGGCGGCCTTCAGTGAATTGTCATTGGTGTAGTATGATCCCTGACCGCTTGCGTTGACAGTGATCATCTCCGCAAGGATCCTATCGTGAATGGCCTGTTCCGCGCTTTCCGGAACTACATCACGCCATTCCAACAGCTTTCCGGTGTTCTTGTCCAGTGTCCAGAATTCATTGGAAGTGCTTGAAGACGCGGCCACAAAAAACGACTCTGTCTTGAAGGCAAAATAGTCAGCTGTATCGGTCAGGATTTCATAGGAATATTGATAACCGAAATGCGGGTCAGCGCCTTCAGCAATCGCCTTCTGTGCATATTCAACGCTTTCTTCAAAATCCTTTTTGATGCTCTCTGCTTTGTCGATAAAATGCTTGTTCATCGCTTCTTCTGCCTCGGCATCAGCCAGACCGCCAATGACCGGGACTGTGAGGTCAAGGAACCAGTTCTTTTCCTCGATTGTCAATTTGTCTCCGACGTAAAGATCAAAGGAATATTTATTATCCTTCATCAGAACAGCGTGGTCGTCAACGATTTCGAACTGCGACTCACCCGCAGCACCCGGTGCGATCTCATATTTATCAAAGGTGAAAACCAGGTTCCCGGTTTCATTCACATACCAGTGGTTATATTCCTCAGCAAAGGCGAAGGCAGTATCAAAATTCTCTTCGTCTTCGATCCAGAAATCTGCGCCGGCTTTGTTTTCCTCCACCATTGCGTCAAGGATCATATCCCGGATTTTCGTCAGACGCCATACGTCGGCAAAGTCACTGAGTTCAGCCAATCTGCCGGTGTGTTTGTTCAGCGTCCAGTATTCGTTCACAGTCATTGAGGATCCTGCCGCATAAAAGAGAGATGTTTTGAGAACGAGGTAATCCGCATTGTCGGTAACCGTATTATAGAAATACTCATAACCGAAACGCGGCATTTCTTCGCCTTCGTAATTTTCGAGGAAGTAAGCTTTGTCTGCCTCATAACTTTCAGCAGTCCAGTCAAGATAATCAAGAAAATACTGGTTTAGCAGGGCTTCCTCTGTTTTATCCGCCATTCCATCGATGTGCGGCGCGGAAAGCTTCATGTACCAATACTCCGATTCGTCGGTTTTACTGGCTCCTTCTGAAAGGGTAAATGTGAAGTCATCAGCATTGACAACACCGGCAAAGGCGAGTGTCAGTGCAAGCAGTATGATTCCGATAAAAAACTTGTTTTTCATATAACTCCTTTGCTTCATCCGGTTTTGTCCGGTATATTTTGATTATACTATGAATCACCGCGGAAAACAAAAAGTGACTATGCAGAAGTTTTCTTTAAGATTTCTAAATTCTTCTTTTTGCCAGTTCAGCGATTTCAGAAAACCGTCTGATGATCAGCTCATAATTTTCCGGAATATGCGGCACCAGGCATCCAGTGCAGTCCTTGATGCCATTTTCCAGATAGCGGAAATTTCCCCCGCAGCGTTCCCCGAGGGCATAAAGCGGGCAGTAACAGAACAGGCAGTTGAAATGCTCCGCATCCGCTTCCGGATGGCAGGGAAAGTATTCACAATCCCGGTGGCAGAAGAATTTATAATGCTGTGTCTGTTTTGAATCCGCGGTGTTTTTCATGATTTTCCTCTTCATACCATGTAAGTATACTTCAAAACGGATGCTGATCTATAGGCAAATATGGTTTTCAGCATTGGACTATTTGGGTAAACGAAATTCAGATAACATAAAATATTCTCCATCAATATTTGCAAACAATCAAAAGTTTTGATACAATAAGAGTATGAAAAATCACGGTCCCGGAAACCGGGAGCAAACCGACTTTTCAGAGGAGAATTGTAATGGAAAATATTAAAGGTACTAAGACAGAAGCCAATCTGCAGACCGCTTTTGCCGGTGAATCCCAGGCTCGGAATAAATATACATATTTTGCTTCCAAAGCCAAAAAGGAAGGTTACAACCAGATCGCTGCCATTTTCGAAGAAACTGCCGGAAATGAAAAAGAACACGCGAAGATTTGGTTCAAACTGCTGAACGGCGGTGAAATTCCCGACACCATCGCCAACCTGGAAGCTGCCGCTGACGGCGAAAACTACGAATGGACTGACATGTACGACGGCTTTGCCAAGACCGCACGCGAAGAAGGATTCCCGCGCATCGCTGCCCTGTTCGAAATGGTCGGCAAAATCGAAAAAGAACATGAAGCCCGCTATCGCAAGCTGCTCGAAAACGTCAAGGAAGGTCTCGTCTTCTCCCGTGATGGAGATATGATTTGGCAGTGCGCCAACTGCGGCCACATTGTCGTTGGAAAGAAAGCTCCGGAAATCTGCCCGGTCTGCAACCATCCGCAGTCTTATTTCCAGATTAAGGCTGAAAATTACTAAAAAAAGAATGAGTAATTGAGTTTCGGGAGGTTATGAGCGAAGCGCATAACCTCCCCTCGCTTTAACAGAAATTATTCAGACGTTTCCTGAATTATTCAAGTGAGGGGTAACAACTGTAATAACATCACTGCGAACAGTAGCAAAACCGCCTTCGGAAAAGCCGGAAAAGACCGTGGTGCCGGATGACCTGGCTTCCAGCGGACCGTTCCCGAGTGCAATAACAGTTTCCGCATGCCCTTTGCGGATACCGATGCTGCCTTCCCCGTTTCCTTTGGAATCCGGCGCCATCCACAGCGTAACGCTGTCACAGTCAAACGACTGATCCACGCCTTCCGGTGTAACGATCTTCAAAGTCAAAGGGGCGCTCATAATTCCTTACTCTTGGCATAAACGCTGTCAATATTGCCGGAAAGAAGGAATGCCTGTTCCGGGATATTGTCGCAGTCACCGCCGAGTATCGCCTCAAAACCCTTGATGGTATCTTCCATGCGTACAAATTCGCCCGGGATCCCGGTGAAGCTTTCCGCGACATGGAACGGCTGGCTCATAAATCGCTGGACTCTGCGGGCACGGTTGACCGTCTTCCGGTCTTCTTCAGAAAGTTCTTCCATTCCCAGGATCGCGATAATATCGAGCAGTTCCTGATAACGCTGCAGGATCCGCTGCACTTCTTTTGCTGTATCATAATGACGCTGCCCGACAGCGTCCGCGCTGAGCATGCGGGAAGAGGACTCCAGCGGAGAAACCGCCGGATAAATGCCCAGTTCCACGATGTTGCGGGAAAGCACCGTTGTGGCGTCCAGATGGGAAAATGTTGTAGCTGGGGCAGGGTCAGTCAGGTCGTCCGCCGGGACATAAATCGCCTGGACCGAGGTAATGGAGCCGTTGTGCGTAGAGACAATACGCTCCTGCAGCATCCCCATTTCGGATGCCAGTGTCGGCTGATAACCGACGGCGGAAGGCATGCGGCCCAGCAGCGCGGAAACTTCAGATCCGGCCTGTGTAAAGCGGAAGATGTTGTCAATAAACAGAAGCACATCCTTATGTGAATTTTCACGGAAGTATTCGGCAATCGTCAGACCGGCCAGCGGAACACGCAGACGGGCACCGGCGGTTTCATTCATCTGTCCGAATACCAGCGCTGTCTTGTTCAGCACCCCGGAATCCTTCATTTCATTCCAAAGGTCATTTCCTTCACGGGAACGTTCCCCGACACCGGCAAAAACGGAGTAACCGTCATGCTCATAAGCAATATTGCGGATGAGCTCCATGATCAAAACGGTTTTTCCCACACCGGCGCCACCGAACAGCCCGATCTTTCCACCCCGTGCATAGGGCGTCATCAGGTCAATGACTTTGATCCCGGTCTCAAGAATGTCCTGAGAAGGAACAATTTCGGTATATTTCGGTGCGGAGTGATGGATTGGCCAGTATTCTTCCGCTTCAATGGCGCCTTCCCGGTCGATTGGCTGCCCAAGCACGTTACTCATGCGTCCAAGCATACAGTCGCCCACCGGCACGCTGATCGGCGCTCCGGTATCATAGGCCAGCATTCCCCGGGAAAGGCCGTCTGTCGGCTGCATGGCGATGCAGCGCACCTGGCCGTTACCGAGCTGCTGAAGGCATTCGAGAACTTCCATTTTTCCATCCTCAAGCGGAACTTCCACCGCGTGGAAAATATCCGGGACCTGGCTGACCTTTTCAAAAATAATGTCAACCACCGGTCCGCTGATCCGTTCAATTCTACCTACATTGCCTTTTGCCATATTCCACTCCGTTTATTGATCGTCAAATTTGACGCTTCTTTTACCAATTTATAAAGCAGTTTTGCACCAATCCGGCATATTATTCTTCCATGACCAGATATGAAGAGGTCTCGATCACGCTGTTGGTCACATCCGACTGCCGGATGCGGTTGATGAGTATTTCCAGCTTCTCCAAAGATTTTTCCGCATTGTCACAGGCATTCCGCATGGCAATCGTTGTCGCCGCCTGGATGCCGGCACAATGGCCGAGCATGATATGATAAATGCTGTTTGTCAGGCAGTACATCGAAGGTGTCCGCAGAGCCGTCTCCCGGTCAGGCAGGAACAAGATATCTGCCGTCTGAGATTCATCGCCGCCCAGATGGGGAAGTATCGTTTCACAAACCGGTGTCTGCGTCATCATGTTTTTGAACCGCTGACAGACGATTTTCACCTGATTGACTTCTCCACTTTCATACAAGTTAAAAAGCCTGTCCGTTAATTCTTCCGCATCCCGGTATGCCGGGATTTCCTTCAAAGGGAGGCTTTCATAATCAAGCCCTTTCCCTTTACAGAAAGCCTCGCCTTTTTGACCAAACACCAGCAAAAGCGGCTTTTCCGCTTCAGAGAGATATGCCTCATCAAAAAACCGCAGCAGCTCGCTGTTGAATCCTCCGCAGAATCCGCGGTCATTCGAAAACAGAACCATACAGTTCCGCTGCTTTACATCCTTCGTCTTCCGCGTGAGGACTTCGTTTCCGAATAAAGCCAGCGTCCTGTCACAGGCGAGTGAATAGGCGTCGATATTCGACAGTACCCGCGAGATCCGTGCATATTTCACCGAGGACGCGGTCTTCAATGCCGAAGCCATATCCGCGGTTGCCTGGATGCTTTTGTAGCGTTTCCGCAGAACCTGCAGCGTTGCCATATCAGAACCGGCTTTCTTTTTTCATCAATGCAAAATTTCTAATCATCCCGGCACTCAGGACTCTTATAATGTCTTTTTGAAATCAGCCAAAGCCGAATCCAGCTGTGCCCGAACTTCTTTGCTCATCTTTTTCCCGGTTTTCAGTTCATCACAAAGCGCACCCTGCGTGGTATGGAACCAGGAAAGCAGTTTTTTCTCAAATTCGGCGATTTTCGCGGGTTCAAAGGAATCAGCCGCGCCGTTTGAGACGGCATAGATCAACAAAGCCTGTTCCCAGGTTGGCAGCGGGGAGAAGCGGTCCTGCTTCAGCACAGCCATCATCCGCTCACCGGTCGCCAGTGTTTTGCGGGTCGCCTCATCAATATCCGCACCGAACTGCGTAAAGGAGGCATATTCCCGATACTGGGCAAGTCCGGTACGCAGGTTCGAGGCAACCTGTTTCATCAACCCGGTCTGCGCCGATCCGCCCACACGGGAAACCGAGAGCCCGACGTTGACTGCAGGACGTTGGCCCGAGTTGAACAAGTCGCTTTCCAGGAAAATCTGACCGTCGGTGATGGAAATCACGTTGGTCGGAATGTAAGCGGAAATATCACCCGCAAGCGTTTCAATGATCGGCAGCGCCGTCAGAGACCCGCCGCCCGCTTCTTCGATAAGGTTTGCAGAACGCTCCAGCAGACGGGAGTGCAGATAGAAAATATCACCCGGATAGGCTTCACGTCCGGAAGGACGATGCAGCAGCAGGGAAAGCTCACGATAGGCAATCGCGTGTTTGGACAGGTCATCATAGATCACCAACACATCTTTCCCGTTGTACATAAAATACTCACCCATCGCAGTACCCGCAAACGGAGCAATATACTGTACCGAGGCGGAATCAGAGGCGGAAGAGCAGACAATCGTCGTATAACTCATCGCGTCATGCTTTTCCAGCTGGTCAACAATTGTAGCGACAGTTGTTTCCTTTTGACCGATTGCCACATAGATGCAGTAAACACCCTTGCCCTTCTGGTTGATGATGGTATCGACAACGATCGCGGTCTTTCCGGTCTGACGATCACCGATGATCAGCTCACGCTGACCGCGTCCGATGGGAACCAGGGCATCGATGGCTTTAATACCGGTTTCCAGAGGAACCTTTACCGGCTGCCGGTCCGGAATAGAAGGCGCAGCACATTCGATCAGCCGTGTCTCGTGAGACCACAGACGGCCTTTCCCGTCAATCGGCTCTCCGGTTGGGCTTACAACCCGGCCCAAAAGTTCTTCACCGACCGGCGTTTCCGCCATCCGTCCGAGACGTCTTACACGGGAATAGCTTTCAATGTGTTCGTATTTTCCAAAGATCATGCAGCCGATTTTATCAGGCTGGACATCCATCACCATGCCGTACATCTTCCTCTTGGCGTCCACGAACTCCACCAGCTCACCATACATAATGTCGGCAAGACCGTCCAGCCAGCAGATGCCGTCCGAAACGGAAAGCACACGGCCAAGCTGGAAAACATCGACATCAATATCGATTTTATCAACAGCCTTGCGCATTTTGTTGAGCATGCTTTCGAAGCTCATTTCTTTGAGAGGCATGTTGTTCAATGCTTCCTGAAGCATGTACAAACGGTCTTTTACCGTGTAATCATAAACCGTATCACCGATTCTCAAGCGGAACCCGCCGATCAGGCCTTCCTCATTATCAACGACGCGGAACGAAGTGTAGCCGCCTACCTCTTCCAGCAGTTTGTCTGTGGCCTGATGGATCCGCCCGACTGTCGAAAGTTTCAGCGGATAAGAAGAAAACAGCGAGACATATAACCTGCCCTTTTTTTCAAGGTACATCATGTCGCCCGGTGTCAGTTTGATCAGGTTCAGAATCCTGTCCGCGACTTTGTCTTCCTGATCCTTCATCGACTGCAGAAACTCTTCGGATTTCATATATTCGCGGGCTTTGTCCATGGTCAGCTGGATCAGGTTGGTGCGGGATTTCATGAGGCTTTCCCGACGGATAATCTCACTTTCATGTTCGAACTTTTCTTTAAGTTCAGCCAGTTTTTTCTTACGGGAAGCCGCTTCTTCCGCCATGGCAGCCTTATGACTGTCTGTAGCCGGTTTCACTGAATCGTGAACTTCCGGCTCAGGCAACTGTTCATTGACAGAGTCCAGGGCTTTGTTGATCCTTTCCCTGCGTCCCTTGAAGATGTTAAGAATCATCTTCCGCCCGACCAGATAAATGATCAGAACAAGCAGCAGAAAATTGATAATCTGAAAGATAAATCGCGGCATAAATCCTCTATAAAATCTGCGTTTTTACATACTTTTGCGCCAGTTTATCGATATTGTCAGAAAGGTTTTCCTCAGCCGCCTTCGTATCAGCTTCATATTTTTGCCGGATTTTTTCCAATTCGACATCATATTCCGCTTTTTTGTCGGCGAGGATGGTTTCAGTCTTCTTCCGTTCGTTGGAAAGCTCAAGCTCCATAGCTTTCAGCGCTTCCTGCTCTCTGGCGGCACTCGCAATCTCGAGCTCTTTTTGTGTCTTTTCTCTGCGCTCCAGTTCGGCCTGACGATTTGCCTCCGCGGTTTTTATCTTGTCGTTCCGTGCGTCCATCACATGTAATATGGGCGTAAACAGGAACTTGTTCAGGATAAAAGAAAGCGTCACGAACCCGATGATCGTCCAGATGACCAAAGAAATCTGAATCGTCATGGCGGTTTATCCGTTATGCGCCGATTCGTGAAATCAGCATGAAAGCGATCAGCAGGCCGTAAATTGCCAAAGCTTCCATCAGCGCCAATGCAACGATCAAGGTGGAACGGATATTCCCTGCAGCATCCGGCTGGCGGGCAATCGCGTCCATCGCGGCTTTTGAGGTCAAACCCTGCGCAATCGCAGGGGTAATGGTACTGATCGTCATAACAACAGCAGCGCCAATTGCGTATACAGCATTTTCACTCATAATACACCTCTTCTATTCGTATTTTCTGAGCTATACATCACTCAAATTCTTTATTTATTCGTAATTATTCATTACTCAAATATCACACAAGCGGACAGACACACTTGAACAGCTCCGCAGCAGTATGATGCAGCAGACCGCTCAGTGCTCTTCCACTTCCGTAGCCTCGTCAAGATAGATTGAAACCAATGTGGTGTAAACAATTGCCTGAAGCGCACAAAAAAGCAGGGAAAGCACCATCATCACCAGCGGAGCGCCGATCGGCAGGATTTCATAGAATTGTTCCAGCACTGCTTCTTCCCCAAAGATATTCCCGAAAAGACGCAGGGAAAGGGAAACAGGCTTGATGAGTTCGTCCAATGCCAGCAGCGGCAGCATCACAATGATCGGCGAAATGAAATGCTTGATATATCCCTTGATTCCCTTTGCGCGGATACTGGCAGCCTGCAGGAAGATAAACGTACAGATTCCCAGTCCAACCGTGACGGACAGGGAGGAGGTCGGGGCTTTGAGATATTTTGTCAATCCAACCCCGGGAATCAGTCCCGAATAGTTGGCGAAAATGATAAAAATAAAAAGCGAGCCGAGAAAATAAAAATATCTCCTGCAGCGGGTACGGCCGAGATTGCCGGTAAAGGTATTATCCAGATATTCGATTCCTGTTTCAATGACGTTCTGCAGCTTCCCCGGACGTTCCTTCAAATGTTTCCCGACATAAATGGAAAGTGCTGCAAGAATTGCGATGATCAGCCACATCGTGATAATTTCACCGGTAATATCCAGCACGCTAAAGAGCGGAATTACCACCTCAGACGGTTCACCCATGTTTAATCATCTCCTTTCACGTTTTTCGCTATCGTTATTGCAAACAGAATCGATGGGATGGTCAGCCCAACAGCCGCCCCAATCAAAGGCCATATGAAATCGATTCCCAGTTTCCTCGCCACAAAGTAAGTCCCGACAAAATAGACAATATTGCATATCTGGCGGATCACCGCAGCCGGGACGGGAAGTTTACTGTCCCCATTGACTTCTTTTGCTGTGAGAATGGCATTGACCAACGCAATCAGGGCGCCGCCTAAAAACGAAATCAATGCCGCGATGTATCTGGTTTCCATTATCGGCCTTTTTGTGCTGCCCGCTATTACCGGAACAGCACAGGATTATAAATATTTATGAATCTTACCACTGATATAAATTTTGAAAATACCGATTGTGACTTAAATCCGAGCGGTACTTTCTGCTGTAAAGTATCATTCCGATAAGCTCAGAGGAAACTGTCAGGCTTATTGCTTCAAATGCTTATCATTGATTATGTTATTTCAAAAGGCAGCTATTAAAGCAATTTGGTTCTCACTTTTGAAAAACAAAGCGATTAGTTTATCAAATTCAAAGAAAAATGGTAATCAAAGCGATTTGATTACCATTTTTGGTATACAATAATATTTGATTATCACAATCAAATAAATTTGGTAATCAAAATCTTTTCACAAGACGGAGATTGTTATGGAACCTTATATTCCCGATGTATTACCATTGGATAATTCTGTGATTTTTACACCTGAAATGATCAGATTGCTCAGTGATTCAAGCGCCAGTTTATCGAAATATAATGGGATTATGACAAATCCCAGCCTTGATCCGTCAATATTTCTTTCTCCATTAGAAATAAAAGAAGCTGTTCTTTCATCGAAAATTGAAGGAACAAGGACTACACTTGATGATGTACTGCGCTTTGATGCCGATGTATTTACCGGAAATAGAGACGGAGATATTGTTGAAGTTCTCAATTATCGTACAGCGATGCGTGATGCAAAAAAATGGCTTGAAAAAGGATATTCGATCAATCAAACACTGATTTGTGAAATTCAAAAAACGCTGTTGGAAGGTGTTCGTGGACAAAACAAAAAGCCGGGAGAAATTCGTAAGGAACAGGTTTGGATTGGCACAAGAAACAGCACCATAGATGATGCTATATTTGTTCCGCCGGCGCCCACTAACGTACCGAATTTTATTGAAAATCTTGTTTCTTACATGAATCTTGATGATCAGGAACCATTGATCCAGACAGCGATCATGCACGCTCAATTTGAAATAATTCATCCGTTTATGGATGGAAACGGCAGAACCGGGAGAATTTTGATTCCGTTGTTGCTCTGGTCCAAAGGCAGACTGGATTCTCCCATGTTTTATATCAGTGAATATCTTGAAATCAATTGTGAAGATTATACACAATGCCTGAATGCTATAACAACGAAAAAAGATTGGAAAGGCTGGGTACATTTCTTTTTGAAAGCAATTCAGACCCAGGCTGATAAAAATTCAAGGAAAGCTCTGGAAATCATTACGCTGTATGAGAATTGTAAAAACAGGTTGTTCTTGGAGCAGAATACACAAAATAGTCTGAAAGGATTGGACATATTATTCAGTATGCCGATTTTTTCAGCAGTACAGTTTCGCAAGACGGTAAATATGCCGCCGGCTACGGCAGCCCGAGTTCTTACAACGTATAAAAATCTGGGATTTATCCGAACGATTAGCCCAAGCTCAGGAAGAACTTCTGAATTACTTGTATTTCCGGAGCTTTACAGATTGATAAATGAATAAGCAGGCTAATGTTTCCTGTTCATAGAACTGCCGGGGACTGTCCCTTTATGGGACAGTCCCCAGTAGATAGAAATTAAGCATTCCTCACAAAAGATCCGTTCAGGTAACGGGCGATGATGTTGCGGTCGTCGCCCGCGTAGCAGAAGCGTTCCAGACGCTGTGCAGGCGTCATCGGGTGACCTTCGTCTTCGAGGTTGTCGATCACCAGCGCGTCAAAGACATATCCCGGCTCGAATGTGCCGACATTCCCAAACACTTCTCCGCCGGCTTTTGTGGCCATGTAAAAACTGTCGGCGATGTTGATCGTCTTTCCCAGTTCCGGTTCGTAGAATTCTTTAAGCTTTGATAATTTTATCGCGGCGGCACACTGGCGGTAAATACCGTTCTGTTGTCCGGCGCCGATGTCGCTGCCGAGCGCTAAATGCAGCCCTTCCCGGTGCAGCCGGTCGACAGCCATGATCCCCGCGATCACATTATTGGTCGCGTCCGGACAGTGGACCGCGGTGCAGTGATATTCCTTCATCACCCTCAGGTCATCTTCCGTCGGGAAAATGACGTGGGCAAAAACCGAAGGACCGTTGCCGAGCAGGCCGGCTTTTTCATAGATTTCAGAATCGGACCGGCAGTCCGGGAAAAGGCGCAGCGATTCTGCCGCCTCCCAGCGGGATTCAACCACGTGGGTCTGAACGCCCACCTGATACTTTTTCCCGAGTTTCCCCAGCCCCCAGAGCAGTTCCCGGCTGCAGGTCGGGACGAAGCGCGGCGTCAGGATCGGTTTGACTCGTTCGCCGCCGCTGTGCTCATCGAGGAAGATTTCCGTTTCCCGCAGGGATTCTTCCGTAGTTTCGCATAAATAGTCAGGCGACTGGAAATCCATGTTGACTTTTCCCACCAGTGCCCGCAGCCCTTTTTCTTCCAGTTTTTTGAACAGGATATTCGTGGCATGGCGGTGGATGGTGGTGAAAATGCAGGCGTGGAAAGTGCCGTGACGGATCATATCATTCACGTAAGCCTCATAGATCGGTTCGGCATAAGAGGGATCGGCAAAATGGGATTCCTGCGGGAAAGTGTAAATATTCAGCCAGTCACTCAGCAGCAGGTCCATCCCGATCCCGCGCTGGATGAATTGCGCCGCGTGAACGTGCAGGTCGGAAAACGCCGGAATGATGAGCGCTCTGCCATAATCAGTGACTTCCACGCCGCTGAATTTCTCCGGGATCTGTGCATAAATGCCTTCCACCAGGCCGTTTTCAACCGCGATATAACTGTTTTCGTAAACGTTCAGTTTCTCTCTGTTTTCCGAATAAAGAATATCACCATGATAAATTTCCATAAATCTTTACTCCTTTACAGCTGTACCGGGACTGTCCCCATGCTATGCACTGCTATAGGGGCAGTCCCTGGTAGTTCCGTGAATAGCATTTGTGTTCGTGTGCCGCCGGGTTTTTGAAAAGTTGTAAATCCTCGCGTTTAATTATACAGGATATTATTTTGATTGATTCATGTTGCTTTTGAGATCAGTGCAGCTTCTGCTGACCTGTCCCCGACCGAATCAAAAACAGCCGAAATCAACCGATTCCGGCTCACTAAAATCTAAAACCTGACACCTAAAACCTATTTTCTCTTCTTCCGCTTCTCCCGCAGTGCCCGGCGTTTCTCATTCGAGGGCCCGGAGCTGGGTGAATTATTCCTTTCGCGTAGATTCTCACTCCATTTGAGCCAGCGTCGATAAAACGTCGCCGCATCCTCCAGCGGGATTTCCGTCAGCGCCTGCTGATCGCCGCGCTTCATCGCATCATCCATCAGGATTTTCCGTGCTTCCGCTTCGCTGATCTCCCCTGGTGCGAGTTCTCTCAGTTCCGGCGCCTTTTGTTTCTCTTCCGGCTCAGCCGCTTCCATCTCCGCGATCTCCTTGTGTAAGTATTCCGCATTGCTCTCGTTGATCTGCCGCTTTTGTTCTCTGCTCAGCTCAATCATCGAAGGTTTGTAAGTTCCCGGCGTGCGGTCCAGCTTCCGTTCCAGTTTTTCCAGCTCTCTGATTTTACGGAGCTTTTCTTTCCGGACTGCCTTGACCTGTTTTTGCTCTGCCTTCTCAAGAGAAAGCATTCTCCTTGCCATGGCTCCATCGATCGGCAGTGCGGAGGGATTGACCTGAAGGCGCTGCATTACACCGGTATCGTTATTTTCATTTGTTCGTGGAGCTCCACGGAAATTTTCATCCTGTTTCAGCAGATCATCGGCATTCAGCTTTCCGTCCTTTATTTTTTGAATTTTGACTTCGGTGGAGAGCAGACGTCCGATGAGCGCGTCCCAGCGGAATTCCTGCTTCAGGTAGCTGAGTCCGAGCAGACTGTTGTCTTTATAGATCCCTTCCAGCGCCGCGTGCGCTTTGCGCAGGTGATAGGAACTCATGCGGACCAGTTCTTCAACACCCAGTTCCGCAAGGCTTGGAAACTCCAGCCCTTTTTGTTCCAGTGCTGCTTTGGTAATGCAGAAAGTTCCCATTTGCCGGATGCTTTTTTCCAGCTCTTCCGAATATTTCAGATAATTTTCGGAAAAGCGGTTGGCTTTGCAGGCGTGGTAGTACAATTTTTGGGTATCGTCCCACAACATGTGGGAACGTTCTTCAAATTCGGCAGGAGCGTTGCTGAACTCATTGATCGGCTCGTCAGGCAGGTCCGCGGCTTTGACAGGCGTCAGGATCCCGCGGTTTTCGCTTCCGCCGCCCGCGCCTTGAATGTCATTTTGCCGCATCTGGTCCGCAGTATCCAGCATTTCAGCCGTCATCATGTCCATTTTCGCTCCTCCTTTCTTTGATAAATAATCTAAAATATAATTTCTAACAATCATTATTTTACAGCATAATCGTGGATTGTCAAGAGAATTAGTGAAATTAGTTATATTTTTCTATAATATTCACTACAGTTCGCGGAACGCACGAGGTCCGCCCTGATGCTGCCGCGGAACGCGCGAGGTCCGCCCTGATGTTGCCGCGGAACGCGCGAGGTCTGCCCTGATGTTGCCGCGGAACGCACGAGGTCCGCCCTGATGCTGCCGCGAAGCACACGAGGTCTGCCCTGATGCTGCCGCGGAACGCACGAGGTCTGCCCTGATGTTGCCGCGAAGCACACGAGGTCTGCCCTGATGCTGCCGCGGAGCCGGCACATCAGGACTGCACTCAAGTGCGTGATTCGCTTCAGGGGAGACAGAGCCTCAAGTGCGTGACACAGCGATATGGGCGATCGGGCGCCATGTGCGTGACTTCGCTTCAGGGGAGACAGAGCCTCATATACGTGACGCTGTGGATTGGGCGATCGAGCGCCATGACGGAAGAGAAAGAGGATCCCACGGGATTACGTGGGTTGGAAACAGCGGCGGGGGCCGCTCCGAGATCAAAGAATCGCGCACAACTGTGCAGTCTTGCCGTGCGGGCAAAGCCGCAGCGGCAAGGCAGACCAGGCGCGCTCACGTATGCAATGGCGGGGGGCGCTCCAAGATCGAAGGGCCGCGCACAACTGTGCAGTCTTGCCGTGCGGGCGGAACCGCAGCGGCAAGGCAGACCAGGTGCGCTTGAGGTCTGCCCTGATGCTGCCGCGGAGCCGGCACATCAGGACTGCACTCAAGTGCGTGACACAGCGGTATGGGCGATCGGGCGCCATGTGCGTGACTTCGCTTCAGGGGAGACAGAGCCTCATATATGTGACGCTGTGGATTGGGCGATCGAGCGCCATGACGGAAGAGAAAGAGGATCCCACGGGATTACGCGGGTTAGAAACAGCGGCGGGGGCCGCTCCGAGATCGAAGGGCCGCGCACAACTGTGCAGTCTTGCCGTGCGGGTGGAACCGCAGCGGCAAGGCAGACCAGGTGCGCTCACGTATTCAATGTCGGGGGGCGCTCCAAGATCGAAGGGCCGCGCACATCTGTGCAGACTTGCCGTGCGGGTGGAACCGCAGCGGCAAGGCAGACCAGGTGCACTTGAGGTCTGCCCTGATGTTGCCGTGGAACGCACGAGGTCTGCCCTGATGTTGCCGCGGAGCCGGCACATCAGGACTGCACTCAAGTGCGTGACACAGCGGTATGGGCGATCGAGCGCCATGACGAAAGAGAAAGAGGATCCCACGGGATTACGCGGGTTGGAAACAGCGGCGGGGGCCGCTCCGAGATCGAAGGGCCGCGCACGACTGTGCAGTCTTGCCGTGCGGGCAAAGCCGCACCGACAAGGCAGACCAGGTGCGCTCACGTATGCAATGGCGGGGGCCGCTCCGAAAGTGAAGGGCTGCGCACAACTGTGCAGTCTTGCCGTGCGGGTGGAACCGCAGCGGCAAGGCAGACCAGGTACGCTCACGTATGCAATGGCGGGAGCTGCTCCGAGATCGAAGGGCCGCGCACAACTGTGCAGTCTTGCCGTGCGGGCGGAACCGCAGCAAAAAGACAGACCGGGCGAACTTTCTGTCCATTACTAATAGAAGTCTGCTGCATAAGTTTATTATTTGTTGTATAATAATAAAAGAGAAGGTATCCGCAGTGATTGGAAGAGACTAACAGGATTCAGTGTTGTCTTCGCTTTTTTTTTCTGTCATTTTCCTCAAATTCAAGGACAAAGACAGGCGATAAAAACGAAACTTAATTATCATAAGGAACGATAGATGTATCCTCGGAGAAATCGCAGCGCCCAAAGAGGTAACAATCAGCAGCCGGACAAGGATCTTACCGACGATATTGAAGCTGAGAACATTATGAATGAATCAGGCAATGAAGGAGCACTGATCGCTAATATCGTTGCCGGTGTATCCAATGAAGCGAACATTGAGGCACTGGGTGATGATCCGATGGCGCATTATTCCGGCAATGATCTCAATCGAATGGATTCCGGGAAAAAATCGAAACGCTCGCAAGCGAATAAAGGTGGTTTATCGCATTATTATGAAGATGATCTCAACCGTCTGGATTCTTCAAAATCTTCCAAAAAAGAAATACGCAAAAAAGAAGCTCCGGGTGGGCAGAAAGAAGAACAGGTTCTGAATATTATCGAACCACTGATCAAAGAGGATGATGACGGGCTGATCCGGAATGATGAAGATCTTCTGCCGGGGCTTGGCGCTGACAATAATTCGATCAAATCTCAGAAAAAATCCAATGCTCTGAAAAAAGGAAAGAACCAAAAACCGGGGAAAGACCTTGCGGGCATTGAGGAATTCACCAACCTCATCGGAGAAGATGACATCGCTTATGCCGATGAAGATATGATACCGGCCAAGGGATTGAATTTTGAAGCCCAAACCCTTCCCGCCCGAAACAACAAACCGGGCAAGATGAGGCGGTTTTTCAGCCGGATGGCATACTATGGCGGCAAGACCTTCGGATCTCTTTTGGGCCTGGTCGGGAAACTGGTCGGCTTGCCTTATACCGTGGTTCGGTATATCCAGCGTACCAGCAGACGCAGCAAAAACAAAAAGCTGGCTCAGGAACGGGATCGGAACGTGATTCCCGGCTGGGATGGCAAAAATTTTGAAGAAACGGTTCAGAACGATAAGGAACTGGGTATCGATTTCCGCCGTGTTCCGGCTGTATGGTCCTATCCCACTGCGGAAAAGGCCACCGACAGTACAGGGAAACTCCGGCCGCCTTTACTTTCCGTTTATGTGAACCAGCCGGATGAAGAGCGGGATCGTACCCAGGACTCGAAAGGCAATACAGGCCACACCGGCATTGGCATTGAGTTCAGCCGGTACAGCAAGACGAGCGGTGAGTGGGAACGCTACAACCTCCGCTACGGGTTCTATCCCGCGGGCGGTCTCAATACCACATCCACCCAGGCCATGTTAGGTTACAATAAAGCGGTCATCCCCGGCCAGCTGCTCAACGAAAAAGGGAACAGCTACAACATCAGCCGCTCTTATCCGGCAACGCCGAAACAAGTCAACGCGGTCTTGAATGCCTCCGTTCCTTATGCGGACAAAGGGTACAACAACTACACGCGCAACTGCACGAGCTTTGCGAAAGCAATGCTTCTGAATGTGGCGCATATCCCGGGCGGGGAAGATATCTTCGCGCGGGATGAGATCCAGCTCAACACATCCACCAACGCAAAGATGTTCGGCGCCTCGATGGCTTCGCTGCATTTTGAAACAGGAGCGGAAGGCGACCTCAACAAATTGATCACCGGAGAGGATGTTAATTATTCAAACTTCGGCAATAAGCGTATGTCCGCTGAGGAATATAAAAATTATAAAAAATCCCTTTCTTTCTGGAAGCGCCGTCCGGCCAAAGCTGACTCTCCCAATGCGGTCGCGCAAAATATCCGGCGCCTTCAGGGAAAAGATACGGGCGTTATCAGCAAATGGATCAACAAAGACCGGAAAAATATTGATTTTGTGGATCTAAGGGACAGGCTGAGAGCTTATGGTATGCAGCTCAAAAATATCCTCGAAGAGATTGCTCCGGACAGCACGAATAAAAATTCTGCTCCTGAGGAACTCTCACGGATCCTCGCGACGCTGGATGACCTGGGTGCACCGATCGCGAAAATCACAGACAAAAACAAGGCTGAAAATTTTTCCAGGGCTGAACTCCGTGAAATGCGGTCCGGACTTACGGAATATATCGGCAATCTGAATAAGCTGCTGTTTGGGTATTATAAAAATGATAAACGGATCCATTATCAAATTATTAACCTGACACATTTCATGAACGATGCTATCGTCGGACTGGATGATGCCTATGATACCGTGAGCGATCAGCAAGATCTCGGCGGCGGGGACCTGGGGACACTCCGGCAGGAGATGACGAAATATGGTTATATGATTACTTCAGGTGATAAGAAAGCCGGTATGACGCCATCACTTTATGAGGCTTATTTACAGATCTTCAAAACCCCGCGGGAAGCGGTCAAACAATATGCAAGGTTCATGGAGCTGAGAGATAAGCCGTCAAAGGGTGAAGAACTGACCGATGCGGAGAAAAAGGAATTCGGAAAACTGAACCGGATCCGTACCCTTGCGGGTGATTTTGACAGGTCCCACCGGTACATGCTGGAAAAAGACAGATACAGCCAGCAGGATATCGATTATGCCTTTGACCTGCAGAAGAAAGAAAAAGATGGCGCTCAAAGTCCCCAAATGAGTGAGAATCATTTATTTGCTTCCAATATTTATCAGTCTCTCTTTTTTGAAAAGATTTTCGGAGGAATGAAAGAGCGTTTCTTACAGGCTTCTCAGGAAAATGATCAAAAAAGCGGCAGCGTGCTCAGAAGATGGCTGGACACAGATATGGCGAATTGTGTCAAACAAAAGCGGGATGAGATGACCAAAATCGTCAGGGCTGTAATAAAGGATATAAAATATCCGAATGAAGAAAACGTCTTATCGGAGGTATGGATTTTGATCTTGTCTCGCTGGATCAATCGCCTCTTTAACACACAAGAAGAAGAAAAAGAACGTGACCAGCTCCGAAATACCTTTCAGAAGATGAGTTATTACGGAACGCTGGGTGAAGCGCTGGCACCGATCATCCGTCAGGTCATCTCCGAACAACCAAAGAAAGTTGAAGAAGAAGTTGAAGAAGCAGATGAATTGGATGATTCCTTTTAAACCGGCCGTGGCTTAGGCTTATCCGGAACAATAAGCTTTTTTTTACTTTTTTATTCAATTGTCAAAGCTTTCTTTTGGAACGAGGTTTTTTCTCCTGGGTCTTAATGTTTAGTTTAGGTTTATAATATTATCTTAAACAGGAGGAAGGTCATGAATACTATTGAAGCTACTATGTCCATGCTTGAATTCATGCCTGAGGATGCGCAATTGATGGTTTTTAATTATACGAAAACGTTGTTTACTTCTTTTTGCCCTTCAAATCCATTCACTCCGGTAACAATCGATCAGATTATTTCAGATTTGAATGAATCTCATAATCAAATTGCTGCAGGAGAAGGTATGCCAATGAAAGAAGCCTTATTGGATTTAGGAAAAAAGCATGGATTTATATAAAGTAATTATTGCTCCAAAAGCTTTATCTATGCTCAATAACTATCTGAATTATATTCAGTATGCACTGATGAACGAGGAAGCTGCTAAACAGGTTTTGAATGATGCAATTGAAACAGAAGAACAATTAGAAATTATTGCGCCTGTATTACAATTTTGTGTAAATCCAAGACTGCGTTCAGAAGGTTATCGAGCAATTCAGTTTAAAAAGCATAATTACGTTATGATTTATAAATATTGTAAATGAATGTGTATATGCAGAAGCGATTTATCATCTGTTCCAGGATTACGAAAAAATATTTATTAGTGATTTTTTAGAATGAAGTTGATATTGTTCTTGCAAAAATAAGAGAAAGGATAGCTATTAATGAATATTGTCTGTTTGGATTTGGAAGGGGTTTTGGTGCCGGAAATCTGGATCGCGTTTTCTGAAGCGAGCGGGATCCCGGAACTGCGGAGGACAACGCGGGATGAGCCGGATTATGACAAACTGATGAAGTGGCGCATCAATCTGCTGAAGGAACGAAGGTTGGGTCTGAAGGAGATCCAGGACACAATTGCCACCATCGATCCGCTGCCGGGCGCGAAGGAATTCATGGATGAGCTGCGTTCTATCACCCAGGTGATCATCGTCAGCGATACCTTTAAAGAATTCGCGACGCCGCTGATGAAAAAGCTGGGCTGGCCGACGATTTTCTGCAATTCGCTGGTGGTTTCTGATGACGGATTCATTGATGATTATAAGATGCGTATCGATAATTCCAAGCTGTCAACCATCCGTGCGCTGAGCCTCATTGGCTTCCAGACCATTGCCTCCGGTGACAGCTATAACGATCTGGATATGCTTCGCTATGCCGATGAGGGTTTCCTTTTCCGCAGTACGGATCAGATCAAGGCTGATCACCCGGAATTGCCTGCATTTGAAGAATACAGTGATTTGCTGAATGCGATCAAAAAGGTTATGAAATAATAAATAAGCACACCGAGGTCTGCCCTGCTGCTGCGGCGAAGCCCGCATAGCAGGACTGCACTCTGTGTGCGTACCTGATTTACATAGATAAACGTCAATAAAGGTATTTATCGTCTAAAGCGATTGGGGAACTGTCCCCGATAGAAGGTATTCTATGGAAGAAATATTTGATATTGCCAACGCTTTTGAGATTTGCCATGCCGACGCTCTTACGGGAGCGGTGATTTTTCATGTCACAGATCAGCAGAGCGTGCTGCTGAAAAAAGCCGGAGACATGGCTGTTTCCGGATCTGATGAACAAGCTGAAATTACGATTTACGCCGGGAATGAAAAGACACAGGACCGCTGGCGCAAGACCGGCGGACGGATCGCCTCCTGGGTGAAGTCGCATTGCCCGAAATCCGCTTCGGTAGACTGCGGCCCCGCGAACTGCCGCGAGCTGCTGGTTGGGTTGTTCCTGGGCGCTTATGAGTTTTCCAAGTATAAGGAAGCACCGAAAGAAACACCCAGGCCGCTTTGTGTCGTGATGGACAAGGCTGAGTTTGATGAAGTCAAGATCATCTGTGATGCTCAGAACATGGCCCGCGAATGGGCACATGAACCGGCTTCTGTCATCAATCCGGTGACGCTTGCGGACCGCGCGGAATCCTTTGCACAGGTTTATGGACTGAACTGCACAGTGCTTGATGATGAACAGCTGCAGAAGATGGGCGCGGGTGCGATCGTCGCGGTGGGACAGGGTTCCAAAACCCCTTCCCGTATGATCATCCTGGAATATCCCGGCACAAAACCGGGAAAGCCGGTGGTACTGGTGGGGAAAGCCATCACCTTCGATTCCGGCGGACTCTCAATCAAGACAACAACCGGTATGCCGGATATGAAATATGACAAATGCGGCGCGATGGCGGTTTTGGGAATCCTGCGGGCAGCGGCTCAGCTGAAGCTGGAAACTCCTGTGACCGGTGTGATCTGCGCGGCGGAAAACATGCCTTCGGATAAAGCCTACCGCCCGGATGATATTCTGCGCAGCCTTTCCGGAAAGACCATCGAAATCAAGAGCACTGATGCGGAAGGACGTCTGGTTTTGGCAGACGGGCTGACCTATGCCCAGCAGAATCTGGATCCCCGCTGCATTATCGATTATGCTACACTCACCGGCGCCTGTGTGGTGGCTTTTGGTCACACCCGTGCGGGCTGTATGTGCACGGATGACGAGATGTTCAGCGGCCTTTTTGCTGCCGGTGAAAAAACGCAGGAACGGATCTGGCGGCTGCCCTCCGACGAAGATTATCTGGAACGGCTGAAGAGCTCGGAAGCCGACATCAAAAACTCCGGCGGCCGGGAAGGCGGCGTGTGCACCGCGGGAATGTTCCTCAAGTCCTTTATCAATGAGGGAATGCCCTGGGCTCATATGGATATCGCCGGCACGGCTTACAACAACGACGGCTCCGCCTATTTTGTCCCCGGTTCCACCGGTTTCGGCGTCCGTCTGACTATCGACTGGCTGAAGAATTTACAGTAATATGAAAAAACGATTAGACGTTACAATTCACGGCGTATAAATGGGACAGGCCCCCGGGCCTGTCCCATTGTGAAGCTCATGTGGACAATTTTATTACAATACTGCCAGCCCGTGAATAGTAACCATCAGCCGAAAAATTGTTAGCAGTTATAAACCTTGTTAACATTTTTTTTATGTTATGATTATTTAGTAGATATGAAAGAAACAACAGATATAAATGCTAATGAACAAAAGATATTGTTATTCCGTCCAATAGATGATTTGCTGTTTAATTTGATGTATCAGGATAAAGATGCCTGTCAGGAGCTTATCAGGACTATTCTTGAAGATGATAGTTTGATTGTTTTAGAGGTCAGAGCCCAGGATACGATTCCAAATTTGCTTGGACGAGGTGTGCGTCTGGATGTAACCTGTAAAATGCAGGATGGACGGATAGTTAATGTGGAAGTTCAGCGTTTTGATAGTGATGATCATTATCGCAGGATCCGATATAATTCTTCTGTTTTGACAGCGCGACATACGTCAAAAGGAACCGATTTCAAAGACGTCGTTGATGTATATGTGATTTATATTACGGAATTTGATATAATTATTTCAGAGAAAACCGTTTGTCATATTCAATCGGTGATTCAGGAAACAGGTGATGTAATCGATGATGGCCTGCATCGCATTATTGTTAATGCAGCAAAAAATGATGGCTCAAAACAGGCGCGTTTGATGAAGCATTTTCGAGAGAATTATTTTGAGGATGATGAATTTCCTGAGACATCAAAACAAATAAAATACTACAAGAAAAATCCGGAAGGGAGAAAGAATATGTGCAATTTAATGCAGGAAATTGTAAATGAAGAAAAAGCACGTGATCTTGTGAGATATATCGAAACTATAGCTGAGTCAATCAGAGGAACAGAGGAAGATGCATGTCATATTCTAAAAGTATCTTATGATGATTATAAAAACGCAAAAAAATATATCGAAGAAATAGAAATGAAAAATTTCGATAAGGTTATCGCATAGAAACTGCGCATATGAAATTCTTTCGTATGGCAATAAATTATATTGGGATGTATATTGAAAAAACTGCTCTTGTTTCAAAGCAGTTTTTGTTAAGCTAATCATTAATCCATAAAATTTAAGCACGAACCTATTTTTTCTAAGACAAGTTATTATAAACCCCTAATCAAAAAATCATTTGCTAATGTAAGAATAATTCGTCTGCTTTCAGTTGGCAGCAGATCCAATGATTCCTCATAAGAACACAGCCTGATTTCATGAATTTCATCGGAAACAGGCGGGTGAGCCGGCAGCTCGTCTGTTTCGGCAAGAAAATAAATCACATCTTTGAATACCCCCGGCGCTTTGCGGACTTCATAAGTCTCCGATTCCCGAAACCCGGGGATGAACCGCGGCCGCAGCCCGGTTTCTTCCCAAATTTCCCGAAGCGCGGTTTGATGCTCGGTCTCGTTCCCTTCCACATGCCCCTTCGGAAAACAGTACCGTCCGCTGCGCTGCTGAACCAGAATATAACGGATTCCCCCATCCTCATTTCGCGCAAACACCACCGCCCCGCAGGATTTTTCTTTTTCCATCATAAATGCCTTCCCAAAAAATAATTATAAAATTCAAATTTCTGCATATTTTTTGCTTTTTCCTCTGCCAACAGATTGAATATATCCTTCTGCCGTAAGTTTGTTTAGAATAGACAGAGTTTTTGTTTTCCCGAATCCCGTCGCTTCTGCAATTTCAGAACTGGACAAAGGCCCATTTTTGACTGCGAGAAACACTTTATATTCATCGTTAGGAAGGTTATTTTTCTCTTCGATAACCGGCAGTGTGATTTTGATTGACTCTTCTGAGATATCGTAAACAGGTTTAATCATACTTTTGGTATAAGACTCATTTATTCTTCTGATCCCTGTTCCAAAACGTTCAATTAAATGCAATCTGAAGAATATATTCCCGATAATACGATTTCTCAAAATTGAAATACCTCCTCGAAAATATTCTTCTTTACTCATCCCCTTCGGCAGTCCTCCCGGTGATGTGATCTCTATTCTGTTTTCGAACATAGCTACGTTGATGTTGGCGTTCACATCCCAGGTCCTGTGGACGATTGCATTGGCAATTGCCTCCCGGTAGGCTTCCTCCGGAATCAGTGAAGTCGATATGCGCATACTTCCTTTTATTTGTTCATATTGATAATATTTTCTGTAAATGACTAAAGCCTGATCGTATTGTTTCAGAATTGATTCATGCTCATATGTTTCACGGTCCAGAATGATGTTAATATTTTTTCCGAATCGAACAATATCAATGCCGGGAAAATTATTTTCATCAGCCAGTAATTCAGCCGCATTATTAAAACCGGTATCATCTTTGTAAAGCTCCAGTGTTTTCAGTGTGTCCTGTGTCACACTCTGCAAATGTAAGATTTCGGTCAATTTATTTTTAAGCAGGGAAAAATTAAGATCCTGTGTATGTGCTGTCAATTCTTCAAAACTGAGGTTCTGACCTTCAAGAATCAGCCTTGTAAGTTCCAGACGCTCTGCCGGAATCGTTGCGGTATCGTTTCTGCGGTAAGCTTTTGCCTTGTACATGTAAGGTTTATAAATGCCTTCAAAAACTGTCAGCGTTATAACTGATGTTTTTGTGTTTACTGACAATGTATATTCCGGAACCGGCTCTATGTTATCATTGATCCTGTTTTCAATATCAAGACATGTCTGTTTGGGGTTTTCAATTCCTTTTATGGAACTGTCATCTCTGATTCCAAATAATATTTGACCGGTTCCGTAATTAGCGAAGGCGCTGACGGTTTTCAAAAATGTATTTGTCACAGTTTCTTTATATTCAAGGAATTTCGATTCTTTCATTGTTCACCTCAAACAGCTATTACGTATTGAGTCTCAGTAACCTGTTTTTGTTGACTCAGCCTTGAGCTAACAGAACAGGATGCATTGACTCATTTTCAATAGTTACCATTTTATTTTGAATTATAACCGAAAAACGAACGAAAAAACGGGCGTATTTAAATACGCCCGTTTTTTCGTTCGTTTTTCGGTCGAATTTGCAAAATACGTTCGCAACGAATCATCCTGTTCAGGAAATTATGTTGTTTTGTGATATTGCTGCTTCTTCACAAACGTCTCAGCATGATATATTCTTCCTCATTTTCCCGAACAACTTCGAAACCCAATGAGCGGTACAGCTTTACCGCGTAATTGGCTTTCTGCACGGAAAGCGAAACACCCGGATAGCCGGATTCCCGGAGCAAAGACAGCATCCGTTTCATCAATTCAGTCCCGATTCCCTGGCCGCGGTATTCCGGTAAAAGAGAAATGGCAAGAGAGGGTGTTTGGTCGTCAATATGTCCGTAGTCATTCATGATGCGAACCCAGACGGCGCCGACGATTCTCCCATCCACTTCAGCCGCAATACAGTGATCGTCCGGATTTTTTCCGAAATTTTCGATGTAGACCTGCAGCTCCGGCTGATCCACAATGCTCCGCTCCGGCGAGGTGACGCCCTCCGGGATAAAGATCGCCTGATACAGGAATTCTTTAAGGAAGCACTGATTCATTAAGGTTCCGGGACTGTTTTGCGCAAAGCGCAGAACTGTACTTCCGCCTTTCCCGGAGTTAATCACCGTTTTCTTAGAACCCCAGATCGTCATTGACCAGGATCACGTGGATGCGGCCGGCATGACGGGAGAAGCGGGTGATGAGGATTTGGCAGCAGATGGTGTCCGGAGATTTGCAGTCCATGCAGGTGCCGGTTTTCGTGCAGGGTGTGTTCAGTCCAAAACGCTGGGTGTTGATCGGTGCGGCTACATTGCGGGCACGCTTCATAGCGCCGTCCCAGTCGTCGCAGACCTTATTCATCCCGACGATCATGACGACTTTGCGCGGTCCCTGCGCGATTGCGCTCACACGGTTGGCGTTTCCGTCAATATTGATCAGAACCCCGTCCTGCGTGATGGCATTGGAGCTGGAAAGGAAGACATCCGCGTCGTAAGCCATCAGCATGGCAGCCCGTTTGTCTTCATAAGCGTCACGGTCAATAAAGTTATAATTCCCATTTTTGAGCGCATCCACCAGACCGATCTCGTGCACGCTCATTCCGCCGCCCATGGTCACAGAGCTCCCTTCCGGGATCAGAGAAAGAGCGATTTCCTTTGCTTCTTCTTTTGACGCGGCATAATAACCGGTCATATTGCGGGATTTGAGCCCCTTGATCACTGTCTGAGCCAGGAGCTCGTTTCGTTTGGTGATGTTCTCATTCATGGCATGACTCGATTCTTTGACGTTTAGATTTTTGACAAAAAGGACTGCATTTCAGCGAGATCGCCATGCGGAAATTCGGAAAGATCATCCCCTTTGTTGTTGATAAGGCAGTCAGTCAGAAGAAAAACGCGCATACCGAGCTGATCCGCGACCATATCATCCTCCACATCATTCCCGATCATCAGGCACTCACTGGCAGCGACTTTTGCACGGCGCGCAAGCTCGCGATAATAACCCAGATTCGGTTTGGTGAAACCGATGTTTTCATAGCTGGTGTAAAAATCGAAATCCTCCGGTTCCAGTCCAGCCCAGCGCATACGGCTCTCTTGAGCGATAGCGGGAAAAACCGGATTGGTTGCCAAAGCCACCTGCAGCCCTTTTTCTCTCACTGCTTTGACGATTCTCGCCATCTTGTAATTGTATCCACAGATCTCTTTTAATTTTTGAAACTCGTGCTTATAAAAATCTGTAAACAACGATTTATGAGTACGCGCCTGGTCACCGATAGAATGCGTGTAATCTTCCCAGAAAACAGCTTCGTTAGTGCGGAGTCCATTATTTTTTTTCATAGCTTCGGCTGCATGTTTAATCGCTTTTATCAGGGTATTTGGTTCATAACCGAAAGAAGCTAATTTTTTTGCAAGCAGCATGAAGTAATTTTCTATTAATAATTCCTGGTCTAATGGCAGCAGCGTTCCATCCAAATCAAAAAAAACAGCTTTGATCATCAATCCCTCAAAAACGATAATATTCCATAATTATATTCTGTATTATACACGTGTTTTGGTTTTAATGCCTGTATTTTTACATGTTATTAATATCTTACCCGGTTCCACCAAGTATCCGCTTCATCACGGGACCGGAAAATGATGATGTTCTTTCCGGAGGCGTTTTTTCCCAGCAGTTCATAAATCCGTCTCAGCTGGTCACGGGGAAAGTCTTTGATCCACTGTTGGAATTCCGGATCAAATTCCGTTTCAACCCAGGGAAGGTCCTCGTGAGCTTTGCCGACCCTGGTCCGAGCTCCTTCCAGACAGATATCCGCTGGATAGTCCAGGAAGAAAACCGTATCACAGTGTTTCAGGCGGGTTTCCAGGGTTCGGATGTAATTCCCGTCAATGATCCATTGGTCCGCTTTCAGGATTTGTTCAAGAGAGGCATCGAATTCTTCCCGGGTGACGTTTGTGCGGTCAGCTTTGTGCCAAATCTGATCCAGATAAAAGAGCGGCAGTCCGGTCAGATCCCGTAATTTTCTCGCAAAGGTGCTTTTTCCGGCTCCCGGGCAGCCGATAACAAGAATTCGTTTCATCTCAGGGTTCTCAATTCTGATTATCGTCCGCTGATGGTACTGATAAAACCGGAGCCATTATGGCACATAGTCTTTTCCTCGCCAGTTGTGCCTTTGAGGTCCAGGGCTGCATCATGTCAAAAGCGTGGACCTTCCCGGAGTAGATATCCAAAGAGGCCGGAACACCGGCGTCCCGCAGGTTTTTGATAAAAGTCAGCGTCTCGTCATAAAATGGCTCCCCTTTGCAGACAAAGGTGTAAGCACTCGGAAGTCCGGCGTAATCCGTTTCCCGTGAGGGTGAGGCGTATTTCGGAATCGGTGAGGTTCCGTAGAGGGAGCCGAGATACAGCTTCCATGCCTGATGATTTTTGGTTGTATTCCAAAAATATCCGTGATTGTTTGCGGAGGACGGTGTATCATAACAATCCAGCATGGGATAGAGCGGCAGCTGAAAGGCAACGGGAATTTTGCCCTTGTCACGAGCCATCATGCAGACGGCAGCTGCCAGTCCGCCTCCCGCGCTTTCTCCGCCGACAATGATTTTGTCTTTTTGGATCATGAGCTCTTCAGCATGCGTGTATATATATTCCAGTGCCGCGTAACAGTCTTCCACTGCGGCTGGGTATGGAGCCTGCCAGGAAAGTCTGTAACCGGGTGACACTAAGACAGCGCCGAACTTTTCCGCCAGTACCTTTCCCGCGGACAGGTACAACATGTCTGCCATGCCGGTCAGATATCCACCGCCGTGGAACCAGAGGATCCCCGGCAGGTTTGATTGCTGTGACTCCGGGCGCAGAAGAATCAGTTTCAGTTTACCTGCACCTGACTGGATATATATTTTGTGTCTTTTTAGTTTCATTACAATGTTTTTAGTGTCGGACAATCATCAGGAAAGCTCTGATTTATGCCCGAGAAGGCGGGAGGGCAGTTCTGCGCTTCGCGCAAAACCGTCCCCATATCCCAATTAACGCTTAAATTGTAACTGAATGTCCTTTCATGAGGTTCTTTTGTTCATACATCATCCGGTCTGCCCGTGTAAATACGTCAAGAATCTGTTCATCTTTGTCTTTGTCGTATTCAGCCATGCCCACAGCCAGCGAAGATCCGATCAGCTGCCGCTCTTCTGGTGTCAGGTTATTGACTCTGGATAAAAGATCCTGCCGGCTTTTGTAATCATTTCCCTGCAGAATGACGGCAAACTCATCTCCGCCGATTCGGAACACCGGACTGTGTTTATAAACCGTGCAGATCAGTTTGCAGGCATTGCGGATGCTGTTGTCACCGGCGCTGTGACCGATTTTGTCGTTGATGATTTTCAAATCGTTCACGTCGGCAATCACGATCGCGAATTCGATTGCTTTCCGTGCCTGAATCTGATCATTCAGCGCATTTTCATAGCGGGCATAGGCAAGTCTGTTTTTCACGCCGGTCAGGGCATCCGTAGCGGCTGTATTTTCTGCCATTTCCAGCTGCCGCTGGTGTTCCTTTTCCCGTTTTTGCATCAGCTGGTAATTTGTCATCATGATCGCTGTTGAGATAATGAATATCACAAATGAGGCAACCGTGTACAAGGTGTTGACATTGTTGATGCGGTCGGAACGGCTTTGCAGATAGTCGGTCACCTGTTCCGGTGTATGCGGATTGCCGATATTGTTCTCATAATAATCTCGGATTTCCATCATGGTGTTGTTTGTGAAATTCTGTGTTGCCCGCGTGACCCACATCATGCCGGTGAACAATACCAGCAAAAGCAGCATCACCCAGACAATCATGGAATGACCGTACTTCCGTTCCTTATCTTTGATGACCAGCCAGCGGAAATAAGCCAGCCCGAGCATTGCCCAAATGGTGAAAAGAATATAGGATTCAGGAGCCATCGCGCCGGTTGACAGCAGGTTCGGGAAAAGCAGCATGGCGGCAAAGCCAACCATCAGAATGAAACTGAGGAGTCCGGTAGTTTCTTCAAGTTTGCCGTGATTTCTTTTTGCGTCCACAAAAACGGCATATGAGGCAATGCCGTAAATGATCGTTGATCCGAGTGTGGTGACATCGACGATCCAGCCAATGGCAGTTCTGCCAAGGAACGGAATCAGAAGGGAAACAGAAACAATAAAATAAACAGCCTTTGACGGGACGTGATTTTTGTTAAGGGTTTGAAGCTTCTTTGAGGCGGAGCCGTTTCGTGCCATGGCATACAGCAGACGGCTCAGCGCTGTCGTGTTGCCGATCAGACTCGTCAGAATCACGCCCAGCAGCGCCAGCATCAGGATGAAAACCCCCAGATCTCCCATATAATATTCCGCTGCGTAAAATGCCGGAATCGCTTTGAGCCCTTCCAGGTTCCCCATGTCCCGCAGATAGTCCAGCCAGGAGGCGTATTCCGGCGGATAGGCGGAAATCGAAAGCAGACAGACAAAAAGGTAAAGGACTGTCGTCAGTATGACAGAGATATTCAAGATTTTGCGGGATTTGTGGACCGGGAACGCAAATTCTTCTGAAAAATGGGTGATGTTTTCGAATCCGATAAATGCCCAGGGAGAAATTACGGCAATCCGCACGATCTGTGAAATTGCCGAAGTGTTCGTGAGAAAATAGGGCTTATAGCTGAACCCGCTGCTGCGGTGGGAAAAGACCGCCCACAACGCACAAAGCGTGAATCCGCCGACAAAAATCAGTGCGGCCGCGATCATGATCCATTGCGGGATCTTGCGGCTGTTGGCGCACAGCAGGCCGATCAGCAGAATAGTTATAATCGAAAGCAGCGCCTCTCCAAAATAAACCTGATACCCGAATATTTGATAATGGAAGCCAAAGCGGAAAATGTCGCCCAAAAAGTATCTGGTGAATAAGGGAACAGAGGTTATATTTGCCCACAGTACCGCCATATAGGTCAGCAGCAGGAACCAGGCGGACAGAAATCCGTAATCATTCCCGCAGAT
Source organism: Anaerolineaceae bacterium (assembly GCA_017417055.1). GTDB lineage: Bacteria > Chloroflexota > Anaerolineae > Anaerolineales > Anaerolineaceae > Flexilinea. The sequence continues at coordinate 35,231 of JAFPZX010000197.1, forward strand.
TTTGCGGGTGTAGGAATAAATGCCGCCGGCATTCGGGTTTTGTCTGATCATGTATTGCAGGTTGTGCGTGACAATCAAAATTACAGCCATACCAAGCAGCAGCCCGACGGTTGTTCCCATAATCCCGGCCTGAGCCAGGTAGGCGTTGCAGGTGACTACAAAGGATCCCCAGCCGATGCTGGTCCCGATGGAAAATGCCCAGACGCCTAAAGGACTGAAATAGGGTTTGAGATGGTTGTCGGAAGCTGATTGTTTACTTTGAACCATAGTTTTCCTCATTTCGATGTTATGGTAACTTCGTCAGAGCTGATTTTATATCCCGATGGTGCTGCCGGAAGTCCTGATTCCTTTGCCGGAGTTGTTTTCATTGACTCGGATTTGAATCAACAGAACAGGCTGCGTTGATTTTTTTTTCACGCAAAATGGCCATTGATCAGCGTTTCCTTAAAATCTGTGTCTATTATCTGATCCGTTACACAATGGTATAAGTTTATTTTACTGCAATGCTCATTCAATAATTATATGCTAAAAACGGGCAGAATCTATTAATTCAGGATAGAAAACCGATTTCGTCATCAGTCCTTTGCAGCATCTGACCGAGGGATTATAATTTGATTCGGGAATCAATCTGCATGAACAAAAATAAACAGCTTTCGCCATTTCTGAAGGGACTCCGGGATGGACTGCCGATCGGGGCAGGTTATTTCGCGGTCGCTTTCGGTTTGGGAATTGCCGCGCAGAAAACCGGGATGAGCCCGATCCAGGGTTTTGTCATGAGCTTTTTCAACCATGCCTCAGCCGGAGAATATGCCGGTGTTGCTGCCATCCGCAACGGCGCCGCTTATCTGGAAACTGCGCTGCTGATCCTGATCGCTAACGCACGTTATCTGCTGATGAGCACGGCATTGAGCCAAAAGCTCTCACCGAAACTTTCTTTTCTTCACCGTGTGCTGATCGGGTTTTCTATAACGGATGAGTTGTTTGGGCTCGGTATCGCTTATCCCGGGTTTCTGGATCCGTTTTATTTTTACGGCGCCTTTTTGTCAACAACGCCGCTGTGGGCAACAGGAACGTTTGTTGGTATCACCGCGGGCAATATTCTCCCGGATATTGTGGTGAAATCGCTGAGCGCTGCTATCTATGGTATGTTTATGGCGGTGATCATCCCACCCTGCCGGACCAACCGGAATATCATGATCGTTGTGCTGGTCAGCTTCGCGCTGAGCTGGCTGATGTCTGTCATCCCGGCTGCCGCCTCAATTTCGGAAGGTTTCCGCATCATCATCCTGACACTGGTGATTTCCTCTCTTGCGGCTGTTTTTATGCCGCTTTCGGATGAAAATGAGAAGGAGCTGTCATGAATAAATCGATCTGGGGCTATCTGCTGGTGATGTCTGTGGTCAGTTTTATCATCCGTGTTCTGCCGGTGACGCTCATCAGACAGCAGATCAAAAACCGCTTTATCCGTTCCCTGCTGTTTTACCTGCCCTATGCCACGCTGGCAGTGATGACATTTCCCGCGATTCTTACCATCTCTGAAAATCCATTGTGCGGTGCGGCTGCCTTTGCGGCTTCCCTGCTTACCGCCTGGTTCACAAAAAATCTTTTTCTCTCTGCCCTGCTTGGCTGTGCCGCCGCGTTCCTGACTGCTGTTGTTTTATAGCGAGAAATGCTGATTAAGCCACGTGAAGGCGGGAGGACAGTTCTGCACTTCGCGCAAAACCGTCCCCGAACTCTAATTAATTAGTGCATCCCAATATTTTTTTAAATAAATTCAGGCATTTTAAGAGATAATTCAGCTTGAATTATGTCTGAATTTATAGTATAATTCTGCCACAAAGAAAGAGGTGTACTATGCAGATCATTCCTATGCGCGATTTGAAAAATACAGTGGAAATCGAACGCCGCTGTAAGGAATCTCACGAACCGGTTTTTGTGACGAAAAATGGTTATGGGAGCCTGGTTGTGATGGATATTGACTATTATGATGAAACATTCCGGAAAATAGAAGAAGCACGGATGTTGAATGCCGCATATAAGGACTATGAAGAAGGCAAAGTTCGTGATGGAAAAACTGTAATGAAGGAAATCAGGGAAAAATATGGGCTCTGAGATTTATACCTATCAAATCATTGCGGATGCAGAAAATGATATAGACGAAATTGTCAAACATATTTCTGTTGTTTTGTCTAATCCTGAAGCAGCTGAAAAATTTCTTGCTGATTTGGAGCAAAAGTTAGAACAGCTCTGTGAAATGCCGAAAATGGGTAAAATTGTTGAGAATGAGTTTAATAAACGAAAAGATTTCCGGCGTGTTATCATCAACAATTATGATCTGTATTATTTTATCAATGATGAAGACAGGATTATAAATGTGTTGCGAGTTGTTTCAGCCCGGCGGGATCAACACCTGATCCTCAGTTCAATAATCAAATGAGCGTATCAATCAGCAGTCTCTTAAGAGCAGATATTGCCATTCAAGGAGCTTCCGGAAACTGAACCGTTCATGTGCCTGTACCTGTCTCACGAAAACAGTGGATGGTATGATTCAGGACGGAGCAGGTGGGAATCGTCCCCATGTGCGGTGGTTCGGGTTTTGAACGGTTACAAATGTCATTGATTTATATGATTAACGACATGAATATTTATTACTCCTCGTAAATACAGTGATATTTCTCCAAAAAGTTTTATTGAAAAATAGACGTATTTAAGGCCTGATTTTGGAAATACAGGTAAAATAATGTCGTATAAAATCCCTTCAAAGCCTTGAAGGGCAAAGAAATTTTTCAGGAGTTAAATATGAAAAAATCAATGCTGTTAGTTTTGGCTATGGTCTTCGTTCTGGCCTGCGCACTGCCGGCCGCCGCGAAAGACTATAAAGTCGGTGTCGCAATTTATCAGTTCGATGATAACTTCATGACCCTCTACCGCAATGAGCTGAAGTCCTATTTCGATGAACTCAGCGCTGCCGGTGAAGACAAATACGATGTCACCATCGTCGATGGCAAAAACGATATGGCTGAACAGTCCAACCAGATCGACAACTTCATCACCCAGGGTGTTGATGTCATCATTCTGAACCTGGTCCAGACCTCCTCTGCCGATGCCATCATCGACAAGATCGTTGCTGCTGAAATCCCCTGCATTCTCATCAACCGCGAACCTCTGGGCGACAACGGCGATGAATCCTATGCCGGTATTCTCGACAACGCTGGTGTCTGCTACGTTGGTGCCGATGCCCGCCAGTCCGGTACTTTCCAGGGTGAAATCGTTGCTGAACTCGAAAACCATGGCGACATCAACGGCGATGGCAAGATCAGCTACATCATGATTGAAGGCGATCCGGAAAACATCGATGCTCAGTACCGCACTGAATTCTCCGTCAAAGCTCTGACCGATGCCGGTTACGAAGTTGAATGCCTGGACGACCAGGTTGGTAACTGGGCACAGGCAAAGGGTCAGGAACTCTGCGCAAATGCTCTGTCCAAGTACGGCGATGCAGTTGAAGTTGTCTTCTGCAACAACGACGCTATGGCCCTCGGCGCTGCCGCTGCCATCCAGGCTGCCGGCCGCAAAGTCGGTGAAGACATCTACCTGCTTGGTGTCGACGCCCTTGCCGAATGTGTTGAAATGGTCAACAACGGCGAAATGACCGGTACCGTCCTGAACGATCATGTCGGTCAGTCCCACGCTGCTGTCGACGCTGCAGTCGCAGCCCTGAACGGCGAAGAACTCCAGAACTACTACTGGGTTGACTATGTAAAGGTCACCGCCAAATAATCTTGTTTTGGTGAATCAAAGCGGGCGGGTCTCCGGACCTGCCCGCTTTTGAAAAAATCAGGGGATTTCGAATCAAGGAGATTTGTTATAAAAGATTTATGCCTGTCCCCCAGCAACCAATCCCCAGTTCCTGAAATTCAATATTTTTTGGCATGATTCATGTTCCCATGAAGTATGACACAAGATATTGAAATTGTTTTTACAGAAAGGAGACAAAGATATGTCTGAATATCTCCTTGAGATGCGTGATGTATCCAAGTCTTTTCCAGGTGTGAAAGCGCTGGATCATGTTCAGCTCAAGCTGCGTCCCGGAAAAGTTCACGCGCTTATGGGCGAAAACGGTGCAGGAAAGTCCACGCTGATGAAATGTATGTTCGGCATTTATAAGATGGATGAAGGACAGATCTACATCAACGGGCAGCCGACAACGATCAAAGATCCGATGGACGCACTGAAACAGGGAATTGCAATGGTTCACCAGGAACTCCAGCCAATCCCGGCACGAACCATCGGTGAAAACATTTTCCTCGGACGCTACCCGATGAAGAAGTATCTGGGATTTATCCCGGCAGTGGATCACAAGAAAATGTATGAGGACACGGAAGCCCTTCTGAAAAAGGTTCGGATGAACTTTGATCCGAAGGAAAAGGTCGGGAACCTGAGCGTTTCTCAGATGCAGTCCGTTGAAATCGCTAAAGCGGTTTCCGCGAACTGCCGTGTGCTGATTCTTGACGAACCGACGTCATCTCTGACAGATAATGAAGTGGAAGCCCTATTCCGGATCGTGGCTGACCTGACCGCGGAAGGTGTTGCAGTCGTTTACATTTCTCACAAGATGGATGAAATTCTGCGCATTGCTGATGACGTCACCATCATGCGCGATGGTCAGTATATCGGAACCTGGCCGGCGAATGAACTGACGACCGACTCCATCATCACGAAGATGGTAGGCCGCGAACTGACCAACCTCTATCCGGAAAAGCATAACGTTCCGGGCGAAGTGGTCTTCAAGGTGGAAGATTTTACCTCGATCAACCCGCGCAGCTTCCGGCATGTTTCCTTTGAACTTCGCAAGGGCGAAATTCTGGGCGTCGGCGGCCTGGTCGGTGCCCAGCGTACGGAACTGATGGAAGGTCTGTTTGGTACCCGCTCCCACACCTCCGGTAAGATCACTTATAAAAGCAAAGAACTGAAAATCGACCGTCCGAAAGACGCCATTGATCAGGGCGTTGCCATGCTGACGGAAGACCGCCGCGGTTCCGGGATCATGGGTGTGCTGAGCGTTGCAGATAACGTCGCTATCGCTTCCCTGAGTCATTACCTTTCCTTTGGTGATGCCATTGACGGGAAAAAGGTTCAGGCAATTGTGAATGAAATGATCCAGAAGATGGAGATCAAAACCCCGAGCCAGAAAACCCAGATCCAGTCGCTTTCCGGCGGTAACCAGCAAAAAGTGCTGGTCGGACGCTGGCTTGCCAACAACCCGGATGTTTTGATCCTGGATGAACCAACCCGCGGTATTGACGTTGGTGCGAAATACGAAATTTATTGTATTATTGAAGAACTTGCCCGTGAAGGGAAGAGCATCATCATGATTTCTTCCGAAATGGGTGAACTGATCGGTATGTCTGACCGGATCATGGTCATGTGCGATGGGCGTGTGACCGGATTCGTCGAAGGCAAAGATGCTACACAGGAAAATATTATGGCACTTGCCACGCAGTTTGAATAGGAAGGTCCGAGAAAAATGGAAAAGAAAAATACAAATCCGTTATCAAAATTTGTTGGATATCTCACGTCCAACCCGATCGTTTTGCTCCTTTTGGTTGCGACGGTCATCATGTGTTTTACTGTCAATAACTTTTTCTCATGGGGGAACTTTTCCAACCTGGCCTCCAATACCGCGGTTCGTTTCCTGATCGCGCTGGGCGTTTCCGGCTGTCTGATCACCAAAGGTACTGACCTTTCTGCCGGACGTCAGGTGGGGTTTGCCGCCTGTCTTGCCGGTATCCTCTGCCAGCGCGGTGACTATGCCAACCGTGTGTTCAGCTTCATCCCGGAAATGAACATCGGTCTGGTGCTGGTCATCGTCGTTGTTGCCGGTGCGCTTTGGGGCATCATCAATGGGATGATCATCACCCGTCTGCATGTTCCTCCGTTCATCGCGACGCTGGGTACTCAGACCATCATTTACGGTCTCTGCCTGGTGCTGACCGATGCCCAGCCGATTGGTGGTTTTCAGAAGATTTATACCAGCCTCATCACCGGCCGTATCGGTTCAGTACGCGGGTTCAACATCCCTTACCTGCTGATCGTTGCTGTGATCTTCGGTCTCCTGTTCTGGTTCATGTACAACCATACCACCCACGGCAAATACATGTACGCCATCGGCGGTAATGAAGTCGCTGCGGAAGTTTCCGGTGTCAACACCACTCGCTCCCTGACTTCCATCTACACCATCGCCGGTATCATGTATGCCATTGCCGGTTACCTGCTGGCCGCGAAGTCCGGCGGTTCATCCGCTTCCATGGGTATGGGGTATGAACTGGAAGCCATCGCCGGCTGTACCATCGGCGGCGTCTCCACCACCGGTGGTATCGGTACCGTCTCCGGCATTTTGGTTGGTGTTCTGGTGTTCGAACTGCTGAAGATCATCCTTCAGTTCCTGGGTGTCAACCCCTACTACAACTACGTTGTCCAGGGTGTCGTCATCGTCGTCGCCGTTGCCCTCGACATCCGCAAGTACATCAAGAAGAAGTAATTCTCAGGTATCAGGTGCCGGGGATCAAAAAATCATTCCCGGTATTAGCATTGATAATCAAAAACCGGCAGCGATATGATCTGCCGGTTTTTTATATGTAGTTTTCTTATTTTTCAATAGATATTTTACAATCTTGCAGCCGTTCAGTTCTGTGTCAAAGTGACATGTTTTCGTTTTCTCTGATTTGCGTCAACAGAACAAGGCTGCTTTGATTATTTTTTTGATGTTTACGTTATAATGTATCTATTCACTATCAGGTCAATTACCGCCGTTCCGGTATCGAATCAGAGTGAACTGCTCGGAGCCTAAAAAAGCATGCTCTGAACAGTTAAATCAAATTAATAAACACAATGAGGTACATAAATGAATACCGCAAAACGTATGATATTATTTTTATTTCTTGCCGTGCTTTTTTGCGGATTTCCCTTGAAAAATGCGCAATCGGACTCGGACATCGAGGATTCACCGCTTGACTATTCGTCAGCAAACAGCTGGATCGTTTTCGGCGAGGGTGAGGAAACCGATGCCGATTTCTTTTTTATCGCTCCGACTATTTCCACCGCAGATGAATATAATATGCCGTTGGATGAAACAATACCGCTCACCTCGTTCCTGGTTCAAACAAATCTTTTCCGGGAAATCTTCGGTCCGACATCCCGGACTTTTGCGCCGATTTACCGGCAGGTAACGACAAAGACACTCAATCTCCCGCGGGAAGAGTGGGATGCCTACGTAGATATTGCCTACCGGGATATTTCCGCTGCTTTTGAATATTATCTGGAGAACGATAATATCGGCCGTCCGATCATTCTCATGGGTTTTTCCCAGGGGGCTCAGATAGGTGCTCGGTTGATTGAGGATTATTTCGATGATGAAGAGCTTGCGTCCCGGCTGGTAGCGGCTTATCTCATCGGCTGGCCGATTACACCGGAAATGGTTGAGGAATATCCACAGCTTAAAATGGCTCAGGAAGAAGGTGATACCGGTGTGATCATCTCGTTTGACTGCGAGACACCGGAAGTCAAGGAATCTATTTTGAACCCTGCCGGTCAAAAAGCCCTTTCCATCAATCCGCTGAACTGGAAAACCGATTCCACTCCTGCCGACAAATCGTTGAACAAAGGTTCACGTCTGGTGAATGGCCGCGGAGAGATCAAACGGGAAGCGACCGAGCTGTGCGGAGCGTATATCGATCCGGACCGAGGCGTGTTAAAAGTCACCGATATTGATGCCGCTGACTATAAACCGGTACTCTCAATCCTCGCCCCCGGTGTGCTGCATGTTTACGATTACCAGCTCTTCTATCAGAACCTTAAGGATAATGCCGCCCTTCGTCTTCAGAATTATCTGAATGAGCATGATGATTAAACATTCGTAACTGTTCAGAACAGGAACTGTCACCGTAGACTCAGTATTGAGTCGGAGTTGACTACATGGAAAGGCAGACACTGAACAGTTACAAATATTCATAATAATTGTTCAGACCGAAGCACTTTGAGTCTGGTATTTTGTGTCGTGAGCCGGCAAAAACGTGCCTGTCCCTATGTGTTTCACTTTTGGTTCTGAACAGATATAAAGTAAAAGAGACCTGTTCTGTCGGCTTAAACTTGAGATTATTTGTTGCTTTGCATTCCACGATGGTCGGTTGCTCATCTATGGAAATGATAAAATCAAGCTCAGGTGATCCACTGCTCCCTCTAAAATAATAGAGCTCTTTCCCAACCGAATGAAATCCAATCGCACACATATTTTCCGCAATTGCGCCTTTATAAGCGCCAAGCTCTCCGTTCAGAATTTTCAGGGCTGCGTCACTGCCCAACTGAGATACCAGAAGGCTGATATCCGATTCCTTTTTTTTCAATGGAATTCACGCTGTGTTTTTCTGAATTTTCAAAGGATAACGTTACTATTCACCGGTTAGCCAGCGGGGACTGTAATACTCATCAAAAGATAACTTCTGAATTGATATAAAGAATTATTGAAGAATTAAAAAAAGCAGATATAATAAAATATGTTGATTTCGTGTTAAAAATAATTCGGAGAAATTGGGCCATGTGGTGGGGCTCATGCTTTGGATTGTGGTAATGGTTTTCAAGACAATACGTGGTCTGAAACAGGAAATTTTTCCCGGAGAGCGGTAAGTTTTTGTTTCCGGGAAATCAGGCGGTTATATGGCTGAACAGGACGAAAAACAAAAACAGATTCAGGGACCGGAAGAGCAGCCCGAGCAGGAGAAACAAACTGCTCCGGAATCAGCTGTCTGGGAGCTTCCCAACAGCGTGATGGCCGGTATGCCAACACCTCCGCCTCCGCCCGAGACACCCAACAGCGTGATGCGTGAGATGCTGAGTGAGCAGAATTTATCAGGCGATGCGGCAGGAAACCGCTTTCCCGCCGGGTTTGTTCCCGGTATGCCCAATTCGGTTATGAGAGAAATGGACAACCGCGGAGGATATGATTTTTCATCTCTGCAATTCCAGGTCAATTCAGCAAATAGTCCCCAAGGCGAATTCGCTCCCTCTTTGCCTTCTCATGAGCTGTCTCATAACTTCCGACAAAAAATAGTTCCCAACCATGTCAGTCTTTCCGTACCGGGCAGCGTTGTACAAAGGGATCCCGGGAATAGAAACAAAAAGTCAGATCCGAAGCCAGGTTCAACATCGGAAAATTCCGTCAACGAAGAAACCTTTAAAGGTTTATTCGTTAAGATCGATGGAAAATGGACAGAAGCAGCAACAGCTGAGGCGAAAATCAGAAGCGAACGTGAGGAAGCCAGACGCAATTCTCTAACAACGACAACGACAGTTCAAGAAGAGGATCCGAATGTTCCGCCCCAGAGTAAAAATAACGGGGAAGTCCTGCGTGATAATGTAACAAAATTATGGGTCGAAAGAGCCGGTGAGAAATTATTTGTATATATAGACGGTAGTTGGATAGATGCAGTAGAGCGGGATTCCTTACCACAGGGAGAAATTGCTGAAGATCAGAGTAGTTCGGAATCGGGCGAAAACCTGATTGATATGAAACCGCGGGAGGATTCCGGTAAAGGGGATAACGGTGACATAATCGGAAACGATGAACCTTTGACAGAAGATGTAGGGGAATCCAATCAGTCGGGAAGAAACGTCGTCGGCAGATTTAATATTAATTCCCGGGAAGACGCCTGGGATGCAGCAGGCGAAATTTTCGGAATGGGATCGAGATGGCGGTTTTTCTCGAAGCCATTAACCGACGATCAAATCGACGGTATGGCGGCTTTATACAAATTTCATGCCGGAAGCGGTGTAAAATTCCCAACCGAAGGTAAGATCGTGGCAGCTCCGATAAACAGTGCTTTGAGCGAGACCAATAACGCAGTCGATAGGGCCTCGGGTGGTGCGGATAAGATTGAAAACGACGGGCCCTTATCCGATTCTTTATCCGGCTCTCCTCAAAATTCCAGTAATCAGATCATCGAGCAGGAACCAGATTTGATCGCTGAACGAGGTGATCAAGATCAGGTAATTAGACAGGTTCCCAAAGTGCTGTCTTACGGAAGATATCGGGGATTGGGTGCCGGTTGGAAAACCAGTAAAAAACATCTCGGCAATTCCATGATTGCACAAAATATCGGTATGGGCGCAAGCGCTTTCGGACGGCAGGGGGTATTGCTGAATAATTATCAGTATCATGTGTCTCAGAGCGCAAAAATCAATTTGCCCATCTGGGATCAAAGCAAATGGAAATTGCCAACCTCCGGTAACCCTGTCAAAGACAGCAACGGTCATATTGTAAGTTCAGGCGAGTATGATCCCTATGTCAACTATGTCGCACCGATTACCGGCGCGGCGCTCGGCGCTTATGGAGTCGCCACCGGATTTACAAGTATGGTCCACGGGCTCAATGATACAATCCGAAATCGCCAAAATGTTGCTGCAGGGGCAAGCCGTTGGGATGCTGCTCAATCCGGTCTGGATACAGTTGCTGCCGCATCTTCAACCATGTCGAGCGCCTGGGGATTGGTGCAGAATATTGGTAATATCGCAGGACCGGCAACATCTACATTCGGTGATGCGGCTCATGCGATTCCCGGTCTGAGTATTGTTAGCGGGGCTGCAAATGCCATCAGCGGGACCGCACAGGCAATCCGGGGAAGAAAGACCAGAAGTGAGCTTAACGCTGCGGGCAAATTGCTTGATGAAATCGAACCGCCGGAAGAATCGAATAATTCTCAATCCTCTAATCGGCCGCTGACGGATCAGGAGAAACTGCGGATGATCATGAAGCAGGGGCATAAGACCGCGGTATTTAATATGTGGAGCGGTGGACTGAAAGCTGTTTCCGGCGGCCTTACTGCTGCCTCCGGAATCGCGTCACTGGTTGGAGCGGCGCCGGTAGCCGCGGGTATCCAGGGGGTTGCCGCGGTTCTGAATATCGCAAGAACCATATTCGAACGGGTATATAAGAGCAAGATGCGCAATTCGATCGTGGCAGAGGAATATAACATTAATTGGGATAAGGAAATGAAAGCTGTCTACGCTATGATCAAACGATATAATTCAAGATTCAGCGTTCGTGACAAGGATGTCCGAAGAGTTATTCTCAAAGCTCACGGCTCTAAAGACGCGACCCGAACAGCGGCTTACAACACGATCAAATTGAACCGTGCGCAATACCTGATCAACGTAGCCACGGATAGAACCAGTCGTTTCCAAAAGGTGGCTGATATGGTGATCGAGGCAATGGGCGTTCACAAGATCAACGGAAAAAATTATGCAGCCGGTGCGGCAAAACTGCTGGCGGAGAAACTGGGGTAAAATCAAAATCAGAAATCAGAAATCGGAAATCAGAAATAAGGAAAGCAATGATTAATTGAATTTCAGGGAAGGTTTTTACGCAAAGCGCAGAACTGTCCAACAGCCTTCACAGGAATTAATCAGCGTTTCCTAAAAAATCAGAAATGGGAAATAGGAATATGGATATTAAAGTTTTTTTTACTGAATTGGAAGCGTTGCTGAAGAAAATGGAGTATGAGACGGCCACGCTGGAGGGGGATGATATTCAGCTGGGTGATACCCTGCGGGCAATGCTTCCGGTTGACGAAGCGGGAAATGCGGTTTTGCTGGAAGTCATGGCGCTTCCATATACCGATGACGCGCTGATTCTTCAAATTTATTCGACGATGATCGCGGAAATCGGTCCGGGATATGAAGCGCTCAAAGAAATGCTGCTGGACTGGAACCTGATGGCTCCCATCGGCGCTTTCGGGATCTATCGCCCGCAGCGGCAGTTTTACCATAAATACAACTATCCGATCCCGACAGAGGGCGATCCGAAACAAATGGCAGTTGAAATCTTTTATATCATCCACCTGATTCAGGATACGATCGCGAACATTTTCCCCGACGCGGTCCGCCTTTCCGGAAATTTGTAATATAGTGGTCAGTGGTCAGTGGTCTAAAGGAGAGAAATGATGAAAAAAGTGTTGATTTTTCTGCTGCTCTTGATTGCAGTTCTGCCATCTGCGGTTCTGGCGGATGATTTGTCGGACGTGATGCAGAACGGTGTTTTGCGGTTGGGTTCCGCACCGGAATATATCCCCTTTGTCTTTTATGATGAGGACGGAAACATGTCCGGGATCGATATTGCCCTCATCGAAGAGGTCGGACGCCGGATGGGTGTAAAGGTTCAGACAGTCGATATCGCCTTTGACGGGCTGATTGATTCTCTCAACATCGGTCAGGTGGATATTATCGGCCGCGGCATGTCCAAAACGCCAAAACGGGAAGAACTGATTGATTTTTCCCGTGTTTACTACAAAGGCCAGGCACAGTTCATCGCACTCGCCTCGCTGCCCAAACCGTCTGTGACAGATCTGACATCTTTCAGCGGGCTGAAGATCGGTGTCCAAAAGGCGACCAGCTTTGAGCAATGGATCCGGGATAATCTGGTCAGCGGCGGATATGCGGACCTTAAAAATATCTATCTCTATGCCAACGCAGAAGACCTTGTGAAAGCGCTCGATCGCAAGAATGTGGATCTGATCGTTCTTGACCAGGACGTTTATGAAATGCGGTACAAGGAATCCGGAAATTATCAGGTCTTTTATGACGGGTTTCTGAATGAAGATTACGCTTTCGGTCTGCAAAAAGGTTCCTCTCTGACAGCAGTCGTCAACCAGCATCTTACCGACATGATGAAAGATGGAACTGCACAGGAAATCGCAAACCGCTATTTTTCCATGAATTTTGCTGATAATGATTCTGTGATCACCCATCCGACGGCTGCTCCGACAGCTGCTCCGATCATCATTCCGACCCAGCCAGCACCTGTTTCCTGCATTAACTCCATGACCTTTGTTTCTGATGTGACGATCACGGACGGACATCAGGTCTCTCCGGGTGAACACTTCCGGAAAACCTGGCGTGTTTACAACAACGGAACCTGCGCCTGGACGCCGCAGTATTCCTTTGTTTATGTTTCCGGTGACCAGATGAGCGGAAATAACATCAATATTCCGACAACTGTCGCTATGGGACAGACATTTGACATTTCCGTAGACTTGATCGCTCCTTCAAATCCCGGAACTTATAAGGGGTATTGGCAGATGCGTGCACCGCAGGGAACTAATTTCGGTGAAACGATCTGGGTGAAGGTACGCGTGCCGGGCAGTGGACCGCAGCCGCAGCCGGTTTATCCGACTCCCACACCGGACGACGGACAGCATTATAAACCAATCTACATCAACTCATTCTACTCCAATTCTTATGAGGGCTATCCGGAAGACTGCATCACTGTCTACTGGTCTACCAGCGGAGCCTCCAATGTGGAGATATTGGTTGATGGTCAATCCGTTTACCAGTGGGATCCTGCGAATGGTTCCCGGCAAATCTGCGATCTGATCAGCAATATCGGTACGCATGATATCCAACTGCATGCCCTGAATGTGGTCACGGATTCCTGGTCTTCCTTTATGTATACCACTTATGAACACGCGACGGGATTGCTCACCCCAGTTCCTGATGAAGAATATGCCACAGGGCTGATCTTCCCGTAAAGAAAAAAGCAGCATTGCGTGTGGTTCGTAAATAGTAACGGGGACTGTTCCTTTTATGATGGGACAGTCCCCATCTTTCTTCCTTGACATGTATTATATTCTTGTTTTATAATTGATAAAAATTGAGTAATTAAATATATCTTTGTCTAAATAGCAAAGAAGAAAGTGTTTGTCCGGTGATGATTACTCCGACCAATTCACGTGATTCCATCCCTAAGGAAGCACTGATTGTTTGTGTTCGGGGACGGTTTTTGTGCAAAGCGCAGAACTGCCCTCTAACCTTTTCGGGAATTAATCAGTGTTTTCCACAATCTCATAGTAAGGAATGTCAACATGGATACTGAAAAATATAAAGCCCTGATCTGCGCCATTGATACCGGCAGTCTGACGGCAGCGGCAGAACAGCTGGGCTATACTCCTTCCGGTATCAGCCGCAGCGTTGCCTCGGTGGAAGAGCAGTTTGGGTTCCCGCTGCTTGTCCGGGCAAAAAGCGGCGTGACGCCAACGGAGGAATGTACACAGCTGCTGCCGCTCATCCGCAGCCTGCTGCACATCCAGGACCAGCTTCAGCAGACCGCGGATCGGATTTGCAGTCTTGAAACCGGATCCATTACTGTTGGAACCGCTTATCCGATCTATGACCAGATTCTTTCAAAAGGGATCGTAGCCTTCCGTAAGATCCATCCAAATATCAGCATTCGTCTTATTGAGGGAACCTCGAGTGCCCTCAGCAGTCAGCTGAATCAGCATGCTCTTGACTTTTGCATCATCAGTCAGCGTGAAAATATTCCGGTATTCCATCCGCTTTGCCGCGACAGCATCACCGCCTGGGTTCCGAAAAGTCATCCGGCAGTTTTTCGCGGCATATATAAGGTGTCGGACCTTTGGAATGATGATTATATTGAGCTTTACCCGGATCTGGAGACGGACAACTCGCTTTTTCTCGAAAAAAATGATCTGCATCCCAACATTTGCGCGGCAACATCTGATGTCTACGCGGCTTATGCCATGGTGGAGGCCGGCCTGGGTGTGGTGCTGATCAATACACTGCTTTCACGGCGTTGGCAGGGTGATGTTATCTCGCTGCCGCTGGACAGTTCTTCTGATTTTGAAATCGGCATCGCGGCAAAATCTGCTGAAGAAAGTTCTCCGGCAGCTCGTGAATTTCTAAGCTTCATTCTTCCGGAGCTAAAAAGTGCCGATATCCGCAGATTTTAGGAATGATAATCGTATCATTTCAGAATCCTCAGCGGCGCACATGTGGACAGGCACACTCGTGTCGGCTTTTCGGCACAAGATGCCAGTCCCCAAGTGCTCCAATAATATTTTTCTGAGGAAATGCTGATTAATTCCCGAGAAGAAGGGCGGACATTCTGAGCTTTGCGCAAAACCGTCCCTGCCCCTCAATTAATCAGTTCTTCTCTAAAAGGAAAGGAGCAGATCATGTCAAATCAAAAACCTTTTTATGACGACTTTACCCTGATTCTGAAAGCTGAACTGTTGACCGCGCTGGGCTGCACCGAGCCGATTTGTATTGCCTATTGCAGTGCGGTGATGCGCCTATCTCTTGGTACAGAACCGGAAAAAATCCAGGTGTTTTGTTCCGGCAATCTGGTGAAAAATGCGAAAGGAGCTACTGTACCCAACAGCGGTGGACTGAAAGGAATTGCCGCTTCTGCTATTCTCGGTGCGGTGGGTGGAGATCCTTCCAAACAACTGGAGCTTCTCACCGCTGTGACGCCGGAACAGATTGCCCATACCAAGACCCTCCTTAACAATGAAATCTGTGAGGTTTCCCTGTTGGAACATGAAGATGATAAGCTCCAGGTCATTGTACGTGGAACTGCGGCAGGACATACCGCTGAAGCTGAGCTGAAATATACCCATACGTATATCTGTCGTGTCGAACGGGATGGGGTATCTTATCCCTTTGTGAATCCCGGAAATAATGCTTCTGCTGCCTCTTCTGATGAGAATTCAGAATCGCTTTATGATGGACTTTCTATACGGAAAATTATTGATTTTGTCGAAAATGTAGATCCGGATAAAACCGGACTCCGTGAAATAATTCAGCGGCAGATCCGCTGTAATACAGCGATCTCAGATGAAGGCCTTCATGGTGAGTGGGGTGCATCGGTTGGGAAAATCATTCTGCGACGCGGGAACAGTGTACCGATTCGTGCAACCGCGGCAGCCGCTGCGGGGTCGGATGCCCGTATGAGCGGCTGTGAACTGCCGGTGGTGATCAATTCCGGTTCCGGCAACCAGGGCATTACTGTCACGATGCCGGTGGTTACTTATGCTAAAGAACTTGGAAAAAGCGAAGATGATCTGATTCGTGCTCTAATGCTTGCGAATCTGGTCGCGATCCATATCAAAGCGTCTTACGGCAGGCTCTCGGCCTTTTGCGGTGCAGTGAGTGCCGCTACCGGCAGCGGAGCCGGGATCACCTGGCTTGCAGGCGGGACGTATGAGCAGATTTGTGCTACCATCACGAATACTCTTGGGACGATTTCCGGAATGGTATGTGATGGAGCAAAACCTTCCTGTGCATCCAAAATTGCCTCTGCTGTGGATACCGCTATTCTTGCACATGAAATGGCAATGGCCGGCAAGCTGTTCCACTCCGGCGATGGACTGATAAAAGATAACATCGAAGCGACGATTCGTTCGGTTGGCCGAATGGCTGCGGAAGGAATGGTTATTACAGATCAGAAAATACTTGAATTGATGTTAGAATAAAGTGATGATGACATTTACCACTCCTCAATTTGTCTTTACTATGCTTACATTCCTAATATGCTGGCATTTGCTGCCGCATATTGTCAAAAAGCCGGCTTTATTATTGTTCAGTTATTATTATGCCTATTTGTTAGGCGGATTCTGGACTATAGGCGTTTTGGCCGCAGCAACAGTACTGACTTATTTCTGGGCGTTTTTATTAGCGAAATCTTCCCATAAAAAAATCCTATTATTCTTATATATTTTTATTTTTGTTGCTTTGCTGATTTATGAAAAAGATACAGCGATCCTGATCGAGACAGCATCAAAATTTATTGATACCGGTAATTTCACGCTGAAAGTTGTAAATATGATAGGCGTGTCTTATTATGTTCTTTCAGCAATGGCTTATATCATTGACATATATCGTGGTAAAGAAACTCCTGACAAAAATCTCATTGATTTAGCTGTCTGGCTGGTTTTCTTCCCAAAAATTATTGCGGGACCTATCGAAAGACATGCTCATTTTAAAAATGAGTTGGATCGCATTACTGAATGTAAATTTGATTTTGAGCGGATCAAAAGAGGCCTGCTGATTTGTGCACGCGGATATTTTTATAAAATCATGATAGCCGACAGAATTGCGAATTTTGTCAATATAATGTTCCCGAATGCTTCTGATTACCATGGTTTTATATTATTTTTTGCCATGATTGCCTGCTCTATACAAATTTATTGTGACTTCGCGGGATATTCTTTAATTGCTTATGGCATTGCATATGCCATTGATATTCGAATTACGAATAATTTTAATCTCCCGTTTTTTTCTGCCAGCATTCGGGAATTATGGAAGCGATGGCATATCTCTTTTTCTACCTGGATCAAAGATTATATTTATATTCCTTTGGGTGGGAGCAGAAAAGGGAAAATAAGGCAATATATTAATCTTTTGATTTCATTTGTCATAAGCGGTGCCTGGCATGGTCCCGGGGTAAATTATATGATCTGGGGTGGACTTAATGGGGTATTTCAAATATTTGAACAATTGGTCCTGGACAAAATAAAGATACCTAAGTTTATCAGAATCATAATTACATTTTTGCAATTCAGTTTTGCTGTTATCTTTTTCAGAGCAGATACATTTCAAAATGCAAAAATATTCATCAAGCGAATGCTGACTATTAAATCTGTTAAAATATTGGCGGAAGGGGATATTTCAGCTTTAGGATTGGATATCAAGGATTGGTATGTCCTTTTTATCTCATTCGGAATCGCGTTTATTGGGGAATTGCTTCAATATAAAGGCATAAGTCTGTATAAAACACTTCAAAGTAAAAACATTGTGATACGCTGGACTTGTTATTATGCGATAATCGTAATACTCACCGTTTTCGGAATTTATGGCAACAATTTCGACATCAATAATTTTATTTATTTCAACTTCTGATTCATACGTTTATGAAAATAAAACTTATTCTAAAACTAATATTATTTGTTTCGGGTTTGCTGCTGATAAACGATCGTTTATCTGTTATCCTCTCTCCGAAAAGTTTCCCGCCGAAAGTGCCGAATGTAAATTCGTTAGTTGACAAAAATTGGCTCGCTACCATGCGCGGCGGTTTCTATAATGAAAAACCGAATACCATAGATATTGTGTTTATTGGTTCCAGTAAAATTTTTTGCAATTTAAATCCAAATATTATCTGGAATCAATATGGCATAACATCCTATGATTTTTCCGGACATATGCAGGACCTTGGAACTTCTTATTATTTTTTACAACAGATGTTTGAAAAGCAATCTCCAAAAGTTGTCCTTATTGATGTTTTTTTGGATGGAAGTGGGTTTGTCTATAACTCAAGCAACGCGCATCATAATTTTGATTTTATGAACCATGATTTTATTCGTACGAAAGCTATATTGAACAGATCTCCTTCGTTTACGAATACTCTTGAGCTGCTTATACCAACACTTATCTATCATCAACGCTGGAAAGAACTCACGCAGGATGATGTCTTTTATAAGATAAACCAGCATGATTTTTTGAAAGGTTCATTTATTTTTATGGGAACTCTTTCAGAGGAGGGTGAAAATACGGTCATCACAACCGGACTGCCGAAAAAAACACTTCCTGAAAAAACAATTCATTGGATCAATGCCATTCAAGAACTGTGCCGCAAAAATAATTGTCAATGTATTTTCATAAATACACCCTTTTTGATTGCTTCTAAAGTTGATTATTTGGATTGGTCAGATGTTGAGTTTTACGCATATCTTTCCGCTTTCCAGAAATATTGTGAAGAAAATGATCTGATGTTTATGAATTTTGTTGGCCTTGAAAATGAAATCGGACTTAATTATGCAGATGATTATTCTGACATTTATCATATGAATTGGAAAGGACAGGAAAAATTTTCGCTGTATATCTCAAAATATTTACAGGAAAAATTTCACTTTGAAAACAAAAAAGGGCAGCCGGGATATGAACAATGGGATCAGGATTATGACAAAATGCGTTATTATATAGATAACTATTTTGAGTTGGAACAGTGAGCAGATACTTTCTTTGTGTACTTTCGGAGCGGAGTACATCGGGAAAGTCCTTTTTCCGTCGTTTCATCAGTTTCTGATCAGTTAATATTTTTAGAATTACAGGAATATTACAAATATGAAGCTTTTCAGCAAATTATTCAATTCCGCTGTTTTTTTATATTATCTCTTGGTATTGACAGCTTTTTCCGTATCTTCAGATTACGATATATTTGTTAATGAGAATAAAAATCTTGCTGAACAGTTGGAGATGATCCCGCCTGAGGCCGGAATTGTTACACTATTTGTTACTTCCGATGTCGTAGACCGCGAATTGTCTCTCCCATTTGACCGCGGTATTACGCAATTGAAAATTGTCCCGGCAGAAGAATTTTCAACGGTTTCCTTGCAGGAACTTGAGCGAATCTGCGCAAATGGGATCCCTTTGATTGTCGGCTCAGGCGTTATACTTGAAAATGCCAGTGTTTATGGCGGCAGCTGTACTGATGGAGGTGAAGTCACTCTCCAGACTTCATCTGTTACAATCGAAGGAGCCGTCGGCTTTGTTTTCGGCGGTGGATTTGCTGAAAATGGAGCTGGCTCTTTTGTCGATGAATCCTCTGTTACCTTAACAAAAACCGGGCTTGTTTATTTTGAGATTTTCGGCGGCGGACATGCATATGGCAGCGGCAGCCGTGTTTCAGCTAAAAACACAACCTTAAAGATTTACGGGACTTCGGATTATGTTTTAGGAGGTGGATTCGCGGAAGATGGCGGATATTCTGAGTGTGAAAATACTTATGTCGAGACTGCTGAGGGTTCCTCTATTCCTGTGGCTCTTTTCACCGGCGGCAGTGCCTCGGGTGAGGGAAGTTTATCGATTGTGGAAAGCGCAAAAGGCATAGTGGCGGGAAAAGCCAACTGGGCGTTTTCGGGTGATTTCGCTTTCGGCGGTGGAAAGACCGAGCTGAAACTTGCCTCCCGTCTGGAAATTCTTTCAACCGGTGAGTCGGAAATCGCCTACATGGGCAGCTTTGCCTCGGATGAAGGTTCTGAAGCGATTGTTAATACTGCTGAATTAATGAATTGCGGGGATGTTTCCCGTATCGTTCAGGAGGGACAAGCTGCGGATAACGGAAAAACCGTCACAACAGTCAAAGCTCTTTTCCCGTGTGTTCCGTGAGTGTTAGCTGCTTTGTTACGCCGGAGATTGGATTCTTCATGCGGCTGGGGACTTGGGGATGAGGGCTGGTGGTCAGTGTTTCGGTGAAAGTGGAAAATGCATCAATTCCTTCTTACTCCTGACTTCTTACTCTTAGCTCCTATTTGATTCCAGCTCCCAGCCCCAAATCCCCAGCACAAAAAGATCCATTTTTCAATAAAGTGCTTAATTATTGGACAAGCACTTGCATTTTCTAAAAAGTTGTATATAATAATCAATTGTACACAATATAAATGTGTAAAATAAAAATAACAGCGTTTTGCGCTGCTGCAGGGAGCAATTATGGCAGAGAATTTTAATTTAGAAGAACATATCGCCCATGGTGTGGAAAAAATCGTTTCCGATACCCTGAAAGCGACATTGAAGGATCCGCGGGAAAGCGCTTTTATGCTGAAATTTGCCGCAGCCAGCCGCAAAGCAACCAAAACCCGTCAGAAATTGGCGGAAGGCGGCGAGCATATCCCTTCTTTTTTGATTGTGAGCATCACCAGCAGCTGCAACCTGCATTGTGCGGGCTGCTATTCCCGGTTCAATAAAGCGACCGTGGACAGCAAACCGGTTAAGCAGCTCAGCACGGAAGAATGGCTTGATGTATTCCGGGAAGCGGAGGACCTGGGTGTGAGCTTCATCATGCTGGCCGGCGGTGAACCGATGCTGCGCTGGGAACTGATCGAAAAAGCCGGAACGATGCAGAACATTCTGTTCCCCATCTTCACCAACGGAACCTACCTGAATGACAGTTATCTGAACCTTTTCGATAAATGCCGCAACCTGATCCCGGTGATGAGCATCGAAGGCGGCAAAGAAGCGACCGATCAGCGCCGGGGATCCGGTGTTTATGAAAAACTAATCACGAACATGGATTTGTTCCATGAAAAGAATTTGCTCTTCGGAGCGTCTGTAACGGTGACAACGGAAAACATCCGGGAAGTCACATCTCCAGAGTTTCTTGCCACATTAGCTTCCCGTGGCTGCAAACTGGTGATTTATGTTGAATTTGTCCCCGTCACTGAAGAAGCAAAGCATCTCGCCCCGGGTGAGGCGGAACGGGAATATCTGAGAGAAGCCATGAGCAGTCTCTGTGAAGTTTATCCGGATATGATCCTGCTGGCCTTCCCCGGAGATGAACGGGCTGACGGCGGATGTATGGCTGCAGGCCGCGGGTTCTTCCATATCAATTCCCATGGCGGTGCGGAGCCCTGTCCGTTTTCCCCGTATTCGGATATCAACGTACGGGATGCCTCACTGCGGGAGGCGATGCAATCCCGTTTGTTCCGGGCACTGCGTGACGGGGATTTTCTGGATGATGACCATGTCGGGGGATGTGTTTTGTTTGAGAAGCGCGAGCAGGTTGAAGCGATGCTCGCGGCACAAAATCAATAAACTAAAGGAAACACTGAATATTAGAGATTCGGGGACGGTTATCCCGAGGAACGAGGGGAACTGTCCTCCTGCCTTCACAGGAATAAATCAGCGGTTCCTTAATGATTCAGACAGAGTCAAATTGACCTGTTTTTGTTGACTCAGATTTGAGTAAAAAGAACAGGCTGCATTGACTCGGTACTGAACAGTTTCCAATAAAAAAAGCAGGTGAGATTATGAAAACAGCAGTTCGTTATTATTCACGGTCCGGCAATACCAAAGCCGCAGCTGAGGCAATTGCGAAAGCGGCGGGCGTTCCCGCGGTTTCCGTAGACAGCGCTGATGCGGCAATTCAGGAACCGGTGGATGTGTTATTCATCGGCGGCGCGTTATACGCTTACGGAATCGACAGCCATTTGAAAGATTTTCTGAAAACCTTAAAGAAAAGTGATGTCAAAAAAGCTGTGGTGTTTTCCACATCCTGGATCTCCAAGCACGCTGTTGACATCATCAAAAAAGAGCTTGGTGAAAAAGGAATTCCGGCTGTAGATGAGTTTTTTTACGCAAAAAACAAACCCAACAGTGAACAGCTTGAGGAAGCCGCGGCATTTGCCAAAAAGTTTCTGTAATGTAAATGTTAAGAATTAAGTCAAAATGACCTGTTTTCGTTGATCCAGGCTTGAGTCAACGAAAACAGGCTGCATTGACTCAAGCCTGTATAATGGCCATGGAGGTACCGCATATTATTTGCGGTACCTCCATTTGTTTCTGTCCAACGGTTACCAGTTCTTCAAAGCGGCGCTTGTCTTATTCGTGGATGACAAGTCTCTTCTCCCCGTCGATTTCAATATGCTCATGGGTGTCAAAATATTCCTGCAGCACATTTGCGGATTTTGTAGCCACCTCCAGCGGCCGGCCATTTGTTTTGATTTCATCAAGCGAGACCTGCAAAAACTTTTCGATATTCATATAGTGAAACTCTTGCATACCGACGGTAAACAGGTCATCATCCTCGACTTCTTTCCCGTTCATCTTCAGCGACAGGATCTTTCTGGACGGGCGGTCATATTCACAGAAAAAGCCTCTGGAGAATTGATACCACTCGCCGTTTTCTTCGTCGATAAAGTTATCCTCCCGCAGCATAAACTGCAGTGCATGGCGCAGCTGAGCTCCGGTGAGTTTCAGTGAATAGATGGGAGTATTGTAGGGGAATATCTCGTTATAATCCTTGAGTGTGACAATAGGTCCGAGAGTGGGTCTGCGGACAGCGCCTGACCCAAGCAACATCAAATCGAGACCGAGCTGATCACGCAGTCCCTCCGCCATCAGGTCACCCAGCTCGGTTTCCATGTTGCGGTGCGGATGGGTGTAGGCACGCGGGAAGCGAGTGAGAACGTGATTGTATTTCTGGTCGGTCATTTCCTTATACTCGTTAATGGTCTCTTCCAGGGCCATATCACGCGGGCAGTTTTCTGACGTAATGGGGATGCACTGCCAGGTGTACGAGTCGATGCAATTGTTATCAGTATCAACCATGATGTCAAAGCGGCCGATCTGATCCGTGCCAATCGCAGCCTGTACAATAGGGATCCCGGCAACTTCACAGGGTTCGCTCATTCGTGTATGAGAGTGCCCTCCAATGATAATATCCACACCCCAGGCGGGATCAAGCGAAGCCGCAAGCTCTTTGTCCTTGTCAATACCGATGTGGGTGAGCAGCACGGTGAGGTCGATATCCGCAGACCGATACGAGTCGCAGATTTTGCCGACTTCGCTCACTGTGTCTTCGAGGTCGACCAACATGCCGGTCAATCCCTCAGATTTGGTATTTGCCAGCACATCCTTCGTCAGAATGCCGATGAAGAGTACGCGCATACCGTCGATTTTCTTGATCCAATGAGAGCGGAACATCCGTTTTCCGATATACTTTATATACATGTTGGAGCAGATAATGGGAAAACTTGCGCATTTTTCCAAAAACAACAGGTGAGAAATACCGTAGTCCACCTCATGGTTGCCCAACGAAACCACATCCGGGGCAAGCAGGTTCATGATGTGGATGGTGGAAATTCCCTGATACTCACTGTCAATCAGTGATCCGCGGAACATGTCGCCGGCAATGGCGTAAATGACATTTTTTTCTTCATCTCGGACCTTGTTGACATAGCCGGAAAGATAGGAAACGCCGCCAATGAGCTTTTCGTCAACCTGTTCGGCAAGAAAGTCTCCATGAAAGTCGTTGGAATGTAAGAGTGTAAGTTTTTTGAGATTTTTTTTCATAAATATTACTCCAGCTGGGGTATTTTAGACGTAAATCTTCTACATTTTAAAAAACGCTGATTAATTCCGGAGAAGGCGGGAGGACAGTTCCCCTCGTTCCTCGGGAGAACCGTCCCCGAACCCCATTTATTCAGTACTTCCTTCAATTTTACAATTTTTCTCCGCTGCCGTCAATAAGTGGTTTCCGGAATATTATTTGGTGGATTGTTTTTGATATATGCTTCTAAAATTTCGGCGGCATCCCCGATGATTTCCGGACAGGGGCGTTTTCTGTAATAATCCTTTGTGCGGGCTTCAGGAATTGGAACATCATGCCGGACGCTCAGCCCAAGGAGCTCACGGCATACGATGGAACCGTGTTTCTCCTCGAACCGATGCGCCAATTCCTGAACCCTTGTGTAAAGCTCCGTCTTTTTTTGACCTGTTTCCGGTCCGTCATAACCATATAACAGCCCCACAATTATGAACATCCCGCTCACGGAGCCGCATACTTCCCGAAGCCTTCCCATCCCTCCGCCGAAAGGTGAGGCTAACTTTGAAAGCTGACTTTTTTCCAAAGGGAGTATGTCTTCAAACGCCAGAATAAGGGACTGAGAACAATTATATCCATTCAAAAAATTAGCCATCGCTGCTTCTCTTCGTGTCATTTCTTGTTTCTCCTGTATTTGTTCAGAATTGAGCACATGGGGACTGGTACCTTGTGTCGCGAAACCGACATGAGCGTGCCTGTCCCTATGTGCGTTATTTTTTTGATTGCAGCGGTTCAGAATGAGTCAATACAGCCTGTTTTGTAGAGCCGGCTCCGCGAGGTATGGGCTTCGCTCAATTCGAGCCGATGAAAACAGGTCACTATGACTCAAAACTAAACCGTTGCGGTTCCGGATATTGTTTTCAGTTCTCCGATAGCAAAACCGCGTCCAGGTGCAGATAACGGATCACCTGATCGGGTTCGATGTTGAAGGAACAGCGATAGATGCGGAGTAGGCTCCCATCGGGGAGAGCAACATCAGAAGACATATCCGGTGTTCCTCCGGGATTGGCTGCCCATGATGAAATGCAGGCGTTGATAAATTCACGGAGGTCGGCGCTCAGTACAACATTCCCTTCAGCATCGTAAAAATCAATCTTTTCCGGGTCATAGGATTCCGGCTGTTTGTTGTCTGCTGCAAATGTCGAGACCAAAGTCATCCGGGAATAGCCGCTGATATCGGCGTTTTTCACCGGGAACTCATAATAGATGTATAGATTCTGATCAAATTCCGCATTGCCGATTTTCCCGCTGGCCTTGATGGTTTCGATCTTTTTCTCATCAATTCCCGAAAGCATGGCTTTCCCTTCCGCATTCCCGGCCAGATAATAATAAGCCCCGGCAAGTGAGCTCTGGTCACTATTGGAAAGGGAAGCGAAATCGCTTGTAATATAGCGGTCAAAGATGGCTTTTTGACTGCGGTTGGATACGCTGAACATGTTGACCACCGGTAAAACCAGACAGATGACAGCGAGACCCGCAATAACGGGCAGCATGATCCCGGTTTCCATCCTGCGGGCGGCGTATACGATAATATAGATCACCTCAAAAACCATCAGCGCGATGCACAAATAACGGAGCGGTGTGATGCCGTAGGCCAGGATGCGTTCCCGGATGGCGTAGCCCTGCAGAAAGAGGAAGGGAATAAAGATATACGGAAGTTTTGTACCGATTCTTACGAAAAAATTGTCCGGTTTGTAGGTTCCGATCATCGTCCAGATCGGCAGCCCGATGATGAACAGTCCGGCCAGTATGCGGAAGATTTCATTAGACGGCACCACGCGGGTGATGATGATTTTCAAAATATAGCCATAAATGACTACAAAGGCGGTGAGGAGTAATCCCATCAGCAGATACTTGACGATCACGGTGAAAAAGTGAGGCAGTTCGCGGTCCGGACTGATTTGTGCGTTCAACAGACCGGATCCAACCAGAAAACCCAGAACCAGGAATTCAGCCCGCAGGATCAGCATATAGTGCTCTCCATTCAGGATCAGCGTGACAAAGACCGCCATGACGAGCGCAATGCCCAGAGCGATGATTGCGCAGATAATTGCAAGGCGGGAGAGCTCGTGGATGACACGGATGCAGTATTGATTGAAGGCCAATCCGGAGTTTCTGTAATTTCGGCAGACGCCAAGCGAGATCAGGACGATCACATATGCCGTTACCAGATGGGAGGCGGTTTCCTGTACAAGTTCACTGCCGTGAGATCCGGCATATATGAATCCGGCTGCGATCAGCGCTGTTAAGACGATGCCGGGATATTTTATTTTTTTCTTCCCGCACCAAAGTGTTTCGACAAAATACGTCCCGACGCCCCAGAGCATGGTGAACGGCAGCCCTTTGTCCTCCATGAATTTTCCCAATGTGCCGCTCTGATCGATGAACAGACAGGCAAAGATCGATACCAGTCCGATCAATACCATCGTTACCGGATAGCGGGATATGGGATTTTTGAAATTATAAAAAAAGATTTGACTCAGTTTTTTGATTTTTTGCATAGGTCAGTTCCTTTTATTTTCAATGTATTTTCTTTCATGTCCGCTTATCCTATCACAAAAATGCCCGTACATCCTATCAAAAGCACGAAAACTGCTCTCAAAAACTCTCTTTAATCGTTATGATTCGGGAAGCACGTGCGGGACACAGGATGCCAGTTCCGCACGTGCTCCGTGAACAGTAACTTCCTAACTAAAAAAGTAATGAATTTTTTTTCCCTGATTGACAAAAAAAGGGGACCGTGATAAATTTATGGAGAAGGATTGTTTAATGATGGCTTATGAACTTACCACTACCACTACTGAAATGACCACTGAACGTGGTTCTTTTCTGTTGTGAGGTAAGATAAGCGACCCAAAAACATAAAAAAGACTGCCTCACAATGAGGCAGTTTTTTTATCTCAAAGGAGTTTTTTTGATGGATAAAGAGGAGTACAAAGAATATTATACGAGTGTTTACCGACATTCACTGGCACATGTTCTGGCGAATGCTGTAATGGAAATTTTCGGTAAGGACAACGTTCAAATCGCTATCGGACCGCAGATCGCTGACGGTTTTTACTATGATTTTTTGCTGCCGCGGAACCTGACTGCCGAAGATTACCCGGTCATTGAAGCCAAGATGCACGAGATCCTGAAACGCAAAGAAGACTGGCGCGTGCAGGAATTTTCACGCTCTGACGCGCTTGCGTTGTTCGCTGACCAGAAATTCAAGGTGGAACTGATCAATGACCTGCCGGAGGACGAAAAAATTACCGTCTACTTCACCGGTGACAGCTTCTTTGACCTCTGCCGCGGACCCCACATCAGTAATTCACAGGAACTCCTTGGCGCTGCATTCCAGATCAAATCCGTTTCCGGTGCCTACTGGCGCGGTGACGAACACAGGGATCAGCTGCAGCGTATTTATGTCTATGCATATGAGAACAAAAAAGATCTTGCCGAACATCTGAAGCTCATCAAAGAAGCTCAGGAACGTGATCACAAGAAACTCGGTCCGCAGCTGGAACTGTTCATGTTCGATGAATCCGCTCCGGGCATGCCCTACTGGCTGCCGCGCGGCTGGAAGCTCTATAACGCTCTGCTGGATTACTGGCGTTCTGTTCATATTGAACATGACTATCAGGAGATTTCTGCCCCGGTTATCAACAACAGACAGCTGTGGGTGACCTCCGGACATTGGGGCCACTACCGCAACAACATGTTCCTGGTTCCGGGCTATGAGACCGACGATGCAGGAAACCGCATCTATGATATCGAAAACCCGAATACCTTCGCCGCGAAACCGATGAACTGCCCGAATGCTATCAATGTCTATCGCAAGACTTCCCGCTCCTATCGTGAGCTGCCCTTCCGCATCAGCCAGGTGGATGTGATCCATCGTAAGGAAAAGAGCGGTGAATTGAACGGTCTGTTCCGTGTGCAGGAATTCCGCCAGGATGACGCGCATATTTTCGTGACGGAAGATCAGATCGCTTCTGAAATCGGCGATATTATGAGCATTGCCACGCAGCTTTATGATACCTTCGGCCTTACCTACCGCGTGGAGCTTTCCACTCGCCCGGATGATTATATGGGTGACATTGAGGTCTGGAATCAGGCAGAAGCTTCGCTGAAGAAGATCCTGGATGATTCCTTTGGTGAAGGAAATTATGAGATCAATGAGGGCGATGGCGCCTTCTATGGCCCGAAGATCGACCTTCAGATGAAAGACTGCCTCGGACGCGAATGGCAGATGGGTACCATCCAGCTGGACTTCCAGCTGCCGCTGAATTTTGACCTGAAGTACGTCGCGGATGACGGCAGCTTCAAGCGTCCTGTGATGATCCATCGCGCCATTTTCGGTTCTTTTGAACGCTTTATCGGCATCCTGATCGAAAACTTCAAGGGGCAGTTCCCGTTCTGGTGCTCTCCGTATCAGGTCGGTATCGTACCGATCATGCCCGCTCATAATGAATACGCAGAAGACGTGCTGCGCACGCTGCGCAAAGCCGGGATCCGCGCGGAAATGGACGGTTCCGACCGCAATATGCGCGACAAGATCAAGCAGTTCCACAATGCCCGCGATCCGTTCATTATCATCCTGGGCGACAAGGAAGCGGAAAACCGCAGTGTTTCCATCACCGCCCGCGGCAATAAGAAGATGAACGATGTCCCGCTCGATGATTTTGTGGCTCTCTGCCGCAAGCTGAATGAGGAACATTCACTGGAACTTGAGTTTTAATAAAGAGAGTTTTTGGGGACGGTTCTCCCGAGGAACGAGGGGAACTGTCCCCCCGCTTTCACAGAAATCAGGCTGCGTTTTCTTAAGAAACCTCTATTCTTGAGAGAATAAGGGTAGAAACTGAAGACGACACTTATCAAATATCAAAACCGGAGCAAAAATGAATTGCTCCGGTTTCGTTTTTTATTGAGGAATCGCTGTAATCGAGTCTGTTTTGCTAATTTTCGGTTTCCGGTTTTGCATTGCTCATGTCGTAATTTATCGGGAACAGCTGGCCGTTGAGGACCCAGACATTGGAAAGATCCGGTTTGCCGTCTTTCCCTGCCCGGCATACGAGGTAATCGCCGCTGCCATGAGGAGCATTCGGGAGGTTGGTGTGCAGCACATTGCCCCGTGCGGTTTTTACCGTGACAGAGACATTTTTGGGAACGAACATGGCAAAGTTTGTGCCCGGTGAAGCTTTGGTGAGCAGATCAATGAATACATCCTTTCCCTTGAAATCTTCTGCCGTGATCTCATTGCCGTCGGTTTTTGTATAATTGGAAATGACATCCGGCAGCCGGGAGACCCACATTTCCTGCAGCATCCCTTTGAGAATGACACTTTCCCCGTCATCATTGACCGTATAATCAACCACTTCGAGCTCGTTGAAGAAACTGGTCTTGCGGGAAACCATCATCGCCTGAACCGTGTATCTCTTTTTCCCGGTCAGGAACCAGTCTTCATTCCCGATTTGCAGATATTCTTCCAGCGTCATGATATTTCCATTTACTCAAATTCCCCCGATTTTTGGGAAAACCGGGGGAACTTGATCAGCATTCATCTTTATTGTTCAATGTCATCCAGCGGGAGTTTGTCGGTGATCTCATCGATAAACTCTGGGGAAAGGCGGTCCGCCTTGGCATAGGCGGCAATCGTGTTTTTCAGTTTGCCGAGCGGGATCGTATCATATTTGAAGTTTTGCCCTTCAAGAAGCTTTGTCTGCGGATTGATGAAAACCAGGATCGGATGGATCTTATCTTCCGGAAAATCAATATTTTTGGAGATAAAATAATCACGAACGGCTGCGATATTCGCTTCACATTCCTGATCCGGACGTCCGATGGATTCCTGACCGAAGAGTTTCATGAAGAAATTGGCTTTTTTCTGTGTCCAGCGCTGTTTGGCTTCATCATAGCCGATCTCGCCGCCCTGGAAATAAGGCATCAGAATAAAGGTCCCGGCGGTACCCACCAGCAGATGGTCTACCGGATCCATGTAATGATAGATGGAAAAATTGTCGCTGAGTCCCTTCAGCTTGACGTTGAAAATGTTGTCATTGCTTGGTTCACGACCCCATTTTGATGTAAAAGTGATGGAAACCTGGGACATGATGAACCCCAGAATGAGCGCGATGAAGGAAAGCGTGATGTACTGCGGAGAAAAGGCAGCGACCGCGCCGGCGATCAGGATGACAAACGCGGCAATGGTTGTCCATTTGGCGATGTTCTTGTTTTTGGCTTTCTTTGCTTCGTTGGTGTAAATATACATGGCGTAATCCTTTATTCAGAGAGTTGGGTTTGTACAGCGTCACGGATCAGGGCGATCAGGTCCATGTCCGCGGCGGTTTTGGCAAGTTTCATCCCGTTGATGAGGGCGGTGCTGTTGGAGCGGCCGTGCCCGACAAAGGAAAGTCCGTCAATTCCCAGCAGCGGTGCGGCTCCGATTTCATTCGGGTCCAGTTTTTTCTTCAGATCGGCAAATACAGGTTTTGCCAGCAGACCGGCTACTTTCCCTTTGAAGGAGCTCATCAGGCCTTCTTTTAGAATGGCGGTCATCAGTTTGGCGGTGGCTTCCGATGTCTTTAGCAGCATGTTGCCGGTAAAGCCGTCCGTGACGACAACATCCGCTTTTTCAGCAAAAACATCTTTGGCTTCCACATTGCCAATAAAATTGATGCCGCAGTTTTCCAACAGCGGGTAGGTGGATTTGGCCAGCTCGTTGCCTTTGCCCGGTTCTTCGCCGTTATTCAACAGACCGACACGGGGATTTTTGATCCCCCGCATTTTTTCGGCATAAACCGAGCCCATGATGGCGAACTGCTGCAGGTATTCCGGACGGCAGTCGGCATTAGCGCCGATATCCAGAACGATGCAGTGACCGTTTTGGGTCGGGAACAGCGTAGTGAGGGCTGGACGGGCGACGCCTTTGATGCGTCCCAGCTTGCGCAGGCTGTTGAACATGGCTGCACCGGTGTTCCCTGCGGTGACGAAGGCCTTCGCTGTGCCATCCTTGACGAGTCCCAGGCCGATGGCCATTGAGTTGTTGGGTTTGGCCTGCGTGCTTTTGACAGCTTTTTCACCCATTTCCAAAATGTCTTCCGCATGGACGATTTCAATCGGCAGTCCGGCGAAATCGCTTTCGGAACAATGCTTGAATATGACATCTTTATTCCCGACGAAATAAACTTTTTCGCCGGTGCTTTTTGCGAATTCAATTGCAGCAGCGATCTCCGGTACCGGATGGTCGTCACTGCCCATGGCGTCTAAAACGATCGGCATGTTTTTCTCCTCAGTAAAAACAATAATAAATCCTTATAATTATACGCTTAAAACCGGGATTCGGGGCGATGACGTTAGACGCATGACGTATTTTAGACGTAAGATGTAAGATATTAAATATCAGGGTACCGATGATTAGTTCCTGTGAAAGCGGGAGGACAGTTCCCCTCGTTCCTCGGGAGAACCATCCCCGGACCCCCATTGATTAGTGTGGAGAAAAAATAAAAACCCTCTTGCTGAGGGTTCTGAGGCGACGATCGGATTTGAACCGATGATGAGGGTTTTGCAGACCCTTGCCTTGCCACTTGGCCACGTCGCCGTAAAGGAGGTAATTTGTCTTATAAAAAAAAGAGCGGGCAGCGAGACTCGAACTCGCGACCTTCTCCTTGGCAAGGAGGTGTTCTACCAACTGAACTATACCCGCGTACTCTCTTTTTTTGTTGATTTCAATCTCTCTTTGTCATCAACAATGGTAATTATACGAGCTTTATTGAATCTGTCAAGAAATTGATGAAAATTGATTATTTTTTGTGATAATCAATTTTCATCTGATTTTTGCCTGGTTTTATTCGAGTGTTCCGTATGCGGCAACAGCCTCATCGATGGTCAGCAATCCGTTCCCAACCGCGTGGGCGGCAAACCGCATCTGTTTTATAACGTCATCCTTCACCCCAAGATCGTACGGATAGATCGTATGAGCTTCATCAAAATAACCGTAGGATGAATAAACTTCATCCAGACTGAAGTCCTTTGTCGGCGTTATGAGACGTTTGATGCGCGCCATTTGATTCAGAGATTCCGTTTGAGAGAGAAACCGAATAAATTCGTTTGTCATTTCAAGCTCATCCGAATTTTTATTTACCGCAAAAGCGAGATTCAGCTGGTTCAGGAAAAACAGGTCCTCATTCGGGGATGGAATGGCGTGGAGACTGTAGGGAAATGGATCTGCAAGATATTTTTCAGAAAGGGATTGCCGCTTTTCCGTACCGGAAGCAGTATCACCGCTTGCGAGCATCATTGGGACGTCGCCTTCAAAAAAGCGCAGAATAACTGCCTGATAATCATTCTCGATTTCCGCGCAGGCATCCAGGTCGATCATACCCCTGTCCATGACATCTTTTACAAATTCAAGCGTGGGACGCAGGTATTCTCCCGCAGAAGATTCCATCGTGTTCAGTTTTTCAATGGCTGCCGGGTCATTCATGATTCGGGAGATAAAGTCTGTGTAAGTCAGGAAATAAAACAGGTTTATCTGCTGATTGTACCCCATGATCGGACTGCGGTAGCCGGCTTCTTTCAGTTTTTCCGTGACTGTGATCAATTCTTCATAGGTCGTCGGTACTTTCAGCCCTTCCTTTGTGAATATGTTTTCATTTACCAAAAAACCGAAGGCGGTTGAAAAAATCGGCAGCATCGGCACGTTCCCATCCGGATCCACATAAAGAAGGCCCGTGCGGATGTTGCTGAAATCAATATTCAATGATGGATCCGCGAGGTTTTCCGCTGCTGCAAACAAGTCAGACATGTTCTCTCTGCCGATCATCCATGGCTGCATGCAGTAAATATCCGGGGCATCTTCTCCGGCCAAAGCGATCCCAATCGTGTTGTTATAATCGTCCAGCTTGACGAAACTCATTTCAACATTGGGATAAAAATCCCAAAACGCGTCAAAAGCAGCCTCCAGTGCTTCAAAATTATTGTAACTGCCCGCTACGATAATTTCAGCCTCTGTATTTTTATCAAACGCGGGTTTAAAATCCGCTCCGACGGATAATGTTGTTACAAGTATCAGAACAACTGTGATAAACGTGAAAAATGCTTTTTTCATTTTTTGGCCTCCTTGATTTTTCGAATTTCTTTAAGCACTATTTTAATATCAATTGGCTTGGCGATGTGACCATTCATGCCTACAGAAAAACACTCTGCCACATTCTCGGAGAACGCGTCCGCGGTCATGGCGATGATCGGTAATGCCGCGGTCTTTGGATTGCCGGAAGCGCGGATGGCACGTGTGGCATCCAATCCGTTCATGACCGGCATTTGAATATCCATAAAGATCAGGTCATATTTCTCCGGATCAGCCTCTGCCATATCAACAGCGATCTGCCCGTTGACAGCCCGTTCACTGCCAATGCTGTTCATTTCCAGCAGCATGGAAATGATTTCCCAGTTGATATCGTTGTCTTCCGCAACCAGAATATGTATTCCGGCAATATCGGAATTATCCTCATCCGGATCCTGTACCTCATTTTCAATTCCCAGCAGCTCGGTAATCTTCGCGTAAAGATTGGAACGGAACAACGGCTTGGAGATGAAACCGCTGGCACCGGCGTTCCGGGCATCTTCTTCAATATCGGACCAGTCGTATGCGGAAATGAGCAGAATCGGCAGTTTCTCTCCGGCAATTTCACGGATGCGGCGGGTGAGCTCCAGTCCGTCCATGCCCGGCATCTTCCAGTCAACGATCACGACATCATAGTCCTTCCCAAGTTCATGACGCTGGCTGATGCGCCGCAGGGCATCGGCTCCGGATTGGGATGTTTCGGTTCGGGCACCAAGCGATTCCAGTGTATCCCGGGCAGTTTCCAGAAGAACTTCATCATCATCCACAACCAGAACATCGATTGGTTCCAGTTTCATCTCATCCAGCTGTCGTTCGGCGATGGGAATCTCCAGATCGATGGTGAAGCAGGTCCCTTCGTTCACCTTACTTTGACAGTCAATGGTGCCGCCCATGAGGTCGACCATCTTTTTGGTGATGGAAAGCCCGAGTCCGGTTCCCTGAATGGTATTGACCCGGCTGTCTGTCTGACGTGAGAACGGCTGATACATTTTCGCCATGAATTCCGGCGTCATGCCGATGCCGTTATCCGTTACTTTGTACATCAGATGCACTTTGCCGGGTTCTTTACCCGGGGTTTCTTTCATGTCGATCGTGACACGTCCGCGGGGTTCGGTATATTTGATGGCGTTGGAAAGAATATTGATAAAAATCTGATTCAGCCGCAGCTGATCCGCATAGAGATATTCATATTCGATGGGACTGATGCGGAAATTGAAGTCTATGTCCTTTTCCTTTACCATCGGCTGGGAGATGTTCACCAGGTTTTCCGCAGTTTCCGCAATGGAGAATGATACCGGGCTGAGCGTCAGTTTTCCGCTCTCCACCTTGGAAATGTCCAGAATATCATTGATCAAGGTCAGCAGATGGTTGGAGGCCATGCTGATTTTATGCAGATTTTCGGTGACTGCATCTGGATCATGTGCGTTTTTCTCCGCAATCGTGGTCAGGCCGATGATGGCGTTCATCGGTGTGCGGATATCATGGGACATGGTGGAAAGGAAGTCCGTTTTTGCACGGTTGGCAGTGTCCGCCTCCCGAGCGGTGATCTGCAGCTCCCTGTTGAAACGCATCAACAGGCTCATATCCACAGCCATCAGGAGAGCCAAACCGGCTGCTACAAACCCGATGAGCCGCCAGTCGATGGAGCCCTGATCGATCTCTGAAAGCGGAACCATTGAAATCAGTGCCCAGCCTTTTGCGGCATTAATCGGTGTATGCGCGATCAGGCATTCCACGCCGCGGGAGTTGAACATTGTGAATGTTCCGCTTTTCTCCCCGACTTCCTTGTTGAGTTTGTCCAGATCGGCATAGTCTGTTTGGTTATAGGATTTGTAAAATTCAAAAAAGTTTGTATTTTTGAATGAACTGCCTTTGATGATGTAATTTCCGGCGGTATCGATCAGCGCTATTTCCGCGCGGTCATATTCTTCAGTCGGGAACACCCATTTCTTTTCAAAGGTTTTGAGAGAAAGAATGCGCATCAGCAGCGCTTCCCGTTTGGGACCGTTGTCGTTATCTTTCACCCAAACCTGATTGCAGAAAGCGATGGATTGGACACCATTGATCGGGTTCGTATAAGCCCGTGTCATGTTTATTTTTTCACCCGGTGCTTTTAATGATGTATAGTTCTGAATCAGGTCAAAATTCCAGAAAGTGATGGAAAAGTCGTTTGGATCTTTTGTTTTCGCTACTGTGGAGAGTCCGCTGATAACAGGCTGGTCGACATACAAGATTTGAACCATGATTTCAGGTTTCTGAGAAGCTTTAACAAAAGAGATCGCCTGATCAATGGTCATGTCTTCAGAGTTGATGTAGCGGGCCCAGGCATCGCAAATCCCCTGTTCTGTTTCCAGATAATTGGCGGTGACATGTTCCATGGCGACCGTCATTTCCAGAAAGGTATCAATCTCGTTATTCAATGCTTTTTGCCGTTCTTGCCGGGAATAGGTAAAAACATATATGAATATTCCAAAAATCAGCAGAACGTTTATCAGAATGATCCAAATCCTTTTCATTGATGCGCCCTTCATTTTCCGCGGTTCAATTTATTTTAGCATGAGGGAATTATTTTTGCAACACCTGTTCCGGGGACTGTCCCATAAAGAAAACAGTCCCCTTGTTTCATTTTCTTATATATTACCTCGCATCTTCGAGAATTTTATCGAATTCTTTAAGAAAGAGATCGGCAATTTTTTTGCTTTGAATCACCAGAACCTGTTCATCGTTGCGTCTGTCGGCGGAGCGGGTGAAATTGTAAGACCCGGCGATGACAACGGAGTTGTCGAGAATGATAACTTTCTCATGCATCAGTGTATCCGGATATCCGTCGACATAGACCTCCAATCCAGCATCGGAAAGCGGTCCGCACTGTCCGCCGCCATCGGTATAGGCCTTGCTGTCTTCGCAGATAATGATCACATCCAGACCTTCATCGTCAGCTGCCTGAAGACGTTCGGCTATGTCGCGGGAAGCGAAGGAGTAGGCCAGCATGTAAACACTGTCATTGGCTGCCCCGATGAGGCTTTCGATCATGTCGTCGATGCGGTCATCCGGGGAGAAACGGACATAAATCGTTGTACCGTCGGACAGCTTGATAGCCGGAGCCGCTTTGCCTTTGGGACTTTTTTCTCCAAAGATCAGGTCCAGATACATTTCCTCAAATTCATCTGTGAATATTTTTGCTGCCTGTTCAGATTCAAGGCGGATCATAAAGTTGTTGTCATAGGAAAAGCTGGCCAATGTCATGTTGGCGGACCCGGAAATGACAACTTTCCCATCGATGATGATATATTTCGCGTGCATCAGGCCTTCGGATTGGGCTGAAATTACTTTTACCCCGCCTTTACGCAGGTCATCGACCACTTTTTTGTCGTAGTTATCTTCATCGACAACCAACCGCACTTTCACGCCGCGGTGAACGGCATCGATCAAAGCCTGGGCAGTTTTGGTATCGGTATAGTTAAATGTCGCCAGGTCAATGGTTTTCTTCGCGCCTTTAATGTCACTCAGGATCATATTTTGGATTGTGTTGTCTCTGGTATTCTTGTATGGATCGTTGAAATACACTTCGATCTCTTTCGCAAAAACAGTACAGACGTTCAGACAAAGCATCACGACGGACACGATAAAAAGCAACAATTTTTTCATAAAAACTCCTCACTCCTAACTTCCTTTCGTTTTGACCAGTTCCGCGGCGATGGCGATGGCGATCTCTTCCGGTGTTTCCGCCCGGATATCCAAACCAATCGGAGAATGAACGGATTGCAGCTGTTCTTCTGAAATACCGCGGGTACGCAAACGATTATAAATCGTTTCCCGCTTATATTGGCTGGCCAGCATGCCAACATATGCGGATTTTCGCTGCAGCAGATGAAAAAGAGATTCTTCATCCTGGTCAAAGTTGAACCCGCAGGCGATCAGGAAGTCATTTCCATTTTCCGGTATCTGGCTGATTCCGTCTGCCCAACTCGGTGCGAGGATAAATTCGTCAGCAGCGGCTGCCCGCTCACGCACGATGGCTTCATCACGGATATCGATCACAATGACATGAAATCCGATACTTTTGGCAAGCGGGATCAGTTTTCCGGCAACGTGTCCTGCTCCGCAGAGGATAAGCCGCTCGCGGGGAAAGACCGGTTCAATATAGATGGTCTCTTTTCCGGACTGTTTTCCGTCGTTATGGATCACCGGGTAGCTTTTCAGGAGCGGCTGCCGGGTTCGGAAACATTCCTGTGCGTCTGCAAGGACCTCCAATTCAATATCACCGCCGCCGATGGTACCGGAAATGGTTCCATTTTCGTAAATGATCATTTTTGTACCGGGATGCCGCGGTGTGGTGCCTTCAGCTGCGGTAAGGATCGCCGTGGCAAATACCTTGCCCGATTTGTGAGCCTGGTTCAATAAATCAATAAAATCCATCATACATAGCCTTATTCGGTACAATACCGGAAAAGCCGGTGCGGGGTATCCCCGCACCGGCTGAATATACACAACAAAAATAATCTTTATGCAATTTCCGGTTCAATCACACCATAGGTGTCGTCGGAGCGTTTGTAAAGAATGTTGATTGCGGCGGTATCCGCGTTGTAGAAGACAAAGAAGTCATCATGTGCGGTGAGCTGCATCTGTTCAATGGCTTCCATCTCACTCATCGGCAGTACGGCAAATTTCTTGTGGCGGGTGATGCGAGGCGCTTCTTCTTTCTCGAGATCAATGCTGTGGTCCATTTCGGCCGGGATCGTCTGATGAACAGCAGTGCCGTCGCCGCGGCCGCGGGCCCGCTTGCCCTTGAAGCGTTCGATCTGGCGGGTCATCTTGTCCATGGATGAGTCAACCGCCGCGGATAGATCATCGGCCTTTTCTTCTGTGCGAAGGATGTAGCCCTTACCGCGGATGGTGATTTGGGATGAATAGCGGTCTGCCGCATTGCGGGCGTTCTTCATATGGGAGAGGTCTACGCGAATTTCATCAATATCCTGAAGAAAACGGTCTACTTTACCGATTTTCTGAATCACATAGTCATGGATTCGATCCGAGATTTCTATGTTCTTGCCGTAAATTGCGATTTTGTCTTCCATAATTTACCTCCAATATAAGTTTATTGTGTCTGCGCTATTGCGCGTCCAGCATTTTATGCTTTCTGTGATCGATGGGTGTGGTTGCCACACTCAGGCAATACACAGATGCTGCACCGTTGTCAAGCAGTACAGAGGAACATTCCGCAAAGGTGGAGCCGGTTGTCATCACATCGTCCAGCAGCAGGATCCGTTTCCCTTTTATTAGCTTTGGCTCTGCCGCGAAAGCTCCATAAAGATTTTCTTTCCGTTCCTCCGCATTGAGTCCGACCTGCTGAAGTGTGTCGCGCTGCTTCATCAATGCTTTCGGAACACAGGGAATCCCGATCCTTTTTGCGAAATTCACCGCGATCATTTCCGACTGGTTGAATCCACGCTCAGCTTTCCGTTTGTAGGATAGCGGAACGGGAATGATAACATCCACATTCCATTTGATTTCTTCCCAAAAGTCAGACAAAAGCTTCGACAAAATCGGGACGAGTCCCAAAGAGCCTTTGTATTTCAAACTTTTGATCATCGCCGAAACCGGACCATCATACAGGTAAGGAGCCCGGCTTGCGTTAAAGCGAAACGCTGCGCTGCTGCAATGTCTGCAAAAATGTCTTGGCTTCAGCGGTTTCCCGCATTTGGAACAGTAATGTTCTCCGACAGCAGGAAGTTTTGATAAACAGTCCTCACAAATCAGCGCACCGGCTTTTCCGCAGTGGACACAGCTGGGCGGGTAGATCCAATCAATAACGTTTCCGAAAAACTTTCGGAACATCTGGTTGATCCTTTAGACAGATGCCATCAGGTCAGAAATGAACTTGGAGATGGCAGGGCCGAGCAGTGTGACCAAAACGAAGATGATGATACCGACCAGAATCAGGATCAGCGCATACTCGATCAGTCCGGCGCCTTCTTCTTTGGATGACAGTTTTTTCATCGGTTCCTTTGTACTCCTTATTGATATTTTATTGAATCTTTCCGCAATTGTCAAACGATTTATTGACAAATTCCATTAGAAATTTATCAGATTTTGACAAAGTCATTGTTTTTAATATAAATGTCATGAATATTTGTGTAATTAGTCAGGACTTTAATCTTTGGGACTGGGCAGCGGGGGCTTGGGTCTTGTATTCGGAGCAGAGGCTGGAAATTTGGGCTGAGAGCGGCGGAAATTCTGTTCACAAACAGAAAATCGCCAGCTCCCAGACCCTAATCCTCAGCACCTAATTCTTACTTCGAAACATTAAAGCGGATATTGAGGATGTCTCCGTCCTTGACGAGATATTCCTTTCCTTCCAGACGCAGCTTGCCTTTGGCCTTGGCTTCGTTCATGGAGCCGAGTTCCATCAGGTCATCGTAGGCGACCACTTCAGCACGGATGAATCCCTTCTGCAGGTCGGTATGGATCACCCCCGCGGCTTCCGGTGCGGTGGCGTGACGGGAGGTTGTCCAGGCACGGCATTCGTCAGCGCCGGCAGTGAAGAAGGATTGCTGGTCCAGCAGGTCATAGGAAAGTTTGATGATCTGTTTCAACGCCAGTTCTGTAATGCCGTATTCTTCCATAAACATTTCTGCGTCTTCTTCCGGCAGTTGGGCGATTTCCATTTCGATCTTTCCGCGGATGGCGGAGACCATAGTTTCCGCTCCCTGATCCGGAATAGAGGGCGCATCCTGTGTTTCATCCAGGTTCAGCAGGATCAGGATCGGTTTGAGGGAAAGCATACCGAAACCGGAAAGTGAACGTTTTTCATCATCGGAAAGTCCCAGCGAACGCAGCGGTTTTTCTTCACTCAGGCACTCATGCATTCGATCGAAGAGTTCGATTTCCCGGTCGATTACGGCTTTGTCACGGCCGCCCCCTTTTTTCTTTTCATCATGAAGCCGTTCCAGGCGGCGTTCCACAGAAATCGTATCATTGAGGATAAAGTCGGATTCCATGGATGCAATGTCACGGAGCGGATCAATGGAGCCGTTGGGATGGACAACATTTTCATTTTCAAAACAGCGGACCACATGGATAAAGCCATCCATTTGGGCCAGTTTGTTCAGCAGTTCCCCGGAAATCCCGGATTTTGCGCTGCCGTCAAGACCGGAAATATCATCATAGGTGACTTTGGCATAAATGGTTTTCTTTGGGTTGAACATTTCTGCTAATTTGTCGACCCGGTCATCCGGAACGTCAACAACAGCTTCGTGGACTTCTATTTTCCCGGTGACGGTACCCGTGGGCTGCGTACCGCGCGTAAGTGCATTAAAAATCGTGGTTTTCCCGCTTTGCGGCAGACCAACAATACCTAATTTCATGGTTCTGCGTCTCCTTCAATCATCTTTCAAGAGATTTTTTGAGAATCACTGATTCATTGGAGGGAGGGGACGGTTTTGCGCGAAGCGCAGAACTGTCCCCCTGCCTTCACGGGAATTAATCAGCGTTTCCTTAGAAATCTCATCTCCTCTATTATAGCAACAATCAGCCCGTTTGGCAGAATTTTCATATGCCTATTGCCTAAATTCTATCCCCTATCTTCTATATCCTGTTCCCTACTTAAAAGCAGACAGCCGAAATCCTCCGGATCCCGGCTAACCACTCACTATTGCCTATTTCCTAAAACCTAAAACCCTGACACCTGAAACCTGACACTTGACACCTGACACCTAAGAACTGTTCATCTGCCGCCGCAGCTGCTCCGCCATCTCAGGTTTACATTCCAGAAAAGCCGGGTCATTCAGCAGCACCTCGATTTCCTCTTCCGTGAAGATAAAACTCGGACCGTTTTCCGGATCATCTTCCAGTCCGTTTTGCAGCGCCCGCAGGTGCCCATTCATAAGGATGTCCAGATAGGGGGAAGGCTCCGTGATATGCTTCAGGTTCCCAAGTACCGGTCCTTCGTCCCCAAATGGATCCGCTTCTGTTTCTTCCGGTTTGGATTCGGGAGTGACTTCCGCCGGAACTGTTTCCGGTTCAATAGCGGCAGTATGATTGAATGTATTGTCGCTCTTATCACCGGAAAGGTCTTTTTTTTCGTAATCGACGGTATCACTGATTTCAGACGCGGGTTCCGGGAGTGCTTTCGGCGTTTCCGTATTGGATTGGGTCAGCGTTTTTTCTCCGGTTTTTTCCGTGATCTGATCACCAAGTTCCTGTTTCAAAACAGCGTAATCAGGCGCGTAGGAAGGCGCTCCATGAAATGCAGGATAGGTGCTTTCCCGTGCTTCAAAGCCGCGGTTGGAGCCGCTTTTGCTGAAAGATTCAGACCGTCCGACGATGTTCTTATCGCTGACAACACCGAAGTGGATTCCCAACACGCGGTACTGCGTGGCGCGCAGCCGTTCCATCACATTGGCGAAAACCAGCATCTGATTGAAATAATCCAAATCAAATATTTTGCGTGTCGTCTTGATTTCATCCAGAGCGCCTTTGCACTTGCGGAAGTTGAAGGAAATCATCTCGTTCAGACGTTCCGCTGTGAGCGGTTCCAGACCCGTGACGGGCTTGTCATAATCGATCAAAACAGCTTTTGTAACGTAGGCGCCGCCCAGATGGTCGACGGCTTTTGTCAGCGTTTTGCAGATCTTCAGATATTGCGGAGAGAACCGGTCGCAGCAACCGGAAAGGGAGAAAAGATCTTCGGTTTCGGACATAATGTCAGCTGTGATCTCGTTATAAAGCAGACCCTTGGTGCTGAAGTCACTCAAATGCTCTTTGAGCAATTCCGAACCGCAGCCGTTTTTACCGCT
Source organism: Anaerolineaceae bacterium (assembly GCA_017417055.1). Classification (GTDB taxonomy): domain Bacteria; phylum Chloroflexota; class Anaerolineae; order Anaerolineales; family Anaerolineaceae; genus Flexilinea. The sequence continues at coordinate 76,857 of JAFPZX010000197.1, forward strand.
TATCCCGGCATCTTTTTTGACTTCGTCATTTACCTGACGGACTTCAGCCAAAACCGCCTGATCTTTTTCGTACATGATTCCCTCCTCTCCTTTAGTGTGAAGTGTTCAGAGTTCAGAGTGCAGTTAAATATTTTTCAGCACTCCTTACTCCTTACTTCTTACTTCTTACTTCCCAGAGTGTACACCCAAACTTCAAAAAAGAAAACGGGCAATGTTGTCCCTTGACTTTTGTTAGAAAATGTTGTAGGAATATAGAACAAACCTGAACGGGGACGGTTTACCCGAGAAACGAAGAGAACTGTCCTCCCGCCTTCACGGAATTATTCAGTGTTTATTTTGTCGAAAATTAATGTAAAGTTCAGTGTTTTTAAACGTTTAATTCAATTGAAATTCAGTGCTTTTCAACGCTTAATTCAATTAAAAATCATCGTTTTCAATTTATTTTCTGTCGATGGTTTAATTTGACTCTTGAAAATACCGATGATTAATGGTATTCTTTAGGTAGAAAACGTAACGGAGTGCTTCATGGAAAAGAAAAAAGTTGTTCGATTAAGTCCGCTGAACAATCTGGTATTTTCCTGCATATTTCAAAGTGAAAAGAAATCAGGCCAGGCAATGCTGGAATTTCTGAATGCGATTCTGGTTCATGTTGGGGAAGAACCGATCGAAGAAATCATCAGCATGATAAGTGAGTATCCGTTGATTTCGGAAAGTGTCGGGCAAAAATACGGCCGGCTGGATGTCAGGGTTCGGGCAAAATCAGGACGGATATTTGATATTGAAGTACAAATCGAAAAAGACTACGTGAATGAGCGATCGTTCTTTTATGGCGGGAAACTGGTTACGAATGAATTTGAATCCGGACTGACTTATGATAAGATGCCGCCTGTGCGTGTGATCAATATCGTGGATTTTTATATCCGGGAGGATCATCAAAATGTTGTCGAGCCGGTAATCATGGTCTATGAAAATAACCGTGAAGAACAGGCTACGGATGTATTCAAGATGTATCATATTCAGATGCCGGCATTTCGAAAGAATCACAAAACACTGGCATCTGTGAAGGATGATTTATTTTTGACATGGCTGTATTTGCTGGACAACGGCTATAAAAGTCAGGAAGAAATGGAGGAACTGGCAGCTATGACAGAGGGTATGTTGAATTTTGCGAAACAATATAATATCGCCATTAATGATCCGCTGCTGGTGAGACGCTATCAGATGGATCAGGACGCCAAACGGGAAGAAGCCTTCAGAATGTCACTCGCAGAAGCGAAAGGTGAAAAAAGAGGCTTCAAACGAGGCGAAGAAAAGGGTTTCAAACGAGGCGAAGAAAAGGGCTTCAAACGAGGTAAGGAAGACGGTCAGAGAGCGAATCAGCTGGATAATGCCCGTCGGATGAAAGAGGACGGAATGGAGCCCATGCTGATTGCCAAATATACCGGTCTTGAGGAATCTGAAATATTAAAGCTTTAGGGAACCGCTGATTAATTCCTGCGAAGGCGAGAGGACAGTTCCCCTCGTTCCTCGGGAGAACCGTCCCCGAACTGAATTAATCAGTGATTCCTTAGATTTTATTCGGAATAAAGCTGCCGGGGACTGGACCGCTTGCGGGCCTGTACCCGCCTGACGAAAACAGCGGATGGGCAGACGGGAAAATAGATGTTGAGGCACTTCTTTTCACAAAAAAAGCCGTGACGGACGCGGCAAATGGTTGATTTTTAAGCTGACAGTCCGTGACGGGTACAAGCCCCTGCGGGTCCAGTCCCCGGTGAGCAACCACTGAATGGTAACGAATTTCGCACGATCCCGTCATTTTTTCAAAATAAATTCTTGACTTGCGGCGGGTTTTGATATAGAATAAGATAAGTGTTGAGCCGAAGTGGCGGAACTGGCAGACGCGCACGACTCAAAATCGTGTACCTTGTGTATGTGGGTTCGATTCCCACCTTCGGCACTGAGCATGAACAAAAAAGACTCCGAAATTTCGGAGCCTTTTTTCTTTGGCATGTGCTTTATTGTTTTCTCGGCCAGAAGAGCAGGATGGAGCCGCCGAGGGCCATTGTGAGGACGACAGCAAGCATGATGATATCTTCCCTGGTCCGGGGAATTTTCAGAATCGCGGGAACGTTGAACAGAGCGCCTGCCAACAGGACGACACCGATGAATCCCGTGATGCCGATATTGGCATCGTCTTTTTTATCTTCAGAGCCAGTTGGCTCGTTCGTCTTCTTCGGTTCCGTCTTCATTGCTTAATTTCGCCTCAACTACCGGGTTTTCCTCCGGCTGTTCTTCCAAATCAGCAGCTTGTTCCGCATTATCGGTTTCGGCTGATTGCGTCTCGGGCTCTTCCTCAGGTGTTTCGGCATCCGCTGTTACAGGTTCTGCGCTTTCATCAGCCGTGGGCTCTTCAGCTGTTTCTGATGTGGTTTCCTCTGTTTCTTCGTCTTCGTCCGGCAGATGGCGCAGCTTGCGGTAGCCTTTTTTGATGAGCGGCCAGGCCATCATCAAACCGGCAGCCAGCCAGATAACCTGGGAAAGATAAGCCAGTGTTTCATTGACCGGCTGTCCTTCTTCGAGTGCCTGTTGGATTTGTCGTTTGACATCAAAAAATCCCGTGATGGCGTAGTAGATCAGGTACAGACCGAGCCAGGGCATCACGCGGCGGAATCCGCTTTCCTGCTTCTTTTTCGGTTTGTTTTCCGGTGGTACAGCTTCAGCCCGGTTTTTAGCCAGTTCTTCTTCGGTTTCCTTCCTTTCAAAGGCCTCCGGGTCGGCTCCCTGATGCAGCGGCATCCCGCAGTATTTGCAGACAGCCAGGTTGTCGGTGTTGGGTTCCAGACAGTTTGGACAGATATCCAGATTTCCGGTGTTTTCTTCGCTGACATCAGAGCCGAGATCGGAAGGCAGCGTATTGGAATCCGGAGCTTCGTCCGTTTTCACTATTTTGTTTTTTTCTGCATCGTTTACAATTGTTTGATCGTTATTTTGTAATTCATTATTTTCCATATAACAGAAATCCTTTCACTATTCCTCGGAGACTGTCCCCGTGTTTCAATTGTACCCCAATGTCCGGTACTCTTTGTTTGTTCATCTTTCCGCTAAAAAACCTTTCCCAGCGTAAAAATAGTTTTTCCTTCAACAGATGCGCTGCGCAGTTCATAGATTTCATCCTGTGTCAGCTGCAGTCCGGTCGGATTCCTGCCAATAAGAATATATTGGTTTTGTCCGTCAAAGGCGATATAACTTCGCATGGTATCATCGAGCAGCAGATCTGCGTTGTCAATAACAAAAAGCTTTCCCTTTGACTTTTTGATCGTATTTTTATAGTTTTTTGTCTTATCAAGATAATTGAAACACCTGAAATCCTTTCGTTCTGCTGCCAGTTCCTCTAAAAACGAATAAACCGCGGATTTTCCTGTTCCCGAATCACCGGAAATAAAGGTAATATTATATTCAAGACGGAAATTAACTTCAAAAGAGGTGTGTTTTGTTTGAATCTGATCCGTTATAACCGGTTTAATCTTCATTCTGCCACCATTCCTTCAGTTTTTCATAAGAATTAATTTCCCGCAAACCATTTTTATCAAATACATTTACCCGGTCAAAATCAAATGAAATCAGCGGAAATTCACAATAGATATTGCCTTCCGGGAGTGAATAAATGACATCAAGAGCGTTTTCTCCGCATTCTCTGATATCAAAAACTTTATCCGGATTATACAAAATGTTTAGCGCTGTTTTACATCCGGTAGATATTTTATCAATATTCAGTCTCGTGTTGTCGAATCTGGAAAGGACAGCATATTTGTCTATCATCTCAGAATGATCAATATTTTTGATTATATCAGATGCTCTGTCATCAAGATGCTCCGAGGTATATTGATTGAAATATGTATCGTTTATTTCAATCAATTCCATTTTTTTCGTATTCGGCTTTTTCTTATATACTGTAATCATTTATAGTCCCGCCCTATCAAAAGCATCCTTTAATATCGATCTGTTTACTAACAATTCAGCCTTTTTATTTGCTGAAATTCTGTTATCGTCAAGCCCGCAGATATCATCTTTTTGTCTTTCGTCCCATTCACAACAATTATTGACAAAGCATCTGCCAAGTTTTCCCTTGCTCGTTTCGAAACCGGTATTTCTGGTGATTTCAAATAATATTTTAGCAGCAATTTGTTCCGTATTTTTGTTATCCGATTGACCTGTCAAATTCTTCAATTTTTCCAGATCAGTCCCCTCACCCAAAGTTAGCTGTATTTTGATCAACAAAGCTCGTGCATCAAGATATTTTTGTCTTTTATCTCTCAGGTGATCTTTTTCAGCAAAGATCCATTGTTCAAGTAAATCAAAAGATAATAACGCAAACTCAAAGGAGTGTAATTTGATAATTCGGACGTTTGCTTTTCCTTTCACAACCTTGTTTAGTTGTAAGTTTTCCCTGAGAACATCCGGATTATCAGTGGCAGAATCCATAAGAATATAGTAGGTATTTCCATCAGATGTAATTTTGCCGGCGGCTTTTCTCAGTCCTGTATTTGTTTTCTTTGTCTCAACTTTAATTTCCGGAAATAAAGCATTACACACAGCGCACCAAAAAAGGTAACCTGATCCGCTGTCTTCACACCACAAATATTTTCCCATAATTATATTCTCCTCTTGTACTGAACCATTCAGCGTTTTTTTGTGATTACGCATCATTGTTTTTCATTTAGTTTGTAATTTTCAAACGCTTCTCGATAAGTGGTGTGCTTTTTTATGGCTGATCAGTGCTTTGATCAATTGACTTTCCCTTTATAGGACAGTCCCTAATGCAGCCACAGACTCAGAAAATCGTCAGCAGTGTAACCGCGCTGATAAGGATCGTAACAGCTATTACAGGGATAATGCAGCCCAGGCAGCTGCCTGATTTATTGGCAGAGGGTTTTTTCACCGGGCTTTTTCCGGATCCCGGACCGAAGCGCGGGTCGTCCGGCTCCAGACCGGGGATGCTGAATCCTCCGGAGGAGACTTTCTTTAAGGTTGAGGCGGCTGAGCCGCTGAGGATCGTTCCGGCAAGGGCGGCTGCCTTTTCTACCGGGTCATTGATGCGGATCGTCTGTCCGTTGGGAAGGTTGACATTGACATGCTGGTCATCCTTGCTATTCAAATTGAACTCCACGACGTCCTTTTCCCGGTTGGCTTCGATCCAGGCTTCCTTGTCAAGTTTGGCCTGTTCCCGCGGGTCGATGGACCCTTCCGGGATCGTCTCTTCCCCAAAGCCCATGCCGCAGTAATCACAGATGCGGTTTTCCGGTGCGTTGGGTCCGCCGCAATGGGTACATTCTTTCATAATAATCCTCCTTCCCGCTGGTTTTCACGCGGATAAACCTGTTCTTCACAGAAAAAGTGGTCACCGTCAGTGACGTAACCGTAAAATATTTCCATCCTGTGCAGACTCATGGCATAAAATTCGATCATGCCGTGAGACATGATGAACTGCAGTTTTTGGTCGGTCTTTTCGTCAACATAAAAGCAGCATAGCGGTCTTCCGTCTTCCACGATCAGCAGGCCATAAGAAAAACCCCGGTACGCGGGGTGCTGCGGAACACCTTCCAGATCAAAGATATTTTCATATAATTCGTCTAAATCCATACAATTGCCTCACAGGTTCGGAAAATTCAGCAGCAGGTTTTCTGTCAGCAGCTGGAGATTGACATTCGCGTTCAAATAGGAGATCATACGGTTGATTTCCGTAATGGATTCCCGGAATACTTTCGGAGAGCCTTTCCCTGCGTATTTTTCCAGATCATCCTTCAGGGCTAGAAAACTGATCGGAGGGTCGCTTTCCTCTGTGGAGACGGAAAGCAGCAGCAAATCACGGAACAGGGACTGCCAGACCTGCAGCGTTTCCCGCAATACCGGACGTTTTTTGACATCTTTGAATGAAGCCGCATAGGCAAAGCGCTGCACGGTGCCCTGTCCCAGCAGTTCAAGTCCATCCGAAGCGATGGAGACGATGCGGTCCGCGTCATCCGGTGCGTCGGCAAGACGCAGGGCATATCCGGGTCTGCCGCCAGCCAGATGGGAGAGCCTGAGTGCTTCATCCGGGAGCATCATGCGCGCGGTTTCCATCTTTTTTGCCAGCGCATCCAAAGCCATCGGACGCAGGCGGATCACTTCACATCGGGAGCTGATGGTTGGCAGCAGCGCGTTTTCATTGCTGGCAGTCAGCATCAATTTGGAAAGCGGCGTCGGTTCTTCAAGGGTTTTGAGCAGAGCGTTTTGGGCATTGAGATTGGCTTCCTCAAACCGCAGGAAGAGGGCTGTCCGCCAGGGTGCGGCGTAGGGCTGCATGTTGAGATTGTGCTGGATTTCCCGTACGGTATCGATTTTCAGGGTTTCGCCGGGAGCAGCTGCCTGTCCGATAAAAAGATCGGTATGCTGCAATTTTGCCAGCGACTTGCAGTTGCGGCAGCTGCCGCAGAATTCACCCGGTTCCGGCGGGTTCTGGCAGTAGAGCGCTTTAATGAAGGCCAGAGCCAGCGTGCGCCGTCCGATCCCGGGTGCACCCGTGAACAGATAAGCGTGACGCGTCAGTCCGCCGGATATATGCTTTTTCAAAAGATTTTCAGCCCATTCATGGCCCCAGACATCCCAGCCCATAGTTTCCTTCAACTACCAACTACTATTTCTTCCCCTTCTTCTTCCCCGTCGATTTCTCTGCCGGTTTGGGTGCTTCCGCGGGAGCCGGTGTTTCTACCTTCGGAACCGCGGTCATCATGCTTACGCGCGGCAGACTGACGAACATGCGCTCGACTACTGATTGACGGATGTCATTCAGCAGGTCGGAGAACATCTCTGCTGCTTTGGTCTTGTAGGCGACCAGCGGATTGCGCTGCGCGTAGCTTTCCATGCTGATGGAAACGCGCAGTCCCTCGATCGCGGTTAGGTAGTCCACCCACTGCTTACTGATAGCCTGTAAAAAGACGCTGCGGTTCACTTCATTCTGGATACGCTGTCCCAGAACGTCCCGGATCTTTTCGGCATCATTTTCCGGCATTTCCGTCGGCAGGACGCTGCGGACGGATTCAAATTCACTGCTTCCCAGAGCCTTTTGTATTTTCTCTTGCCGTTCTTCCGGCAGTTTTTCAAGCGTGAGATTGGCGGTGCGGATTCGTGCCCAGTCGATTTTACCAAAGATTTCACGGAGTCCGTCTTCCGCTTCAATGTAATGGTTCCAGATTTTTTCGCGCAGCTGATCCCGGCTCAGCCCTTCCAACAGGCTGCCGCAGAAGAACACAAAATTGCAGCGGTGATATTCTTTCGCCTTCTTCTGATGGGTCTTGGCATCAAAGGTGAACCGCTGCCCGGTGCTCATAATGCGCATCAGCTGTGACCACTGCTGATCAGTCAGTTCCGCGGCTTTGTAATTGATGAGCGCGTTGGAAAGATCCGTACGGACCTGCATCTGTTTGCCGTACAGCCTGTCGCCGCGGTTGTCATATCCCTCAGTAACGGACTGCATGATTTTGCTGCTGAGCTGGTCCCATCTGCCGGTCTCAATTTCTTCCTCAACCGGGACATAATCGCCTTCCATACGGTTGCTGATCAATTGATTGAGCCGCTGCCGGTAAGATTCCCACAACAGGACTTCTACCTGGTCGCGGAGTTCTTCGATGACTTCGTCATCCCCTTCAGCCAAACGGCGCTGTTTGTCATTGGTGAGTTTGAACTGCGTGCGGGCAAAGGAGCAGGCATCGGCAAATACTTCTGCCGGTTTGAGGTTTTCGACTACCTGGCCCTCATCGGAGGCATCGGAGATCTGTTTGAGTTTATCTTCCAGTGTCTCGGTGAAGAGGTCAAAATTGGCGTTGCGTTCCTGCAGCTGCGCGGTATAGTTTTCGGCAGAGGAGCTCACCAGCTTTTCCATCAGGTCCATGCCGTTTTCTTTTTCGACTTTATAGGCATCCTGTCCGAAAGCAATCAGCCCGTCGATCAGCTGATCTTTTTCCGGTGCAGTGCCGATGCGGGAACGCAGATGTTCAATGAGCAGTTTTTGCGTGAACGAGGGCAGATACTGTGTGTCCATCTGCATGGAAGGCTGGACGGTGTCAAGGTAGGCTGCCAGCTTCCACTTTTCCTCGGAATCTGCTTTGTTCAGACGGTTTTCGAGATCTGTCCGCAGCATTTCCAGAATATCTTCGCTCAGATCTTCCTTCAAAAATGCCTGATCCCGCTGTGCGTAGATCTTTTGACGCTGTGTGTTGAGCACGTCGTCATATTCCAGGGTGTGTTTGCGGACGTCAAAGTTGCTGCCTTCCACGCGTTCCTGAGCCTGTTCGACAACGCGGGTGAACATGTTATGTTCCAGTGGCACGTTTTCATCGAAGAGGTTGATGCGTTTGAGCATGCTTTCCAGCCGCTCCCCACCGAACAGCCGCACGATTTCATCGTCCAGGGAAAGGAAGAAACGCGAAGAACCGGGATCACCCTGACGGGCGGAACGGCCGCGCAGCTGGTTGTCGATACGGCGGCTTTCATGCCGTTCGGAACCGATCACATGCAGCCCGCCGAGCGCTCTGACCTTCAGCATGTTTTCGTAATATTCTTTGTAAGCCCGGATTGATTCTTCATAGACGCCGTATTCGGAAGGATCCACCTTCATGATGGCGTTATATCGTTCCTCGATGGTCATGTTGTAAGGATCCTGACCGTATTTTGAGAGGACACGGTTGGTGTCCCGCAGTACGTCCTCATCCAGTTCGCCGCCCAGCTTGATGTCGACACCGCGGCCGGCCATGTTGGTGGCGATGGTGACGGCTCCGTAAGCGCCGGCTTTGGCGATGATCATACCTTCTTCATCGTGCTTGCGGGCGTTCAGCACCTGGTGCGGGATGCCGCCGTTGGCCGCTTCCAGAAGGCGCGGATAGTCCGCTTCATTCAGACGGAATTCCTGCAGCAAAAGGGCCTTGTTGTCCGGATCCTCGATGCTCAGCTGGATGCCCAGGTCCCGTGCCATGGGACGCAGGTCGCCCGGTTGGATCTCTTTCAGTGATTTGTTGAAGGGGGCGAATTCCTTCAGCGGCGTTTCATAATCCGTTATATTGTTCTTGTTCATATAGGCACGGCGCATCATCAGGATCTGCATCAGACGGCGCAGCGGCTCACGGGAGAGCCGGGCGGAAAGGAATTCGGAATGTTCCACGGAAGCGGTACCGATCAGCTGCGGGCGTCCTTTGACATAGTTGTAAAGGATCTCCTGCGTGATGGCGCGGAATTTCGCTTCTTCCGTGCGGTAAATCACATCCGGATAGTCTTTGCGTTTGTAATAAAGCGCTTTGCCCGGGTTTTTGGGATCGGCATAGTAGGTGTATTTATAGCCGTCTTCGTCTTTGGCTTCCTTTTCCACCAGCGGACTGCCCTTCTGGCTTGCGGTGTATTCCAGGTTGGTCGGGATCGGAATGACGTCCAGACCGTAAATTTTGTAAAATTCTTCTTTTTCTGTGAAAGCTGTACCGGTCATACCGCAGATCTTGTCGTACATGCGGTAGTAATTTTGCAGTGTGATGGTAGCGTAGGTGACGTTTTCCGGTTCCACTTTGACGCCTTCTTTGGCTTCAATGGCCTGATGCAGGCCGTTGGACCAGCGGCGTCCGGGCATAAGACGGCCGGTGAAGGTATCTACAATGACGACTTTTCCGGACTGAACCAGGTAATCTTTGTTGCGTTTGAAGATGAATTCAGCTTTGAGCGCCTGCTCAATATACCCCATCATGCGTTCCTGCTCGATGGTGATCTCTTCCGGGCGGGAGGGATCGCGCAGCACCATGCCCAGCATTTCTTCAATGTGGTCCAGACCGTTGTCGTTCAGATATACGTTGCGGTCTTTTTCACTGACTTCATATTCATCCGGGCGCAGCTGTTTGATGACCCGGGCGACGCGGTAGTATTCTTCCACATCGTCGGATGCCGGTCCGGAGATGATGAGCGGGGTTCGGGCTTCATCGATAAGGACGTTGTCGACTTCATCGATCACTGCGTAGGAGTGGCCTCGCTGGACCCGTTCGTCCAGACTCATGACCATGTTGTCACGCAGGTAGTCAAAACCGAATTCGCTGTTGGTTCCGTAGGTGATATCGGCATCATAGGCCAGTTTCCGCGGGACCATGCGCAGCTGGTCCTGGTCTTCCTTGGTGGAAGTGACGGAGGTGTCGACGATAAAGGCCTTTTTTCCGTTATCGGTGCGGGCAGCCATCTGCAGTACGCCGACGCTGAGCCCGAGGAAGTTATAAACCGGCGCCATCCAGCGGGCGTCACGGCGGGCGAGGTAGTCATTGACGGTGATAAGATGTACGCCTTTGCCGGCCAATGCGTTCAGGTAAACCGGCAGCGTTCCGACCAGGGTTTTCCCTTCACCGGTGCGCATTTCAGCGATGTTGCCCGCGTGCAGGGCCATACCGCCGATCATCTGCACGTCATAATGCCGCATGCCGAGCACGCGCTTGGACGTTTCCCGGACAACCGCAAAAGCTTCCGGCAGAATGTCATCGAGCGTTTCCCCTTTTGCGAGGCGCTGCTTGAATTCAGGTGTTTTGGCAGACAGAGCCTCGTCGCTCAGGCTTTCGTATTGTTTTTCCAGTTTATTAATGTCAGCGACGCGTCTTTTGTAGGCGTCGGATTGATTCTTGATCGGGTCCAGCCCCAGGGCTTCTTTCAGTCTTTGAAACATTGCAGCCTCTTATTCTTAAATTATTTCCACTCTAATCATACCATTATATTCGCCCGCTGCGCCAAAAGATTTATTTTATTTTTATAAGAATAATATTATCGGGAGTTGAAAAGGCAAGACGAAATTTGAGACCATATTTCCATATAGAATTACTAATGTAATATTGAAAACTCAGAATATGAGCATAAATTTATTATATAATTAAATTTACTTCGTTTTTGATAGTTGATGGTAAGCAGCATGATGGTATAAATCGTTATTTTGTGAGGTAATATCGTGGTGGTACAGAATGAAACAGAAAAAGCTGAAAACAAAGAGATGGTATCTTCTGATATAGTAGATAAGGAGCGCATAAAATCGAAAATTTATGTAATTCGTGGCAGAAAGGTAATGATAGATCAGGATATTGCTGAGTTTTTTGATGTTACTACGGGAAATTTAAATAAAGCCATGAAGCGAAATATTTCCCGTTTCCCAGATAATTTTTGTTTTCAATTATCTGAAAGTGAATTTTTGAGATTCCAATTTGGAATCTCAAAAGGATCAGGTGGACGCAGATATTTACCTTATGCTTATACAGAGCAAGGTGTTGCTATGCTTACATCTGTTTTACATACAGAAAGAGCGATTCGGGCAAGTATTTTAATTATGGAAGCTTTTGTGGAAATGAATCATTTTATTCAGCAGAATGCACAGTTGATTCCATTCCATGAAATGAAAGTACTTGAAAATAAAACTTATGAACTTAATGAACGAGTTCAAAATATCGAAAGAAATATGATAACACGTTCAGATCTTTCGGAATTTTTAAAACTGTTTGACGAGGGAATCGAGAGAGAAGAAATCCTGATACTGAACGGAGAACCTTTTAAAGCAGATGCAGCTTATCAACGAATCTATGAGAAAGCAAAGAAAAGAATAATTGTTGTTGATGATTATATTGGTTTAAAAACGTTATATCATCTCGTCCATGCAAAACAATCTGTTTGTGTAACAGTAATTAGTGACAATAAAGGCACAAAGCTTCGTTTATCAGAATATAATGATTTTTTAACAGAGTATCCGGCTATGAATGTTTCTTTTGTAAAATCACTAAACATGGTTCATGATCGCTATATAGTTATTGATTATGGAACCGATGAGATGCAGGTTTTTCTTTGTGGAAGCAGCAGTAAGGATTCCGGCAACAAAATCACGACAATTGTTCAGGTTAGAGACCTTTCACCCTATACTGTGATGGTCGCTTCTCTTATGTCAAATCCACCTTTAATTCTTCAGTGAAACCAGTAAATGAATAAATTTTTCGGACATCTCAACAACGTTTTGACCCACCGGCATATGGTGTTCAAATACTGCTGCCGGGTGGGAATCCCCTGGCAGGGGCTGACCCATGATCTCAGTAAATTCCTGCCGGTGGAGTTCGTTCCCTCTGTCCGCTACTTCCAGGGAAACTCTTCCCCAATTGGGGCGGAACGGCGGGCAAAAGGGTATTCGGAAGCCTGGCTGCATCATAAGTCACGGAACAAGCACCATTGGGAATACTGGGTGGAGTTTCGCGATGACGGCTCGGAGTATTACGTCAAAATGCCGATGAATTACCTGAAGGAAATGTTGTGCGACTGGCTCAGCGCCGGGAAAACCTACAACCGCGGTACCTGGCAGCCTTACTATCCGCTGAATTACTTCCACGCACACGAGGCATATTATAAGCTTCACCCGGAAACCAAGGCCTTCGCCTTGAAGGTGCTGAACATGTTTAAAGAAAAAGGCGAGGACGAAACCCTCGCCTGGCTTGCAAAGCAGAAAAGGTATTAGATGGCAGTGGTTAGTGGTCAGTGGCCAGTGGTCAGTAGTCAGATTCCAGTCCCCAGCACCAAGCCCCCAGTCCCTATAACCTAACACCTAAAACCTGAAACCCGATACCTGCTACGACTCCTTACTTTCCTTATACTCATTGATGGCGCGGATGGCTTCGTTCCAGTAAGCTTCCTTGTCTCCGTTCAGGCGGACCCGAAAGGTGGAGCGTTTTTCGACATCACTGATGATCTGCATCAGGGAAATGGCTAATTCCTTGGCGACGCCGAGAGGCATGAAGAGATAACTTTCATCAACGATTTTATGCGCGTCAAAAACCGGCGGCACATCATACCCCGTTTTTTCAATGTTCGGTGCGGTGCATTTCGCGTCCAGAATGACGTTCAGGTTCTGAACGCTGACGGTGAAATTATTGACAAATGACGATTTCGTTTCTGCCATTCCCGGTTCTCCTTTAGTCTTCTTCCGGATGAGTGTGCGGCTCGAGGTTCAGATTTTTGCCGCAGATCGAGCAGAGCCCCTTGCAGTCTTCTTTGCACACCGGCGCATAAGGCACTTCCATCACCAGATATTCACGGACCAATTCGCCGATGTCCATGTAACCGTTTTCCGGCAGGAACAGCTCCGCTTCCTTATTTTCCCGCAGATTATGGAAATAAAATAATTCTTCAAAATGAGCGTTGAGCGTCTTTGTGAAAGGTTCCAGACAGCGCATACATTCCAGTTCGGTCTTGCAGCTGCAGTCCGCCTCAGCAAGAATGCCCTGCTGAACTTTGGACGCCCGGACGGTGCAGTGAATTTCATCGCCATGAAGGTCATCGGCAAGTTCCATGGAGGGTTCATCGATGGTGAAGTCCCGATAGGTTCCGACAGGTGCGTTGATTAAAAAGCCGACATTGATTCGATATGGATAATTGTTCATAATTTCCCTCCCACGTTTGATTATATCATGTTTGTAATCCGGTATCAGGTTTCAGGTATCAGGTGACAGGGTTATTCTGCTCTGAGGTAGATGGTTCCGCAGGACCAGTTATCGTGTTCTGCGGGAATCTTGATCCGGATCGATTGTGCGGGGATCGGGTACTCGAATTTGAATCCATTGGTGCTGTCTGACCCGGCAGGGATGGACACCCACTCTTGCCCGTCTTCGGAATAAGAGAATTCAATGGAGGAAAACGCATTCCAGTTACTGCATTGGTAAAACTCAATTCTTTTGATGACGGCTGGATCAAAACTGAGCGTTTGATATCGCTGGTCATCGTCTGTTTCCATGACAGCGGTGAAATCGACAAGATCATCATGATTGTATTCAAAAAGTTCCGCGATTTTCATACCGTCACGCTGGATCGTGTAGATCGAATTGTATCCGGGGAAGGTTTTCTCGTTTCCCTGTTTATTCGTGTAGTTATAAAGAATAAAGGGGACGGGTTGTACTGCCGGCTGCCAGGGCTCGGAAACGAAACGGTCCCGGATCTCCTTTGCCATCCCGATTTTCGCGTAATCCATAATGGCGTCAATGTCAACCACATGGATTTCCCCTTCCGGAACCAGGTCATACAGGACGCGCATACATTCCGGCGTTGAGATCAGCCAATAGTCCCGGTCAAATTTACCGGCAGCTTTTGAGCGGACTGCCGCGTTCAGGTAAATGATTTCGTAGGGGTGTGCCCGGCTGATCCAGGTTATGTTTACTATGGAAAATGCGATGATTCCCAGTATGGTAAGAATCGTGACAGGTTTCCTTTCCGAATGGAATAAAAACACCAGACCGCGTATCGCGAAGAATAACAGGGGAAGGGAGAGAAAATAAAAATGCCGCCATCCGTTGTAAAAGACCGGCCGGATTATCATCACTGCTGCATATACTACAGCAAAAATCACCAGCATGGAAACATACATCAGAAAGTTTTGATCTTTCGCCCTTTGAAGCGTATCTTTCAAAATCAGAATGATCCCTAATGCGGCGAGTATCAGATGGGTGACGGGCGTTGAGATCAATTGATAAAGGGGCAGGTAATACCATGGTACCTCATGTTCATAATACTTTTGGCCCATAAACAACAGACTGGCCTGATTATGTGTGTCCAGGGAGCGCTGGTTTTTCAAAAAATGTTCCGCCGCGTTTGGCAAAACGGTCAGCGGATTCTCCCATGCGATTGGTGAAATGAGGATGAGGAAGAGAATCGATGCTGCCGCCATAAATATGATTGGTTTTCTGCTTTCTTTTGAAAAGAGAAAATAAACCGCCGGAAAAGCGAGCAGAACCAGACCGAAAATGCGTGTGTTGATTGCAATTGCCAAAGAGGCGCCTGTCAGCAGGACCCATAAAACTGATCTTTTGTTTGTCATTTTGTCAAAGCAAAATAAAAAAATCAGCATCCAGGTGATCAACAGCAGATCCCGGTCGTTATAAAAAATGTCTCCAAACAGGCGCGGCTGCAAAATCAGCAGCAGCAAAGCGGAAGCGGTGAGGTATTGATTCTTATAATGATCCCGGATCATCAGCGCGAAGAGAACTGCGGCAAAAAGATATTGCAAAAAAGACCACAAATGCCGTAACCGGATAATCAGGCTGCTGTCAAGTCGGAACCCGTTCAGTGCTTCGCAGAGTGTAACCGGGAGCATGGCAGCCTGACCGTAATAGCGGTTTTGAAATTCACTGAGCTCCGGCAGTTCATCAAATTCCCGTGGGTAAGGCAGTCCAAGTTTTTTCATCAGGATCCGCCAGGTGATGTGAGCCCCTTCGATTTGGATGTGTTCATCGGCTGAGGCACCGTAATCTGAAAAGATCATCAGTCCCGCTGCAAAAAAACAGATCAGAATTATAACCGGAAGAAAAAAAGATTTCTTTTTCAGCATATTCATAAAGTCTTTCCTGCGGTCTTAGATCAATGACGATACGGAAGGCAGAAGCTTCCCGCAGGCCTTTTTGATCGTGATGATCAAAAGAATCCAGAAAACCGCGGAAACCGCAATGGCCGCGGTCCAATATGCCGGTTCTTTGAACGCAATCAGTAAATTATCGTTAAACCCCGCCGGTACATCAAAACTGATGCGGCAGTTTGTCCCGAAGCGGATCGGATATTCATTCCCGGCTGGATCTGTGACGTGATAGCCCTTGTAATTCAGGATCGGCACTTCAATGGTTCCGCCGTTTGTGCTTTCCGCATGGAGCAGCATGGAATGTGCCTTTCGGGTGAGGATCTCCGCCTGCTCGATTCCCTCGGAGAGGATCCCTTTGGTATAGTCATAACGTTCGATAGATGCCCCGGCGGGCAGGTAGTGCAGGCTGGTCAGAAAGGTGTTCAGCGATTCAGTCTCAAATTTATTAACGGCTTTCCGTCCGACGCTGAAGTCACTGACAAAAAAGATCAGAAAAACCAGGTTGAGTGTGACGATGAGTGTTCCTGTCCATTTCCGAATCTGCTCATCCAGTTTTTCAGCGTGCAGACACAATTCACCTAACAGCATGCACAAACAGATGTTGACGATAAAAAGGAAGCGGGATGGATATTGGATCTGCGCCATCATGCTGCCGAGCCTGGTATGGGCTTCCAGAAAATTCCATGGAAAGCAGTCCATTGTCAGGAAAATAGCAATACCGGAAAGAATCAGATAGGCGAGGATTCTCCGGTCCTTTTTTTGATAATATAGCCAGCATCCGGCAAAAAACGCTGCTGTCAGAAGCAATCCGGGTGTGAAAGGCATGGATTTTATGTCGGTAAAGGCTGACGGGAAAAAGGCCAGCAGACGGCCGAGACTGAGTCCGTAATTCTGGATCATCGCCGAACCGCGGACTGCGGTGTTTTGTGTAATGAGCGTGTCCACATTCAGATAATAATCGAAAAATGGTACGAGGAAATAAACGTTGAGAAGCAAAGAAAGCAGGGCTGTTTCGATCCACAGACGCAGCGTATTTTTGCGGAAGGTCTTTTTGAAAAAGATCAGGCCGATGACTGCGAAGAAAAATACGGTCATCACCAGACTGACGGTGTGCGATGAGACTATCCCGGTGATCCCGAGACTGAGCGCGATTCCGTACCGGCGGTATTTTTTCCACGCTTCCGGGTTTTCGGTGTACATTTTGTACAGCGCATAAGCAATAAGCGGAAGGAAACTCATCGCTGTAAATTCTCCCAAAGCCCGGTGGATATACATATCCCCAAGCCGGAAAGGTGCCAGAACATAGGAAACGGTCGTGAGAATGGCAATCTTTTTGCTGTTGAAGATCCGTTTGAAGGACCAGAGTGAAATGATTGTGGTGAGGATATTGACACACAGAATATAAGCCTTCAGAGCGATATGCAGATCATATCCGAGCAGGCGCAGTACGGCAGGGAACAGCAGCAGAATATCATTATAGTAAATGGAGGTTGGGAATCCATAGCCGTCCATCCAGAGCGAAGAGATTCGGGGAGGAAACTGCCGGTCCCGGATGGCGTTAGCGATGGCGTCGATGCGGATAAAATGGAATTCCATGTCACCGGTGTAAAGCCCCACAGCCCTGAAAAACAGCGGGATGGAGGCAAGAAAACTGATGAGAGCAATCAGGAACAGCACTGATTTTGTCTCCCGGGAACGTTTCGTCATCCAATAGAACAGGTCTATGCCAAGGAATAGAAACAGTACGGCAGCACAGGTTCTTTTGTGATAGGTGTTTGTGTGCTGAATGGAGATGTTTTTAACCTGAAAAGCGCCTGATCCGTTGTAACTGATGTTCAGATTGAATTTGTTGACATCTTCCGGAATTTCGAATTTATAGCGGATCAAATCCTTTGAACTGCTCAGGATCCCTTCAGAAGCGTGGACAAAATCTGCCGGGATGATAAGTGGAGTGATGAGGTTGGTACCCGAAGCCATGCAGGATTGATCCCTTTCCGCTTCGTATTGAATCTGTGCGGAGTAGGTTCCTTTTTTCAGCGGAAGACCGGGACCGTAAAGAAATGTGATTTCCTGTCCGGTATTTACCAAATCTTCGGGAACGCTGAATGCCCCATCCTGATATACTGTGTAAGGACAGGTCCAGTCATTGATGGAAATATCAACCGGTTCGAATGACCGGATTCCTTTGTAAGCCCAAACGATTGTTCCGCACAGCAGCAGTAATTCAATAAGCAGGATGATCAGAATTCTTTTTTCAGTCTTCATCAATTTTCCGCAAAATTCAGGTTCGTATATAAGTCATATGTCTTCGGTGTCAGCGTTTCTTCTTACTGTGCGGACTGTGCTCCGGCAGTAAGGCAAACATCGTGTGCATCGTCCTGAATTGTTCCTTCCTGTGTAAATTTTACACTGAATACAGCGCAAAATCAATATGAAATTGTCTGTTTCTCAGGAAAAATATAATCGCTGCGTAACTAATCACGGAGCATATGCTGGACTGACATCCTGTGTCGCGTAAGCTGATACTGATGTGTATGTCCCCATGTGCGGCATTGTAAAATTGGCAAACGCATGAATTATAAAACAGCGGTCCATGATACGTAACACTGATAAAAAAACAGCAGCCAGAATGTGGGAGTAATTGCTTATCCCGGCTGGCTGCTGATTTCTTGTTTAATGATTGCTGATGCTTTATTCGCCTAACAGCTGTTCAGCCTGTTGACGGTAGAGCTTGAAGAGTGCACCTGAAATCGGTTCACCGACAAATTCTCCCTTTTCGTTGAGGAAATAAGTTGTCGGGAATGCCTGAACCTTGACTGTTTCCAGCATTTCATCTGTCGGGACAAGATTGGTATAGGGAATTGAGAGATCTTCAACAATATCCTTTGCTTCCGCAATCAGATCTTCCGTTGTTGCGTCGTAAACGAGACCGACGATCTGTACGCCTTTATCTTCAAATTCTTTGCTGAGATTGATCAGTTCCGGCATTTCAGAGATGCAGGCTCCGCAGGTGGTTTCCCAGATGTTGAGCATGGTCAATTTGTGACTGCTGAAAAGCTCAGCGCTTTTCACAGGATTGCCGAAAACGTCGGTGGTCTCAAAGGTAAAACCGGTACCGGCTTCAATGGTTTTGGCAAGACCAAGAGGTTTCATAAACTTGAAGAGGGAAACGTATTCCCCGATATTGTCATACAGGGCTTTATACTCTTCTTTATAGACCTCATCATCTTCTTCGATGCTGTGGTCATCGGGCAGATTTCCCTGGACAAGGTAGAAGTTGTAGTTATCCACACTGCCGGCCGGGTAGAAGACCAACTTATCATAGAATTCTTTCATTTCCTCTTCAGTGAAGTCATACCATTCAGCATGGTCCTCAAAATACTTCTGATAGGCAGCTTTGTCTTCAGCTTCACCGGAACCATTTGGCATACCCAGGACAACAAACAGTGTTGTTGCATGGCTGTTATATTCTTCTACAGCGTCCTGGTATTTTTGAGTGTTCTCTTCATTTTGACCGTTTTCATGGATATCCCGGATGACTGCTGAGAGCTGATCGATATAATTATTGTAATCTTCTTCGGTTTCGGCAAGATATTTGACACTCATCGTAACCATGCCTTTGTCCTCTTCCATACCGCCGGAAGCGCGGACACCGCCTTTCGCGTTCAAAAAGGCGTCGGGAACCTGGAATTCTTCAATACCGACAAAAGGCGCGGTCCACACTTTTTTCCCGGTTGTGTCCAACTGAGAAAAAGCATAGCTGTCAAACATTCTCTCACCCCGGTTGTCGTAATAATCAAAAACAGAACCCATATCATTTGGGTCATAATCAGCAGCGGTTTCTGATTTTTCTTCCGGTTCACTTGTTGGTTCTGCCGGAGCTGTTGTGGGTTCAGCTGTAGGTTCCGCGGGCTCTTCAGTAGGAGCTGCTGTCGGTGCGGCAGTTGGTGTGGGCTGTGGTTTTGAACCGCAGGCACTGAGACTCAACATAAAAACAACAATAATCAATAATGCAAAAAACTTCTTCATTCATTTTTCCTTTCTTTGTACATGCTGTGTTTTGTTGTATTTGTTCAAAATGAAGCGCATATGGAAAAGCTCTTATTTTGCAGCAGCACCGCCTGAATAACAATTAAAAGTGATCGCGATGTGCTGACTGGTTTTGAACAAATCACACGTATTATAACACCGGACCAATATTTTTGTCCTCTTTATTCTTTCACTTTTATTAAGTCATGGCTTGACAAAAATAGTTAGTAGATGTAAACTATGAGCGTTAGAATTAACTAACAAAAGTTTGAACCTATAAACTTATGAAAGAAGGTGAATAGACGATGATGCCGCTTTTACTGGCAGATGTGGGAGAGGAAAACATCATCCGCAAAGTTGGCGGAAGTCCTGAAATGAAGAAACACCTGGAGGACCTCGGTTTTGTTGTCGGCGGGACAGTGCGGGTCGTTTCTGAAATCAACGGAAATCTGATCGTTAATGTCAAGGAAAGCCGTGTCGCGGTCAGCCGCGAGATGGCGGGAAAAATAATGGTGTAGAAGGAGAACAGAGCAGAATGAAAACTCTCAGAGATGCAAAAATCGGCGATACCGTGACAGTTGTAAAGCTGCATGGACAAGGTGCGGTCAAGCGCCGCATTATGGATATGGGTATCACCCGTGGAACGGAAATATATGTTCGGAAAGTCGCGCCGTTGGGCGACCCGGTGGAAGTGACTGTGCGTGGTTATGAACTGAGCCTGCGGAAAGCAGACGCGGAAATGGTAGAAATCGAGGAATAATAAAGGTTTCAGGAGTCAGGGATCAGTGGTCAGAGGTATAGTAACTGTATCTGTGATACTTGAAAAAAATCTGATTTTGTCCTGACTTCTTTTGAAACGCGAATTATAAGGAATAATGATATTATGGCTAAAGAAATTCGTATTGCTCTTGCCGGCAACCCAAACAGCGGGAAAACGACACTTTTCAACGCACTGACCGGTTCCAATCAATTTGTCGGAAACTGGCCCGGTGTGACGGTAGAGAAAAAAGAAGGCCGTCTGAAGAATCACAAGGAAGTGACGGTTACGGACCTTCCCGGTATTTACTCTCTTTCTCCGTACACATTGGAAGAGGTCGTTGCGCGGAATTACCTGATCGATGAGCGTCCGGATGTGATCCTGAACATCGTTGATGCCACCAACCTGGAACGCAACCTTTACCTGACCACACAGCTGATGGAAATCGGCATTCCGGTTGTTATCGCCCTGAACATGATGGATATTGTCCGCAAAAAAGGGGACACCATCAACGTCAAACAGCTTTCCAATGCGCTTGGCTGCAAAATCGTGGAAATTTCCGCGCTGAAGAACGAAGGCATTGAAGAAGCGGCCCAGGCAGCTATTGACGCAGCCGGAACCAGATCTGTTCCAAAACACACCTTCTCCGGGCCGGTAGATCATGCTCTTGCTCATATCGAGGAAGTTGTTGTCCACAACCTGCCTGAAGAACAGCAGCGCTGGTATGCTATCAAGCTCTTTGAACGGGATGAAAAGGTTATTGCGAAATTAAACCTGCCCCAGAGCACGCTGGACCATATCGAAAAAGATATCAAAGCCGCTGAAGAGGAGTTGGACGACGACGCTGAAAGCATTATCACCAATGACCGCTATATCTGGATCGCTGACATCCTGAAGGGCAGCTACAAAAAGGCTAAAGCCGGTCAGCTTTCCACATCCGACAAGATCGACAAGATCGTCACCAACCGGATTCTGGGCCTGCCGATTTTTGCTCTGGTCATGTTCCTGGTTTATTGGATCGCTATGGGCCCGATCGGTACATTCCTGACCGATTGGACCAATGATGTGCTTGGCGCACAATGGCTGCAGGAAGGGTCCCGCACCATTATGCAGAATCTCGGCGCTGCGGACTGGCTCACCAGCCTGGTCGCGGATGGAATCGTTGCCGGTGTCGGCGCTGTTCTCGGCTTTGTCCCGCAGATGCTGGTTCTCTTCTTCCTCCTCTGCATTCTGGAAGACTGCGGTTATATGGCCCGTGTCGCTTTCATCATGGACCGTATCTTCCGCCGCTTTGGCCTCTCCGGCAAGTCCTTTATCCCGATGCTGGTCGGCATGGGCTGCGGCGTTCCGGGTGTTATGGCTTCTCGTACCATCGAAAATGAACGAGACCGCCGTATGACGATCATGACCACCACTTTCATTCCCTGCGGCGCCAAGATGCCGATCATCGGCCTCATCGCCGGTGCCCTGTTCGGCGGCAGCGGACTTATTTCTACCAGCGCCTACTTTATCGGTGTTGCCGCCATCATCATCTCCGGTATTATGCTGAAGAAAACGAAAATGTTTGCCGGTGATCCTGCTCCGTTTGTGATGGAACTGCCTCCGTATCATGTTCCTTCCCTTTCCAATGTGCTGCGCGGAACCTGGGAACGCGGTTGGTCCTTCATCAAGCGTGCAGGGTCCGTTATTGTGCTGAGCTCCATCGTCATCTGGTTCCTTTCCAGTTTCGGTACTGTCAACGGCCGCTTCGGTATGGTGGACAAACTCTTTGAAGACGAACAATTGATTACCGAGGAATATATCCAATCCCTCGCAAACCGCATGAATATTCCTGTTGACGAAGTTACGCCTATGGATGCCTCTGTTTTGGCAAGTGTCGGCAATGTGGCTGCCCCGATCTTCCATCCGCTCGGCTTCGGTGCCTGGAAACCGACTGTCGCTACAGTGACCGGCCTCGTCGCGAAAGAAGAAGTTGTCGGTACCTTTGCCGTCCTCTATAACTACGATGACAAAGACGGTGAAGAGGAACTGGGAGAAAACGGCGAACAGATCTGGCCGCGTGTCCGGGAAGATTTCGAGAACATTTCCGGCGGACACGGAAAGCTTGCTGCCTATGCCTTCATGGTCTTCAACTTGCTGTGCGCTCCGTGCTTTGCGGCTATCGGCGCCATCAAGCGGGAAATGAACAACAGCAAGTGGACAGCCTTCGCTATCGCTTATCAGTGTCTTTTCGCCTACGCGATCGGTTTGGCAGTGTTCCAAATCGGGAAAGCGTTCGTCGGCAGTGTGAACCTCATCGGGTTGATTGCGGCAGTTATCATCGTCTGCGCGATCGTCTACCAGCTTGTCCGTCCTTATAAGGAAGCACAGACACTGACGATCAAAGCATAAAATTCATTCTTATCAGTGGATTACCGGTACGTTGAGTGATCCGGTAATCCACTTTGCTAAATAATTCGTCGGTTACGAATCATGGGTTAGAAAACGGGTACAGGCCCGCAAACGGTCCAGTCCCCGGAAGTTCCATGAACAGGAACAATCGTCAGCAAGGAGATGTTGAAATGTTGACGTGGTTATCGGAAAATTTGGTAAATATTGTCATCATAGCCATTCTGGTTTTGGTTGTAGGGCTGCTGGTCCGGGGAATGATCCGGGACAAAAAAGAAGGAAAGTCCTGCTGCGGCAGCTGTGCTTCTTGCGGCGGATGCTCCGCTGCTCATAGAGTACAGAAACTACAAAATGAACAAAACACCCGATTAATGCAGACCCGGGCAGAAGTTGAAGGCATGATGTGCGGGATGTGTGAAGCGCATGTGAATGATGCCGTGCGTAAAGCAGTCCCTGTCAAAAAAATAAGCTCTTCCCATACAAAGGGAGAAACCTTGATCCTAACGGAAGGACAGCCGGATCTGGAATTGATCCGCAAGGCTATTGACAACACCGGCTATACGGTTCGCAATATCGAAAGCCACCCGTATTTCGATAAAAAGACATTGAAGTTAGGATTTCAATAAAAACTCATTTATTATGTGTGTCGGGGGACACGCGCTGAGCAAGCTCACGCGCGTCCCCCGACTGTAAGATAAAGGACGCGGGGAGAGTTTTGGCTGGCAAAGCAGCGCTGCTCGCCGCGTTCCTGTGAAGCATTCCCTCCGGCAGGCCTTGAAAACATATTTCAATGATAATATTTTTTGTCAAGATCAACTTTGTAAAAAAAATGCCGCAAAAATCCAATGCGGCATTTTTTTCAGAAGATTTTCGTGAGCTTAGTCATTAGAAGAAGTTGCTGCAGTGTTATCCGCATTGTCCTTCCGTATAGCACTGATAGCAAGCGTAAGCATCAAAACATCCAGTGCATCTTCATCATTGTCACAGTCGATCACAAAATGCTCCGTGAAGTTCCATATCTGTTGGTCGATGGCTGCCACGACCCGCTCCTGCTGGTCATAGATTTTGTAATTCCAGCCCAAAAAATTGCCTTCAATGTGCCAGTTTTTAAAGTCAACGTCGAATTTAGGCTTGAGCAGGTAAAACTTCTGTTTGACCATTCCGATTTCCCTGCCATTTTTCCAGATAGTATAGGCAGGAAAAAATCTGATGATTTTTGTCTGGAGCATTCCAACTTCATTTCCATTCGGATCCATGACTGAGAGCTTCCGCCGCACCAGCGAGGGCTGTCCCTTCACGGTATAAGCTACGCTGCGGTCTTCATGGAAAACATTATAACTGCCTCCCCAGAGGCTGAAAAACTTTTCTTCAATGAATAATTTCATATTCAATCACTTGAGGAGGATGTTGTTACTGTCTGCGTCGGGAAGAAGGGCTTCAGCGCGGCGGCAACTTTCGAAATCGGCTTGGTCTGAATATAGATCCTTCCCGGACCGGTTACAGTGGTCAGGAACATGTGTTCCGAGCCAAACAATACGTTCATGGCCCCCTTCACCGCTTGAACATCCATCGTACAGCTTGCCTCCATCGCTGCCAGGTACCCGGTGCTCAGAACCAGTTTTTGCCCCGCAGCAAGGTCAAACTGTTCGCAGTATCCGTCAATTTCCACAAAGACGATGCCATTACCGGAAAAGCGCTGCATAATGAACCCTTCCCCGCCGAAGAGCGCCGCACCGAATTTCTTCTGGAAAAATACAGACTGGTCCACATTTCCAAAAGAGGCCAGGTAGCCGCCTTTTTGAACAACAAAGTCCCTGCCTGGTTTTATTTCAATGGCGAGTATTTTCCCGACAAAATCACTGGAAAAAGTGATCGTCCCGCTGCCTTTGGCGGTAAATTTGTTGATGAACGCGTTTTCGCCGGAAAACATGCGGCCGAAAAATTTCCCGATCCCGCCGCCGGTTGAGGTTTGCATTTCGATATTGGGTGTCATCCAGGCCATTGCCCCGGCCTGACATTGTACAGTTTCACCATTGTCCAGGTTCATCACAAGAACCGGAAACGGTTCATATTTTATTTCGTAATTCATTGTTTCTCTCCTTTACTTTTGGGACATTCAGGGACGGTTCTTAAGTGTCCCAAAATCAGAAACCGGGCAGCGCCCGAAATATGTCCCGCTGCGTATATTTTTTGTGTTATGATTTGCCGCTATTCTTCAGATATTCATCGATAGCCTGAATGATTTCCGGAGTTTCATATTCCCTGTCGAATCCATAAATGATCGTAAAGGAAAAGTTATCCGCCATGGTTTCCTCCGGGTCGATCACATATCCGGTATTTTTACCGAAGACGTCCCAAAAGTTAGATGCATCTTCGGATGTGTACATTACAGAGAGATCATCGACCGGGACAAGTCCTGTTACCATTCCATCAAAGAAATTGTCACCGGGCTTTTCAAAAGGTTTTGCTGCGGTGAAAATAACCGTGCAGTCTTTCATTTCTCCATTGATATCAAACGAAGCATATGAATTGTGATGCCCTACATCCGGATTGGAAATGATGATCTCTTTGATTTCCGGTGCGAATGAGTAATCCTTATCAACAACGGTGAACCCGAGAATTCCGTACATGGCTTCTCTGAAATCCGGATGGTTGCGGGTCAGGCAGTGAAACAGTTCATGGGCAACTACTTCCTGAAAATAAGCTTTTGCGGCCGGCTGCTCCATAAGGCCTGCGGCAAGAAGACGTTCTCCCATATAGATCTGCGTACCATGGGTATAGGCACCTGCGTCGCACTCTTCATGCATGGTGGTTTTCGCGAACACAATGCCATCTGTAGGGGGGAGTGTATACCCTTGTTCGTCACAGATTTTTTCGATGAGGGTCATGGCATTATCAATTGCGGTCTTTTCCTCTTCGGTCCAGTCCAGTGTCTGCTTTGCGGTATGTGCTTCCAGCTCCGGGAGTGTCGCATTCAGCTTCTGCATGCGGAAGTTCAGGTCGTTTTGGCTCAGATTATCATAGTAATTCCGGTTGGAAAGCAGCAGTTCCGCCGCTTCTGCCGCGTCGGCAAACCGGTAATCAAAAGTCCCGCCTTCCGCATAACAGGAGATTGCGGAGAACAGCATCATCAGGCATAAAAAAATCATTGTGTGTGTTTTCATTTCACCTTGCTCCTTTCTTCATTTCGGGGTAAAGGATCCCATTCATTTTTATTATACATGTTTTTTGCCGCAGTCTGCCCCCTTATTGCCAAATGCCTGTTGCCTATATTCTATTGCCTGATATCTGAGCCTGTGCTGTAAAAAAATCCGATTAAAGTAAAGTATTACTGGAGATTTAACGGAATAAACCATAGATGCATACTTGAAAAATAATCAAAATACGATTAAAATAAATTAAAACTGTAAATTTAACGAGATTATTAAAGAGGGATTATGTACATTCATCGTCATTTGGAAGAACAAATTCTTAAAGCATCAAAGAGTTATCCTGTTGTGATGGTTTGCGGTCAGCGTCAGGTTGGTAAATCGACCATGCTTTATCACCTGAAAGAATCCGGCAGGAAATACGTAACGCTGGATGATTTGAATGCACGCAGAATCGCGGAAACTGACCCTATGCTTTTTTTTGAAAATTACGGAACGCCGCTGCTTATTGATGAAATACAGCGTGTTCCCTCCCTCCTTCTTGAAATAAAACGAATCGTGGATGAAAAAGCATTGAAAGGGATACCGGCAAATGGCGATTTCTGGCTGACGGGATCCCAGAAATTTCGCATGATGAAAGGCGTTTCAGAATCGCTTGCCGGCCGCGTAGCAGTTTTTGATTTGGCGGGTTTGTCTGCCCGTGAAATTCTGAACCTTCCGGGAGGTGTGTTTTCCCCGAAAATAGACGATTTGAAAGAGCGCTCACAAATAATTCCGGGCAGAAGTATTCATGAAACGTATGAAATGATATTCCGCGGTTCCATGCCGAAAATTATCTGTGAAAATGTGGACAGAGATCGATATTACACTGACTATGTCAATACATACCTGGAAAGAGATATAAAAGATCTCTCACAAGTCGGAAAGCTTTCCGCGTTTGCTGATTTTCTGGTTTTTATGGCAGCCCGTACCGGCCAGGAGCTTGTTTACAGCGATATTGCACGAACAATCGGTATATCAGCAACTACAGCAAAAGAATGGATTTCGATTTTGGAACGATCCGGCGTTATTTATATTTTGCATCCGTATTATCGCAACATTACGAAACGTTTGGTAAAAACACCCAAAGTGTATTTTATGGATACGGGATTAGCTGCTTATCTAAGCCGTTGGCCGGACCCGCAGACATTGCAAAATGGTGCCATGGATGGAGCGTTTTTCGAGACATATGTGGTTACTGAAATACTAAAAAGTTACTTCAACGCGGGTGTCGCGCCAAACCTGTATTATTATCGCGACATTGATAAAAAAGAGATCGATTTGATGATCGTCACTGCTGAGGATGTTTATCCAATTGAGATAAAGAAGGGAATTGCGCCCGACAAAGCTGCAAATAATTTTTCCGTTCTGAATAAGCTTGGTTTAAATGTGCAGCCGGGATTGGTTATTTGTTCAGCCGAGACGCTGATTCCTTACAATCGTGATGTCTGGTATTGTCCGGTAACGCTATTATAATGTGTCTCATTTTGGGGACTGTCCCATAAAGGAACAGTCCCCGTAAGATTTAAAGTCTATCCCAGCAAATTCATCAATTCCTCAGTAGAAAGGGACGTGATGGAGTTGCTGTCACCGGAAAGGATCGAGTCAGCCAGATCCCGCTTGGCTTCCTGTAATGCGAGAATTTTTTCCTCAATAGAATCTTTGACGATCAGCTTGTAAACGGTAACCGTGTTCGTCTGACCGATGCGGTGAGCCCGGTCTGTTGCCTGATTCTGCGCGGCGATGTTCCACCAGGGATCATAGTGGATCACCACATCCGCTCCGGTGAGGTTCAAACCGGTCCCGCCGGCTTTCAGCGAAATCAGAAACACGGGAACCGTTCCTTCGTTGAATTCACGGACCATACGGATGCGCTGGTCCTTGGGCGTGGCTCCGGTGAGTTTCATGTAAGCGATGTTTTCATTCTTCAAATCTTCTTCCAGCAAAGCGAGCATGGATGTAAATTGGGAAAAGACGAGCATGCGGTGCCCACCGCCGATGGCGCTTTGGATCAATTCAATGCAGGCTTCCCGCTTCGCGCTGCCGCCGTGATAATCCTCAAACAAAAGCGACGGATCGCAGCAGATTTGACGGATCCGCATGAGTTCCGTCAACACCTTGATCTTGTCCTCTCCGGAGTTCCCGAGGCCGGAGATCATTTGCTTCATATGAACGACCTGTCCGTCATAGACCTTGCGCTGGTCTTCCTCAAACCGGGTGTAGCGCACTTCTTCTAATTTTTCCGGCAGATCCTTCAGCACGTCCGTTTTCAGTCTGCGCAGAATAAAGGGAGAGACCATTTGACGCAGCTGCGCGGAGAGTTTCTCATCTTTATTTTTGACAATCGGTGTTTCAAAACGGCTGGAAAACTCCTGATAGCTGTACAAGAATCCGGGCATCAGAAAATCAAAGATGCTCCACAGCTCAGCCAGGCGGTTTTCGACCGGTGTCCCGGTGAGGGCGAAACGGTATTGCGCAGAGGCTGCCTTGACGGATTTTGTGACCGCGGCCTTTTGATTTTTGATGTACTGGGCCTCGTCGATGAACATGCATGTGAAACGGATCCCGTGGTAAAGGTTGATATCCTTTTTGAAAAGATCGTAGCTGGTGACGAGTACATCGGGTTTTTCGGGTGAATCGGCTGATGCCAGCGCGGAAAGCTGAACCTTCCGCTGTGCGGCGGTTCCCGCGATGATTTCGACCATTAGTCCCGGGGCGAATCGCCGGAATTCTTCCTGCCAGTTATAAACAAGCGAGGCCGGACAGACGATGATATTGATGCCGGGGATGCCATCGTCTTTGAGGGACTGCAGCAGGGTAATCGCCTGGATGGTTTTTCCCAGACCCATTTCATCCGCTAAAATTCCGCCGAATCCGGCAGCGGTCAGCGTGCGCAGCCACTTGAATCCATAGGTTTGATAAGGACGGAGAATATCCGACTGTGCTTTGGGCGTCTCATAATCGGCATCACGGATCGTGGCGAAATTTTTCACCAGTGCCCTGTAGGTCCTGTCCCGGTTTGCAGCCAGTTCCTCATGTTTTTTGAGCATGGAATCGAGATATAAGGCGCGGTACATGGGAAGGTGCGCTTCTTTCCCGATGATATCTTCCGGATTCATGTTGATCTCGCTGAGCATGGTGTCGAGAGACTGCAGCTGATCATCCTGGGTAAGCCGTATGTATTCGCCGCTCTTGAGGCGGTGATATTTTTTCTTCGCCCGGTAAC
This sequence comes from Anaerolineaceae bacterium, assembly GCA_017417055.1. Lineage (GTDB taxonomy): Bacteria > Chloroflexota > Anaerolineae > Anaerolineales > Anaerolineaceae > Flexilinea. The sequence continues at coordinate 105,860 of JAFPZX010000197.1, forward strand.
TGTTGAGAATGTCCAGCAGTTCTTCCGGAGAAACGTCTTTGGATATAATGGAAATATCCATCAATCCGCTTTCTATTCCCACCCCAACCTGGATGGCCGGTGTGGTACGGATCTTCAGCCGGCTGAAGGCTTCACTGCCCTGCACTTCACCGTATCGGGAGAGCTCCGGGATGGCTTCTGTCAGCAGGCTGTATAGATAATCGTCGGAGATTTTACTCCAGACAAACAGCTGCTTTGGGTCAACGTAGTCGAAGTGATGCTCAAGAAGGGCTTTGATGCGGTCTTCCTGCATTTTGTCGCGGTAGACGTTCCCGGTATTATTTTCATCGTATAAATTGAATCTGTTTTCGTTATAGCTCACAAATGTGCGGCAGAAACAGAAGTCCTTCTCCATATCCATCTGGAAAAGGAATTCCGGTTCGGGCGGGAGTAATTGCTCCGCTTCTTCTGTGCAGTAATCCTCAAAATCAATATAGCGGGATTGCAGAAATGTGGGAACGATGCGGTAATAAAATTCGGCAAGGCTCTCCCTTCCGACGCGGAATCGGATAGCGCCGCTGTCATTTGCCGCGTAAAGGAATGGTTCGAGAACATTTTCTTCTTCCCGACTGATTTTGCTGAGCGTGGAGTCGCTCAAAATATAACTGTCAGAGCTTCCGCGAAGAATCACGGGCATTTGTCCTGTTATCAAAACGCCGTAAAAAGTGCCTTTTTCATCTGCAATTTTTTCGGCCTTCAGGTGAACGCGCATATCCGCATGTCCGACTTTGAGAGTCCCGGTCTGGTTATTGTTGTTTCGGTCAACACTCTCATAGCTGTTCCCTTCGGCAACTTCATAAAACTGGTCCAGCATGGCGCCGGTCAGGGAATCCTGCATTTTGAGAGATGGGTTAAAGCCGTAATAGTACCCTCTGGCTTGCAGCCGGTTGTTCACCTCAAGCGATTCACTGACCCTGCGCTGGATAAAGGTGAGCCAGGGAAGGCTTTCATCGGTGAAATCTTCCTGCGAAAAATCGATGATTTGTGTTTTTGTCAGCTCATAAGGAGCTTCTTCAGCTACAGCCTCCGCCAGTGTTTTCAGGTTTTTAATAACGTTGCTTTTTTGCGCAGCGCTTTTGCCTGATTTTTTTGTTCCCGCGGATGCGGCTTCACTGTCTGCGGTGCGTCCCAATTTGAATGTTAATGAGACCTCTCCGCCGGAAACGATGATCCGCGGTGTGAGCACAAGCGTTTTCTGTTTTTCCTGCTTTTCCGTTTCATCGATCCGCTGCTGGGAAGAAGGTGCTGACATCGCTGAGAAAAACTGCATGGCGGTCTTGTCGGTAGCGTCACCGATATTGGGTTGTGCGGCGATTTCCTGCATGTGCTTCAGCAGGATTAATTCATGTTCGCATAATGGCTGATTTTTCGGTGTATCGAAATAATTTTGAGAACAGCTGCACCGTCTGCTGTCGATCTCATGAAAGCCAAGCCGTATGAAGGTTTCCCGTTTTTCCAGGTCATCACTGATTTTTGCACCGGCCTGTAAAAGTTGTTCTCCGTTTGATCCAAAAACAACAGCGCTGTTGTCGATTTTGCACTGTCCGCTCTTCATCAGCTGTTCAGCCCGATTCACAGCATATTGGGTGGTTTTTAAGCCTTTTACAGCCCGTTTTACATCAAAATAACCGCCGTCCGGTAGGCTTGCGAAATAATCTTTTGCCGGAATTTTGATTTTTGATCCGGCTTCTTTTTGTAGTTTCAACTGTTCTTTTCTGCGCTTGAGGTCTTCTTTGTATCGTCTGGAATTGAGCTCGGCGTCGGATTCTTCAAACAGCCAGATTCCGTGCTGTGCTTCCCAGCGGAATAATACAGCCGCCTCATGTTCACAGGTTTGGTAATAATCACCGGATTTGTAATCCCAGTAGCCTCTGTTTCGCTTTTTTTTGCAGTTGCAGGAAAAGGAATCAGCATTCCATTTTTCCGAATAACTGTTGGGTGCGTTCATTATCGATACGGAATAAACTTTGGTCCCATCGATCACCTCCGCATGAGCTGATGTTTCTGTAGAAGAAAATTGTCGTACATTGCTGTTCTTATATAATTGTTTTCCAACCATCAGCTTTTCTTCGGAAAACCAGTCGCGCCATTCTTTCACTAAAATAAAGCGTCCTGTCTGCGGATTGATCGTTTTTTTGTCAGCCATTTTTACCCTTTTTTCGGAGATACAAGAAGTATTTTTTCCACTGTGCAGTCAAAAAATATATTTCACGGTATCCCGTCGTGTTTTTAACTTAAACTTGACACATATAATTCCGACCAAATAGTTGAGAAAAATACGAACCTTGACAATTGAATAATAATGAGTCATGAGATACAAAGGAAGCCATCAGAAGGAGCCAGATCCCTGATAAAGTTTTTGAATACGTC
>JAFPZX010000198.1 GCA_017417055.1 Anaerolineaceae bacterium
ATCTATACAGCCGCCGGCTTAAAACCGGCGGCTGCCAATTTAAAGGAGGCAAAGGAAAATGAGACTCGCCAATATTACATGGCCGCAGGCGCAAGCCTATTTCAAAGAAAATGACATGGTTCTGATCGGCATCGGAAGCATCGAATGTCACGGACGCCACATGCCTCTTGGTACGGATACGATCATTCCGGACCATCTGCTGAAAATGATCGAAGAAAAAAGTGATGTACTGATCGCCCCGACGATTCCTTTCGGAGCCTGTCAGAGTCTGGCTCCCTATCCGGGAACGATCGATATTGACGGAGAGATCCTTTACCAGTTTTTCAGACAGATCATGCTCAGTCTTTATCGCCATGGCGCCCGGAAATTCGTCATACTGAATGGGCATGGCGGGAATATGAAGACGATCGAACGTCTGGGGCTGGAATTTGAAGAGAAAGGCTGTCTGGTCGCCATGCTCAACTGGTGGCTGATGGCCTGGGATATGAACCCGGCCTGGAAGGGCGGACACGGCGGCGGAGAAGAAACTGCAGCTATCCTGGGGATCAATCCCTCTCTGGTAGATCAAAGCGAGATCGGCGGACCGCTGAAGCTTTTTGATCTTTCCGACAAGTTGAAAGCTACCGGATTCCGCTCTGTAGAGTTCAAAGGAGTCTCCGTTGAGATCCTGCGGGCAACGCCTCATGTTACAGACAGCGGCTGGATCGGCCCTGATCATCCGAATACCGCCACGATTGAGTGGGGCACCGAAATGCTTCGGACTACTGCCGATTATATCGTGGACTTCATGGAAGAGTTCAAGAAAGTCCCTCTGAAATAAGCGGAGTCATGGTATGGAAAAATCAAAAGCGCTTGAAATGATCGCGGCTATTTCCAATGCCAACGGAATTTCCGGATTTGAGGAAGAAGTCGTAGCTGAGATCCTGCCTTATGCAAAAACAGTCGGTGAAACCAGTGTGGACAGGATGCGGAATGTTTTTATCCGCAGGATCGGAAACACCGGTTCACGCCCGGTCGTGCAGCTGGATGCCCACTCCGATGAAGTCGGTTTCATGGTTCAGGCAATCTGCCCGAACGGGACGCTGCGCATCATTCCCATCGGAGGATGGGTGCCAAGCAACATTCCCGCGCATAAGGTATGGGTACGCAACAAAGAAGGAAAATATATTCCTGGCCTCACAGCCAGCAAACCGCCCCATTTCATGACAGAAGCTGAACGGAAAGCTCCGCTGGAAATGTCAAACATCACCATTGATATCGGTGCCTGCTCCGCAGAAGAGGCTAAAAATGAGTTTGGGATCCGAATCGGAGAACCGGTCTCACCTGATGTGAGCTTCACCTATGATGAAGATCATGACCTGATGGTAGGAAAAGCCTTCGACTGCCGGGTCGGATGTGCTGCGATCCTGAAGACGCTCCATGACCTGAAAGATGAAACACTGAAGGTAGATGTCATCGGAGCCTGTGCTACACAGGAAGAAGTAGGTGTCCGCGGAGCAACGATCACCGCGAATGTCATCAAACCCGATATCGCCATTGTTTTCGAGGGCTGTCCCGCTGATGACACCGTTGTCGAGCCGTATATGGTTCAGACTGCCATCAAACACGGACCGATGCTGCGTCATATTGACGCCAGAATGATCACGAATCCAAGATATCAGCGTTACGCATTGAACCTGGCTGAAGAATTGGGGATCCCTGTGCAGGATGCAGTCCGAAGCGGCGGTGCGACAAACGGAGCGGCAATTCACCTCAGCAATTCCGGTGTTCCCGTGATCGTTATCGGCATTCCGGTACGATATGCGCACACACATTACGGCATTTCTGCCTATTCGGATTTTGACAATGCTGTAAAGCTCGCATGTGAACTGCTGAAGCGTTTTGATAAAGATTTGATTTACAGCTTTTGATTCATATCAGGAAACTTTATCAACAATTCCTGAAAATAAACACACAGAGACGGATTGTCTGCCGCCGTGAAGCCGGCACAAGAATCCGTCCTCTGTGTATTTTTTTCGGGAAATCTGAATAATCGTTACAACACTACCGTGAACAGCCCGGCCGGAGAAAAAATATCGTTTATTTTATACGAAATCATTTATAATTATTTTAATTGGTTTTGAAGCTATATCCCCTGATGCCGATTCCTGAGGCGAAGCCTGCCTGCAACCTAATTTACAGAAAAATAATGAGGTGATCTTACTCAGCAATAAAATACTAGGGGGAACAATAGTCAAAAATTAATTTTGTAATTACAGTCCATTAATTACACAATTGGGAACGAATAATATCCAACCTCAGACGGAGACCAGCAAATCTGCATTAATCCGTGAAGAAATTCTTGCAATTATGACATTTGAGGAAAAAAATTGTTAGAGTCTATAGGCTAAATCCTTGTTTATTTGTTCTTATTTCCTTCAGGTATAAAGAAGATTCATTCGTGTATATCAATGGGACAAGATAATTCCAGCAAAAACAATTAATTACTGGTTTTTGAGATCCATTATGAAGAAATACCTTAAGATGATTGCAAGTATCTTTCAAATTGTATACTCATGGTAAAATAAAAATATAAGAGAAAGCGTCAGAAAAAGCATACAATGACCGGAGTCTACCCCCGTCATTCCCGCACAGAGGAACGTTTTCAAAAGC
>JAFPZX010000199.1 GCA_017417055.1 Anaerolineaceae bacterium
CGGCGAACGGGTGACCTGGAATTACGTGAAACATGTGAACACATGGGAGGTCTGGGAACCCGGAAGCTGGGCAGCGGAATATCAGATCCGGGGGTTCCAACAAGACATGGCGGACCTGCAGCCGGGGGTTCTCCAACACCGCTCCGAAGATGATGACGAGATTCCTTACTACAATAAGATACCGGACAACAGAAAATAGATGAAAAATCAGCCGAAACAGCCGTTTCCAGGCCTGTTTCGGCTGCCTGTTTTTAACGAGTACAGGCCCGCAAAGCGGTCCAGTCCCCCTGCAACCCGGGGACTGGACCCGGAGGGGCATGTACCCGGCAGGAGCAGAAAATAATGGGGACAGGGGTTGGTGCTGGAAAGTAAGAAGTAAAAAATGGTTGGCGGCTGATAGAGTTAAGAGTGTTTGGTGACTGTCAACTGCCCACTGACAACTGATAACCGGACAAAAAATAAGGTAGAATTAGAATTGCAATATTAACCACGCCTGAATGTTTTTCAAAGCCTCACAAAAAGCAGTTGATAAATCCAGGAGTTTCAAAGGAGCGTCCTGATGATGGAACACACACAATTTGAAATCAATGATGAAACACTCCCTATTGTTGAGGAGATTGGGAGCCATATGCCGGGAGGATTTTTTATCTACAAAGCGCAGGCCCCGGAAGAGCTGCTCTATGTGAACCGGGCTGTACTTGATATTTTCGGGTGTGAAACCACATTCTGGGAAATGCTGTCAAGTTCACCGAAAGCGGCGGTACGGTTTTGTTTTGCGTTGAAGAAGGTCCGCGTTTCGATAACAATACTACGCTGCGGTTTGTGATCAAAGATACGGGAATCGGGATGAATCCGGAGTTTATTCCGATACTGTTTGACGCTTTTACGCAGGAAGACAGTTCCTCGACAAATAAATTCGGCAGCACCGGGCTGGGCATGCCAATCACGAAAAGTATTGTGGAAATGATGAACGGTAATATTGAGGTCGAAAGTGAAAAGGGCGTTGGGACGACCTTTACCGTTACGCTGACGTTAAAAAACTCCCTGCGGAAATCGTCTGAGAAAAGTGTGGAGCATATGCTGCCGAGTGAGATGAATGTGCTGGTGATCGACGATGATCCGATTGCCTGTGAACATGCCACCATCGTCCTCGGACAGGTCGGGCTCCACTGCGATACAGCGCTCTCCGGTGAGGAAGCGCTGGCGTTGGTTTCCGTCCGGCATGCCCGCCGGGAGCCCTATGATTTGATCCTCGTGGACTGGAAAATGCCGGTGATGGATGGAGTCGAGACCACCCGCCGGATCCGTTCGGTTGCAGGGAAAGATTCGGCAATCATTATATTGACATCCTACAACTGGGATGATATCGTTGAGGAGGCAATGGAGGCGGGTGTGGACAGCTTTGTCCCGAAGCCGCTCTTTGCCGGTACCGTTCTGGATGAGTTCCGTGAGGCGTTCAAGAAAAAGAAAGAGGCAGCTGCCGCGCCGAAAACCGATCTGAGAGGGTGCCGCGTCCTGCTTGCGGAAGACATGGTTGTTAACGCGGAAATTATGGTGATGGTGCTCAGCATGCGGGAAATGGATGTGGATGTGGCAGAAAACGGGAAGATCGCGGTTGAAATGTTCGAAAGCCATGAACCCGGGTATTATGACGCGATACTGATGGATATGCGTATGCCGGAAATGGATGGGCTGGACGCGACAAAGCTGATCCGTGCCATGGAGCGTCCGGATGCGCAGTCGATCCCGATCATTGCGCTGACGGCTAATGCTTTTGATGAAGATGTGCAGCGGTCTATGCAGGCCGGGTTGAATGCGCACTTGAGCAAACCGGTGGAACCGCCTGTTCTGTTCAAAACGCTTGAGACGTTGATTCGGTAGTCAGTGGACAGTGGTCAGTAGGCAGTGGTCAGTTGCCAGTGGACAGTAGTCAGTGGGCAGTTGCCAGTGGACAGTGGGCAGTTGCCAGTGGGCAGTGGACAGTAGGCAGTGGTCAGTTGCCAGTGGGCAGTGGTCAGTTGCCAGTGTGTAGTGATTCGGTGTTTGGTGGTTTGGAACAAAAAACAGCCCGGTTTTATTCTGGACTGTTGATTGATACTCTTTATCTAAATTTGGTCAGAATCAGGCAAATTGTCGCAGCTTAGTGGACACTGCTCACTGACCACTGGATTTTGGCTGCTGACCGCTGGCTGCAGAAATCTGACTACTGATCACTGCCCACTGACAACTACCAACTACTTCCCAAACGGCTTGAGGTTTTTCACCGCGTCGGCGGGAAGGATACGGTCATCGTTGTTGTCGATGTCGATGAGGATGTAGCGGTCGTTGCCCATACCGAGTTCCTTCATATAGCTCAGCTGGCGCAGGCCGTGACGGGTTTCGATGCGTTCCACGAGGTCGTGGTGCTCTTCTTCTTTCATGGCATAGACGATGTCAACGGAAGCCTGATCCACAGCCAGAATGTCGACGGAAGCAAGGATTCCGACATTCGGGGTGACGACCGGAGCGGCGGCAACACCTTCGCAGTCGCAGGAAACGGACATGTTGCGCATAACGTTGATGAAAATCACGTTTTTACCGAAGAAGTCGATGGTGGCTTTGGTGGATTCGGCGATGCGTTCCATCAGTTCTTCCATGGCGATGGACCACATATCATCAGAGCCTTCCGCCTGATGGATCCATTTTTTGCCAACTTTGCCATCCGCGCAGCCGATGCCGATGTTTTTATTGGAACCGCCGAAGCCGCCCATCATGTGACCTTTGAAATGTGTCAGCGTGACCATAGCGTCATAATTAAGCATGGTTTTACCGACGGACATGTTTTCGAACCACTTTCCTCCCTTGACGGGAAGGAGTGCGGTGCCTTCATCATCGGTGATGTCAACGGGGCAGAAGGTCCAGCCGTTGATTTCCAATGTCTTACGGTGTTTTTCGGTCGTGTCGCGGTCACCTTCGTAGAAGGTGTTGGTTTCGATGATATGGGCATCCGGCAGGTCTGTTTTGACCAGGTTTTCGACCCAATCCCGCGGGATGATGTTCGGTCCGTGCGGTTCGCCGGTGTGGAGTTTGATGGCAACTTTGCCTTTGATCGGGGCGCAGACGCGCTCGTAGATTTTCTTCAGTCCTTCCGCGGAAAGGTCACGCGTGAAGTAAACGATTGATTCGTTGCCGCTTCGTTCGGCGTAAGGAATGTAGTGGTCTCCGTTGGTTCCCGGTTTGATCTTCTGATCCATTGTGAGGTCTCCTTATGTTTGTGTGTGTAATGCGTTCATGCATTGATTGTCTGGTAGATAATTATAATTCGAATGTTGTTTATAAAGGGTTTATTTCTGACGGAATATTTTTTTGCTGCCGGGGACTGTCCCTGTTGCTGCGGCAGTTAACGAAATGTGGACAGTCCCATAAAGGGACAGCCCCCGGTGAGTCCCCGGTGAATGACGTTTTTATATGGTAAGATTATGTCAGGAGGAAAAAGAAAATGGAAAAAATCATCCGCAGAATCATTGACATCGATGAATTCGGTGCAGCGCTGCCGGATATCACGCCGCAGGAGCTGGCGGAAAAGGGAATCGAATTAGGCGATACGCTGGATATACGCTTCAGCAACGGTGCTGTTTTTGAAGACATTCCTTACTATAACGGATTCTACGGAAAAACAGGGGATATTCTTTTAGTGGCCTACCCGACTTTTACTTATCCGACTGTTACGCTCTGTTCCGGTGATTTTGTGCGGTTCAGCGGCGTTCGGATCGGGGATGAGGTTGAATTCAGCATTCACACCAAAGGCGGAAAAAAGGATGTGATGGACCTGCGCGGCGTTGTTTACAGCAATAACCCGGAAGATTATCCAACCCGGGATCAGTTTGCGAATGCTCGGGAGTTTTGTATCGGCGCGATCGCTCCCGGCAAGGTGTACCGATGCGCTTCTCCGTTTGACCGTACCATGAACCGTCCGGACGCGGTCGCTGAATTCCTGCAGAGGCATGGCGTAAAAACTGTCTTCGCGCTTTCTGAGACGGAAAAGACGCTGCGGGAGCGTTATGCGGATATGCCTGCGTATTCCAAACAGCTTTACGAAAGCGGTGCTGTGATCCCGCTGCGGATGAATTCGGATTATTTCGGTGAGGAGTTCAAAACCCGCCTTGCGGGAGGGCTGCGTATTCTGATGGACAGACCTTTTCCCTGGGGGATCCACTGTATGGAGGGAAAGGATCGCACGGGACTTGTCTGCGTCCTGCTGGGTGCTATGATGGACGCGGATTATGATGAGCTTGTCGATGATTTTATGTCGTCTTTTACGAATTATTACGGAATTACTCAAGACTCAGATCCGTTCCGGTACGAGGGGTTTAAATCGACTTTTGTTGATAATTATCTGAGGATATTCGCAGAATTAGATGAAGATGAAAACCCGCGCGGGTACAGTTACCGGAAAGGCGCAGAAGATTACCTGCGTTCCGGTGGGATGAGTGATGCGGAAATTGAGCGTTTGAAGAGATTGCTGAGGGGGGAGTAATTGTTTAGGAAATCACTGATTGATTCGCCAGAGTCAAAATTGCCATTAATCAGCGTTTCCTTAGAAACCGGTGACGCAGCACAGAGGACAGTCACCGGTTTCGGCCTTGCGGCACAGGATAACTGTCCCCGCGTGCTTTATAAAGAATAGCTGCATTTATTGAATAATGCCGCGTTCCAGGTATTCCGCCTGGTTGCGTTTGAGCCACTCTTCCGTGCGTTCAACTGCGACTTTTTTCATGTCGTGCGTGACCATTTTACGGACCAGTTCCTCAAAAGAGGTTTTGGTCGGGTTCCAGCCAAGTTCCCTCTTCGCTTTTGTAGGGTCACCGAGCAAATTCACGACGTCTGTCGGACGGTAAAAATCAGGAGAGACTTCTACGACAACTTTGCCGTTTGATTTGTCAATGCCTTTTTCATTGACTCCCTCGCCTTTGAATTCCAGTTCGATGCCGACATTTTGGAAAGCCAGTTCACAGAATTCGCGGACGCTGTGCTGGATTCCGGTGGCGATGACGTAATCATCCGGCTTTTCGTTTTGCAGGATCAGCCACATACATTCCACGTAATCCGGTGCGTAGCCCCAATCGCGCAGGCTGTCCAGATTGCCGAGATAGAGTTTATCCTGTTTTCCGTGAGCGATACGGGCTGCGGCAAGAGAAATTTTGCGGGTGACAAAGGTGTCTCCCCGGCGTTCAGATTCGTGGTTGAAGAGAATGCCGTTGCAGCAGAACATGTTGTAGGCTTCGCGGTATTCTTTGATGATCCAAAAGCCGTATAATTTCGCTACGGCGTAGGGCGAATAGGGATGGAAAGGTGTTTCTTCGTTTTGGGGGACCGCTTCCACTTTGCCGTAAAGTTCAGATGTTGAAGCCTGATAGATGCGGCACGTGTCTGCCAGACCGCACATGCGGACCGCTTCCAGAATACGCAGTACGCCGGTTGCGTCTATGTTTGCGGTGTATTCGGGAACATCGAAGGAGACCTGCACGTGGCTTTGCGCCGCCAAATTGTAAATTTCATCCGGTCTGATGCGGTTGATGATCGCGACCAGGCTCATGGAATCTCCCAAATCGCCATAATGCAGATGGAAGTGTTCACATTCTTCCAGGTGAGCGATTCTTTCCCGGAAATCCACCGATGAGCGGCGAATAATGCCGTGTACATCATATCCTTTTGAGAGCAAAAGCTCCGCGAGGTAGGATCCGTCTTGCCCGGTGACTCCGGTAATCAGCGCTTTTTTCATTCAATTTCTCCTGATGAAAGCATATCTTTTTTATAAGGTTTTTGTAATTGTTACGTACTGAGTCAACGAAAACAGGTTCCTTTGACTCAGTCTGATACATCCATTATTTTGATTATACTTGAAATTTATGCAGATACCGTTTTTCTTTATCTTATTGATTGAATAATATGTAAGAAAAATATAATAAATAAAATTTGCTATTGAAAATTAGAAAATAATGATTACAATTGAAATATAGAACGTTAATAATTGAATAAATAAAAAAAGTATTCTGAATTGTGTGATTTACAAAAAAAGAAAGACTGCGAAAAAACAGTCTTTCAAAATAAAAATTCCGATTTCTTGTTTCTTATTTCTCTTCGTTTCCGTAAATCAAATTCTTCTCCGTGGTCGGATCGAACAGATGGAGCGCATTCGGATGGAAGGTGATGTGTACCTTGTTTCCATAGGAAAGTTGGGCACGCTGTTCTTTTGTCAGGTCAATGGTTGGCAGGCGTACGATGATGTTTTCGCTGTTTTTCGCTGTCAGGTGCAGATGCAGTTCCGATCCCATCATTTCATTGAGGCGGATCAAACATTCGATAGAATTTTCCTGCTCCTCAAACAGTGCTGTAACATGTTCCGGACGGATCCCAAGGATGATCTCCTGCGTTTTTACATTATTATCGATCAGAGCCAGGCATTGTTCGTCACTCAATTGGATCTTGATCCCCTGCAGGGAAACGGTATAGCTGCCCTCATCATTGATCAGATTTGCGCGAAGGAAGTTCATTTTGGGATAGCCCAGGAAACCTGCTGTAAACAGGTTGTGCGGTGTGTCAAACACTTCCTGCGGTGTGCCGACCTGCATAATATTGCCGTCATTCATCACCACAATGCGGTCACCGAGGGTCATGGCTTCTGTCTGGTCATGGGTTACGTAAATGAAAGTGGTGTCGATGCGCTTGTGAAGCTCCATGAGCTCAATGCGCATCCGGTTCCGAAGGGTGACATCCAGGTTGCAGAGCGGTTCATCCATCAGGAAAACCGCGGGTTCCCGTACGATCACACGGCCAATGGCCACACGCTGTTTTTCACCGCCGGAAAGTTCTTTCGGAATCCGCCCCAGTGCGGCGGAAATGCCCAGTATATCCGCAACACGGGTTACACGTTTATGAATTTCATTGTTGCCCATTTTGCGCATTTTCAAGGGGTACGCCAGGTTGTCATAAACCGTTATGTTCGGATAAAGCGCATAGTTTTGGAAGACCATCGCAACATCCCGTTCCTTCGGCTCCAGATCATTGACAATGCGGTCTCCGATTTTGATGATACCGTCGGAAACGGTTTCCAGACCCGCGATCATCCGCAGTGTGGTTGACTTGCCGCAGCCGGAGGGACCGATGAGGACGATAAATTCTTTATCTTTGATTTCAAGATCAAAATCGTGAACAGATTCTTCGTAATTATTGTCGTATACTTTTTTGACATGTTCAAGCGTTACACTGGCCATCAAGCTTTTCTCCTTATTTCCGGTGGTTTTGTCAACAGACTATATTATACAACACGTTCACGCGGTAAAGGCGAAATAAACAAAAAAAAGCGGAGATGGTTCAAAGAATTCTGTTTGGAATTCTCAGAATCTCTCCGCATTGAAAATTCAGACTGAGAATTTATCCGAAGATAAGGTTCTTTTCTGTGGTTGGGTCGAACAGGTGCATGACTTTTGCCTGGAACGTGATGTACATCTTATTCCCGTAACTCAGTTTTTCACGCTGTTCATTGGTCAGGTCAATGGTCGGCAGGCGCAGGATGATCTTGTCATCATGCTGTGTGGTCAAATGCAGATGAAGCTCCGAGCCCATCATTTCATTGACCTGGATCGTACATTCGATCGCGTTTTCCTGGTTGCTGAACAGTGCGGTGGTGTGTTCCGGGCGGACACCAAGCGTAATCGGCTGTGATTTGATGTTCTTCCCGTGCAGTGCTTCGTTCTGCTGGTCATTCAGCGGGATCGTGACGCCGAGAAGGGATACGGAATATTTCCCGTTCTTTTCCGCCAGATCCGCTTTGAGAAAGTTCATCTGTGGGGACCCGATAAAACCGGCTACGAACAGGTTATGCGGGGTATCAAAAACCTCCTGCGGGGTGCCAACCTGCATAATCCAGCCGTCTTTCATAACCACGATACGGTCTCCGAGGGTCATGGCTTCTGTCTGGTCGTGAGTGACATAAATGAAGGTGGTGTCCACGCGTTTGCGGAGCAGGATGATTTCCGAACGCATCTGGTTGCGGAGTTTGGCATCCAGGTTGGAGAGTGGTTCGTCCATCAGGAAGACTGCCGGGTCGCGGACGATGGCGCGTCCAATCGCCACACGCTGACGCTGACCGCCGGAAAGTGCCTTTGGTTTGCGGCCCAGGTATTCCGTGATACCGAGAATCTCCGCGGCTTCACAGACGCGTTTGTGGACTTCTTCATTGTTCATCTTCCGCAAGCGCAGCGAGAATGCCAGGTTCTCATAAACCGAAATATGCGGATAAAGCGCGTAATTATGGAACACCATGGCGATATCACGGTCTTTCGGTTCTACATCGTTGACCACGCGGTCTCCGATCTTCACGATACCTTCCGAAATGTCTTCCAGACCTGCGACCATTCGCATCGTAGTGGATTTTCCGCAGCCGGAAGGTCCTACAAAGACGATGAATTCCTTATCCTTGATCTCGAGATTGAAATCGTGGACGGCTTCCACCTTGTTGTCATAAATTTTCTTTACATGCTCAAGCGTTACACTTGCCATATGAATTCTCCTTATTTCTGATCACTGATCACTAACCTTTTACGGCACCGCCGGTTACACCCTCAACGTAGTATTTCTGCAAAGCCATGAACAGAATGGTAATCGGTACAGCCACCAGGACGCCGCCTGCACAGAAGCGTGTGAAATATCCCTGATAGTCCGCCACGTTCACCCAGCGGTAAAGGCCGACTGCCACGTTGTAATTCGGTTCGCTGCCGAAAGCTACATAAGAGGCGAAGACAAAATCACCCCAGGGTGCCATAAACGCCATCAAAACGGTGTAAATGATGATCGGTTTGGCAAGCGGCATGATGATTTTCAAAAAGACCTGGAAGCGGGTGGCTCCATCAATACGGGCACTTTCATCCAGTGACTTCGGGATGGTATCGAAAAAGCCTTTGGAGATGTAGTAGCCCATGCCGGAAGAGGCACAGTAGATCAGGATCAAACCGGGAATGGCTCCGGTCTGGGTCAGTCCGAGCTGTTTCAGCAGAAAGTACAGGGTGATCATCGTCAGAAAGCCCGGGAAGAGGCCCAGCACCAGTACGACGTTCATGATGAGCTTTCGTCCTTTGAAGCGCAGACGGGACAGCGTATAGCTGACGGAAAGAACCATGATCGTCTGGATGATGGCACAGAAGATGGCAATGACCAGTGTGTTGCCATACCAGCGCAGAAAATTGCTGTTTTTTGTATCAAACAGCCAGCGGTAGTTGTCCAATGACCAGGTTTTGGGCAGCAGATAATTCACCATTCCGCCGGATTCGAGTGCATAGGAGCGGAAGGACTGGAAAACAAGAAACACGAACGGTGCGAGCCAGATAATGCTCATCAGGACCAGGATGATATAGATCCCTGTATTGACACGGCGTTCATGCCCTTTCTTGGAGCGGGTTTTCTGCGGTTTGACCTCACGGATCACGCCTGCTTCTTCATCGATGACAATATCAACTTCGGGAATTTCATTTTTGTTACTCATTGGAAATCCTCCTCATTTTTGACAGACGGGATCAGGTTATAAGCGATCAGGTTGATGACTGCCAGAACGACGAAAACGAGAATGCCCATAACGGCTGCCAGTTTGTAGTTTGTATCATTGACCGTCATCTTATAAAGCCAGGTGATCAACAGGTCGGTATACCCCGCATTGCCGGAAAGCTCCAGCGAAAGCGGTTTCCCCTGTGAGAGCAGGTAGATCACGTTGAAGTTGTTGATGTTTCCGGTGAAAGATGTGAGCAGGTACGGTCCGGTGACGAATAGCATGTAGGGCAGAGTGATTTTCTGATACATCTGGAAGGCGCTGGCGCCGTCAATGCGTGCACTTTCATACAGGTCTTCCGGTATGTTCATCAAAATGCCGGTAGCGATCAGCATCAGGTAGGGAATACCGATCCAGATGTTGATGAGGATGATGGTGAACCGTGCCCAACCGGGCTGCGTCCAGAAGGGGATCGGTGCGCTGATCCAGCCCCACTTCATCAGGTAGGTGTTGATCAGCCCATCCGCGGCAAACATCTTTGAAACGTAAAGCAGGGAAACAAACTGTGGAATGGCGATGGTCATCACCAGAATCGTACGCCACATTTTCTTGAGTTTGATGCCCTTCTTGTTGATCATGATCGCGACGAGCATACCGAGGAAGTAGTTCAGGAAGGTGGCGAAGAATGCCCAAATCAGCGTCCAGAGCAATACCTGCCGGAAGGTGTTCCCATAAGAGGTGGTATCTGTGGAAAGCAGCGTCCGAAAGTTATCCCAACCGACCCAGGTGAAGAGTTTTCCCGGAGGCTGGTGAGTCATGTCGAAATTGGTGAATGCGACCAGAATCATAAAGATGATCGGAAGAATCGTAAAAACGGTGACGCCCAGGACCGGCAGTGCCAGCAGGGTTTTATGGAATTGTTCATCCATCAATGATGCTAAATCATCTTTTGTGGTCTTCAGTTTGTGACCGGATTTCAGAATCTCTTCGCTGATCTTATTCTGCCGGATGTTGGTGTACCAGGTGTAGATAAATGCTACGATAAAGAATATCGTCAGCACGCCGTAAAGCAGAATGAAGAATGAATTGTCTCCGTAAACGGTCCTGCGTCCTTCTTTGTGAGTTTCAATGGTACCCAGTGTGCTGAGTTTTCCCAGATAATATAATCCGGAAAATTGAGCATTCGGGAAGAACATGTACAGGTTGAAAAGAACCTGGAATACGAAAAAAAGGATTCCCCGGCCCCATTGT
Organism: Anaerolineaceae bacterium; assembly: GCA_017417055.1. Taxonomy (GTDB): domain Bacteria; phylum Chloroflexota; class Anaerolineae; order Anaerolineales; family Anaerolineaceae; genus Flexilinea. Next base: position 10,772 of record JAFPZX010000199.1, read on the forward strand.
CCTCTGGCACAGGAACCGAATCCCATGATGAAATAGGAAATTTTCGTTTTCCAGTCACCATTGATAAAGGTCGGAACCAGATCCGCGATGCCGTGAATGAGGTTTTTCAGTGCGTTCCAGATGGTCAGGAAAAGGCTTTTCAGACCATTCCATATCCGTCCGGGAAGTGCTGTCAGAAAGTGCCTCAGGTCGTACAGCATTTTCGCGGGTTTGCTTAGTTTCAGATAATCAAGGTCAGTCATATTCGTGACTCCTTCGTCGTCAGTCAGTAGTTATCGGTTGGCAGTTAGTAGTTATTGACTGAAGTAATTACTATCCATCAACCGCAAACCTATATAAAAACAGCCGGAGATAAAGATCCTCGGCCGTTTTTAGGACATAACTTATTTCGCCAGATATCCTTCGCAGGTGGCTTCGAAGTTCTTCAGGGTTTCGAGCAGTGCTGCATCGTCGGCGTTGTCGAGTTTGTCAGCGATGACATCGTCACCCAGCGCAGTTGCCAGGCTCCAGTATTCACCCGGGTACTGACCCTGCGGTTCGCAGAAAGCCAGCTGAGCGGCCAAAGCGGAGAGCGCTTCGTCAGCCTGGACAGCTTCATTCTGCTGAGCGTTCAGGTTGGACGGACCCCAGCCAACCGCATTGTAGCGGGCGAGCTGAACTTCTTCACTGGTGAGGTAAGCGGCAAGAGCGTCGCAGGCGGCCAGTTTGTCATCATCGGTCTGCGGTTTGACACCCAGCATCTTGAATCCGCCGAAACCGCTCATCTGATAGCCATCAACGGTCGGCAGTTTGGTTGCTGCGTAGTTGTCACCGAGAGCTTCTTTTGCGGCTGTGGCGTCCCAGGTTCCGTCAACGATCGCGCAGATGTTGTTGGCATTGGAGACGGAAGAGCCGTTGACGAATGCCGGAGAAGCTGCGACTTTAATGATGGATTTCAGAGCCTTGACGCCGTTGTCGCTGGCATAACCGGAATTCATCTTGACCAGCTGGCCTTCATCGTTGGATTCAAAGGTCAGTTCAGCGCCTGCGCCGAAGAAGAACGCGGTCTGGTACCAACCAGAGTTGATTTCCATGTAGAAGTTCTTTCCGGCAGCTTCGCAGTCAGCAAGGATCTGTTCCATGCTGGAGGGGTCGCTGAGGACGCTCTTGTCATAATAGAGGAAGTATCCGTTATCGGAGGTCATCGGGTAGGCATACATGGTGTCGCCAAGAGTGACGGCTGCAACGGAACCGGCATCATTTTCTGCGGTAACTTTTTCAGCGTTACTCGGTTCAACATCCAGCAGCGCACCGGCTGCGACCAGACGTGCCAGCTGGTCCTGAGCGAAACCGAAGATATCGGCACCGGCTTCGACGTCGGTGATGATGTTGGATGCGGCATCGCCTTCACCAACTGGTTCAACGATGACGTTCATGTTGGCATATTCTGGATTGGCGGCTTTGAATGCTTCAACCTGTTGTTTGGTGAAGTCGACAACATTTTCGGCAATCCAGATCTTGATATCGCCGCTGTAATCAGCCATAGCGATTGAGGCAAGGGACAATAACATGGCAAATGCCAAAACGACAGATAAAATTTTCTTCATATGTACTCCTTTGTCGAAAATTGCATATACAACTATTACAGACAAATATAATCCTGTATAAGATTTTTGTCAAAGATTTTCAGTCTGTTTTGTAACATTTGTCATGAAAATAAAGGACATATTTACCGAATTTTTGAGTAACTTTTTATGGAAAAGTTTATATGCTCGGGCTGCTGAGAATTAATTGGGTTCCTGTAAAATGACAATGGCGTAGGGCGGCAGAATTAATTCATCTTCTTCTATTTTACTGGATTCAGTCCCGGTTTCAATGTCGGCTCTAATAATCAAATGTGATGAGATAGGGCATCTGCCAAATTCTTTCGGTGAGAAATTCATGGCAATCCAGCAGGATTCTTCATCGAGTGTGCGGCGAATCAGCAAAATATCGCCTTCCGCAATGAGAAATTCATTTTCTCCATTTGCGATCATAGGGTAGGTGATTCTGGTGTGATTCAGGAGCCGGCAGTAATTCAGAAGGGAATTCGGATCATCCATCTGTTCATCCACTGACGGATATGCGTATTCTTCAGCAGTGATTCCCGGCGGTTGGTTTGTCATATTCTCATTATTCCAGTACATGGCAAGACGTTTGTTAGGATCATTTCCACTTCCGACCATTCCGATTTCCTCTCCGTAATAGGTGAAAATGTTGCCCTGCATCATGTTCAAAACACCTTCGGCAAATTTTGCTATAGTCGTATTTTGTCGTCCCTGTACACTTCCGACAGTTCTTCCGGTATCATGATTTCCGAGAAATGGAGCTAAAGTTCCATCGGGTATGTTATCTAAAACAGTTTGATAGCGGTCTGCAAATTTCTCTGCACGATTGGATCTGGAACGCAATGTTGATGCAATAAAGCCTTCTGCCTGGGATGCGGGAAAGAGAAAGAAGCTGTCAATACCACTTTCGTAATATCGTGCGATCACGGGCAGGCTTTCCCAACATTCACCGACCAGGAAAGAGTTGGGTTTCAACAGTTCGCATTCTTCTTTGAGCCAGTGCAGAAATGTGATGTTTTTGTCATGGTCACCGGAATAATAACTGGTTACAGCATCGAGCCGAAACCCATCTGCATCGATTACATTCAACCAGAAATCCAGAATGAGGTGAATCTGTGTACGGACATCCTCGTTATCCAGATTCAAGTCCGGCATGCCTCCTCCGGAAAACTGTTCTTCATAGTACCATCCGGTATCATATAAAGGAATGTATTTACCCTCGTTTTTCTGTCGAAAATTGTAATAATCAATAAAAGGGCTGTCCTTTCCTTCACGAAGAGCATTGGAAGCAGCGATAAACCAGGGATGATTTTGGGAAGTGTGATTGATAACAAGATCAAGAATGATTTTTATTCCTCGTGCGTGTGCTTCTGTCGTCAGTCGTTTGATGTCAGCAAGTGTTCCGTATTCCGGATCGACACTCAGATAGTCGGTGACATCATATTTATGATAGGATGGACTGGGGTAAATGGGCATTAACCAGATGCCGTTGTATCCCATCTCCTGGATGTAATCCAGCTTGTTGATTACACCCTGAATGTCCCCGATTCCGTCTCCATTCGAATCCTGAAACGAGCGGACAAAAATTTCGTACCAGTTGTTGCTTTGGTTTTTATTATTATTTACACCATTGACCGGCAGCACGATAAGCAAAAGAATCATAATCAGCATGGTGAAAAAATTAAGCTTCATTTTGGCAGCCTTTCCCGATTGTGCGTATTATATTTGTATTATACTGAATTTGTTATCCCTTTTTTGTGTTCGTTTTGCGTAAGTATGGTGATATTTGTCATATTTTTGCAGTGAATATTGAAATTATACGCCAAAACTTTTTATGATTAGCATAACTTTATTTATTCGAAAAGGCGAATTATTTTACGCCCTTTTACAGAAATTAAGGATGGTATTATTATGTCGGAATGGTGGGAAAGCTTTATCAAAACATTCTACAAATGCTTTATTCGTGATAACCGGTACAAACTTCTGCTCACAGGATTGGAAAACACGATTCGCATTTCCTTGGCCGCAGCCTTTTTGGGAATCATTATCGGTTTCTTACTGGCTGTGTGCAGTTTGTCAAAGAATAAGTTTCTTAACGGGATCCATCGGGTTTATACCGATGTTATCCGCGGTACACCTTCAGTCACACAGCTGATGATCATTTACTTTGTGGTATTTGCTACGGTCAACTGGCCAAAGTGGCTGATTGCGTCGATTGCTTTCGGTATCAATTCCGGTGCATATGTATCGGAAATTGTCCGCGGCGGTATTCTTTCCGTGGATGTCGGGCAGACGGAAGCGGGACGTTCTCTCGGGTTGAACGCCCGGCAGACGATGTTTGAGATCGTAGTGCCTCAGGCATTGAAGAATATCTTCCCTTCACTTGGCAACGAATTTATCACCCTGATCAAGGAAACGGCTATTGTCGGGTATATCGGCCTCGTCGATATTCAAAAAGCCGGTGATTTTATCAAGAGCGCTACATATGAGGCTTTTATGCCGCTCATCGGTACCGCTATTATCTACTTTGTCCTGATCAAACTGCTGACATTCGGTCTGAATAAGGCAGAATCCAGTCTGCGCAAGTCTGATGTTCGCTGAGAGGAGTGAGCCATGATCGAAGTAAAAGGATTACAAAAACATTTCGGAGGGCTGCATGTTCTCAATGGGATCGATGAAGTGATTCATGACGGTGAAGTTGTTGTGGTGATCGGCCCTTCCGGCTCCGGAAAAAGTACTTTCCTGCGCTGTCTGACCCTGCTTGAAGAACCGACCGAAGGTCAGGTTATCATCGACGGGCAGCAGATCAACGCGCCGGGTGTGGATATCAACAAAGTCCGTCAGAACATCGGTATGGTTTTCCAGCATTTCAATCTCTTCCCTCATCTGACTGTGCGGAAAAACATCACACTTGCTCCGGTAAAGCTGAAAAAGATGACTCCGGAACAGGCAGATGCCAAGGCCATGGAGCTGCTGACCAAGGTCGGCCTCGCGGACAAAGCGGATGTTTATCCCGCGCAGATCTCCGGCGGACAGAAACAGCGTGTCGCTATTGCCCGCGCACTGGCTATGGAACCGAAGTATATGCTCTTCGATGAACCCACGTCCGCGCTGGACCCGGAAATGGTCGGTGAGGTACTGGATGTCATGAAACGCCTGGCGCTTTCCGGTATGACGATGGTTGTTGTGACACATGAAATGGGTTTTGCCCGCGAAGTCGGCGACCGTATCCTCTTCATCGATGAAGGTGTGGTGATGGAGCAGAACAATCCGAAAGCTTTCTTCGCCAATCCGCAGAATGAGCGGACAAGGTCATTTTTGGGCAAGGTGCTTTGATTTAGGCTATTATGAGGAAAATCAGAAATATTGTTTTTACGCTGTTTTTTCTGTGTGTTTTGGCCCCTTTTTCTGCTGTAAAAGGGCAGGGTTTACATTGGGTTGAAATGAGACGGGATCTTGGACCGGCTGCAAAACTTGTCGGTGATATTCAGCTTCTGCTTGTATTTGTCAGTACACCGGAACATCCATGGTCACAGGAAGAGATCATAAACTTTTTCAATGTCGTCCAAACTTCTAAAGATTTCATTCTGGATGAAGCAGAAAGATATGGTGTCCCGCTGTCTTTATCAGCCCAATACTTTGAAGCTTCCATCCCTTACGAATTCGATGGCAGTGATTTGAGCAATATTGATCTGTCCTGGTATTGGTATCTGGTGAAAAATTATTTTCATACAGACGGTATGGTTTCCATGCATGAGGCCTATGAGGAACGGTTTGGAAAGGATAATACGCCTTTTCTTTTCATCTTTAATACGCCTTACCGGAACATCACGTATTCAGCGGATCTGTTATTTCCGAATTGGCTGGAAGAGTTTTCGATTTATTATGGACAGCAGCCGCTGCGTGACAATCTGATCGTCCATGAACTGATGCACCAATACGGCGCGGTAGATTTGTATGATTTGAGCAGTGAAGGTGTCGAGGAAATATCGGAACAAATCTTCCCGGATAGTGTTATGCTGAGGCAGGAAGGAACAGAAATCGATGAACTGACAGCATATCTTATCGGCTGGATCGACGATCCGTCTGTGTTATCTGATGATACGTTATTTTTTCTGACACTGACGGATGGCCTCAGAAAATCACTGGAACCGGACGATTACGACTACAGTGATATTGATGAATATCCGGACAATTATAATACTTATGACATTTATGATGATTACACAGACTTTTTGACCGGCGAATACGGTGATATTCAATATGATCTCAGTGATTTCAATGTGAATGAACTATATTGAATTACAGGATGATTTCCAATGATTGATTATCAAGGACGATGATAATCATATGACAAATGTCACATCTTTTTTGTGATTTTTAAAAATGGTATTAAAACTATAACAGGTTATTCAAACGGGTTCGCCCGTTCCTTATAAATGAAAGGAATTATGATGAAAAAATTATTGGTTGTTTCTATGCTTGTTCTGGCTCTGGTTCTGACCGCTGCCGCATCCGCTCAGGATGTTATCACTTTCGGTACCAATGCTGAATTCCCTCCGTTTGAATTCGTCACCGCCCAGGGCGTTATCGATGAATTTGACGGTATTGACATGGTCATCGCCAAAACCGTTGCTGAAGAAAACGGTATGACCGCGAAGATCTCCAACATGGAATTTGACTCCCTGCTCATCGCTCTGCAGAGTGGTCAGATTGATGCCGTCATCGCCGGCATGACCATCACCGAAGAACGTAAGGAAGCAGTCGACTTCACGACTCCTTATTACACCGCGACTCAGGTTATGATTGTCAAGGAAGGTTCTGATGTCAAATCCGCAGCTGACCTGACCGGTAAGAAGATCGTTGTTGTCCAGGGTTATACCGGTGAAACCGCTATCCAGAGTATGGGCTTCACTCCCAATGACTACACCGCTCTGAAGAAGGGTTCCGAAGCCATCATTGAACTGCTCAACGGTAAAGCTGATGTCTTCGTCATCGATTCTGCTACCGCTGCCAACTACGTTGCCGACAATGAAGATCTTGTCATCGTTGAAGATGCTGAAGCTTTCGGCGCGGAAGAATATGGTATCGCTGTCAAGAAAGGCAATGAAGAACTGCTTGACATGCTGAACAAGTCCATCGAAAAGATGCTTGAAGACGGTACCATCGGTGAAATCACCATCAAATATACTGAAAACAGCGAAAACTAACAAAACTTTCTCCTTTTTGAAAAAAGTGGGTGCACATATGCGGCACCCGCTTTTTTTATCGGTGTGCCGGGCATGGCACGATTCTAACGGGTGAAAGTCCCGTCGCGGGTAGTTACCGCCAAGCGTAGTGAACTGCAAGCCACCGACAGCAATGGAGGTGGGGGAGGAAGCAGGGTAGCAAAGCCGAGGAGCCTACGAACA
>JAFPZX010000023.1 GCA_017417055.1 Anaerolineaceae bacterium
CGCAACTACATCCTCGGCACGATTTTTTACCGCTACCTTTCCGAACGCACCGAAAATTACATGAAAGAAATTCTGGCAAATGACGGACTGACTTATGAAGAAGCCTATGCCGATGAAGAATACCGTAAGCTTGTGATACAGTGGTCATTGGAGCATTTAGGCTATATCATCCGTCCGGAAAACCTTTTCCGCGTGCTTTACCTGCGGGCGATCAAAAAAAATGAGAAAAAAGAAGGCGAAGAAGACGAAGATAAATTCTCCGTTGAAGACTATGGCCGGGCGGTGAGCGCGCTGACCGGTTCCACCATCGGGCAGAAATCGGAAGAAGCTTTTAAAGGACTGTTCAATGATATGCGCCTGGAGGACACTCGTCTGGGTGATACCGTGGCGGAACGCACCGACAAAATCGGGAAGGTCATCGCGAAAATCGGCGCGATTGACATGGATCTGCAGGATCAGCAGTTTGACGTGCTGGGCACCGCTTATATGATCCTGATCGGCCTGTTCCAGTCCGGAGCGGGAAAAAAGGGCGGCGAATTTTTCACCCCCACCGGCCCCTCAAAACTCTGCGCGATTCTGGCGACATTGGGACTGGATGAGGCAAAATCCGTTGGCGACTGCACCTGCGGTTCCGGGTCGATGCTGCTGGAGACGAAAAAGCACCTGACCAAACATAAGATCGGTCATTATTACGGACAGGAGAACAATCCCACGACCTATAACCTGGCCCGCATGAACATGCTGATGCACGGGGTGGACTATCAGGACTTCAGCATCTACAAGGGCGACACCCTGACAAAAGACTGGTATGGGGAAAACCTGAAGCTGACGGTACAGGTCTGCAACCCGCCATACTCCCTCAAGTGGGACGCGAAAAGCACCTATCTGAACGATCCCCGCTATTCGGGTGTGGGCAAACTGGCGCCGAAAAGCCACGCGGATTTTGCCTTTGTGCAGCACATGGTCTATCACATGGATGAAGACGACGGACGGGTGGCGGTGCTGCTGCCCCACGGCGTTCTCTTCCGGGGCGGAGCGGAGGAGGATATCCGCAAATACTTGATCCGCGACCTGAACCGGCTGGACGCCGTCATCGGACTGCCTGCGAATTTATTTCACGGGGCGAGCATCCCGGTGGTGGTGCTGGTTCTCAAGAGCAAGCGCAACGGGAACAGCGGGAACATTCTCTTCATTGACGCTAGTAAGGAATTCAAGCCGGGTAAGGTGCAGAACGAACTGACGGATGAAAACATTCAGAAAATCGTCGATACCTACTCGAAGCGGGCAGATGTGCCGCGGTATGCCCATGTGGCAGCGATGACGGAGATCGAGGAGAACGGATATAACCTGAACATCCCGCGCTATGTGGACACTTCCGAGGAGGAAGAGGAGATCGATCTCTCCCGTGTTCGTGCGGAATTGGCGGAGATCAGCGCAAAAAAACAGGCCGCCATTGATAAGGTCAACAGCACCCTCAAGCTGCTGGGTTTGTGAGGTGCGTACCATGGCGGAACCGAAGCTGAGATTCAAACGGGATGACGGGAGTGATTATCCGGAGTGGGGAAAAAAATCATTTAAAGATTCCTTTATAGCGCTAAATAATAATTCATTCTCAAGAGATATGCTCAATTTTGATAATGGAATTGTCAAAAATATTCATTACGGCGACATTCTTATCAAGTTTGGAGATATTTGTAATATTGGGAAAGATATTATTCCCTTTGTTAACAGTGAATACAACACTGAAAAATATGATTTGCTAAAAGATGGAGATATTATTCTTGCAGATACAGCTGAAGATGAAGCTGTTGGAAAAACTATTGAAATTTTTAATGTTAGAAATAATAAGGTGATTTCAGGACTTCACACTATAGCATGTCGCCCTATTACTAAATATGCGTCCAAATATCTTGGCTATTATATGAATTCACCTTCATTTCATGATCAACTGAGACCTTTTATGCAAGGAATAAAAGTTACATCCATAGGTCGTAAAAATATTTCTGAAGTACAAATATGTTCTCCAAAAGTCATTGATGAGCAGCAAAAAATAGCGGTTTTTTTGTCAGCGGTGGATGAGGTGATTGCGGAAAGTGAGAAAGAAGTCACGAACTTGGACACACAGAAAAAATCCGTGATGAAAAAAATCTTCTCACAGGAAATCCGCTTCAAGAGAAATGATGGAATGGATTTTCCAGAGTGGAAAAATAAAACATTAGGAGACCTCGAAGGCAAAGTGTCTTCAGGCAAAGATAAAAATGAAAATGGGTGCGTTCCTTTATATGGATCCATGGGGCCAATAGGAACATGCTCTGAGGCGACTCATTTAGGAAATAAAATTCTTGTTGCTCGTGTCGGAGCCAATGCGGGAGCAGTAAGACTTGTTGTTGAGGATTGTGGTGTTACTGATAATACACTTATTATTAAGGATACCGAAAGTTGTGATTTTTTCTGGCTATATTATGCTCTCGTGGAAAAAGATATTGGTAAAATGAGATTCGGCGGCGGTCAACCATTGGTTACAGGCACAATGTTGTTTACACTTGAGATTGAAGTTCCCTGCCTCGAAGAGCAAAAACTGGTTGCCGATTTTCTTTCCGATTTCGATGAAGCCATCGCCGCCGCGAAGAAGGAACTGAGCCTTTGGAAGCAGCTCAAAAAAGCACTCCTCCAGCAGCTGTTTATTTAACAGGGACACGGTGACGTTTACCGCGTGTCCCAGACTTGGGACACCGGTGAATGTCACCCTCATTCGCACACACAGGAAATTTAAATTATATGCAATACACATCAAACTCCGGGAGTTTTGGCGAGGATTTGTTCCTCCGGCTATTCTCCGAGACCTTTGGGGCGGAGAAGGCGGGGTATTTGTATACCCAGTATCCCTTTTATGACATTTACCAGAACAACCGCTATGCCGACTTCGCCCTGATGAACGGCGGGCGGCGGATCGCTATTGAGATCGACGATGACGCCACCCACGATAAAAATCTTGTCTCCCAGCAGAAATACTGGGACGACCTGCTGAAGCAGAACTCCATGATCCATCTGGGCTGGGATGTCTACCGCTGGACCGTGCGGCAGATGCAGCGGCAGGAGGATACCGTCAAGGACGAGCTGAAGGTCTTCCTCGGGAACGATCCCCATTTTCGCGAGATCGATGATTACCTGCCCACCCAGCAGGGTAAGGCGCTCGATGGCGGAAAACTGGAACTGCGGGAATATCAGCTCGAAGCCCTCCGATCTCTTGCCGAAATGCGGGAACGCAAAGAAACCATTGCCCTGCTCTATCAGGCCACCGGCACCGGGAAAACCGTCACTGCCGTGATGGATGCCAAAGCCCTCGGCGGACGGACGCTATTCGTCGCCCACCGAATGGAGCTGGTGGATCAGGCTCTCGCCACCTTCCGAAACCTCTGTCCGGAAGCGACGTCCGGGAAATTCTCCGAAGGCATCCGCGACACCGAATCTCAGGTGATCTGCGGCAGCATCCAGTCCGTCGCTCTGAATCTGGATCTCTTCCGGGATGACGCCTTTGACTATCTCATCATCGATGAAGCCCATCATGCCTCCGCTGAGACCTATCAAAAGATCCTGGCCTACTTCAAGCCGAAATTTACCCTCGGACTGACCGCCACACCCGAACGGGCCGACGATATCAACATCCTGGAGATCTTCAGGAACACTGCACACAAGCTGGATATCCAGACCGCCGTTGAGATCGGTGCGCTGGTGCCGGTCCGCTGCATCCGCATCCGCACCAACATCGACATGACGAAGGTGCGCTTCAATTCCGTGCAGTATAACATCCGCGAGCTGGATTCCGTGATCTGCGTCACCGAACGCAACCGGCTGATCGTCAGCACCTGGCTGGATTTCGTCAAAGACAAACGCACAGTTGTCTTCTGTGCTTCGGTAAAGCATGCCGAGCACATCGCGGGACTGTTCAAGGAAGCCGGCGTGACCGCCGCAGCCGTTTCCGGCAGTATGAAAAGCTCCGAGCGGAAGGAAATGCTGGCGAAATTTGCCGCGGGCGAGGTCAAAGTGCTCTGCGCCTGCGACCTGCTGAACGAAGGCTGGGATTGTCCCGAGATCGAAGTCCTCTTTATGGCTCGGCCGACGATGTCGAAGGTGCTTTATACCCAGCAGCTCGGGCGCGGTATGCGCATCGCAGATGGAAAAGATCACTTGATGGTCTTCGACTTTGTGGACAATGCCGGGCAGTATAACGCACCATATTCGCTGCACCGGCTGATGCACGTGAGCGAATACCATCCCGGACAGACCGTCATAGGGCGAGCCGGTCAGCGGGAAGCCGATGAGGAGCTCTATCGCAGAGGCGATAAACCCGAAGCCGTCATCGATTATCCGGTGGATGCGCTGGACTATGAGTCCGTGAACATCTTCAACTGGCAGGAAGAAGCTGCCGGGATGATCTCCCAGATGGAGTTTGTTCGCCGGGTGGATGTTCAGTCGGAAACCATCGAGAAATATATCCGCGAGGGGAAGCTGATCCCGGATCTGATCGTTCCGATGAGTGACAGCCGAAAATTCTGTTATTTCAAAGAAGAGACGCTGATTACTGCGGCGGAAGAAAACGGATGGCAGCTGATCGATGACTCCAACCGCAGGGATCAGTTCATGCAGATGGTGCAGGACATGAACATGAGTGCGTCCTATAAGCCGGTGCTGTTGAAAGCATTCCTTGCCCATGCGGATAAAGACGGGCGTGCCGCGCTTTCTGATTTGGTCAGCTATTTCCGCGCTTATTATGAGAATCGCCGTGCCCGCGGGTTGGTCGTGGAGAAATCAAATTATCTCTTTGCCAGGGAGA
>JAFPZX010000200.1 GCA_017417055.1 Anaerolineaceae bacterium
ACCTGACTTGGGTTCTGAAAAAGGCACCATATCTCAATATGTCTACACCATCTGACGTTGATACCCTTCTTCCCGCCAATGCTTCGGCAGATTGCCGTTCTGGAAATGTCCCTGCATAGCGTCCGCTATTTGACGCTTACTCAGATGTCTGTACCGGAAGAATATAGATCTTTATATAAAGTGCAGAATTACCTGCCCTGCGAAAGTTCTTCCTTCTCTATTGATTCCTCCGAGATAAAAGTCAAAATCTCCTTCACAGTAGGCATGATTCAGGATTTCTTTCCCGTCAAAATCCGCCTGCCAGGTCCCATCATCATTTTTCTGAAGACTGCCGGCGATTACCGGGGAAGACTCTGAGTCCAGCAGTACCATTCCCTCCGCAAAGATCAGTCCTTCTTCCCGGGGGATCTGTCCTTCCGGCATGCGGAAACGAACTGTTAACGATTCACATGGTGTATCACGCCGGATTGGTTCAACAGGGAATACTTCAGCTAAATTGAAATATTCATCTGCGAACGCTTTCCATTCATTTGCCGCAATTTCGATCCTTGCTTTGTCAAACGCCACAAGATCTCCGTTCGTTTCCAGAATTGCCTCATTGGCGGCTTTTTCCCTTTCGAGATGTGCATGTCGGAGATCATGAAGCGGCTTTTCAATGTCACAGAATTGCATATCTGCCAGCTCCTGAAAAGCGCGAAAGCCTTGCCACCAGAGGTTGTTTTTCCAGCATGTCCGTTCCGGGCGGATTACAAAATGTTCCTGAATGGCTTTGGTCGGGTTTTTTGCTGGTTCCAGGATGTCCGGTATTCCGTTCAGCGGATGCAGAGGAATAAAGGGTTGATGGCAGCTGCGACCAAAGGCTGTCCAAAGTGTTGTTTGTTTGTTTCGTTCTGCAAATTGTGTGATGGTCGTTTCAGCTGAATTCCCATAACAAAGGATCCTCCCCCGGCGTAAATGCGGGGATTTACCCGGACCCAAAGCAGCTTCCGCGTCAGGTGTAAGCGCTGTATGAGAGCAAAGTACCTCTGCCAGTGTTTCAATTGTTATCGGATTTTTTGTGTGGAAACAGAATGGATAATACTTCTTATCCGGATCATGATGTATTTCGGCATATGGATCCGGCGGACATTGCAGCGTCGGGTCATGCAATATGATGCGCATACCCTGCAAATGGCGGTTGATGTTATAGGTCTGTTTCCAACTGGTTTCTTTTTGATAGACAAAAGCGAAATCGAAGTCATCGAACTTGCCGGATGTTGATGGTGTATACCAATGGTTGTTAATCGCGTTTTGTATCAAGTCCGCAGGATAAAGAATGGCGCCTTCGGAAAAATCCATGCCCATCGGAACTTGTGGCTTTTTTGGATCCAGTGGAAGCGAGACTGGAAATTCTTTCAGACTGTGTATGGTCAGGTGATTGGGCATCACCATTACCGCATCATCCGGAACACGGGCTGCTGCATAATAAAAGCCTCGGATTGTCTGAATATTCCAAGCCTCATCTTTATCAGCTATCGTGTAATTACGTGCTGTCGGTGCATAACCCCATTCCGCCAGCAGACTGAGTGCAATCTGGACGCCATGCCGGGCACTGAGAGCCCGTTCACCGACAGCGCGGCGGACATTATATGCAAGTCCTCCGTCTTTGACAAGGTTTGGGTCATTTGGATCCGGTTTTGTTTCCTGGCCTGCGTTGCTGGTAAACAGAACTCCATGTTCATTGTAAAACATATCAGAGTTTGATTCACCGCCTTTAGGGTGAACATGTTCTACCCAGTAAGAGCGTAATGTATGATCTACCTGAGGAATTGAAGCTAAACCTTCTTCTTTTGGGAGAAAAGTTTGAGAAGAAGCATTTAAATCCCAATCCTTTTCAGGAAGAATTCCACGGTAAACCACATACCTGCCTCTTTCATCTTCGTTGTGAGCGGCTATAACCCAACCGGTTTCAGTCGTTTTTTTACCTGCAAGAATTGTAGTACAGCTCATATATACCTCGTGACGGTTGTATTGACAATTATATTATATTACTGATAATAATTTTATAAAAAAACAACCGGTAATAAATGTCATGCGCTTTGAAAAATAGTATACAAAGAAGTTCGAAATTATGGATAGTTACTGACCAATAAATCCTTTTTTAGTTTTGTTTTGAATTGATAAATGTTTTTGATCATCCATTGGAAAGAATGGCATCTTTCATGGATTTGACAAAAGAGCCAACATAAAGAGGGGCATTTTTTCCATATTTAGCCAGTAGTTTAATAATTGCTGAACCTACTATTGCGCCATCAGATAACTGTGCCATTTTTCGGGCCTGTTCCGGTGTTGATATGCCGAAACCAATAGCGCAGGGAACTGAGGTATTTTTTCGTATAACACTAATTATTGATTCAAGGTCAGTTGTGATTTCACTGCGGGTTCCGGTGACACCGAGGCTTGAAACGACATAAATAAAACCTTCCGCTTCTTTCGCGATCATGGAGATTCTTCCGGAAGATGTAGGCGCAATCAGGGAAATCAAATCAATTCCTGATTGAATGCACTGGGGGTGAAATTCTTTTTTTTCTTCGAAAGGCAGATCAGGTAAAATAAGTCCATCAATGTGAATATCTTTGCATTTCTCAAGAAAACTATCTGTACCATATGAGAATACGACATTGGCGTAGGTCATAAAAACCATCGGAATTGAGATTTCCTTTCGCAGTTCACGGACCATTTCAAAGATCTTATCAGTTGTAACACCGCCCGCCAATGCGCGGGTATTTGCGCTTTGGATAACAGGACCTTCAGCCGTCGGGTCAGAAAATGGAATTCCCAACTCAATCAGATCTGCGCCGTTTTTTACCATTTCCCGTATACAATCGGCGGTAGTTCCCAGATCCGGGTCTCCGCAAGTGATAAAAGGAATAAATGCTTTTCCGTTTTGAAATGCTGAAGATATGTTACTCATGAATTTCCTCCCCTCTGTAACGGGCAATTGCGGCGCAGTCTTTGTCTCCTCTGCCGGAGATGGTTACAACAATGATTTGGCTGCTGTCCATGGTTGGTGCGATTTTTTGTGTGTAAGCCACTGCATGTGCAGACTCGATAGCAGGGATAATACCTTCGGTTTTTGACAGATATTCAAAAGCGCATACGGCTTCTTCATCGGTAATCGGGACGTATTCCGCCCGTCCGATATCATGCAGCCAGGCATGTTCGGGACCTATACCCGGATAATCCAGACCCGCGGAGATGGAATAAACCGGTGCGATTTGTCCGTATTTATCCTGACAGAAGTAGCTTTTCATGCCATGGAATATGCCGATTCTTCCCGTATTGATCGTTGCGGCAGTCTCATATGTGTCGATGCCGCGTCCGGCTGCTTCACATCCTATGAGACGTACCTCGGAATTTGAAAGAAAATGATAAAAACTCCCGATTGCGTTTGATCCTCCGCCGACACAGGCAATTACAGCATCCGGAAGTCTACCCTCTTTTTCAAGAATCTGTGCTTTTATTTCACGCGAGATTACGGCCTGAAAGTCCCTTACGATTGTCGGAAAAGGATGTGGACCCATCACCGAACCGAGGCAGTAGTGGGTGTCGTCGATCCGGCTTGTCCATTCCCGCATTGCTTCTGATACTGCGTCTTTCAGTGTAGCGGTACCTGTTTTTACCGGAATCACGTCCGCACCGAGCAGTTTCATCCTGTAAACATTCAATGCCTGACGTTTGGTGTCCTCTTCGCCCATAAATATGACACATTGCATCCCCATCAATGCCGCAGCGGTAGCTGTTGCTACGCCATGCTGTCCGGCACCGGTTTCAGCGATCAGACGGCTTTTTCCCATTTTTTTTGCCAAAAGTGCCTGTCCCAGGACATTGTTGATTTTGTGTGCTCCGGTGTGATTCAGGTCTTCTCTTTTGAGATAGATTTTTGCTCCGGCAAGATCATTTGTCATTTTCTCCGCAAAATACAGTCTGGACGGGCGGCCTGCGTATTCATTGAAAAGCGTCGTCAATTCATTTTGGAATGCGGCATCATTTTTATAGTGCTGATAGGCTTCATCTAATTCAATAACGGCATTCATCAGGGTTTCCGGAATATACTGTCCTCCGTGAACACCAAAACGGCCTTTAGAATTTGTCATATATGTCCTTTCTCACGCATTCAGCGGTTTTTTGTTTGGTGCTGCGTTCGTAATGTTTACCGCATCAACAAATGATTTCATTTTGGCGGCATCTTTGAATCCTGCGGTTTCAATACCGGAGCTTACGTCAACAGCATATGGACTGAGTTTTTTGATCGCTTCATCTACATTTGATGGATTCAGTCCTCCGGCAAGGAAATAAGGTCTTGTGAAGGATTTGAGTATGTCCCAATCAAAGGTCTGGCCGTCACCGGCTCCTGCATCAAGCAAAATGTGATCTGCAGAACTGTTTTGTGCTGTTTCAAGATCGGCTTTGTTTTTGATTTTGAACGCTTTGATCAGAGGTTTTATTGTGAGTAGTCTCAATTGTTGAATATATAACTCATCCTCTGTTCCGTGCAGCTGTGCAAGATCAATAATGTTTTGATTCAGCAGCGCTGCTATTACTTCCGGTTTTTCGTTTACAAAAACACCGACCGCTGCGATATCCGGATCAAGAATAGTCTTTAATTCGGCTGCACATTCCGGTTTGATGTATCGTTTGCTCTTTGGCGCGAACACAAAACCGATATAATCAGGCTTTAGTTGATTCGCGGTTTGGATATCAGTTATCCGAGTCAGTCCGCATAGCTTTATTTTTGTCATCTCGCTGCCTCCCGAAGCTGTTGAAACATCTCAATTCTGTTCTCTGAACGCATCAGTGTTTCACCGATCAGCACAGCATCTGCCCCGATTTTTCGAAGCTGGGCAGCATCTTCCGGAGTTTTTACGCCGCTTTCTGCAACATAAAGGCAGTCGGAAGGAATACGGTCACGAAGCCTTGAAGCGTTGGAAAAATCTACCGTGAAATCTTTCAGATTTCTGTTGTTGACCCCGATGATCGTTGCACCTGCACTGACGGCGGTGCTGATTTCATTTTCAGTATGAGCTTCTGTAAGTGCAGCAAGATCAAGATCGGCACAAATTTTCAGATAATTCTCAAGCGTATCCGGTTCTAATATTGAACAAATCAGCAGCACTGCATTCGCTCCCATGGCTTTTGCCTGATAGATCTGATATTCACTGACGGTGAAATCTTTTCTGAGCATCGGAATTGAAACTGTGGAACGAATCTCCTTGAAAATTTGATCTGATCCGAGAAACCATTTCGGTTCTGTCAAGCATGAAATACAGTCTGCTCCCGCAATTTCATAATCCCGTGCAATTTCAATGTACGGAAAGTCTTTGGCGATCAATCCTTTGGACGGACTGGACCGTTTCACCTCGCAGATGAAAGACAGACCGGGACGACGGAGAGCGGCGGTAAAAGCACTTCCGCTCTCCTGCTTTGTATTTTTTGCGAGCTGCTTCATTTCTTCAAGCGGAATCCGCTTCATATCCGCCTCAGCGCGTTCACGAGCATTCGCTGCAAGCTGGTCCAGAATATTCATCGATTGCTGACCTCAATAAATTTTTCAAGTGTCTGTGCTGCCTTGCCATAGTCAATCAAATCAGCAGCTTTTTGGATTCCTTCACTGATGGAATCTGCTTTGTCTGCGATGTAAAGTGCGGAGCCAGCGTTCATCAAAACGGCGTTTCGCTTCGGCCCCCGATCGCTGCCATTCAGGATAGCACGGGTAATGTCTGCGTTTTCTTTGGGTGTCCCACCGGTCAAATCGGTTTTCTTGCAGCGGTCAAATCCGAAATCTTCAGGCTTGATCGTATATTTTTTGTACCAGCCGTCTTTGAATTCGCAAACGGTTGTTGGTGCGCTCAAAGAGATTTCATCGAGCTTATCCTGACCATAAACAACCATTCCCCGTTTTACGCCAAGATCGATCAATACCTGAGCCAATGGCTCGACGAGATATTCATCATAAACGCCCAGCAGCTGCATTTTGGGACTGGCTGGATTCGTGAGTGGTCCAAGAATATTGAATACAGTCCTGAAACCGAGCTCTTTGCGTATCGCTCCGACATATTTCATTGAGGTGTGATATTTCTGTGCAAAGAAAAAGCACATGCCGACTTCATTCAGAAGTTCAATACATTTTTCCGGATCCTGGTTGATATTCACGCCGAGCGCTTCCAGACAATCCGCTGTACCGCTGTTCGATGAGGCTGCGCGGTTCCCGTGTTTTGCGACCTTGACGCCGCCTGATGTGGCAATCAATGCGGATGTGGTGGAGATATTAAAACTGTGTGCGTTATCTCCGCCTGTCCCCACGATTTCCAGTATCGGCAGGTCGGTTTCCACTTTGGTTGCGTGATCACGCATTGCCGCAGCACATCCCGCGATTTCGTCCTTTGTTTCCGCTCTTGCGCTTTTGGTTGAGAGCGCGGCAAGGAAGGCGGCATTTTGGGTAGCCGTTGTCTCTCCGCTCATGATTTCATTCATAACAGTGTAGGCTTCATCATAAGTGAGGTCACCCTTGTTGACAATCTTTACGATAGCTTCTTTGATCATAATAATAAATCCTTTGCTTTGATTGTCAGGGAATAAAAAACCCTGACAGAATAATTCCTGTCAGGGACGAATTCTTTATTCGCGGTGCCACCCTGATTCACGACGCTGTGGTCATGCACTTAGCGGGATACCAACATATCCCCGGCAATTAACGTATGCCT
The DNA here is from genome assembly GCA_017417055.1 of Anaerolineaceae bacterium. GTDB lineage: Bacteria > Chloroflexota > Anaerolineae > Anaerolineales > Anaerolineaceae > Flexilinea. The sequence goes on from JAFPZX010000200.1 coordinate 6,744, forward strand.
CACGTCGCAGAATACTCAGCTGTACCGGCTTTTGACTGCGCCCTCCGCGGCCCATTTGACGACCTGTATTCCTGCCCGACTCTCAGCATCGCGGGTTCTCTGTAAGGGCTTTGATCGCCTTTATTTCCACATCAACGGTTTGAAATGAATGTAATTGTTATTTTACGATTCAGTTGACTCATTGTCAAGAAAAATAAAAAAAAGTGCCGGTGATTTTGATTCGTCCGGCACAACAACCTTTTTATACGTAACCCTGAGCACGCATGGCTTTGGCAACCAGGCGGAACCCTGCGATATTGGCACCGGAAACGTAGTTGCCCTGAGTACCGTAATCTTCACAGGCGCTCTGGATCTGGCCGAAGATTCCCTTCATGATATCCTGGAGCTGATGATCAACGGACTCGAAGGAGCGATACTGGCGGGATGCGTTCTGAGACATTTCGATGGCGGAAACAGCGACACCGCCGGCGTTGGCTGCCTTACCGGGCAGGAAATCCAGCCCGGATTCGAGCAGATAGTCTGTTGCTTCGCGGGTGGTCGGCATGTTTGCGCCTTCCGTGACTGACTTGCAGCCATTGGCGACCAGCTTCTTTGCTCCTTCAAGATTGAGCTCGTTTTGTGTTGCGCAGGGGAATGCCAGATCGCAAGGTACACCCCACGGTTTTTCGTCTTCATAGTATTCAGCATGCGGACGATAGGCCAGATAATCCTTGACACGGCCGCGTTTGCCTTCTTTGATTTCCCGTAATGCGGCGAAATCAATGCCTTCTTCGTCATAGATATACCCATCGGAGTCGCTGGCTGTGACGACCTTGGCACCCAGGGTCTGGAGCTTCTGAATGGTATAAAGAGCCACGTTACCGGAACCGGAAACAACTGCGGTCTTACCGGCTACAGAATCCCATTTATGGGAGAGCATTTCTTCGGTGATGTAAACTACGCCGTAACCGGTGGCTTCTGTACGAGCGAGCGAACCGCCCCAGCCGACGCCCTTGCCGGTCAGTACGCCTTCCCAGCGATGGGTGAACTTTTTGTAGGCGCCATAGAGATAACCGATCTCACGGCCACCCACACCGATATCACCGGCCGGAACGTCTTCGTTTGGTCCAATGTAGTTGAACAGTTCGGACATGAAAGCCTGACAGAAGGACATCACTTCTGTGTCGGACTTGCCGCGGGGGTTGAAGTCTGCGCCGCCCTTACCGCCGCCGATTGCCTGTCCTGTGAGCGCGTTCTTGAAGATTTGCTCAAAACCAAGGAAGTTGATGATGGAGCGGTTGACGGAAGGATGGAAGCGGATCCCGCCCTTGTACGGGCCAAGAGCACTGTTGAACTGTGTGCGGTACCCGCGGTTCACATGAACCTTGCCGTTATCATCGGTCCAGGCGACGCGGAACGAAATGCTGCGTTCCGGTTCAACGATGCGTTCCAACAGTTTTTCTTCACGATAGTCTCGTTCATGTTTCGCGATGACGGGGGCGATTGAGTCTAAAATTTCTCTGACTGCCTGATGGAATTCGGGTTCGCCCGGGTTCCGCTTCAGGACAGATTCCATAATTTCATCTACGTATGCCATAATAATTCCTCTTATTCAAAGCAGCTGTTCAGGTGGTCTCTGTAAATCTTGCGGATACCGGTGTATTCACCGAGACACTTGCGATGGACGACGGTCTTATAACCGGCCTTTGCGATTTGCGTTTTCATGGAGTTATCCGCGTCGCCGCAGACGCCTTCCATGGCCATTTCACCCGCCACAAACATGAAGGGAGCAATATGGACGGTGTCGATTGCCGGGTCCTTCTTCAGATGGCGTATGACTGTATCCACCTGCGGGAAGGCATTGAAAGTACACACGGAAGTGTTGTCGTACCCCAGATCCTTGAAGACATAATCCAGCGTGCAGTAGACGGAGTTACTGGCATGGTCGGAACCGTGACCGACAAGGACGACAGCTTCATTCGCGGGCAGATTCGGGTAATCCTCTTCCATAATAGATTTGCATACCCGGACATAGTCTTCGTGATTGTTCAGCAGCGGATTGCCGCATTTGACGGTAATGAAATCCGCTTTGTGTGAATAGACCATCTCAACGAGCTCATCATATTCGGATCCATTGAGAATATAAGCCGGCTGAACATACAGGTGTGTCACTCCGTCAAGAACCATTCTTGCCATACATTCGCGCACTGCGTAAACGGGGTCGCCTTCCTGTTGTATGATTTTGATCAATGATTCATTGGTGATGACACGATACAGGTCACATTCGGGATGATCTGCACGATATTCAGCTTCGAGAACATGGATGTTTCGTTCGCTGACGTCATGCAGCTTTGTACCGAAGCTGATTGACATGATAGCTTTCTTTTTCATATGTTTTCACTCTTTCTTTGAAGTTTTGCGCTTTTTGCAGGTTAATATCAAACAATTTCCATATTTGGAATAAGAAAAACTCATAGAAACCGGTCATGTTTGCCTGCTGCCAAAAGCTAAATCCATATTGAAAATTTTATGTTGTGTATTATAACTATTTTTTTATGACTTACCATTAATTTGTGGATATTCAAGATGACATTTATTACATTATGGTTATGACGATGTCATATCACAAAAAATTCCGGATAATCTGAATCGTTACAATCTATCAGAATATCCGGACTGAAAAAGAGGTTACTTATGCTTTTGCGTAAAAAAACAGTGTTATGCGATACCGACTTCGTCGTTGAAGGCTTTGATCAGCTTGTCGATATCATCCTTCTGGGACTGGAAGCCAAGCCAGTATTCGCGGTCATACCACTGGGCGTTGAGCTCGTCGGATGTGCGGCCCTGCTGTTCCACCCAGGTGTAATACTTCAGGTTATGGATGCGCTTGCGGTCAGCGAGCGTCAGTTCCGCCATGTTGGCGGTGTTTTCACCGTGCAGATAGCGGCCGAAGGAATAGGCTGCATCGTCGCGGGTGAACGGACCGAATTCCTGATTGTATTCGTCAATACGGGAGCTGTAAAGCTGCATGGAGTCGGTGAAGACAGTCATGACAACATCATCGGAGGTCAGTTCACTGTATTTGGCAAACTTGATTGCGGCGAGCATATTGGCGATACCGGAGAGGCCCAGCAGGTTCAGATTGTCAATCGTTTCCTGCGGTACGCCCTTGTCGGCCAGATATTTCTTCCCTTCTGGCTCATTAAACAGGCGGCAGATGTTGACACAGGAATTGTCATCGATGGATGTTACGAAGTCGGTGTTGCGGACATTGTGGACAAATGGAACATGCTTGTCGCCGATGCCTTCGATGCGGTGGGCGCCGAAGCCGTTTTCCAACAGGGTCGGGCACTGCAGCGCTTCGGATGCGATGATCTTTGCGTCCGGATACTGCTGTTTGACATAATCACCACAGGCAATTGTACCGCCGGAACCGGTGTTGGATGCAATACCGGCAAAGCGGCTGTTCGGGCCTTTGACCTTTTCAAAGACTTCCTGCATAGCATGCCCGGTGAGGGTGTAGTGCCACAGGTAGTTGCCGAATTCTTCAAACTGGTTGAAGATCATCAATTCCTGACCGGACTTGCGCAGTTCCCAGCACTTGTCGAAGATTTCCTTGACGTTGGATTCGGTTCCCGGAGTTGCGATAACTTCATCCGCGACACCTTTCAGCCAGTTGAAGCGTTCCTGGCTCATGCCTTCCGGCAGGATAGCGATGGATTTGCAGGCGAGCAGCGCAGAGTCATAGGCACCGCCGCGGCAGTAGTTGCCGGTTGAAGGCCATACCGCTTTTTCAGTTGTTGGGTCAAACTGTCCGGTTACCAGACGGGGAACGAGGCAGGCAAATGCTGCGCCGACTTTGTGAGCTCCTGTCGGGAACCATTTCCCTACCAGAGCGATGATGCGGGCATCGACACCGGTGAGGCTGGAAGGAAGTTCAATAAAATTGACGCCGCCATAGGCACCGCCCTTTTCAACAGGTTCATTATGCCAGGTGATGCGGAACAGGTTGCGCGGATGAATGTCCCACAGTCCGATGGATTTCAGCTCCTTTTTGAATTTGTCGGGAATGGTTTCCGGATGAAGCTGCTGTTCCAGCGTCGGAATTACAATATTGCGTTCCTTTGCGCGCTGTACGGCGTGCTGAAGTCGCTCTTCATGAATGGATAAATCGATTTTTGCCATGGTACCTCAATTTATTTTCTTGGTAGTATCAGTTTTCTATGACTGATTTTTAAAATTCCACGGGGAGAATGATTTCCCCGATGATCCCTTTATTTTTTCAGATATTTTTCCAATGCCTGCATTGTTGGGGCGATAACAGGAGCTTCCCCGGCGGCTGTCATTGCGGAACGGATATCTTTCAACCCGCTGCCTGTGTTCATAACCAGAACATCATCCTGGTCATCGATGAGCCCCATCGCGATGGCTTTTTTCATTCCCGCGAAAGCGGTTGCTCCGGCAGGTTCAGCAAAGACGCCGATTTTTCCAAGTTCCGAGATTCCTTCGTAGATGGTTTCGTCCGGAACAGCGATATAGGCGCCATTGGTTTCCGTGGCGGCTCGTACAGCCCTGACGCCATCCCGCGGCAGATCAACAGAGATACTGTCCGCGATGGTTGTGGCATGAACCGGTGTAATTGTTTCCGTATGTGCTGCCCAGGCATTGAAAATGGCAGCTGATTTTTCCGATTGAACACCGAAGATGCGCGGCATAACCGGAAGCCATCCGAGCTCGTTGAGGTCTTTGAACCCTTTATGAATACCGGAAATGATGTTGCCATCCCCGACTGAGACAAATATATTAAGCGGTTTGTCAGAATTTTGTTTGCGCAGAACCTGTTCCCAGATTTCAAAGGCGGCAGTCTTTTTTCCTTCTGCTGTGAACGCGTTGTAACCGGTGTTGCGGCAATACCAGCCGTATTTCTCACAGGCTTCAACAGAAAGGTCAAATGCGGAATCATAATTCCCATCAACAAGGATCACGTGTGCTCCGAAAATCAGCAGCTGAGCAATCTTTGCCTGCGGAGCGGTTTTGGGAGCGAAGATAATGGCTTTCCATTGGCTTGCAGCCGCCATTCCGGCCAAAGCTGCACCGGCGTTTCCGGTGGATGCGGTGGCGATGGTTTCCGCGCCGATTTGTTTTGCCCGCGCGATGAGAATGGAACTGGCCCGGTCTTTAAACGATGCTGTCGGGTTGCGTCCTTCGTCTTTGATCCAGAGCTGGTTCACTCCCATTTTTTGAGCCAGTGTTTCTGATTTGTAAACAGGTGTGTAACCGACGGAGTGCAGCGCGGTTCCCTCAAATCCAGGGTCTTCTACCGGCAGCAGGGGCAGATAACGCCAAAGAGATTTTTCAGCAGAGGTAAAAATATCTTCAGGTTTGACATTTTTTTTGATATGGTCATAGTCGAGAATGACATTCAGGTTCCCGCTGCACGAATCACAGACATATCCTTTATAATCAGCGGGATATGTTTTTCCGCAGACTGAACATTGATATCCGATATAGCTCCCCATTTTCACCTCTCTGTCGTATGAGTTTATCAAAAATCACCCATGGCGGGCCATTTTCAAAAATAACAAATTCCTTTATTCTCTACTACTAATTATACATAAAAAACAGGTTTAATTGTCAGACAAATGAATGGTATTAAGTCACATACATCCATGACTTTTGTAAAACAAATTCAAGTCTTCGTTGTCATCAATGGCCGGAACGGCAGTTTTCCAATAGGTGCACAGGTAATCCATGTCTTCATTGCTGATTGATGTGGACGCAATCAGTGACTCGGCATTCTGAATATCCCCGGCCTGCAGAAACGCCGATACAACCGGCGCCAGATCCGGAGCATAAACAGGCCGCAGATCTGAAGAAAGCACCTCCTTTGCGTATGAATATGCTTTTTCCTGATCGTTCATTTGTTGGGCGAGTGCTGTTTTTTGGAAATAATAACAATACCCATGTTCGGGTTCTTTTCCGATTGCGGCGGGGGGCTGTGCAGAAACTGTCATGTCGGTTTGAATCAAATCCAGATCAGAAACCGAACTGATGCGAATCAATGACTCCAGCATACCGGGATAGCCTGCTGCTGCCTCATCGACAATCTGAAGACAGCCGTTCTTTTTGTAAAACAAACCAAGCGTTTTACTTGTATCGGAATGAAACTGATGTGATCTGTAAGTATGGTCAACAGGGATAATTTTACCGGGGTCTGTATAGTAAAACCCTTCTCTCAGATGAAGGTCAAAATATTTGTAAATGTAATGCAGTCCTTTGTGCTCCGGAGCATACTGCCAGTTTACGATCGGCGAAAGGTCGTTGTCACTCGTGCGGTCAAGCGGAATATCTTCTGAAGCGAGGATGGTCCCCGGTTCAAGCGCCGGTGCACGCCAGGCAAGCTGCCAGAAATAATCATTCATCTTTTCCGATTCGTAGATATAAACCTGTGTGTTTTGGACATGGAAAAGGACAGAAAGTGCTGTGAGAGAGGCAGCTGCTGCGCAGTAAAAAACCGGTGTGAAAGCCATATCCAATAGAGCCGCAAGAATAACGGCTGCACCCGGTGAAAATGACAGCGTAGAGCGATCCCATGGAAAATCCGTTGAGACATCCAGAAATGTTCCCCAATAAGGGATTCCCGAAAACAGCAGCAGTGCGATCCCAAGGATCAGCATATGGAAATGTTCACATTTTTCGGGATTTGCCTCATTTGCAAGCATAGACCGGTAGAAAAAAACAAAAGCAGTGAGACCGGTGACTGCCAGTATCATGATGCAGACGGGCAGCGAAATGTTTGCCGGACGGGAAAAAATCATCCTGTAAGCACGAGGCAGTACAGTGATGATGTCCTGTGCGGCTTTTGTAAACAAAAGCTTTATTCCTGTCAACAGGTTTTCCTTTACAGCGTTGATCAATTTCGGTTCATATGTCGTAAAGGAAAAGATGAAAATGCGCCAGAAGAAATAAAAACATGTCGTCAGGAAATATGGAATAAGAACGCCCACAATTCTTTTCCATGGAATTTCTGTTTTTTCAATATTTCGTTTTCGGACCGTAAAATAAAGGAAGAAAGGCCTTGCCAATTCCATCCCCAGGAAATATTCACAGGTAAAAATTCCCAATACTGCTGAAATCAGACTGAAAATAAACAGCAGGATTTTTCTTTGGGATGTTTGAAATACGACCTTCTGCATCAACCATACCGAAAGTTCCACTAAAACCAGGCTTGTAAAATGCATGACAAATTCAATGGCAATCGGCTGCTGCTGGAATCCCGGATAGGTCGCGAACAAAAGGGCTGCTATTTGGGAAAACCTTTGATTTGGAAAAGAATCGGATAATATTCTCCAGAAAAGCAGTGCGGAAAGCCAGCGGAATACCAAAACATATATATGATAAGCAATTACCGATTCACCAAACAGTGCGCTGGTCAGCACATAGATCCATGCGGAAAACGGCCGGTCGGTCTGAACGAATTGTCCAAAACTGCCGGGGCCAGCGATGTGATAATTGTAAATATAAATCCAGTCATCCCCATAAAAACTCAGCCGGGAGATCCCGATTCCATAGGAAATACATACAACAATTGTGAGCAACCCAATATAAAACAGATTATGATTCAGACCGGACTTTTTCTTCAAATCAGTAGACCTTTGATTTATGAATCGGATGTAGGTTTTAATTACCGATTTTCCTGATAACATGGAATTTGAAGAACCCCGGAGCGAAATAGCTTTCGGAATAATCCAGAATTCTCCCTGTTTTTTCAATCAGGTAAGCTTCAAATTTTTGAATAACATCTCCGCGCTGCATCTGGATCTTTTTCGCGATGTCACTGGTTGCCGGACATGCACTGATATACGTTTTAGAGTGAGACAGTTCATATGTGCCTCGTTTGATAATAAGGTCAAGCACGGATCCGGTAAATCCGTTGACGAGGTCTTCTTCCGGCAACACGTGTTCCGGCAAAATGTCAATCAGATAAGCGACCGGATGATCGGTAACCCAGATCACACGTGATATTTTTACAATCTGAGCCTGTGGATTGATCCTGAGTTTTTTTCCGAAATTCTCACCTGCGTTTGTTTTATTGATTCCCAGATAACCCATTTTGACATCCATCCCCAATCGGTTAGCCAGCGTTTCAATACTTTCCAATATTTCCAGCCCGGTTTCAATATTCTGTTTTTGATCGAGCACAAAGGTTCCGACTCCCTGACGGCGTCGGATCAGACCCTGACCTTCGAAAGTTCGCATAGCCTCTCTGAGCGTTGCTCTTGATACGCCGAGGGATGCAGCCAGTTCCGGTTCTGATTTCAATTTTTGACCAGCCGGTGTCGCTTCGATAATTTCCGCCAGCTGCATATTCAATTTTTGAAATAACGTCAAATTATCATTCGAATTCGAATATTCAGACATTTTTCCTCCGAATTGGCTGCTTTTATTGATTCGAACCGTATCCATTCCCGAAAGCAGTAAAGTGGAACTATCCGGTGTGAATTCAAGATTCCCGATATTCAATAGCCTTCAAAGTGTTTGACATCAGCATTGCGATCGTCATTGGCCCTACGCCTCCCGGAACCGGAGAAATGGCTCCTGCACGTTTTACAGCCTCATCAAAATCAACATCTCCAACGATCCGGTAACCGCGCGGTTTGGTGCTGTCCGGAATATGATTGATCCCTACGTCGATTACAATTGCGCCGGGTTTGACCCAATCTCCTTGGATCAGTTTGGGAGTACCGGCAGCTGCGACAATAATGTCAGATTGCCTGCAAATCTCGTCTAAATGTTTTGTATAACTGTGACAGATTGTTGGCGTTGCGTTGCATCGGCTCAGCATCATCGCTGTCGGCATTCCCACAATAGATGATCTGCCAATCACCGCTGCATTCATCCCGCTGATATCCGGGCAGACGCTTTGGATCATCCGGATAATTCCGGAGGGGGTGCATGGATAAAACAGCGGTTCACTGTATTTCCTCGAAAGCAGCCCCGCGTTATAGGGATGGAGACCGTCAACATCTTTTTTGGGAGAAATATTGTGCATCACTTTATCTTCTGAGAGATGTTCCGGCAGCGGCAGCTGAACCAATACTCCCTGTACATCCGGGTTGTCGTTTAATTCCTTTATCAGGCTTTCCAGTTCTTCCAGAGAAACATTTTCATCCAATTCGTACGAAAAAGAACGGATGCCCAGCGCGTCAGAAGTTTTTATCTTGTTTGCCACATATGTTTTTGACGCGGGATTATTACCCACTAAAACGGTTGCCAGCCCGGGAATGGGCAGCATTTGACGTTCGCGCTCAGCAATGGCGTTTTTTATCTCTTCTTTTATCGATTCAGCCAGTTTTTTTCCATCAATAATTTGTGCAGTCATTTGCTTTTCCAATTTTCAATCAAAAATAAGTGATTTCCATATTGCCCAATTGGGGGCAGGTGTTACAGCGATTTCCGGATAGGGGGTTGGTGTGGGAGTGTCATAATGTCCCGGAAGCGGAATGATGACGTGATCATCCTCTTTTCTCATCAATCCCTGCTGCCTTGCCCATTCCTCAACGGCTGTGTCCGATTCTGCATAACTGATACGATCATTGACCGTATCCAGGGTGGATTGCAGATTTACAACATCTGCCTGAAGTGTTGCTTCCTGATTTTCCAGAAAAGTCAGTGTGCTCAGACGCGTGTTCAGATCAATTACCAGATAAACACTGACCAATATCAGTATCAGAATCAGAAAATGTCGTTTAATCGCCTTCAATATATCCATATTATAACTATACCAGAAAATGCCAAAATTGGGAATAAAAAAAAGACCCAAAATAAGGTCTTTTTTTGTGCCGAAGGAGGGATTTGAACCCTCATGAGAGTACTCTCACTACGCCCTGAACGTAGCGCGTCTGCCAGTTCCGCCACTTCGGCGTGTCAACAATAATGATTATACGCCATTCCCTATATGTGTCAAGGAAATTGGAAAAATTGGTTACAGATTTTTGGTGTCAGGTTTTTAGGGGCAGGTTTTAAGTTTTAGGTTACAGGTTTTAGGTGTTAGGTTACAGGTGTCAGGTATCGGGTGTCTGATGTCTGGTGTTTGGTTTCAAGTGTTAGGTATTAGGTGTCTCGTATAAGATATTTACAATTGGCAATAGCCGAAACCAACCGATTTCGGCTCATTATCTCTTATAACCTGTAACCTGATACCTAAAACCTAAAACCTGACACCTGACACCTGAAGCCTATTTCCTCTTCTTTCTCTTTTCCCGCAGTGCCCGGCGTTTCTCATTCGAGGGACCGCTGCGGGGAGAATTGCTTCTTTCGTGTAGATTCTCATTCCATCGCAGCCAGCGTTGAAAGAACGCTGCCGAGTCCTCCAGCGGGATTTCCATCAGCGCCTGCTGATCGCCCCGCTTCATCGCGTCATCCATCAGGATTTTCCGCGCCTCGGCTTCACTGATCTCACCCGGAGCAAGCTCTCTCGGTTCCGGAGCAGGTGTTTTCACTTCGGGCTCTTTCGCTTCCATCTCCGCGATTTCTTTGCGTAAGTATTCCGCATTGCTCTCGTTGATCTGCCGTTTTTGTTCTCCGGTCAGCTCAATCATCGATGGTTTGAAGGTTCCCGGCGTGCGGTCCAGCTTTCGTTCCAGTTTTTCCAGTTCCCTGATTTTTCGGAGCTTTTCTTTGCGGACTGCTTCCGACTGTTTTTGCGCAGCCTTCTCATGAGAAAGCATTTTCCGAGCCATGGCGCCATCGATAGGCAATGCGGAGGGATTGACCTGTACCCGCTGCGTTATGCCGCTCTCTCCGGTTTCATTCGTCCGCGGAGCATTGCGGAAATTTTCATCCTGTTTCAGCAGATCATCGGCATTTAGCTTGCCGTCTTTGATTTTTTGAATCTTGGATTCGGTAGAGAGCAGACGGTTGATGAGCGCGTCCCAGCGGAATTCCTGCTTCAGATAGCTGAGCCCCAACAGGCTGTTGTCTTTATAAATACCTTCCAGTGCCGCATTAGCTTTGCGTAAGTGATAAGAAGACATGCGGACCAGTTCTTCAACGGACAATTCTGCAATGCTCGGAAATTCCAGACCTTTTTGTTCCAGTGCCGCTTTGGTGATGCAGACGCTGCCCATTTGACGGATACTTTTTTCCAGTTCTTCCGAATATTTCAGATAGTTCTCGGAAAAACGGTTAGCTTTGCAGGCGTGATAATACAGTTTTTGAGTTCCGTTCCACAATATGCGGGAACGTTCTTCAAATTCGAGAGGAGCGTTGCTGAACACGTTGACCGGCTCGTCAGGCAGATCCGCCGCTTTGACAGGCGTCAGTATCCCGCGGTTTTCATTTCCGCCGCCCGCGCCTTGAATGTCATTCTGCCGCATCTGATCCACGATATCCAACATTTCTGAAGCCATCATGTCCATTTTCGCTCCTCCTTTCTGCGAATATAATAAAAATAATATTCTATAGATATTTATTATATATAGTAAATGAAAAAAGTCAAGGAAATTACAAAATTAGTTATAAAATTCTAAAATATAAGAATTTTAATATTTATAAAACAACCGGAGACTTTTCTTCAGAGAGAAAATCCCCGGTTGTTCTGTGAAATTTTTTATCAGCAGCCAAATAGTCAGCAGCCAGTTGTCAGATGTCAGCATCCAACAATTTAAAGTAAGTAATCAGGATTTCTTACTTCTTACTTCTTACTTCTTACTTTTAAACTCCCGTCACTTATTTTTGCGAGCAATTCCGGATACGGCATCGGTTTGCCATAAAAATAGCCCTGCAGTCTACCGCATCCTGCTTCTTTCAGAAAGTCGATGGCTTCCCTGGTTTCCACACCTTCGGCAAGCGTTTTCATATGCAGTTTGTTTGCCAGTTCAATAACCGTTGAGATGATCTTGCGGGAATTCAGACTGTCTTTATTGAAATCCCGCAGGAATTCCATATCAATTTTCAGCAGATCAAAATTATAATCCTTCAGCACGTTCATAGAAGAATAGCCGGAACCGAAATCATCCAGCCAGACTTCATAGCCTTTTTCATGAAACTGACTGATCGCGTTTTTCAACAGGGAAACATCTTTTGTTATGGCGCTTTCCGTGATTTCAATATGCAGCAAATTTCTGGGAATCCGGTACTTTTCTACCAGCTTTTCCATTTCTCCAACCGCGTTCATCAGCTCAAAATCAAGACGGGAAAAATTCAGAGAAGTGGGCAGAACCGGCAATCCGTTATCCATGCAGTGACGGATCTGTTTGCAAACAGATTCATAGATGCACAAATCAAGCTTATGGATTTGACGGCCTTCTTCCAATGTGCTGATAAAAACGCCGGGAGAAAGAAAACCCATTTCGGGATCGATCCAGCGCGCCAAAGCTTCGCATCCGGCAAGTTTTTCGTCTTCTGACCAGATGACGGGCTGATAATAGACCTGAACATATCCTTCCCTGACCGCTTTTTCAACGTTGTTCAAAACATATTGTTTCAAACTGTATTCACGGTCCATTTTCTGATCATATTCGATAAAGAATTCATCCTCTTTGTTATGGAGGCTCTTCAGTGCATAGCGCGCCCTGTCGATTGCATGTCTGGGGTTCTTTATGGAATCCGTAGCTCGATATGCACCCACTTTTACATCAAGATAGGTTTCAGTCGGATAAGCCTCTTTTATCTGCTGACGCACATGTTCAGCTCTTTCATAAAAATCTTCCGCCTTTGTCAGAACAGAGAAAATATCGCCGGATTCTCTGGCAACCGGTTCATTGGGAAATTCCGCGGTTATGATCTTCCCTGTTTTGACCAGCAGCGTATCACCGCCGGAATAGTTAAACCGGTCATTGAAAGTCTGGAAGTTGGATATATTAAACACAAGATAAATAAGGCTTTTCCCTTCTGCCAGGCCGGTTTCGATATACTCCCTGGATGCTGAATCAAGCTTTCTCATGTTGGGCATGCCGGTCAGGTCATCCGTGACCGAAGACAATTCAAGCCGGTAGGATTTTTTTGCGTCACTATATCGTTGGAAGTAAACTGCTACTTCCAAAATAAAAAGGATCATCATAAAAGTAATAAAATTAATCTGATCCCCTTCGGACAATTGCACTTGTGTTCCGGCTTTATCGAAAGTCCGGTTGTTCAGCAGCCATAAAAAGCCGCCGCCGAAAACACAGACTAACAGGATCGAAGAAAAAGGACGCCAGACGCAAATTACCGTGACCCACATCAACACGGTGAGAAAGTAAATGATCATCCTTCCCCTTGAAAAATCATGCTGAGAGGTTGTGATGCTGAAGTACATTCCAAGAAGAAAATAAAGAAAGATAATGACGCTGCTGAATTTATAGAGAATTTTCAGTTTTCTTTTCAGATAAAGACCGGAATAAATACACAGCAAAACAGACGCCGCGAGCAGGACCCAATAGCTGTATGTATAATGAAAGAACTCTCCTATCGTTTCAACCTGTCCGGTAAGGACCCATGATTGTATGTAACGCACGATCATCAAGACTTCAACCAGACCTACAATGGCAGAAAGGTATAAAGCGCTTCTGACGTCCGCTTCCTGCAGCTGATTTTCAATATAGGGAGGATTGCGGTAAAAACCAAGAGCCCGGCTGATCAAGTGAAGGGGGCCTTCTTTTTTTTGAGGGTTATTGTCTTTTTCCATAATTTGTTTTTTTAGAACAACAGCCGGGATTTTTCCCGGCTGTTATAGTTATTTTGTTGCCCTTTCGGATAATTATTCGGTAGGCAGGTTGGAAATGACCGCCTGCTGGCCGTCAACGATTTCATCACCCTGGATAAAACGTCCGGGGACAAAACCGGTACCGGCAGGAATCAGTTTACCGATAATGACGTTTTCTTTCAGACCGTAGAGCGGGTCTTTCAGACCGCCAATGGCGGCGCTGGCCAGCACTTTGATGGTGTGCTGGAAGGAAGATGCGGACAACCAGGAATCAGTGGAAAGAGAAGCCTTTGTGACGCCAAGCAGAATTTCGACATATTTGGCCGGAGTCTTGCCTTCTTCTTCCAGACGGCGGTTGATATCCTTCAAAGTCAGGTAATCGACCACATCCATCGGCAGATAAGGTGAATCGCCGGAGCTGGTGATTTGAACTTTGCCGAGCATCTTGCGGATGATCACTTCAAAGTGTTTATCGTTGATGTTCTGACCCTGTGTGCGGTAAACATCCTGGATTTCCTTCAGCATGTACATCTGGCAGGCATCCCGGCCATTGAGCTTCAGAATCATATGCGGGTTCAAGGAACCTTCTGTCAGCGGTGTGCCGGCAGAGACGATTTCACCATCCTTGACAAGCAGACGGGCGTTGGTCGGAATGTTGTATTCCTCGGTCATGTGGTTTTCATAAGTCACAATGACCTTGTTGTCTTCAACACGGACCTGCCCGGCATGAGCGGCACCGATCATGGTTTCACCCTGTGTGGCGATGGTGTCGCCAAGTTCCACACGCATTTCATCTTCGACAGCAATGCTCCAGCCATCTTCAATGGTGTAAGTGTCAGAAATCAGTTCGCTGTTTTCAATGCGGACAATGCGGACATCGTCATATTTGTCATTCTGCATGATGAACGCCTTACCGGAAATCTGGGCGATAATAGCTTCACCTTTCGGCGTGCGGCGCGCTTCAAACAATTCTTCAACACGAGGCAGACCGGAGGTAATGTCACCACCCTGGGCAACACCACCGGAGTGGAACGTACGCAGTGTCAGCTGGGTACCCGGTTCACCGATGGATTGGGCTGCGACGGTACCGACAGCAGCACCAAGTTCAGCCAGTTTCCCACGTCCGAGATCCATACCGTAGCATTTCGCGCAGATACCATGTTTGAGCTGGCAGGTCATCGGGGAGCGTACTTTCATTTCCTGAACGTTCGCAGCCTGGATCTTTCGGGCAGCTTCATGGTCGATCATCTCACCCTTTTCCAGGAGAATTTCACCGGTTTCCAAGTCGACAACACGTTCTGCAGTCACACGGCCGTAAATACGTTCCGCGTAAGACTGTTTCGCGACATCATCGGAACGGCGGATGTAGATACCTTCATCAGTACCGCAATCCTCATCATTGATGATAAGATCCTGAGCAATATCCACCAGACGGCGGGTCAGATAACCGGCATCTGCGGTTCGCAGCGCGGTATCAGCCAGACCTTTACGGGCACCATGCGTGGAGATGAAATATTCCAGCGCGTCCAGACCTTCACGGAAGTTGGATTTAATCGGCAGTGTGATGATACGGCCGGATGGGTCAGCCATCAAACCGCGCATACCGGCCAGCTGACCGATAGGACCGAAACCACCCTTGGTCGCGCCGGAGTTCGCCATGATAGCCATGTCTCCTTCCGGATCCATAAAGTTGCGGACAGCCTTTGACACTTTGTTGGTGGTGTCCTGCCAAACGGCCACGATGCGGTCATCACGTTCAGCTGCGGTGAGCAGACCCTTGCGATACTGTTTGTTGATTTTTTCAACTTCTTCATCAGCCTGGTGCTGCAGCTGATTCCGTTCCGGCGGAACAGTGATATCGGAAACTGCCATGGTCAGACCGGAGCGCATGGAGTATTCAAAACCGATATCCTTAATGGAGTCAGCAACAATAGTTGTTTCATCCTGACCGCAGACGTCATAAACTTCAGAGATCAGGTCTTTGATTTCACCCTTGCCGAAAGTCATGTTCTTGAAGAGCATCTTATCAGGCAGAATGTTATTGAAGATCACACGGCCGACAGTGGTATCGATGATCTTTGTCACCGGTTCCGCCATGCGTTTGCCGTCTTCATCATAGTAAGTTGTGGCCTTGAACTTGATCTTCGTGTGCAGGTTGACCTGGTTGATGTCGTAGCAGTATTTTACTTCGTCGAAGTCATAAAAAGCACGGCCATCACCCGGATGTTCCTGTCCCAGTTCCATGGTCAGGTAATAAATACCGAGAACCATATCTTTGGAGGGACTGATGATCGGTTCGCCGTCAGCAGGTTTCAGCAGGTTCTTGGAAGCCAGCATCAGTGTGCGGGCTTCATTGACTGCCTTGTCGGAAAGCGGTACGTGGACAGCCATCTGGTCACCGTCGAAGTCCGCGTTAAAAGCGGTACAAACCAACGGATGCAGCTGGATGGCGGAACCTTCGATCAGGATCGGTTCAAAAGCCTGAATACCCAGTCGGTGCAGGGTTGGCGCACGGTTCAGCATAACCGGACGTTCACCGATAACCTCTTCCAGAACTTCCCATACTTCCGTGCGGTTGCGTTCGATCAGACGGCGGGCACCCTTCACGTTAGTGGCGTAGCCATGCTTGCACAGGCGGGAAATGACGAAGGGCATATAAAGCTCCAATGCCATGGATTTCGGTAAACCGCACTGGTACAGTTTGAGTTTCGGACCGACAACAATAACGGAACGGCCGGAGTAGTCAACACGTTTACCGAGCAAATTGCGGCGGAAGCGGCCTTTCTTACCCTTCAGCATATCGCTCAGGGACTTCAGTTCACGGCGGCCGCGGCGGGAAAGCGCTTTACCGCGCTGGGAGTTGTCAATCAGAGAGTCAACGGCTTCCTGCAGCATACGTTTTTCATTGCGGACGATCACATCCGGGGCACCCAGCTCCAGCAGTCTCTTCAGACGGTTGTTGCGGTTGATGACACGGCGGTACAGATCGTTCAAATCGGATGTGGCAAAACGACCGCCATCCAAGTGAACCATCGGGCGCAGATCCGGAGGAATGACCGGCAGAACGGACATGATCATCCATTCCGGATGATTATGGGACGCACGGAACGATTCAACGACCTTCAGGCGTGAAGTAGCCTTCTTGCGCTTCTGTTTGGATTTTGTTGTGCGGACTTCATTCCACAGATCTTTGGAAAGCTGGTCAAGATCCAGGCGCTTGAGAATATCATAAAAAGCTTCAGCACCCATATCGGCACGGAAAACCTGACCCCAGCGGGAACGCAGTTCACGGTAGGTTGTTTCACTCAGGAAAGTGAAAGGCTGCAGATCTTCCAGCTCTTCGCGGAGTTTGGAATTCTGGCTCTGTGTTTCACTGGACTGGTCAGCGTGCTGGCTGCGCAGTGCTTCCATCTGTTCTTCCGCTTCAGCACGAACTTTCATCTTTTCCATGTCGAGTTTTTCAATATCAGCCTGCTGCTGCAGTTTGATATCCTTCTCGAGAGATTCGAGCTTTTCACGAACAGCATCCTGAACGGTGGAAATGTGCTGGAAGGAAATGGTTTCTCCTGCTTTGACAACGGTCATGTCTGCTGCATTAAAATGCAGGTCAACAGCCGCAGTCTGTCCCACAGAATCCTGCAGGGTCTGTTCCAGACGCTGGCCTTCGCGCATTACCGGATCCAGACGCTTGCTGATTTCTTCTTCTCCTCTGGATTGGAGCTGGTCTCGTTTTTCCTGCAGTGCCTTCAGTTTTGCATCACGTTCACGTTTTACGCTCAGGATCTTTGCGTTTACTTCCTGCGCTCGTTCGCGTTCTGTTCCGGTGATATCATCTTCCAATTTGCTGAGCGCTTTTTGTCTTGCTTCTTCATCGACATAGGTGACGATATATTGTGCAAAATAGAGCACACGGTCTAAGTTCCTGCGGGAAATATCCAAAAGCAAACCGAGATATGACGGGATACGGCGTGTATACCAAATATGAGCAATCGGGGTTGCAAGTTCAATATGACCGAGACGTTCGCGGCGGACAGACGCTTTTGTTACTTCAACTCCGCACTTGTCGCAGATGATCCCTTTGTAACGCGGGTTCTTATACTTTCCGCAATAGCACTGCCAGTCACGGGTCGGCCCGAAGATAGCTTCACAAAAGAGGCCATCTTTTTCCGGGCGGAGACGTCGGTAGTTAATGGTTTCCGGTTTCAAAACTTCGCCGTGTGACCAACTGCGGATGGTTTCCGGTGATGCGAGACTGATTCCTAATGCAACCAAACCTTTCGTTTCCACGTTTTTTCTCCTTCGTTATATGATGTTTTGCATCATTTGGTTTATGTGATAAAAACAGACTGTATGAATACAGCGGTTTAAGGCACAATCTGCCCATAAAATATTTTATAAGCGACTAATCATTATATCATAAGCCGCTCAAATCTTAAAAAAAGATGACAAAGAAAATCAGCAGCATTTAATGAGATGGCAGTGTTCTGTTCTCAATTGATTACTGACCGTCTGCAATGTAAAAGTCCTGGTTTACATATAAATTTTCGTCAGGATACTCGAACTGATTCGGATCTTGATAAAATTCGTTCCCTGGTTCTGCCGGAACAGCTGTCGGCTCCGGCGGATAACACTCAAGATAAACAGCAGTTGCAGTCATTTGAACAGATTCCGGCGCAGAAATTTGCAGACCCTGTTGATAAAACTGAATGGCGCCGCAGTAGTCTTCTCTTGCCGCATATTCTCCAGCAACCGCAAAAGAAGCTTCTGCATAACGCTGGTTGGCGGTTAAGCCGGTGGCGCGATCCATCAGATTGGGCATGACCTGCGCCGCATTGGAATAATACTCCAGAGCTTTGTTCCAGTTGATTTCCCAAAAACCTGCACCTGCCAGGTAAGCACGGGCTGCGCTGCGAAGGCTGTCTGCCTGGTTATCAATCGGACCGAATGATTCAGCCAGCGCGATATTGTAAACACCATTTTCGAGGTATCCGGCTTGGATTTGCTGAATTCCATGATTACGGAGGGCTATATAATACAAGCCATCGACTTCAATACCTCGGTAGCTGATGTTCCGGTCTCTAAGTTCGTTGATCATGTTAATGGCATATTCCCAGTTTTGACTGTAAATAGCCTGTTGAATGGCCTGGAACATTTCTTCTTCTCCGCGTGTGTCTGCTGTTGCTGTCGGGGCAGGAGTGGCTGTCATCATCGGAGTTGGGGAGGCGGTTGGGTAAAGCGCCAGCATGACAGTCTGATATGTTTCCATTGCGCCGGGATATGCGGAGTCAACTTCAATCACATAGTCCAAACGTGTTTTGGCATTTTGAAATTTTCCCTGTTCAATATCTGCTAATGCCATCTGATACTGTTCAGCAGCTGCCATCATGGACCTGCGCGTATATTCTGCCTGACGTGCACTGATGGCTGCGTTGTAACCCAAAACACCGCCGATAATACCAAGTGCGATCATTAAAACAATACCGAGTAAAATCCAACCGACGATAGAGCCATTCCCCTTTTTCTTTTTGCTGTCTTTTTTGTTTTTCCCTTGTTTTTTATTCGAATTTGACTGCTGCGGCCCCGGCTGGTTTGGCATTGGCTGTCCGCTGAAATTCGGTGCTGCATTCCATTGCTGTCCGTTTGGATGCGGCTGCTGCGGCGGGTATCCCTGCGGATTCCCAGGTTGAGCCGTATTCATGGGCGGATAAGGTGTCTGTTGATTTTGATTTGGCATTTGGTTCATGTTTTCCCTCGTTATCGGTTGTTCTCAGATCATGTTTCTTTTAGAAAAGCTCTGAACTTCCTCCAATTTCACGAGAATAAATCAGGATTTCCTTAGAAACGTCTTAGTAGTTTAATTTCGGGCAGGATGATGAAACCGTAAAAAAACAGGGCTGCTGTCATCCCTAATATAGATTTTACCAGATTATTTATATTTGGGATGGACATAACTGCAAAACAGATACCCCCGGCTGCAGCGGCTCCCGGAATGGAACGGAGCAGCGTTTTTCGCAAGTCCGTGACAGCGCTGAGAAATGTTTTTCCCTTAAGTAACTGAAGAAATCTTTCCGGTTTCGCGAGCACAAGCAGCAACAAAATTGCCTGGACGGTGAATGCTATGGAATCGGTCAGGCTGAGTCCGGGTGCCCCAAGTTTTTGGAACAACAGGAACCCGGAAATGATATAAATTATGACATTGAGTATCGTTCCCAACAGGGGAACAAGAGCCTGTTCCTGTGCATAAAAAGCACGGTTGGCAATCTCTAACAGGCAATGTCCCGCAAGTCCGACTAAAAATCCCTGCAATGTGCGCATCATCAGCAGGTTTTGTGTCTCGTCAAAAGCGAAGAAGGCACCGATAAGAGGACCGAGTCCGACGGCCATGATGGCGGCGGCGCCGAGAGAAAGCGCAAGAGCGATGCGGCAGGCTTTTTCAATAACTTCCCTGTAAGATTTTGCGTCCTCATTGGAAATATATAATGAAAGGGAAGGCAGAATCGCGGTCCCTATGGCTGTGCCGATCAGTGTTTCCGGAAGCTGCTGGAACATATACCCATAACTTAGCGCGGTGACTGCTCCGGAAGCGAGACGGGATGCGTAATTGTCCCGAATGATGAAGATGAGTTGGATAAAAAATACAGAAAGAATGCGGGGACCTAAAACCCGCAGCACCCGCAGCACACTCGGGTCATGCAGCGCAATCATTGGAAACCAGCGGAAATTGTGACGAAACAAAGCCGGCACCTGGATCAGCAGATGGGCGGCAGCTCCGATGATAACGCCCCAGACCAGTCCGTCGATCCCCATTCCAAAGCAGGGCAGGGACAGCGGACCGATTCGATATGGTTCCGAGGGGGAAAGGACAACCGCTCCGAAAATTTGACCGATGTTGTAAAAAATCGGAGCCAGCGCCGGCATCAGAAAATGCCGGTTCGCCTGCAATCCGCCGACCACATAGCCGCTCAGTGCAAAAATCAGCATGGCAATCAGGTTCATGCGCATCAGGTGAATCACTGAGGACTGCTGTTCCGGCGTGAAACCCGGTGCGATCCCGATTTCGGAAACAACCAGCGGTTTGGCAAAAATAGCTGTCAATATGGCAAGCCCGGCCGCACAGAGGAAGGACAGGTTGGCGACGGAAGAAAACAGTTTCCATCCGGCTTTCTTTCCGTCTTTATTGATAATGTCGGACATTACCGGAATCAATGCCATGGAAAGCGCTCCGCCGCTGATGAGGGTGAAGAGCATGTCGGGCAGATTGTTCGCGATGTTGAAGACGTCCAGTTCGACGGAAAGGCCGAATTGCCGTCCGATGATCATTTGCCGCAATACGGCAACACATTTGTCAATGCCGAAGCAGATAAAAAGCAGCAGAGACGTTTTTGACAGATTTGAAAGGTTTAATGTTCGTTTTGTTTTTCTCTCCATACGGTTATTATAACTTTAAATCAGGATGTGATTTATCCGGACAGGTGATTTATGTTTATAATTAACAGTCGCGAAGCTTATTGTTCAGCACGAAGCACATGCGGGACTGGACGAAGCACATGAGGGATTGGCACCTTGTGCCGCGAAGCCGACATAAGTGTGCCTGTCCCCCTGTGCAGCACTGAGCGGAGGAATATAACTTTTTTTTCTCCTTCCTTCTCGCTCCTTGCTTTCCTCATGTGTTTAACCTCAAAATCGTTATTTTATATAAATGAAAGGATTTATCCATGAACGAAATCATCAACGCAATGAAAGAACGAAGAAGCATCCGGAAATTCAAACCGGATATGCCGGAAAAGGCAGACCTGGATCAGATCGTCGAAGCCGGTCTTTACGCAGCCAACGGCATGGGAAAACAGGCCGGATTGATCATCGCTGTCACAAACAAAGAGATCCGTGACAGACTTGCTGACCTAAACCGGAAAATTGCTGGATGGAAAGAAGGCGTCGATCCTTTTTACGGGGCTCCGGTGGTTTTTATTGTCCTTGCTGATAAAAGTGCATTCACCTATGTCTATGACGGCAGCCTTGTGATCGGGAACATGATGCTGGCAGCGCATTCTCTTGGCCTTGGCAGCATATGGATTCATCGGGCAAAGGAAGAGTTTGAAAC
Organism: Anaerolineaceae bacterium; assembly: GCA_017417055.1. Classification (GTDB taxonomy): domain Bacteria; phylum Chloroflexota; class Anaerolineae; order Anaerolineales; family Anaerolineaceae; genus Flexilinea. Next base: position 28,511 of record JAFPZX010000200.1, read on the forward strand.
CGAAGAATGGCAGAAATTGCTCAAAGATCTCGGCGTTGAAGGTGACTATGAAGGGATCGGTCACTGTGCAGTTGGTTACATCGAAGGGGAAACACCCGCTGCCGCACCCCGCAAGCCCGGCCGTGTTTATTGGGTGGAATAAATGACCCGCTGTGTGATTATCGGCGGCGCCGCAATTCACAATTATGAGGTGATCCGGACGTATCTGCGTCCGGATGACTTTATCGTGTGCTGCGACAGCGGACTGAAACATCGTTCAGGTCTTGGGGTGGAAGCGGATTTGATCATCGCGGATTTAGACTCGGCTGAAAATCCTCATCTACCAGTCGAAACCATTGTGCTGCCGCATGAAAAGGACGATACGGACTCCATGGCAGCTGTCCGTGAGATGACCGCCCGTGGGTATGATGAATTTCTGCTGCTGGGTGTGTTTGGAGACCGTTTGGATCATACGCTCGGCAATATTTATGTATTGCTGTGGCTCACCAACCGCGGAAAAAAAGCTCTTGCCGTGGATGATTATTCCGAAATGGAAATCATCAGCCCCGGAGTTGTCGGAAAAATTGATTGCGCATATCCGTATTTTTCTCTGGTTTCCATTGCCGGCGCTGCAGGAGGAGTTACGATCAAAAATGCTAAATATACACTGAATAATGCAATAATTGATTCGGAGTATCAATACGCGGTCAGCAACGAGCCCATACCCGGTAAAACCGCCGAGGTCTCCCTCAAAAAAGGCGCTCTTCTCCTTATCCGCGACCGTAGTGATAAGAACTGACGGAAAAAAAGAAGAGTCTCATAACAATGTAAGGTAAAAAAGCAGATTAGAAAAGCCACTGATTGGCTCATCTAATCTGCTTACTGCTTACGTCAGTCCGGTTTTCTCCGCCAGAATTGCTATAACTTCTTATTTCTTATTTCTTATTTATTAATGGTATCCGTTCGGGTTATGGCTCTGCCAGTTCCAGGAATCGGCGCACATGTCGTCAAGGGTTTTTGTGGCAGTCCAGCCGAGGACTTCCTTAGCCTTTGTGGCATCGGCATAAACGGTGGCGAGGTCGCCGGCGCGGCGCGGTGCGATGACGTATGTCAGAATGCGGCCGCAGGCTTTGGAATAGGATTTGATCATATCCAGAACGGAGACACCTTTGCCGGTTCCCAGGTTGAAGATTTCCGTTCCCTCGTGATTCATCACATAATTCAGTGCGGCAACATGCCCGGAAGCCAGGTCGACCACATGCAGGTAATCGCGTACGCCGGTGCCATCGGGTGTGTCATAATCATTGCCGAAGACGTTGATGTGATCCCGTTTGCCGACAGCGACCTGGGCGATGAAAGGCATCAGATTATTGGGAATCCCCTGCGGATCCTCACCGATCAAACCTGACGGATGAGCTCCGACCGGGTTGAAGTAGCGCAGCAGCACAACGGAAAATCCCGGGGTAGCTTTGGCGATATCCTGCAGAATTTGTTCGTTCATCAGTTTTGTCCAGCCATAGGGATTGGAGCAGCCAAGGTGGGATTTTTCCGTGAAAGGCACTTTGTTGTCCGCGCTGTAGACAGTGGCGGAGGAGGAAAAGATGATGTTCATCACGCCGTGCTGGATCATGCTTTCGCATAATGCAAGGGTGGCGTTCAGGTTGATGCGGTAATATTCCAGCGGGATCTGTACCGATTCACCCACTGCTTTTTTCCCGGCAAAATGGATCACGGCATCGATTTGGTTTTCTTCAAAGATTCTGTCCAGTGCCGATTTGTGGCAGACATCTGCCTGATAGAAAGGGAAATCCTTGCCGGTGATCTTTTTTACCCGTTCCAGTGATTCTTTACTGGAATTCGAAAGGTCATCAACGACCACAATATCATAACCATTTTCCAGCAGCTCAACTGCTGTATGAGAGCCAATATATCCGGCTCCTCCGCAGAGTAATACTCTCGTCATAAATCCTCCATTTTCAGGTCTTTCAGGTTTTAGGTTTTAGGGTTTAGGTGTCAGGTTTCAGGTGTTAGGTTTTAGGTGTTAGGTTTTAGGCATAAGGTGTCACATCTTTGTACATAAATTTTCAGAATTGTAGAATTTCTCATGCCTAAAAAAATAAATTTAATTTACAGCTCCAACTACCAACTACTAACTGCTAACGTTCAGCCACTAACCATCAACTACCAACTACTAACTACCAACCACAAACTCCTCACTCCTAACTAATTCTATTCCCACAGTGTCAGCGGGTATTTCCCGCTTTCACGCATAGATTTGAGCGCGGCGACAACAGAATCCTTGTCTTCATGATAGGTAACGCCGTACCAGCGTTCATCCGTCGGGAGAACGGTAATACTGGCTTTGCCCTCGCTGATCAGCGCATTTGGGATCAGCGGGAGAAAATATTCACATTTCAGCGGATTGACCGGCAGATTTTCCTGTAAATATCCGCTGAATCGGTCTTCGATCTCCTGCATCATGGAATACTGGAATCCCCAGAAATTCATCGAAACAATCGTGCCTTTCGGCAGGAACTGCTCTGTTTCACCTTCAGTGTAAAGCGCCCCGCCTTCCGCAGGAACGATATGCAGACATTCCTTGACTCCGGTCAGATGGTCGTTTTCATCTGTTGAGCAGACGCCGCGGGAAACATATCCATTTTCGGTCAGGGTGTTTTCGATGCGGAATCCGGACATCACATGATGGGAAGGGTCGGTATCCTTTGTGAGAAATTCATAGATACTGCGATAAGGATGTTCCCCGTAATAATCATCCGCGTTGATGACGCAGAACGGACCATGGACAAGATCTTTTGCGGAAAGCACAGCATGGGCGGTGCCCCAGGGTTTTGTCCGTCCTTCCGGGACATTGAACCCCGCTGGCAGATTTTCAAGAACCTGATGCGCATAGTCTACCTTGATGTATTTGCGCAGGCGGCTGCCGATTTTTTCTTCGAATAACGCTTCATTTTCAGGTTTGACAACGATGATCACTCTGTCGAATCCGGCACGTTTCGCATCAAATACAGAATAATCCATCAACAGATGTCCGTATTCATCGATGCTGTCCATCTGCTTCAATCCGCCGTAACGGCTGCCCATCCCGGCAGCCATAATAATCAATACTGGTTTATCCATTCGTTTCTCCAAAGCGCTGCGAGCCGGTTCAGACCCGCAAACAAAATTATTTTATCATGTATCTGTTCAGATAAAGACATCGGAACGATAATTTTAATTAATCTGTTTCAAATAAAAGTATCATCCATGTAAGTAACATTTTTCCGTTTGTAACGAATCTCATTCTGGATTGCCCAATCCTCAGCCAATGTACCGGGAGTAAGGATGGCGGTCAGGTCTTCGATACCGTAAAAAGCCCCGCGTCCGATGGAATATAACTGATCGGGAAATTCAACGGAGGTAAGCCCGCTACATTCCATAAAGGCAAAGTCTCCGATAAAATGTAAGTTCTCCGGGAATTTTAATTCTGAAAGTGAAGTGCATTGATAAAAGGCGCCTTCCCCGATGGAGTCAAGCCCCTTTGGGTAGCTGATCGATTTCAGAGCGGTACATTCAGAAAAAACGTATCTGCCGAGCCAGGTCAGACCGGAGGGAAGCGTGACGTTTTTCAAATCCGGGCAGCCGCTGAAGGTATTGTTTCCGAGTGAAATAACACTGTCAGGAATGTTGATCGATGTCAAGCCGCTTTCTGCAAAAGCAGCATCCTTGATCGTGACAACCGTTTGCGGCAGGTTGATTTTTTTCAATTCAGCGTGTTTGTAAAATGATTCCTGCCCGATCGATCTGGTCCCCCTTTGAACCGTATAACTGTCTGCATCCGAACCCCACAGGTAAGCAATCAGTTCCAGTTCATGCGTGTTATATAAAGCACCGGAGTGCATTTCAAACATCCGATTGAATAGCGAAATGTTGATTTTTGTCAGGCTCAGGCACCCGCAGAACGGATTCCCATTCATTACTGCAACGGCGTCCTGTATGGTGATTTCTTTCAGATAATTGTTTTCGGAAAAAGCGGCCAATGCGATTTCGGTGACCCATTCCGGGATGACATATTCCGTATCGGTTTTCCCGGCAGGATATGCGGTCAGTGTTGTGTTCCTGCGGTCAAACAAAACTCCCTCTTCGGTAAAATAATAAGGATTATCACCGGAAAATACAATTTCTGTAAGTGAATCACAGCGGTCGAAAGGATTGATGCCGATGTGAACGATCCCATCCGGAAGGATTATATTTTGCAGCTTCACATCTCCCTGGAAAACCAAATCCCCAAGTGAGCCCAGACCCTCCGGAAGAGAAACGCTCTGAATGTTGGTACATTCGGCAAAGGCATAATTCCCGATGGCGGTTACAGCTTCCGGTATCACAACTTCTTTCAGTGTTTCATTGCGGGAAAAAGCGTTTGTTCCGATAGAAATAACGTCATATCCATCCATTGTTTTGGGTATGATCAGTGATTCTGCTTCTCCGGTATACCGCACAATTTCGATTTTGTCATTCTCAAGAACAGTGTATAGATAGTCTTCAAAAGTGAGATTATCCGCAAGGCCGATTTGATACATTAATAAGAATGTCAAAAGTAAAAGAACGAATACGTGCAGTCTTTTCATGTTTTTCTCCTTTATCATTTGCTAATCGAACGCAGCGCATGGATAGTGGCCTGATGCTGCAGGAATACCATAACTTATCCCATACTGCTTTCTCATATACCGGATCATTTCAATAAATATTATACATGAAAAGCGTAATTATTTAATAAAATCAATCAGTCACACATATCCGGGAGATCCTCTTGTGTGACTGATTTAAAACCTCTTGCTGAAGTCGGGAGAATAGGGACAAGATTTAGGAAATATTGAATATTGTATATTGAGTAATAAGAATTATTCTTACTTCTGCCTATCCCCTAAAATTAATTCGGATTCACGCTGAACTGATAAAGTGTTTTGGATCCGGCTATGATTGCGAAAGACATCGTTTCGCTGTACATCGGCGGCCAAATGTTGACAGTAAAGCTCAGCTGTCCGCCCCGGTTGACAGAGTAGGGAAGATCCCACAGTGTCCTTTCCGGTTTGGTGAGCAGATGACATCCGGATGTGCATTTGATGTCGATGTTCTTTTTGTCCCAATATTCATTTGTGGTGTTGGTGATTGTCCAGGTAAGGTTGATGGATCCGTTATAACACCACTGCTTGTTGACCTGTACATTGGAATAGCCATTTCCAGGATAATACGGTTGGTACGGTTCATAAGGCTGGTTGGGATATTGGTTTTGATACGGATATGGACTCTGATAAGGATTCTGATATGGATCGTCTTCGTTGATCGGATAAAAATACAGACCGGACCAGGGATCATAAATCGGACCTTGATTGGGGTAAGGTTTATATTCGGGTTGCTGTGGTTCCGGATAGACTGGGTAGGACGGTCTCGGCTGCGGCTGTTGGGGTTCCGGATAGACCGGGTAGGACGGTCTCGGCTGGGACTGTTGGGGCTGCGTATTCTGCTGCGGGATCTGACCGATCGGATACAGCTGAGGGATCGGGTAGGTCTGCTGCGGCTGAGTGTACCAGTAAGGTGTGTTCCCGTCGGCGTGAACCGCGGCGGTGATTGTGAAAAGACTGATCAGGATAAAGAATAAAAAGATATTTCTGGTTTTCATGAGAATTTACCCCCAAATTTTTTTGTCTGATCCATAAACGATATAGAAATAAAAAAGTTCCATATAACTTTTTCTGCTGGGCATTGGGAATGGTCCTTTAAAACACAAAACAAATATATCCGAAAAAAAGATAGAAATTACATTATATCTATGCAAGGAATCAGCAGAGTTGAATATTCAGGTAGACATCATCAAGTTCATCCTGTTCAATCCCAAGATATCGTTTGGTGACCTCGACGGAGGAGTGATTAAAGATTACCACCAATAGTGTCAGCGGTGTATGCATATATTTCCAGGCATGGTATCCGAATGTTTTCCGCAGGGAATGGCAGGCGATTTTTCCCTTTACATCAATTTTTTTCGCGGCATTGGAAATGATGCGCCACGCCTGTACGCGGGAGATGGCTTTTTCTTCTTTTCTGCCATTGCTGAAGATGAATTTCCCTTTCCGATGAGGAAAATATTTCTTCAGCGCTTCCAGAATGCGTTTGTTGAGTGCAATTCTCTTCGATTTTCCGGTTTTTCTTTCGGTCAGATCAATGTGTTTGAGAAATTGTTTTTTCTCGAAGTCATAAACGTCTGCCCACTTAAGGGAAAGCAGGTCGCTGATTCGCAGTGCTGTGTACGCACCGAATATGACAAGCACATAGTTCCGCATCTGTTTTTTATTCAAAAAATAGTCGGTCAGCGCATATAATTGTTTTTTGTCGCGAATGGGGTCAGTTGTATTACACATGATATACCTTCCTTAATTTAGATATATATTTATATATAGAAGATTATTATGCGTGTAATTGTCTTAAACTCAATGGAAATGTTTTGCATGTAACTAATTTGAAATCCTGTTACTTTTTTGTAGGAATATATTTGGAATATATATTGATAAAAGAATAAACTTGTAAGTATTCACCTGAAAGATTATGCGTTAAGAAACAGATGTTTTGTCCGGACTATCCCCGGCAAACGTTCCTATACTCATTGCTTATTTCTTATTGCTGAATTGATTGATTCTTGATTCATATTTTTGTGAAAAGATTTTTGTTATTTTCGCAGATTGATTTGTTTTTTGAATACTAAAGTTGTGGTATGATTTGTAAATAGCGGAAAGTAACAGGATTTCAATTTAGTTATATTATGAGTATGGATCACTTTGAGATACGGATATTCGTTTATTTTTAAAGGTTGTGTAACAATCCGTGAACCATAACCGTGAAATCCGATGCGATGCGCACCATGAAACCGAACGCGGACTGCTTTTGAAACTACTCTATTGCACATGCTGAAGGTTGAGATAAGAAGCGAGACTCTCACACTCGAATTCCGGATGAAAGAGGATATTCTGATGTGGAAAGTTCGTAAAAGCAAGCGGAATGAAAGCTCCGTGGATGGCATCGCCTTGTCTGCTGAAGCCACAGAGACCTTAGTTATTTTTGAAAAACTGAAAGTTTTCAGCCCAAAAACATTGAATCATATACCGAAATCTTTTAACCTAATCGAAAGCAATAAAAGAAAAAAATGAAAGATGAAATATATTATGGGCGTATAAAATATCTGAGCTTTGTTCTATTAGATTTTTTATTACTCTTAACTTCCAATTATCTTGCTTTTCAGGTTTATATCTTTCAATATAAACCTGAAAATGAATATACGCTAAATAAGCATATTTTTGTTGTAATTATTATGGCCGTGATTGATTTTTTCATTACGGCTGTGTTCAATACACTTGAGAGAGTGTTGAGACGAAGGAAAAAAAAGGAATTATACGAGGGAATAAAACATGTCGGATACAGTTATATTACACTGGCTGTAATTCTGTTTTTATTCAGGAAAAGTACGGATTATTCCAGGCTAACGATAACTCTGGCTTACCTTATCTATTTCGTTCTTTTTATTGGCGTACATATAATCTGGAAGTATATATTGAAAAAATTCATACAAAAGCCTGCACGTAAGACAGTACTTTTGATGACAATGGATGGCTTCCTTAATGAGGGTATTCAAAGATTGCAGGAACAGGATTTTGATGTTCGTTATATTTATCTGCTGAAAAATAGCAAAGCAGATATTGTTGAAGGAATCCCGGTCATCAAAAAATGGGAAAGAGCAGCTTCTGCGATTTGTTGGGACCTGATTGATCGTGTATATATCTATGGCCTTGATCATAAAATGGTTCCTCAGTATATGATCAACGCCTGTAGGGAAATGGGATTGAAATTTAATTTGGTTGATTTCACGTACCGTATCATCAATATTAAAACAATTGGTCATGATGATCCGGGCTTCGGGATATTGTCAACACTTGAGGAAAAGCGCGATATTCCATTTTCGATCCGCCGTGTCTATTGGATCACAGAAACTGAAGCCGAATTTCATCGCGGATATCATGCCCATAAATTGAATTGTCAGTTGTTATTTTGTCCGTATGGTGTTATCGATCTGATTCTGGATGATGGGACAACAAGAAATACTGTTACTCTGGACAGACCTGATAAAGGTTTGCTGTTGATGCCGGGAATTTGGCGCGAGATGGTATGGAAAAAAAGCGGATCGGTTTTGTGTGTGCTCGCATCAGGGTATTATGATCCAAAAGAATACATCCGGAATTATGATGAATTTCTTGAATACAGCCGCAAATACAGAGCAGGATCTGATAAGGTGAATCTCAATAAATCCTCTTAAGTATAAAAGAATGAATATTCCTTTTGTTTCTTTTCGCTCGATGGAACGTGAACTTGATGCAGAATTACGCGGTGCTTTTGACCGAGTTTTTGCTCGTTCCTGGTATATAAAGGGAGAAGAGAATAAATCCTTTGAAGAAGCCTTTGCCGCTTATCATGGCGTAGAACACTGTGTTGGTGTCGGCAACGGACTTGATGCGCTGATGCTCGCTCTCAAATCCCTCGGTATCGGTGAAGGAGATGAAGTGATCGTTCCTTCCAACACCTATATTGCCACAGCTTTGGCGGTCACCTATGTAGGTGCAAAACCGGTGTTTGTTGAACCGAATATCCGCACCTTCAATATTGATCCTTCCCGGATCGAGGCGGCTGTTACGGAGAAAACGAAAGCAATCATACCGGTTCATCTTTATGGTCAGCCATGTGATATGGATCCGATCATGGAAATCGCCAGAAAGAGGGAATTGCGTGTAGTAGAAGACTGCGCTCAGGCGCATGGCGCCCGCTATAAGGGACAGCTTGTCGGAACCTTCGGTGATGCAGCGGGGTTTTCCTTCTATCCGGGGAAGAATCTCGGTGCGCTGGGCGATGCGGGTGCGGTGCTGACCAACGATAAAGAATTGGCGAAAAAGATCCGTGCCCTGGGTAATTATGGGTCGGATTACAAGTATCATCATATCTATCAGGGGAACAACTCCCGCCTGGATGAAATACAGGCGGCTTTCCTTTCTGCAAAACTCCCACATTTGGACCGCATGAACGCGGAACGCCGCCGCATCGCGAAGCGTTATCTTGCGGAGATTCAACACTTGGATGTTATTCTGCCGACAGTCCCGGATTACGCAGAACCGGTCTGGCACATCTTCGCGGTGCGCTGTTCAAGTCGGGATGCGTTGGAAAAGCACATGAATGATCACGGCATTATGACCAACAAGCACTATCCCATCCCAATGCACCTGCAGGAATGTTACCGTGACCTGGCCTTCCAGAAGGGTGATTTCCCCATCGCTGAGGAAATCAGCCAAACCGAACTATCCCTTCCTATGTTCTATGGTATGACAGAGGAAGAGATTCAATTTGTTATAGATTCGATAAATGGATTAGTCAAATAATGGATAAATCTGTCGGTAACGATAATCTGATTTCGACAGAAGAAGGAAAAATTGCAGAGCTTCTGAAAAAAAGAAATTTGCAAAAGGTAAATGAGAATTCCCAAAAAGTTCATCCAAGATGTACTTTTTACACAAAATATGGGAAACGGTTTTTGGATTTATTGATTTCAATTCCTGTTTTTATAATTCTGCTGCCAATAAATTTTATTTTGGGAATTTGTACATTTTTAGATGTCGGACGGCCGATTTTATTCAAACAAACCCGGGTAGGGAAAAACGGTCAACATTTTATGATGGTCAAATTCCGCAACATGAATAACAAAACCGATTCGGAAGGAAAACTTCTTCCGCCTTCGGAGCGTACAACAAAATTTGGAAAAATCATGAGAAAGTATTCCTTTGATGAGCTGCTGAATTTTTGGAGCGTGCTGAAAGGAGATATGTCTATCATTGGACCGCGCCCGCAGCCGGTTTTCATTTATGATCGTATGTCAGACCGACATAAAATGCGCACAGCTTTGCGTCCGGGTCTGGAATGTCCTCGGATAATACATAACGAATGGAATAACGGCAGTTTATACCAGTGGTCGTATGAAAATGATATCTGGTATGTAGAAAATGTGAGTTTTCTTCTTGATATGCGAATGGTTATTCTTCTGATAAAAATGGTATTTTCTTTACGACATCGCAGTGATCAGGCGGTTGGACGGGGTATCAGTTATTTTGTTGGTTACGATGACGATGGAATTGCTACAAGCTATAAAAACCAGTTAGCGAGAATGGAAAAAGAAGGTTCTTTATGAAACATAAAGTTCTTGTAACTGCAATCGGGACTGTAACAGCAGCTTCTATTGTCAGTGAACTGAAAAAAAACGGAAGGTATTACATTCTCGGAGCGGACATCAATAATCGATATGAAATTGCCACTTCGCTGGATGTGGATGAATATTACAAGTTTCCGCTTGCTGTCAATGATGAATATCTGCCATTTGTAATTGATTTTTGCCGGGATCATCAGGTGGAATATTATTTTGCCGTTATCGATAAAGAGGTTGTAAAGCTTGCGGAGAACAGAGAAAAATTTTCGGAAATCGGTACAAAGCTTTGTGTCGTAAACCGGGAGTTCGCAGAAATCTGCCATTACAAAGATGTTTTCAACAGTTGGATTTCTGAAAACATACCTTTCATAGGAATTAAATCATATAAGAATTACACAGATGCTGAACGAGCGTCTTTTCCGTTATTCATCAAACCGGTGGAAGGCGTCGGAAGTGCGGGATGTGTAAAAATCAATAATTCAGCGGAATTGAAGTCATTGGTTTATCCGGATGATTTTGGAAAAAAGATACTGGTTCAGGAATTTATCACCGGTCAAAACATCACAGTGGATTGTGTCAGAAACCGCAAAACCGGTCAAAAAAATCAAATTCAGCGCCGTGAGCTGCTTCGTAATTCGCATGGCTGCGGAATTGCGGTTGAAATTATTCACGATGATAAGCTTTCAGAAATCTGCGATGAAATAATGGAAAAGCTTGATCTGAACGGTGTCTGCAATATGGAATTTTTTGAGACAGATTCCGGATACAAAATCATGGAGATTAATCCGCGGTTTTCTGCCGGGACGACTTATTCCTGCATGGCCGGCGTCAATACGGTACAAGCTGCTATCGATATCGCTGATGGCCGTGAATGTACTTTCGGTGAGATCGCTGTAGGAGCGCACTTCGCGGAACGCTATGAAGCTTATCGTATGGACTAATACAGAAAAATGCTGATCAGAGGACTGAAGGGAAAAAAGATATTACTTGTCGGTGGGCTGAACAATACCGTCGATTTGATTGATCTGGCTCACCGCAACGGCGTAACAGTTGGTGTGGCTGATTATAACAAGGGGACACTTGCGAAAAGTCTTGCGGACTACGCTCACGATGTAAGCGCCTATGATGAAGATGACATGGCAGAACTGTGCCTTTCAGAGCATTATGACGGCGTGATCACCGCATTCAATGAACGTCTCGGACCAATTGTCCGTAAATTAGCGGATCGTTTGGGTATGTATGCGCCTTTTACGGTGGAGCAGCTCCAAATGAGCACGAACAAGAAGTATTTCAAGCATACCTGTCAGAAATACGGTGTACCGGTCCCGAAAGAATACATCATTCAATCAATTGAAGATATCTTTAAGCAGGATATTGCTTATCCGGTTATTATCAAACCGGTTGACGCGGCAAGCGCGGTCGGTGTTATTCCCTGTCGCGATTCAAAGGAATTGGAAGCCGGATATGAAATTGCAATGTCAAAATCGAAAGTCGGTGACGTGATCGTTGAGCAGTATCTGCCTTATGATGAGATCAACCTGACTTATATCGCCCAGGATGGTGACATTCAGCTGGCGGCGATCCATGACCGCTATTTCAACACCGAACAAAAAAGCGCGTCAAAAGCGCCTGATCTTTATATCTATCCCAGCCGCTATACGGATCTGATCCTTGAGAAATATAACGACAAGATCATAGCCATGCTGCAGGGGATTGGAATCAAAAACGGTTCGCTTTTCATTCAGGCAATCGTGAAGGGTGAGGAGCTGTACTGTTATGAGGCCGGTATGCGGCTGAATGGCTGTAAGACGTACCAGATCCTCGAAGTGGAAAATGGCTACAACACCTTTGAACATCTGATGGAACTGGCGCTGACCGGTTCCATGGGAGAAAAGGTGACCTTTGACCCACATTTCAAACACTGGTACGCCACGCTGAATGTTCTCGGCAAACCGGGTGCCACGATCGCGGAAGTCCGCGGGGAAAAGGCTTTGAATTCCTACCCCTGGATGGTTCACATTGCCCGCCGGGATGGGGTAGGTCACACCATCCCCGCTGATTCTGCCGGTACCCTGGTGCAGGATACCACCCGCATCCATATTGCCGCTGATACAAAAGAACAACTTATGGAACGCATCGACCGCACTAATGAGCTCTTTCAGCTTCTGGATGCAGATGGGAACAGCATTATTCTCCCGCCCCATGACACAAAAGAGGTTCTTGCGGGGTTGAATTACGAATTGTAAAGAGTTTCAATGAATATTTTGATTACCGGTTCGGATGGATTTCTTGGTTCAAAGATAACCCTCGCAATTCAAGAGAATACTTCCTGGAATGTACTTGGCCTGACAAGGTCAAAGGATCTTGTGCAAAGTATGCAGAATCAAGATACAGGTATTGATCTTAGCCGCGTTCAGTATCTAACCAATGAAGAATTCTTACATTCACGTCAAGTTGATTGGGATTTATACGGGGCGGTTCATTTGGCCTTTTCTCGCCGTATGCAGCCGGCAGCAGATATTGCTTCCTCTATTAATTTTGCTGCTGCTGTTTTCCATAAGCTTGCGGATCTTCATACTGACCGTGTGATCAATATGTCTTCTCAGGGAATATATGGAAATACACCGGAAATCAGAACAGAAGAAACGCTGCCGGCTCCGGAAACACATTATTCGATGGCAAAGTATGCCTCAGAAATTTTATTCAATGATATTCTGCGGGATTGTCCGCATCACACAAATTTACGCCTTGATCCTGTTGCTCAAAGTCAAAATGTATTAAAAGGATTGATAAAATCTGCGAAAGAAGGTGTTATCAACCTGAAGGGTGGAAAACAGGTTTTTTCTTTTATTGATGCGGATGATGTGCCTTCTGCTGTTATTTCAATGCTTAAATCAAAAGGTGATTGGGATCTTGTTTACAATGTCGGTTGGAACAGAAAACGATATACTTTGATTGAATTAGCAAATCTCATCGCAGATGAAACTGAAAATGTGGGGTATCAACGACCGGTAATCAATATCGAAAATGCAGAATTTTTTTTATGGTCAGGACTTGATTCTACAAAGTTCCAGAAAAAAACAGGATGGACACCGGTTACACAATTGTTTGATACGGTTAAAAAAATGTTATTAGATTGTGGATGAAAACACCTCCGGTCAATTTGGAATTCAAGCAAGTTCTTTAATTGGAATTAAACCGGAACTAAGCAAAATTATTAAAAAAATGGATTTACTTCTTCCATTTTCTTTTGAAAGAAAATAGAGCTCGGTAATATGAATCAAATTCAGGTTTTAGTTAAATGGACAGTAGTAAAACAATAAATATTTTACATGTGACCATTGGAGATGGAAACTATGGGGGTATCGCGAGTTTTCTGCATACGTTTTACAGTTATGTAGATCATCAACGGTTCCATTTTGATGTTTTATATTGCGGAGAAAATTCACTGAAAAGCAAAGAATCTGATCCTGTCTGGTCTGATTCAAAGATAGAAGCGTTACACATTTTAAAGAAAAATAATGGGATATCAGAATATATAAGGTTACTGCCAAAATTAAAGAAAAAACTGTATGAAAAAGATTATGATATCGTCCATGTTGAAAGCAATAATCCGTTCCTGAATGCCTGCGTTTCAATTTTAGTAAATAATCAAATAGTTTATATTTCTCATTCACATAATTCTAAGCCGAATATCATTTCTGGATCAAAAGGAAATAGATTATTCAAAAAGACAATTTCCGGATTAATGAGAGTAATCATAAGAAAAAAGGCGGATGCGTTATTTGCCTGCTCAAAGGAGGCGGGATTATATTTATTTGGAGAAAAGGGGATAAGATCCAATAAGTTTTGTATTGTTCCCAATGCAATCGAAACCGGTAAATTTAAATTCAATAAAAACATACGACAAAAATTAAGAAATAAAGAAAACTTCATTATTGGATTCGCAGGACGTTTGGAATTGCAAAAAAATCCGATTTTTGCTGTCAATGTTTTCTATGAAATCTTGAAAAAGAACCAAAATGCTGTTTTGTGGATCATCGGAGATGGTGACAAAAAGACTGCAATCGAAAAAAGAATAAAAGAATTTAAAATACAAGATAAAGTGTTCATGTTGGGACAGAGAAATGACGTTTCTGATTTAATGCAGGCAATGGATATTCTTTTATTCCCTTCTTTTTATGAAGGTTTTGGTATTGTTGCTATTGAAGCGCAATGCTCCGGATTAAGAGTCGCTGCATCAGACAGTGTTCCCGATTCTGTAAATCTAACCGGTCTTGTTTCATTTTTACCATTATCAGAGTCACCGGAATATTGGGCTGATTATATCATCAGCAATCAACTTATGGAAAAAAATCGCGAAGATATGTCAGAAATAATCAAGAACGCAGGCTACGATATCAAAATTGCTGCGGAAAAACTTGAAGATCAATACATGATGCTGCTGCGGGAAAAGCACAAATCGTAACTGTTCAGAACTTGAGTGACGCAACACCAGTACAGTTTTCTTGGGTGGATTTCACCACAATAAAAAAGCTGTCCGGTATGTGCTCCGTTCTGAATAGATACATTAATAATATTTTTGATGTTTATTACAATTACGAGAGGGTTTGAGGATAATTCATTGGAAAAAAAATTTTTTATATTTAAATATTTTTGCATAAAGATCCTGCGGTTGTTTTCAAAATTATCTTTCCTGATTCCTTTACGAAACAATCAGATTTTGCTGATTGCTTACAACGGGAAGGAGTATTCTGACAGCCCCAGGTATATTTCTGATTACATTCAAAAGCGGGATCAGAAAAACGATTTTATTATGTACTGGGCTGTAAAAGAACCTGAAAGATATAAAAATATGGAAACAAAAAACCTCAGGTTCATCGAATATAGAAGTTTGCGTTTCGCGTTGGAACATATGCGTTCAAAATTTATCATAACAAACATAAGCCCGATGAAAGCAATAGCGGGGCGTAAAGGGCAGGAAATTATCAGTACCTGGCATGGCGGCGGCGCTTATAAAAAGGTAGGTATGGCGCAATATCATCAATCGAAAGCTCGGCTTTCAATTGTTCGAATGACGATGAAGGATTCAACATTGGTACTAAGCAGCAGTAAGGCGTTTACGGACGTTTGTATCCATGACGCGTTTCATTATGAAGGTGCTGTCCTGAATGCAGGGTTACCGAGAAATGATATTCTTTTCAAGTCCGATGTTCATTATGGAATCAAAGAAAAAGTAAAAAATTTTTTTTCGCTTCCTTCAGCTATGCATATTGTTTTATATGCTCCTACCTATAGACGATCCGAATTAAATTGGGCTGAAAAAATAGATTTTAAAGAATTGCTGAATTCGCTTCAAAATAGATTTTCCGGTGACTGGATCATCCTTTATCGCGCTCATAACATGATGAATCGGGATGACATGGTTTTGCGGAACAATTCCCTTTTAGATGCAACTGATTACCCGGATATGCAGGAATTACTGATTGCGGCGGATGTTTTGATCACGGATTATTCTTCTTCTATCTGGGATTATTCGTTACTGAAAAAACCCGGTTTCCTATTTGTTCCGGACTTAGAATACTACGAGGAAAATAACGGACTTTGTACACCGATCGAAAAGTGGGGATTTGCGGTTTGCAAAACCAATGAAGAGCTGAAACAAAAAATCCATGATTATGATCAGAAGGAGCAAATCCGGGCTATTAGCGAAAACCATAAATTGTTTCATAGTTATGAAACCGGAAAAGCCTGTGAGTATGTTTATGATTACATCATAAGCAAAATCTAATCAGTCCATATAGATAATTTAAAAATGTAAGTATTTAGAATTCAACAACGCCCATGAGGACAGGCACGCTTGTGTCGGCTTTACGACACAAGGTGCCAGTCCCCAAGTGCTCCTTTCTGATAAATAAATGAGAAAACAAAAAAATATGAATATCGCCATTATATTCGCAGGTGGGGTTGGACAACGGATGAACGCAAAGGCCTTGCCGAAGCAGTTTCTGGAAGTGCATGGCAAGCCGGTTATCATTTACACGCTGGAACACTTCGAAAGCCATCCGGATATTGACCACATCATTGTGGTCTGCGTAGAAGGATGGATCGACTACCTGCAATCCCTGCTGAAAAAATTTTATATCACCAAAGTTTCCGCGATCGTCCCCGGCGGTGATACCGGACAACATTCTATTCGCAATGGAATCTATAAAGCGGCTGAATTGTATCCGGAAGACAGTATCGTCCTCATCCACGACGGAGTACGTCCGCTCATCACTGCACAGATCATCACTGATTGTATTGACACTGTAAAAAAGCATGGCAATGCGATCACTGTCTCGCGCGCTATCGAAACGATCGTCATTTCTTCCACGGATCAGCGTGAAGATGTCGCGGATGTTGTTGACCGTTCCCGCTGCATGATGGCACGCGCCCCGCAGTGTTTTGTCCTGCGTGATATTTATGCCGCGCACAAAAAGATGGATGAGACCGGGTATACCAATATCATTGATTCAGCCATGCTGATGCGGGAATTCGGAATGACACTGCATACGGTGGAAGGAGTGCCCGAGAATATAAAAATCACCACACCGGCTGATTTTTATATGTTCCGTGCACTTCTTGACGCACGGGAAAATTCTCAAATTATCGGTATGTAATAGTAAAAAATTCATAACAGTTATAAGGTTGAAGAGCAAAATGCCAATTAATCAGGTATTGGAAGAAGATTTAAAACAAACAGTTCACAGCGCTATTCCCTGGGAGAGCTTGAAATCCGGCAGGTTTTTAATTACAGGAGCCACCGGCTTGGTCGGATCGATGCTGGTAAAAACCCTGCTTTACGGTAATAAAGAAAAAAATCTGGACATAAGTGTTTATGCCGTCGTTCGCAGCCGAGAAAAGGCGAATGATATTTATAAAGATTTTCTTCCGGATCCCGCTTTGAGGTTTATTAATGTTGACCTGACAATTGATGATCTGGCAGTCGATGAACCCATTGATTATATCATCCATACAGCCGCTGTTACCAAATCAAAAACAATGGTTGAAAAACCGGTCGAGACGATTCAAACAGCTGTTTTCGGGACCATCAAAACACTCGAACTGGCAAGGGTAAAAAAGGTTAAATCGTATGTCTATATCTCCTCCATGGAAATGTATGGCATATTTGCGGATTCAAGCAAGATGACCACGGAAGATGACCTTGGATATATAAATCCATTGGCAGTAAGAAGCAATTATCCGGAAAGCAAGCGAATGTGTGAAAATATATGTATTTCGTATCTAAGCGAATATCAGGTTCCTGTGAAAATTGCCCGCCTTGCTCAAACATTCGGAGCAGGGATTCTTCCGGATGAAAACAGAATTTTCGCTCAATTTGCCCGCAGTGTTTTGTCTCAAAAAGATATCGTCCTGCACACAAAAGGGCTTTCAGAAGGCAATTATTGTTATCTCAGCGAGACCATAGAAGGAATTCTCCTTTTGTTGATAAAAGGGGAAACCGGTGAGGCTTATAATATTGTCAATGAAAATTGCCACACAACAATAGCGCAAATGGCTGAAATGATTGCCAATGAGATAGCCTGCGGTAAAATCAAGGTGGTCTTCGATATTCCACAAAAAAATATTTATGGTTATGCATCTGATACGCATATGAAGTTATCTTCGGAACAAATGAAAAACCTGGGATGGCAGCCAAAGATTGATTTGAAAGAATCCTATCTGCGTTTGATTAAATTTTTAAAAATAGAAGAAAGATAATCCGGAATCGAAATGAATATTGGAATTTTCTCATTAGAAACAATCAATAACGCCGGGGATGAAATCCTTGGTGAAACAACGCAATGGCTTGTGCATCAAAATGCTGATAAAGTAAACGTCAGGAGAATTCAGTTTTCTCCTGATAAACATTTGTTAATTGGAGAATATCCTGTTCAGCTTTTCTTTTGTAAAATCATCCGTATATTTGCAGATATTTTTCCGCAGGGAAATTTCAAATATAAACTGCTCAATGCCGCCTACAAAATTAAATTATCACGTTATTATCATGATGAGATGAAACAATTGGATGGCGTCATCACAGCAATCGGAATGTTGAAGTTTACTACACAGAATTTCAGTTATCTGTATGATTTGCTGCTAAAGGAAGCCGGTAAGCTCCAGCTTCCGGTCATGATCAGCGCTGCCAGTATCGCAGAGAAAAATGATGAAGATTGGCGTTGTGAACAATTAAAAGAGGTTGTTAAAAGTCCATCTTTGAAAATCATAACAACAAGAGATGGCCGGCAGGGTCTGGACCGGCTCAAGAAAGAATACCCGGTTCGTTCAGATGTTTTTTGTGATTATGCCGGAGATCCCGCCTTGTGGATACCAGACGCTTACAATGTAAGAAAAGCTGCAGGGAAACACTGTATCGGAATTAATCTCATTCGGAGTGATATTTATTTATCTTATGGCGGCCATACTTCTGAAGATGAGTTGATGGAATTTTATGAAAATTTGATTTCGAATTTGTTACAGAAAAATGAGCCATTTAAATTATTTTGCAATGGCATAACCTCTGATTACGAGGTAGGAAAGAAATTATTACAAAGGTTGAGCCTTTCGGATGATTATTTATGTCCAAAACCATAAAATTCGAAACAATTTTTTTCTGAAATTTCCCAATTCGATATTGTTTTTGGTGCACGATTGCATGCATGCCTTACAAGTTATGCTTTGGATATACCGGTTGTTGGGTTATTATGGGACGATAAATTACGTTTTTTTTCTGATAATGCCGGTATCAAAAATTATTTTCTGGAAGAAAATCAACTAATTGGCGAAAAGGCTGCTGAACTGCTCATCAACAGCAGAAAATATGATTATGACCATAACATCAGAGATCATTATAAAAATCGCACAAAAGAAAGTATTGGAAAATTTCTCAACGAATATCTGTAATTTTACTTCTGGTAAAAATGTATCAGATTAATAAAAAAACGTCAACGGAAGCGAAAGCAGCTGGATTTATATCTGAGCTTTTTTATCAATGAGGCATATTCATGAACAAGAATCATCCCAGCGTTAGTGTTATTGTTCCGATTTACAGGATCAAACAAGAATATCTTGAACAATGTATTGAAAGTCTTGTTCTCCAGACTTATCAGGATATCGAAATTATCCTGATAGATGATGGGTCTCCTGATAATTGCGGAAAAATTTGTGATTTATATGCGGAACGATATGCCGCGATTCGTGTTATTCATAAAGAAAATGAAGGCGTATCAGTTGCAAGGAATCTTGGCATTGATGTCTCGCAAGGTGAATATATCATGTTTGTAGATGCTGATGATTGGTTGGAAAGGGACTGCATTGAAACCGTTCTCAAAGAAATTCAGCTCAGAAAAGCAGAAGTATTGTATTTTCAAAGATGTAAAGAGGGTTTGATTAATCAAAGCTTTCCTCCGACAAAATCGAGATATCTCGATAACGCAGAGATTACTGATTTTCAAATTTGCGCTTTGTCATCAAGACAGAGAGTAGATTTTGATCCAAAAGCACCTTGGGGTAAGATCATTCGAAGAGACTATTGTATTAAAAATCATATCTCTTTTCCTCCCGGGGTTAAAAAGGCGCAGGATGTAATCTTTAATCTGTATCTTCTTGAATATGCGGCGTCATTTTATTGTCTTGATTATGTTGGGTATCATCATCGTCTAAATCCCGGATCGATTAATGTCCGATACAATCCTGAAATTCCTGATGCAATGGTTCAAGTTCTTAGCGAATGTGATAAATTTATTAACAAATTCCATAGTACAGAACAATTGTTTTTGGAAGGTATGTGCTTTCGTTCTGTTATTCAATTAGGAACGATAGAGAAACTCTATACCTTACACAGCGAAAGTAATATGACATATGGCGAAATAAAAAAGATTACACTCCAATATTGGGACAATGAATTCGTAAGAAAGTATATCAATTATTTTTCTTCTAAATTTTTTGATACATTCAAATATCGTTTTCGTTATTACATCGCAAAAAACAAACTTTTTCCCGTTTATTATTTTTATCGCATATATCTAAGGAAAAACTGAATAATCCAACATGCCATAACAGTCACCAGGATAATTGAATATAGGAGTTCGGACACAAAGTGCAGTTTTTTATGTTGGCTGTGCGGCAACAAAAAAGCAGACCTTGGTGTGCTTTTAATTCACAGTAATTGAGATTCGGGGACGGTTTTGTGTGAAGCGCAGAACAGACCACTCACTTCCACGGAAAATACCCAGTGTTTCATTAAATTCAATATAAAGCAGCACAGATTGAACAAAAATGCCTCCCTGGGCATCACGATAAATACATTTATCGCGGTGCTTCGGGAGGCATTGTTTGCTTAATCTGTTTTTTATCGCAGGCAGCGCATGGCGTTCAATATTGCCAGGAAGGCGACGCCGACGTCGGCAAAAACAGCCAGCCACATGGAAGCCTGACCGAAAGCGGCCAACACCAGGACGATCAGCTTTACCCCGATGGCGAAGATGATATTTTCACGGACGATCCGCAGGGTTTTGTTGGCAATGGCGAGCGCTTTGACGATATCGGAAGGTTTATCGTTCATCAGGACGATGTCGGCTGCTTCAATCGCGGCATCTGATCCCATGGCGCCCATAGCGATGCCGACATCTGCACGGGTGAGCACCGGTGCGTCGTTGATGCCGTCGCCGACGAATGCCAGTTTTTCGCTGCTGCTGCATTCGGAGAGCAGTTTTTCCACGATTTCTACTTTATTTTGCGGGAGCAGTTCCGCATAACATTCGTCTAACCCGAGTTGTGAAGCGACATCGGACGCAACGGTTTGTTTGTCTCCCGTCAGCATGACGGTCCTGCGAATACCGTTGTCCTTCAGTCCTCTGATTGCCTCAGCGGAGTCCGGTTTAATTGTGTCGGAAATCACGATATGCCCGGCATACAGTCCGTCAATAGCCACATGGATGATCGTCCCTGTCAGGTGGCACTCATGCGGGGTTACAGCATGGCTTCCCATCAATTTATTGTTTCCTGCAAGCACATGTTTCCCGTCAACGGTGGACGCGATGCCATGTCCGGAAATTTCCTCATTGGCTGTTATGCGGGTTAGATCAATGTCTTTCGTATAGGCATTTTTGATGGACTGTGCGATCGGGTGCGTGCTGAACGCTTCCGCATGTGCGGCATATTCCAGTAATTCCGCTTCAGAGATCAAATCCGGATGAACGGCGGTGACGGTGAAGGTTCCGTTGGTGAGTGTGCCGGTCTTGTCAAAAACAATGGTTTTGACCTGAGCCAGCGCTTCAAGATAATTGCTGCCTTTGACCAAAATCCCTTTCCGGGAAGCTCCGCCGATGCCGCCGAAAAAACTGAGCGGTACGGAAATAACCAGGGCACAAGGGCAGGAAACCACCAGGAAAATCAGCGCCCGGTTGATCCAGACGGACCATTGCTGATGGAAAAGCAGCGGTGGGATGATGGCCAAGAGGATTGCTGAAATAACGACAACAGGCGTATAAACCGCGGCGAATTTGGTGATGAATTTTTCCGAGTGGGATTTTTTGTCGGAGGCATTTTCGACCAGTTCCAGTATGCGGGCGACGGTTGATTCGCCGTAAGGTTTTGTGACGCG
Organism: Anaerolineaceae bacterium; assembly: GCA_017417055.1. Lineage (GTDB taxonomy): Bacteria > Chloroflexota > Anaerolineae > Anaerolineales > Anaerolineaceae > Flexilinea. Next base: position 50,422 of record JAFPZX010000200.1, read on the forward strand.
CACTTTCAGCAGCCCGTTCAGGTTGACCGAACCGGAATAGATATCCTGATCAGGACCGATGCTTTGCGGGACAGATTCTCCGGTAAGCGCAGCTGTATCCAGACGGGATTCCCCTTCGATCACGGTGCCGTCCAGTGGGACGCGTTCACCGGGTTTGATGAGGATGATTTCACCGGGTTCTACTTCTTCTGGGTCGACCTCTTCAATCTCTTCACCGCGGACTACATTGGCGACGTCCGGCCGCAGGTCCATCATGGCGGAGATTGATTCGCGGGATTTCCCGACGGCATAATCTTCAAATAACTCGCCGACCTGGTAGAAAAGCATTACCGCGACGGCTTCTTTATAATCCCGTAGCGCAATGGCGCCCAGAGAGGCGATTGCCATCAGAAAGTTTTCATCAAAAACCTGACCGTTGCGGATGTTGCGGGCAGCTTTGAGCAGTACATTCCAGGCGATGATCAGATAGGCAGCGAGGTAAAAAATGACACGGATGATTTCTGCTGCTTTGCTGGGAAATACTTTGTCGAACGGGAAAACCAGTGCGAAGACAAAAAGCCCTGCGCTGATCAAAATCAGACGAAGACGACGTTTTTGACTCTTGCTCATACAGCCTCGAATTTTGTTTATTGGTAACTGTTCAGTACCGAGTCAAAGTGCCCTGTTTTCGTTGACTCAGCATTGAGTCATCAGAACAGGTTGCTTTGACTCATTCTGAATACTTACATTCATTTGAAGATCACTTCACAATCGGGTTCAACTTTGGAAATCACTTTGACGACTTCCTTCATCAGCGCATCAAAATCTTCCACGTCTGATTCGATCGTCATCTTCTGCATCATGAAATTGACGGATGCGTTGGTGACGCCCGGGATTTTTTTGATGTTGTTTTCCATTTTTGCCGCGCAGTTCGCGCAATCCAGATCTTTGAGTTTAAAAACCTTTTTCATGATGTACTCCTATTCTGTAATATGTTCCATTCCCATGGCGATGATCGTTTTGACGTGATCGTCGGCCAGAGAGTAATAAACAATTTTCCCGTCGCGGCGTGACTTGACCAGGCGGCTTTGTTTGAGGATCCGCAGCTGATGAGATACGGCAGATTGTGTGGCATTCAGCGCTGCGGTGATGTCTGCGACACACATTTCATCGGCAATCAGCAGGGAAAGGATGCGGATGCGGGTCGTGTCGCTGAAGTTCTTGAAAAGGTCCGCCAGGTCAGCCAGGTATTCTTCTGCCGGCTGCTGTGCAAGCGCCTTTTTTACGACTTCTTCGTGAATAACACCTTCGCCTGTGATTTCGATTTCGTTCTCTGATTTCATATCAACCTCGCAACATATGAACAATTATTCATAAGTATAAGCGCATTTATATTTTTGTCAATAAATCCGGATATTTTCTGATTAATCCAAACTTGCCTTTCGCAGCTTTACCATTAATGAATGTTCCTTGTGAAAACAGGGGACAATGTTTTGGATGCAAGTAATGAATAATTGAAATTCGGGAACAGTTTTGCGCATGGCGCAGGACTGTCCTCTCGCCTTCAACGGAGTTAATCAGCGTTTTCCAAGGAGATAAATGACAGTAAGGGTATGCTCTATGGCTGGCAGCAGCAATTTGTAATTCACGAAAAGTACTTATTGATAAACACTTATTCTTTTTATGAATTTGGGTGTATAATATCAAAGTGTGTAATACGAAATTATTTTTCGTTTATTAGAGAAGAAATGGAGAATGGTGTTTATGGCCAAACTAAGCGAAAGTGCTGTACAGACTATCACTGAGATTTGTCATCGTTATGACGACGAAAATACGCCACTGATGATGATCCTGAGTGATATTCAGAACGAATACGGTTACATTCCTTTGGAAGTCCAGGAAATCGTTTCAAAAGAAACAAACATTTCCGTTGCGGAAATCTATGGTGTTGTGACGTTTTATTCGTTCTTCTCATTGACTCCCAAGGGCAAATATGTCATTGGGTGCTGCCTCGGTACTGCGTGTTATGTGAAGGGTGCACAGCAGGTTATCGATAAATTTGAAGAACTCCTCAAAATCAAACCGGGTGAAACATCTGAAGACGGGCTCTTTACGCTTGATGCGCTTCGCTGCATTGGTGCCTGCGGCATCGCTCCGGCAGTGAGCATTAACGGAACAGTCTATCCCAAGATGAGTGTTGATAAGGTCCCCGCTGTTATTGCCGAATATAAGGCGAAGGAAGGAATCCCAGCATGAAAATCACTTCGGTTGAAAGCCTGAATGAAAAAATCGAAGCCTGTACCAAGGCTCTCGATGAAAAAATCAAAGGTCTTGACGGCAAGCGTCATATCGTTCTTTGCGGTGGTACCGGTTGTCTGAGCAGCCATTCCGACAAGATCAAGGAAAAGTTTGAAGAAATCCTCGAAGCCCGCGGTTTAACAGACAAAGCTACCGTCAATATCGTCGGCTGTTTTGGTTTCTGCTCCCAGGGTCCTTTTGTAAAAATTTATCCGGAAGATACACTGTATCGTCTGGTAAAAATTGAAGATGTTGAAGAGATCGTCGAGAAAGATATTGTCGGCGGTGAAGTTGTCGAACGTCTGCTTTATGTTGATCCTGCCACCCATGAAAAGGTCATCAAACAGGACAACATCAACTTCTACAAAAAACAGAAGCGCATTGCCCTCCATGGCTGTGGTGTCATCAATCCGGAAGACATCAATGAAGCATTGGGCGATGGCGGCTACCAGGGCCTGCGCCGTGCATTGAGCATGGACCCGCAGGAAGTGATCGATGAAGTTCTGGCATCCGGCCTTCGCGGCCGCGGCGGTGCAGGCTTCCCGACCGGCCGCAAATGGCAGTTCGCGAAAAACGTTGAAAGTGAAGACAAATACATCGTCTGCAACGGCGATGAAGGCGACCCGGGTGCCTTTATGGATCGTTCCATTCTGGAAGGAAATCCGCTGGCTGTCATTGAAGGTATGGTGATCGCCGGTTACGCTTTCGGTGCTCACAACGGTTACTTCTATGTCCGTGCTGAATACCCGATTGCAGTCAAACGTCTGCGCATCGCGATCAAAGAAGCGGAAGAAATCGGCTTGCTTGGTGACAACATCTTCGGTTCCGGTTTCAGCTTCCGCTGCCACCTGCGTCTCGGCGCCGGTGCCTTTGTCTGCGGTGAAGAAACTGCTCTGCTGAATTCCATTCAGGGCAAACGCGGTATGCCGCGGCCTCGTCCGCCGTTCCCGGCTGTTAAAGGTCTGTGGGATAAGCCGACCTGCGTGAACAATGTGGAAACACTCGCTTGTGTTCCGTACATTCTCCGCAACGGCGCTGCTGAATTCGCTTCCGTAGGTACCGAAAAATCCAAGGGTACAAAAGTGTTCGCGCTCGGCGGTAAGGTCAACAACGTCGGTTTGGTTGAAGTCCCGATGGGCACCACCCTCCGCGAACTGATCTACGATATCGGCGGCGGAATTCCGAACGACAAAAAATTCAAAGCCATTCAGACCGGCGGTCCTTCCGGCGGCTGCTTGACCGAAGAATATCTGGATGAACCGATCGACTTCGATAACCTGGTTGCCAAGGGTTCCATGATGGGTTCCGGCGGCGCCATCGTTATGGATGAAGACAACTGTATGGTTGACGTCGCGAAATTCTATATGGAATTCATCTGCGACGAATCCTGCGGTAAATGTACTCCCTGCCGTATCGGTACCAAACGCATGCTTGAGATTCTAACCCGCATTTGCGAAGGCAAGGGTACCATGCATGACCTGGAAGAACTGGAAGAACTCAGCCAGACGGTGAAAGCCAACTCTCTGTGCGCTCTTGGTCAGACTTCCGCGAACCCGATCAATTCCACGCTGACCCATTTCAAAGATGAATACCTCGCCCACATCAATGACAAGACCTGCCCGGCTCATGTCTGCAAGAAACTGATGAAATACGAGATCGATCCTGAAAAGTGTATCGGCTGCGGTATGTGCGCAAAGGGCTGCCCGGCGAACTGCATCACCAGAACAGACTACATCGCTCCGAAGCATAAGCTTGCTTCTATGCAGATCGATTCGTCTGCCTGTGTCAAGTGCGGTGCCTGTATGGCGACCTGTAAGTTCGGTGCGATCAGCAAGAAATAAGAGGGAGGATATTCATGTCATTAGTCAATATTAAGATCGAAGGCCAACCCTATCAGGTGGAAGCCGGTCTTACCATTCTTGAAGCTGCGAAAAAATGCGGTTATGAAATTCCCTCTTTGTGCGCGTTCAATCATGGCGAATGCAACCAGGGTTCCTGCCGTGTCTGTCTCGTTGAGGCGACCGGTGCCCGCGGCCTCGTAGCCAGCTGTGTTTATCCTGTGAACGAAGGTATGGAAATCCGCATTTCCACTCCTTCCGCTACACAGGCACGAAGACGCAGTGTTGAACTGCTTCTTTCCAACCATAATGTGAACTGCCAGCAGTGCGGCAAAAATGGCCATTGTGAACTGCTGCATGTTGCCCAGCTTGTCGGTGCCCGCGAAGGTGCTTACAAGGGTGTAAAATCCGAAACCATCATCGATGAACTGGCTCCGGCACTGGTCCGTGATACATCCAAATGTATCCTCTGCGGCCGCTGCATTGCCCGCTGTTCCAACGCTCACGGTCTCGGCATTCTCGGTTTTGAAAACCGCGGATTCAAGACTTTCGTCTCCCCTGCACAGAATCGCAGCTTCGCCAATTCTCCGTGTATCCAGTGCGGTCAGTGTGTCAACGTCTGCCCGACCGGCGCTCTGATGGAAAAATCCGAAATCGACAAGGTCGATGCCGCTGTGAAAGCCGGCAAGCACGTTGTCTGCCAGGTCGCTCCGGCAGTCCGCGCCGCGATCGGTGAAGAATTCGGCTACAAGATCGGTACTCCGACCACCGGCAAGATGATCGCCGCCCTGCGCCGCCTTGGATTTGAACGCATCTATGATGTCAACTTCGGCGCCGACCTGACCATCATGGAGGAAGGAACCGAACTGCTGCACCGTCTGACCAACAACGGTGTGCTGCCGATGATCACTTCCTGCTCTCCTGGCTGGATCAATTACGCGGAATATAACTACGGCGATCAGCTGGATCACCTTTCCAGCTGCAAATCCCCGCATCAGATGCAGGGTGCCATTATCAAGTCCTACTGGGCTGAACAACACGATTACGATCCGAAGGATGTCTTCGTTGTTTCCGTTATGCCTTGTATCGCCAAGAAGTTTGAAAAAGAACGCGAACAGGAAAAGGTCAACGATATTCCGGATGTGGATGCCGTTATCACCACCCGCGAACTTGCAAAGATGATCAAGCGCTCCGGTATCATCTACAACCGTCTGCCCGATGAAGACTGGGATCAGGACATCATGGGTGACTACTCCGGCGCCGGTGTGATCTTTGGTGTGACCGGCGGCGTGATGGAAGCTGCACTGCGTACCGTTTACTTCAAGCTGACCGGCAAAGAATACGACAAGATCGAATTCACCGAAGTCCGCGGCCACGATGCGGGAATCCGCGAAGCTGCTATCGACATCAACGGAACCGTTGTGAATGTCGCGATTGCTTCCGGCATGAAATCCGCCAAGGTTCTGCTGGATGAGATCCGCAATGGTACCTCCAAGTATCAGTTCATTGAAATTATGGGCTGCCCGGGCGGTTGTATCAATGGCGGCGGACAGCCGTATGTCCGTCCGTGCTTCCTGCCCAATGAGGAAGATGACATCCTGGATACCTACAAGGAAAAGCGTGCGAAAGCCCTGTATTCCGAAGATGAACGCCAGGTCGTCCGTCAGTCTCACAACAATCCGCAGATCGTTGAGCTGTATGAAAAGTTCCTCGGTGAACCGAATTCCCATAAATCACACGAACTGCTGCATACCAGCTATGCTGCACGTGTAGGTTTCAACGATTAATTCCAATATATTTATTAATAATCCCGTATCTGCTTTTGTTGGATACGGGATTTTTTTGTCATTTACATCCAATATCATTTCAACAAAAAAATAATAGTGTTATAATTCCCGCTAACAAAAATGTCAGGTGAAATTAGTGATTTAAGTAATATGGTTCTTTTCAAAAACTTTATTGAATTTAATATTTTGCCGGATACCATCTGATTTTCAGAAAGCTTTTGAAAATCAGATGCGGGAAATTTTTTATTATTTTTTAAGGAGTGAAAAATTATGAAAAAAATGTTAGCAGTTTTGGTTATGGCACTGCTTTGTCTCTGCGGCAGCGCGATGGCACAGGAAACTTACACAGTCGGTGTCAGCCAGTTGGTTCAGCATGTTGCGCTGGATGCTGCCACACAGGGTTTCCAGGATGCATTAACTGAAAAACTTGGCGATGCAGTCAAATTTGATGTCCAGAATGCTTCCGGTGATTCCAATACCTGTTCCACCATTGTCAACACATTTATTTCCAACGGCGTTGATCTGATCATGGCAAATGCCACTCCGGCACTTCAGGCTGCTGTAGCCGCTACCGGCGATATTCCGATCCTCGGTACCAGCGTTACTGATTATGCCACCGCTTTGGACATTGATGACTGGACCGGATCTACCGGAATGAACGTTTCCGGTACTTCTGACCTTGCTCCATTGGATGAACAGGCAGCCATGCTTCATGAGCTCTTCCCGGAAGCCAAAAAGGTTGGACTGCTTTACTGCTCTGCTGAACCGAACTCCAAGTATCAGATTGATGTTATCAAAGTATATCTTGAAGAAATGGGTTATGAATGCACTGAATTTACCTTTGCCGATTCCAACGATGTTGCCTCTGTAACTCAGAATGCTGCTGACAATAGTGATGTTATCTACATCCCGACTGATAACACTGCTGCTTCCTGCACAGAAGCGATCCGCAACGTCCTTGAACCTGCCGGTGTTCCTGCTGTTGCCGGTGAAGAAGGGCTTGCTGCCGGATGCGGTGTCGCTGCCCTGACCATCAGCTATTATGATCTTGGCTACGCTACCGGAGAAATGGCTTATGAAATTCTTGCAAATGGTGCAGATATTTCAACCATGGATGTCCGTTTTGCTCCGAAAGTGACCAAAAAATATAATGCTGAACTGTGCGAAATCTTCGGGGTTCAGGTTCCTGAAGATTACGTTGTGATTGAATAATAAATCTTTCTAAAGTATAAAAGGGAAGGTAATATTTTTTTACCTTCCCTTTCGATATTCGTCAGTAGTCAGTGGTCAGTGGCCAGTGGTCAGTGGTCAGCAGTGATACGTCAAAAATTTTACGGCATACCACTTAACCAATAAACACTAACCACTAATCACTAACTTCTAACCAAAACAAGGAGGAATGACCTATTAATATCAATGCTCTTTTCAACGCAATGCCGGGAGCCATTGCTCAGGGGCTGATCTGGGGAATCATGGCAATCGGTGTTTTTATCACTTACAAAGTTCTTGATTTTTCAGACTTAACTGTTGACGGTACCATGGCAACCGGCGGCGCGGTTTGTGTAATGCTGATGCTGAATGGTACAAATGTATGGGTTGCATTGTTGTGCTCGGTTTTTGCGGGCATGATTGCGGGACTCATAACCGGATTGTTCCATACTGCAATGGGGATCCCGCCAATCCTTTCCGGTATTCTCACCCAGCTTTCCTTGTATTCCATTAACCTTGCAGTTATGGAATTCAAGGCGAATCAGGGGATCAGTGTGACCAAATACCCTTTGATCGTGAGCCAGAGAAACGTCAGACAGGTGAGCTTTGACAACCCGATTTTCAGAACAATTGTTATCCTGGCGGTTGTTATCGCGTTGTTATACTGGTTTTTCGGGACAGAAATCGGCTGTTCGCTGCGTGCAACCGGCGCCAATGAAGCCATGTCCCGCGCACAGGGAATCAATACCAATGTAGCCAAGATTATCGGTTTGATGATCGCCAACGGAATTGTTTCATTGTCTTCTGCCCTTCTTTCACATTACCAGGGCTTTGTTGATGTAAACATGGGACGCGGTGCAATCGTTATCGGTCTTGCCGCGGTGATCATCAGCGACGTGTTGTTTGGGAAGATTTTCCGCAATTTTGCTTTGAAACTCGTGGCTGTGGCTATTGGCGCTGTAATTTATTATATTGTGATTCAAATTGTGCTGTGGCTCGGCTTAAACACCAACCTGCTGAAGCTGCTTTCCGCTTTGATCGTGGCTGTATTTCTGGCAATTCCTTTCTGGAAGGCCAAACTGGATGCAGCTAATGCCGGGAAAGGAGCGTAAGCAATGCTTGATATAAACAATATCCGCAAAACTTTTAACGCCAAAACGGTTAACCAGAAAATTGCTCTGAATGGTGTAACGCTTCATATGGATGACGGTGATTTTGTTACCGTTATCGGAGGCAACGGTGCCGGGAAATCGACCATGCTGAACGCAATTGCAGGGGTTTTCCCGGTAGACAGTGGTAAGATTCTGATCGATGGAACCGATGTAACCGGTCTGCCGGAACACCGCAGAGCCGCATTGCTTGGCCGCGTATTTCAGGACCCGATGACCGGTACTGCGGCAACCATGCAAATCGAAGAGAACCTTGCGCTTGCTGCCCGGCGCGGAGAAAAACGTACTTTGAAAATCGGAATTACCCGTGAGGAACGGAATGAATACCGGGAAAAACTGGCAGCCCTTGGACTGGGACTTGAAAACCGGATGACAACAAAGGTTGGACTGCTTTCCGGTGGGCAGCGTCAGGCCTTAACACTGTTGATGGCAACGTTAAAAAAACCGAAACTCCTGCTTTTGGATGAGCACACAGCTGCTCTTGATCCGCATACAGCCGCGAAAGTTCTGACGCTTTCTGAACAGATCGTCACAGAACACAAAATCATGACATTGATGGTAACACACAACATGCGGGACGCTATCCGCTACGGCAACCGTTTGATCATGATGAATGAAGGACGTATTATCCTTGACATCGCAGGGGAAGAAAAGAAAAACCTCACAATCGAAATACTGATGGATGCTTTTGCTCAGGCAAGCGGTGAAGCTTTTGCAAATGACCGGATTCTTCTTTCCTGACGAAGTTAAACAGAATATCTTTAAAAAATGAGGACAGTTATTTTGTTATCAAAAGACAGACACAGATGACTGTCCTTGTTTTATACCTTTTTGTTACGGTCTGTAATCGTGAATCAGCAAATCTTTTTATTTCTGTGTTAAAATAGACTTAGATCATAACAAAGCGAAATAGACTAAAATTATTTCAGGCAGCTGAATGCCTGGTTTGGCGGGAGTAATATATGGTAAATACAGCTGATAAAGAAGTTGAAAAAAATATATCAAATAACACTGATTCCTTCTCTGAGCGTTTTGTGCTAAAAATTCCGGCTGAAATAGAAAAACTTGATGATGTTCTGCTTTTTGTTGACACACAGCTGGAATCGGTTGACTGTCCATTAAAAACACAGATGCAGCTTGATGTTGTAGTGGAAGAACTTTTTGTAAATATCGCTCATTATGCTTATGAAGGCAAAAGCGGTGATGCAATAATTTCTATGCTATTTAATAAAGAAACATCTGAGGTTGAAATAGAATTCAAAGACAGCGGTATTGCTTTTGACCCACTTGCAAAAGCGGATCCTGATGTAACTCTTTCTGCGGAAGATCGTCAGATAGGCGGACTCGGGATTTTTATGGTCAAAAAGAATGTTGATTTTATAGACTACCGCCGCGAAAACGATCAGAATATTCTGGTAATTCGTAAAAAAATGTAAGGAAACACCGAATTATGGAAAATCGGGAACGGTTATGCGTGATCGCAGATCTGTCTTCCTGTTTTCATGAAAAATAATCAGTGTTTCCATATATATTCCGCATTTATATTCAAAAATAAAAAACAGCGTATTTGTTTAAACCTTGTAAACTTATACGCTGTTTTTTACTGTCAGCTGTCTGATTATTTCAGCCATCCCAACGCGTTCGCTAATACCCATATAACGATCATGGCAATTGAAATAATGGCGAAATACTTGAAGAAAATTTTTATCATTGCCTGTGAATTTTCCGCGTCTAATCGTTTGGATTCACGCTTGACCTCCCGGTTTTTGTCGATTTCTCTTTCAACAAAATTGATAACGGAATCAACGCTGCCTTTCATATCGACATGGACGGAATCGACATGATCAATATGAGCGTGCTGTATATTATAATTATGGATCGCTTTTTCCACGATGAAAGGCGTGCCGCAATATTTGCAAGTCGCGGCTTCCTGTGTGGGATCAACTTCCAGCTGTCCGCCGCATTTTGGACAGACTGCCGGGACAAATTTTACTGAATTCTGTGCTTCACTCATTTTAATTTCCACACTTTCAAAAATAAAATTTTCATAAACTTTTTAATCATTATATGCTAAATAAGTCGAAAAGAAGGTATTTTGTTGAATTATTGTAACAAGTGGGATAGGCTCAGGGGCTTGTCCCGTGTATACACTTTGAATGGTAAACTGTACCACGCCATCTGATATTATGATTATACTGTAGAAAACATTCATTTACAGATTCTGCGAGAGTATAATGGTATATAATGGGATGCTGAGCTGAGAATATTTTGCCGGGGGCTGGGGGAATTCCGCTTAAACTTGAGACTATGTCTCCGTTGAAAGTACCCGCACCGAACAGGTTCAATAATGGAACAAATTATAATTCATGTCGATATGGATGCTTTTTATGCGTCAGTGGAAGTCCGCGATAATCCTGCGCTGCGTGGAAAGCCATTGATCATTGGCGCAAAGCCGCATGAACGCGGTGTTGTCGCTACCTGCAGCTATGAGGCCAGAAAGTACGGCGTACATTCCGCAATGAATATCAAAGAAGCTTTTCGATTATGTCCGAATGGTATTTTTCTCCATCCGAATTTTGAAAAATACAAAAAGGTTTCAGCGCAGCTCCATGAAATATGGAATGAGAATGCTTCCGCGGCAGAATACATTGCCTTGGATGAGGCTTATCTTGATGTAACAGAAGCGGCAAAAGATCTTGAAGGTGCGAGACGGATTGCGTATAGAATAAAATATCGTACATTGAATGAAATTGGGCTGACATGCTCGGTTGGTGTAGCGTATTCCAAAACAGCTGCCAAGACCGCCAGTGAAGAAAAAAAGCCAAACGGATATTTTGAAATCCCAACGCAGCAGGATTTTGTGAACCTGATTATCGATCGAGAAGTAAAAGTCATTTATACAGTCGGCGCCAAAACAGCAGAAAAATTGAACAAAGCAGGCATCCATACCGTTCGGGATATTCAGCAGCGGCAGCAGGACGTTGTCCGTTTGTTGGGAAAACAGGGACAGTGGATTACCCAAATTGCATTTGGATTCGATAACCGGAAGGTAGTTCCTTACCGCCCTGAAGATGCGAAATCCATCGGACGTGAGCTGACTTTCCAGTCAGATGTAAATGATTTTGAATTTCTGAAAGATGTACTGTTTCTGTTGTCTTTGAGTGTGGAAAACCGGGCCAGACGAGTCGGCTTGCGCGGAAAGGGAATTACGCTCAAGCTTACTTATGCTGATATGAGAGGCATCACCAGATCACGAACGGTCAAAGCGTCTGATTCCGCGGCTGTAATTTACAGAGAATCGGCCAGGATGCTTGAACAAGTCGAAAAGCGCCCGGTAAGATTGATCGGTGTGAGTTTGAATAATCTTACCGGTGAGGAATGGCGGCAGCTTTCTTTTTTCGATCTGCTTGAATCCGGTTCGGAACATAATATTTCAGAGCTGAAACGCGGCCTAGAGCATCTGCAAAACCGTTATCATCTTGATTTTGCCGGCCATCTGCAGCAGATTTATCATGGAGAAACACTGCACAAAACGGTCGAATATATGCGGAAACATCGTTGATATAGTATTTATTTTTACAGCGATCAATCTTTCGGAAGAATGATTCCGATATCTGCGTTTGTCAGACTGCCAATCAACTCAGCTGCTTTTCCCTGAAAAAAGCCGTTTTTGTAATAACCGATCGAAACTGTCAGGTCGCTCACGACAGCGTTTTCCGCCTCTCCCGTGTCTCCGTTCATCCCGCTGTTGATATCCACAGAAATCACATAGGTATCAGATAATTCTCTGGCGTTGTTGATTTCCCCGATGACAGCCGCAACCGGTCCTCTTGGAGTGCCGCTAAAACCTGTACCAAGCATGCAGTCAACGATGATTTGGTAGGACTCAAAATCGACAGAATCTGTGCCGTACATCAGTACCGGAACACCTTTTTCCTGACAGCGTTCGTAATAATAAGCTCCATCTTCGGAGAATTTTTCGGAAACACGCAGGATGGTCACGTCCAGATCTTTGTCTTTCATGATCGAGGCAAGCGCGTACCCGTCGCCTCCGTTATTCCCGCTGCCGCAGACGATTAGTGTTTTCGCATCAACCCAGCCGGGATAGGCTTCAAATACGCCGTTTGCGGCTCTGCGCATAAGTTCCCGGGAAGGTGTTCCCATTGCGATGGTATACTGATCTGCCTTACGCATTTTTTCTACTGAAACTGTAATCATTTTTCTCTCCTAACCTTAGTGTGGGCGGCCGGTTTATCGGATTTCTCTTGTGGCATCAATAATTTCCGCTTCCGTGTTCTGCTCAATAAATTGTGTAATCTCATTCATCAGTCTGTCCGCCATTGCGTTATGCGGTACGATGGCAGCAGTGCCGATGACGATAAATTGATGTCTGTCCTGTTCGTCGATCTCCGCAGCTGAAACGTGGAACTGATTCTGCAGCTTTGCGATAAGGCTTTTTACGATCATCCTTTTTTCTTTCAGACTGTGCACCCACGGTGCGTAAAGGCGGAAGGTGATTGCTAAGATGTTCATGATTCCAATCCACGGTCTTTCAAAAATTTATGATAAACCTCATATAAGGCTCCGCCGGGTTTGTCCGGAAAGAATTTTTCATCGGCTTGTTTGGCGGGAACCCATTCCGCAAATGATATTTCACCGGAAAGTGCAAATGGTCTTTTTGTAGAATATCCAATAAAACCATGAAGCAGCTGGTCACATTCCTCCAGCCAGAATGTTCCGGCATACGCAACGTTTTCCAATGTAAGGCCAAGCTCTTCGCGGACTTCGCGTTTTGCTGCCTCTTCGGCACTTTCTCCCGGTACGATATAACCGGTAGTGACGGACATATATTGTTCCGGCAGGTACCATTGTTTTGAGAGTGCTATTTCATTGAACTCATTGTAGGTCAAAACAACCACGCAGCTATGGAAGCTGTCGAACCAGCGCTTGCCGCAATGCACACAATAGGGAACCATTCCGTCATCACCGGATTGTATTTCAGACAATTTTGATCCGCAGTTCGGACAATATTTATATCGCATCTCTCCTCTTTATTATAGTGTAAGTATAACCTGAATTGCATTGATACTGAATAGAATTAGACAAGGACAGTTTCTTATTTTTTTGTGAATTGGTTCAGGTGTCAGACCTCAGTGGGGAGATCATTGCGGTTGGATGTTCGTGATCCGGAATAAATCCATTGGAATTCAATGAACTTGACTCTATACATTTATGGTCAAAGAAGATATAATAATCATATAACTATTGCACGGTACCGGGTGAAAAACTTGTATTCTGCATAGTACAGTTTACCCATGACTGAAGATTCAAATAAGTCCCGTACATAAAAGAATAGTTATAAATAAAGAGATTCTGTCAAAAATAGGAGGAAGATTATGAAAAAGATTCTCTATATCGTTTTAGCGGCAGTATTGTTTATCTGCTGTGCAGCTTCAGCGCAGGACGCCGGTTTTGAAGAAACAATTGTCAATATCGACGGCGATGAATATGAGATTCCTGCAACAGTCTGCATGCCGACCGGTGATGGTCCATTCCCGGCAGTTGTAATGCTGCATGGAACCGGCTCTACACGTGATGAAGCCGGTAATGGTTATCTCTATGCTGCTCCGGTATTGGCTGAAAAATACGGCATTGCGACGATTCGTATAGACTTTCCCGGAAACGGTGATTCTAAAGCAGATTACATGCAATATAATTTTTCTTCTGCGGTTTCCGATGCAGTGGCTGCGGCAAACTACATGGCCTCCCTTGAGAAGATCAATCCGGATGCGATTGGTGTGATGGGATGGAGCCAGGGTGGTACCGATGCACTGCTTGCATGTGCGAGACACCCTGAAATCTTCAAGTCAATTGTTACCTGGGCAGGCGCACCGGATATGAAACTGGATGGCTTTTTCTCTGAAGAAGACTACGCGGAAGCGAAAGAGAATGGCTTTTTTGTGATGGAATTCGATTGGCGGGACAATTTGAACGTCAGCCTGCAGTGGTGTGATGATGTGGCTAAGACTGATGTTCTTGGTGAATTTGCAAAAGGATACACCGGACCGGTTCTGGCAATTGCCGGAGAAGCTGATGATACCGTTGATCCGGAATGGAGCAAAAAGATTGCGGCTGCGAGCACTAATGAAAAATCCGGGACTTATTTTATTCCGGGAATGGATCATACTTTCAACGTGTTCACGGAAGAGGATTTGCATTCTCTTTATGATGCAGCAGACGCTACCGGAACCTTCTTTGCTGATACACTGAAATAAACTTAGCGTATAAGTCTCAGATGGTGTCGCTGAATTGATCCCCGGAACATTTGAATGAATAAAAAAACGCAGGAGTTTTACTAAAACAAATCGAACTCCTGCGTTTTATTTTACGCGGTATGCGCTGATGCGTGTTTCAAGTTTTATTTCGCGATCCCGTATTCTTCCGCAAGTTTACGGAAAATGGGCAGAGATCGTTCAATCACGTCCCGGCTGACGCAGTAAGCCAATCGGACATACCCGGGTGTTCCGAAACTGTCACCCGGAACAACAAGAAGTAAATCTTTCATTGCCCGGCGGCAGAATGCTTCCGCGTCCGGATCCGGTGTTTTCATGAACAGATAAAAAGCACCGTCCGGATAGACGCAGCTGTATCCCATCTCCGTCAGAGAATTGTACAGTAAATCCCGGTTCTTTTTGTAAATGGAGATATCGCTTGTCGTACCAAGACATTCAACTGTGATACGCTGCCACATGTTTGACACGCAGATATAACCAAAGCTCCGTATTGCCGCAACTGAGGCGGAATAGATATCCATGTAATCATCAAGATCCGGCGGGAATGCCATAAATCCGACGCGTTCGCCGGGTAAAGACATGGATTTGCTGAATGAATAGCAGTAAATTGTGTTTTTATAAATAGAGGGAAGGAAAACCACTTCCTGCCCGTCATAAACCAGTTCGCGGTAAGGTTCGTCCGCTACGATATAGATCGGGTGGCCGTATTCGATTTGTTTCCGTTCCAAAAGTTTCGCAAGCGCTTCTAATCCCTCTCTTTTTAGGACAACGCCGGATGGGTTATTCGGTGAATTGAGGATCAGCATCATGGTGTCCGGTGTGAGCGCTTGTTCGGCGGCTTCCAGATCCAACTGGAAGGTGTCGGGATCAGTCTGACATTCCGTCAGTCCATCTCCAAATGCCTCGGCGTAGTATTTGTAGTCCATAAAATAGGGAGTAAACGTCATAGCGCGGCCGCCGCCGGAGAGCAGGACTCTTGTCAAAACTGCCAGACAGGTGGAGGTTCCGCAGGTGATAATGATATCCTGCATTTGATAGGGCAGTCCGAAGGTTTTTCTCAAATATTTCGCTGTCTTATCCCGAGCCTCGGGAAGGCCGATCAGGGGCGCATAGGTGTGCAGCTGCCAGGCAGGCATGGATGCTCTCAGCCTGTTCATCGTTTCAAATACACAAGCCGGCGGGTCAATACTCGGTGATCCGATGGTGAAATTATAAACATGATCTTCACCGACGATTTTTGCCTGTTCCGCGCCATATTCCGCGATTTCACGAATGATGTTTCCGCTTAGACCGGCTTTCACTAAATTTTGATCGATCATGAAATATTACTCCTTCTAAATACTAATGCAGATTGATTATTTAAAATAATTTCAATAATTTATTTGAATACAAGTAGTATAAATCAAATTTCAGCTATTTTGATGCAAAAAGTATCTATTCAAGGAAAAGCTGTTTAATTCGCATGAAGGCTGGAGGAAAGTTCTGCGCTTCGCGCATAACCGTCCCCGAAACTTAATTTATCATTGCTTCCTTAGATTCGTTTGCAAATTTGAGGTCTGTGCAATGCTGTATGGATGTTTCAGAAAGCTTTTGTAGAAGCAAAGTCCGATAATGGTTGTTATTGTTTCCGTCAATGGAAAAGTAACCCAGAACCAGTCCAACCCCAATCGGGAAAACAGCCACCCAAGCGGGACAAAGCAGAAAACAGTCCGTATAATTGTGAGAAAAGAACTGCGTCCACCGAAGCCTGTCGCCTGGAAAAAAACCGGAAAGATCAGGGATGTGACCATCGGAATAAAGCTGATCCCAATCCAGCGGAATCCGATTCTGCCGATTCTGATGACCAGTTCATCATTCGAAAATACCCTCAGCATTTGTTCGGGAATCAGTACAAAGCAGAGCGTTCCCAGCGACATCAGGATCAATCCGAAAATTACAGAATCACGCAAGGTTCTTTTGCAGCGTTCCAAATTCCCGGCGGAGTAGTTATAGCTTATTATCGGGACAATGCAGGTTTGCATAGCTCCCAGCGGAATGAAGAAAAAGGTCTGCCATTTGTAGTAAAGTCCAAGGGTGGTTACTGCCTGATCCGAAAAAGTCGCTAAAATAAGATTCAGCCCGAGTATATAATATGTGTAGGCTGTCTGCATCAGCATATTGGGGAATCCAAGACGAAAGACCTCTTTGGTAATTTCCTTGTATTTATGAAAAGGCGGAGATTTTCTCAACCCCTTTTTCATAACGACCAGTGCTGCAGAGATTTGTCCGATGACTGTCGCAATGGCTGCTCCGGCAATCCCTAACTCCGGAAATGGACCGTTTCCGAAAATCAGCAGCGGATCCAGAGCGATATTGACCAGAGCCCCGATAATTTGGGCTGTCATCGGTGTTTTCATATTTCCATCTGCCTGCAGGACCTTTGTCCAACCGCTTTCAAGAAATAATCCGATGCTGCAAATGCCTGTGATCCGTCCGTAAACGATGATATCCCGGATCACTTCTTCTGATTCAGTTGACATGCGCGCGAAAGCGGGCATTCCAAACAGACAGATGGCTGCGAAAAGGAACCAGAGTAGTAATTCGAGCGGTGCAGCTATCCTGGCAGTCTCATCCGCATTCTCCGGTTTCCCTTTGCCCCGCAGAGAAGACATGCGGGTGTTGATCCCGACCCCGGTACCGACAGCTAACGCAATCATGAGCAGCTGAACCGGATAAATTATCGAGAGAGCTGTCAGACCTGTTTCCGCATATCGGCCGATGAATAAACTGTCGACAATGTTGTAAAGCGCCTGAATCAGCGAGGCCAGCATAACCGGCGGTGCCAGTTTCAGCAGGATACGGCTGATCTTTTCCGTTCCAAAAAATTGTTGTGATTCCATTCCCTTTCTCATCTCCCCGGCAATTTCCGGCGATGAAAGATTGTACCCGTTAATTACAAGTATGGGGCGTCATTATGACTGTGAGGAATGGGTCTGCTGCAGTTCTGAATCGTATATCAGTTCTTCCAGTGTTTGGTAGAGATGGTCCGGTTCTACGGGTTTGGTAAGATGAGCATTCATTCCGGCCTGAAGAGAGCGCTGGGCATCTTCATCAAAGGCATTCGCGGTCAGGGCGATGATCGGAATTTTGGCTGCATCAGGTCGGTCTAAAGCCCGGATGGCTGCGGATGCTTCCAACCCATCCATTTCCGGCATGCGTACATCCATAAGAATGGCGGCATAAGTACCTACAGCACTTTTTTCAAATAATTCCACCGCTTTTCTTCCATTTTCCGCATGATCCGCTTCAACTTCGCGCATAGAAAGTATATCCATCATGATTTCCGCATTAAGCTCAATATCTTCAGCCAGCAGGATGCGGCATCCTTCCAGTTTTGCCCGTTTTTTCACAGACTTCAGCACTTTATGACTGCGCTGGATGATGCGGTCGAGATCCATAAGAATACTTGTTTCCGAAAGCGGCTTTGCAAGGAATCCGTCGATTTCCTCATGAATCGAGTCAAGCGGAACATCATCCCGGCTGTAAGGAGTAAGAATGATGACAAGATTTTCATTTGCATATTGCTTCCGTATCTTTTTTGCGGTTTCTACACCATCCATATCGGGCATTCGCCAGTCTGTAAGGACCACATTGTAAGGATCTTGTTTCATCTGCTGGATGTCAAGCATATGCAGTGCGTCTTTTGCGCTCAGACTGATGTCAGCACGGATACCGGCATCATTGAGAACAATCTGTGCATGTTCTGCAGCGATTTCTTCATCGTCAATAATGAGCACATGCAGCACTTTGGGATCGATGGTATCTTTGTGTTGGTCCCGCTGCTGCTCGGTGTTCTTCAGCGTTACGATTACTGTAAATTCCGTACCGACACCCTTTTCCGAATCGACAGTGATGGTTCCGTTCATCATTTCCACAATGTTTTTCGTGATCGCCATGCCCAGACCGGTGCTGCCGTATTTGTTTTTCCGGCTGCTGTCTTCCTGAGAGAAAGCGTCAAAAATCTTTGGAATATATTCTTTATCCATGCCGATGCCGGTATCTTTAATGCTGAATTTTATAGAAGATTGTCCTTCAAAATCTGCCATATGTTCAACACTCAGGGTTATGCTGCCGGGCGCTTCGGTGAATTTGATTGCGTTGCTGAGGATATTCAGCAGAACTTCTTTCAGCTTCATGTTGTCACCGATATAGTATTCATCCATATCATTGATGATCCGACATTCATAAGTCAAACCCTTGTCGCTGCATTGAGACATGACCATGGTGTTGATTTGTTCCAGCATCGCATTAAGGGAAAATTCCACATTTTTCAGCATAACTCTGCCGGATTCGATGCGGCTCATGTCTAAAATGTCGTTGATCAAGTTAAGCAAATGACGGGCACTTGCGCCGATCTTGTCCAGATAATCCCGTGTTTGCGGGGTGAGCCCTTCGTCATGAAGAGCAAGTGTATCAAGTCCAATGATAGCATTCATCGGAGTACGTATCTCATGACTCATATTGGAGAGAAATGCTGTTTTTGCGGTATTGGCTTCTTCTGCCATTGCCAGAGCTTCGATCAGCGCCTCGTTTTTGGCCATTGTGTCCCGCATTTCAGAATCAATTACTGTAAGGCCGAGTCCGATAGCATGGACCATGTGATCATCCCGATCTTCCAACCTGCGGACACCGGACATACGGAGCATTTCATAATATTCACGGTCCTGTCGTTTGACCAGATATCGGAATGCGATAATCGGGTTGTTAGAGAGGTTTTTCCGGATATTTTCCGGATCAATAAAGCGCAGAAATTCTTCACGATATGCGTCAGTCACATGATTTTCAGCATACCAGGTGAAACGTTCAAGAAATGGAAAATGAACGCCCCGCGGAGTCTGTTCTGTGTCTGCTGGGTCTGAGCGGTAACAGACTGCGTCATTTTTATCCAGGTTTACATAATAGACCGAACGATAATCCGCTGCCATAGCAGTGATCATGCTGTTCGCTTGTGTATTGTTATGCCGGATATACTGCCGGAGGTTGTCTGTCAGATCATCGATGTCCCGATTCAGCGATTTAATGATGTCTTTTTCGCGTTGATTGATTCTGTCTTTTCTTTTTTTCTTCTCAGTCATATCACTTGTCAGTGTATTGATATAATCTTCCAACTCGCGCAGACTTACCTGAATCGAATCAAATTGCCGGTTGTATTCTTTTGTAAGGAATAAGATGACAGCGATGCAAATACCAAGAGAAAGAACGCATACAATAATTAAGGTTCGTGTATTCCGGTTCAGCTGCGATTCGTACCATTCGGCATTAAAATCCGCGGCAATGATGCCTGCAACTTTACCTTCAGCATTGGAAACCGGACTGTAAGCACTGTAAAAATAACCAAAGCTGTCACGGTAGGGTTTTTGGTCGGCACTTGCTGTACCGTTAGCTGCTTTGTGCAGGGCTTCCGTTTCATGAATAACGGTTCCGTATTCGCCGATATTTTCTTTTGCCGGGTCAATGACCAGAATAAAGGAACCATTTTCAGCCTGTCGAACCGCATAAATAAATTCAAGACCGATGTTATTTTGAAAAACAGAAAGTGTTTGATAGAGTTTATTGTACTCAGCTGATCCTTTAGAATTTTCTGTAATAGTTTCCAGAGCGCTGCTATCCATCATATCAGCTGCCGTATTTACAACGCTCAGCATATGATCGTCTATAAGAGATTTTAGTGATTGCCGTGTCTGATGCATCAATGCTGCGCCGAGAACAACATTTGTAGCTATAAGGAAAGCAGACATCAGTAAAAATGCTTTGGTTCGAAGATTCATAGGTACTCCAGTGTATCAAACATTTTTAATTATAACTGATTGTATAATCAGGAATAGAATCTAATCGGATCAAATAATCGGATCAAAGCACATAATCCACATTGTTTTTCATATGTATTAGCCGGATATTGATATAATTTCGGTTATCTTTGTCTTATCATTTCATTGAGTGTTTCTTTCAATTTATCGATATCAACCGGTTTGGGCAGATGTGCGTTCATCCCTGCCTGAAGGCATTGCTTTACATCTTCTTCAAAAGCGTTCGCGGAGAGGGCGATAATCGGGATCTCCTGGGCGTCAGGTCTGCTGAGCTTCCTGATTTCTCGTGTCGCAGTCAGACCATCCATGACAGGCATTCGCATATCCATCAGGATCGCATCAAACTGTCCGGGATTGCTGGTTTCGAAAATTTCAACTGCCCGTTGTCCGTTTTCCGCCCATTCGGAATCGGCTTCTTCTATTTCCAGAAGTTCCGCCAATATTTCCGCGTTCATCTCCTGGTCTTCAGCGATCAATATGTGCAGTCCGGCAAGGGAAAAATCTTGTGCCGGCAGTTCCTCTTTTTCGGTCTTTTGATAATCCACTTCGTTTACTTTTGACAGCGGTACCGTTACCGTAAAAATACTTCCAACGCCTTTTTCGCTTTCGACTTTTATTTCACCACCCAAAATTTTGATAAAGCTGCCGGTAATCGCCATTCCGAGACCGCTGCCGCCATATCGGCTGGTGTTGCCGCTATCCTCCTGTGAGAAAGCCTCGAACAATTTGGGAATAAATTCTTTGTCCATACCGATACCGGTGTCGTGAATCGTAAAACAAAGGATAGCTTTATCATTTTCGAAAGATTTCTGTTCGACAGTAAAGGTAACTTTTCCTGGCGGTTCGGTAAATTTTACGGAATTGCCGAGAATATTGATCAGCGATTGCTTGAGTTTCATGCTGTCGCCGATATAGTGTTCATTCAGCGGTTCGACCCTTATGAATTCAAACTGAAGCCCTTTGTCTTCGCATTGCCCGTCGATAATAATACAGATCTGTTCCAAAAATTCACGAAAAGAAAATACATCCTCTTTCAACGGCATTCGTCCGGATTCAATACGGCTCATGTCCAGAATATCGTTGATGATGGAAAGCAGATGGCGTGCGCTGGCACCGATTTTATTCAGCTCCTCCCGTGTCCGGGGAGAAATGGTTTCATCATTCAAAGCAATCGTGTCCAGACCGATGATCGCGTTGATGGGTGTACGGATCTCATGACTCATTTGAGAAAGAAAGCGTGATTTAGCCTGGCTGGCGGAGTGGGCTTCTTCCGCGGAGGCAATGGCAAGATTCTTCGCGCTTTGGTTATAGATTACGGAAATAAATACATAGGCTTCCAGCAGCATGAAGAGCGTCATCAGGGAAAGGACAATTGTCAGAGGTCTGTAAAACACTCTGGTATTGATCAGGGAGATTGCCTGCCAGCCGCCTTCGATTTCTTCTGTGAACACCATATAGTTCCGACCGTCGAAGCGCAGTTCAAATTCTCTTGCTTTCTCCCGGAACAATTTTTCTGCCAGTGCTGCGCCAAGCGTTCCGGATTCCTCAAGATAGTTTTTCCCTAATTCTGACCTGTCGGAATGGGCGATCACCTGTCCTGTGTCATCCAGTACAATCCCCAATGTACCCGCCGCGTGTCTGGCCAGTTCTTCCGTGATCTCTTCAATACGGCTCAGCGTGACGTCAAGCGCAATAACAGAAACACCATCGGAAAGAGTTTGAGACATGGTTGTGAGGACAGTCTTTGTCTGTTCATCAAGGTACGGCCTGACGAAAGTAATGTCCCTGTCGTCGGAAATGGTTTCCAGATACCATGGGCGCTCTGTAGGAACGTAATCTTCATCCGGAACCCAGCCGACGCCATCAAGGTATTCATGATTGATCCAGCCGTAAAGGCCGGTGTAGTCTTTATCTATGGTCCGTTTGATGCTGACGGATTCAGCTTCCATATATTCCAGAATCTCACTATTTGATCTGCCTCTTTTTATCATTTCGTCCACAACGTGCCCGGCAAGAATAACCGTGTTTTTCCGGATAAGAAGATAGGCATCAAATTCTTTTGCGGATTGAACAACGTTCAGTTTCCCCTGTAAATTTATGTTCCCCTTTGTGGTTCGATAGAAAGAATAGCCGGCGATACCCGTGACCGCGATGGTAACCAGGAATACGAGCATAGAGACAATAATATTCCTTGTACCCATTTTTTTGATAACGTCTTTGATTTTAAAGTAATTTTTGGTTTTCAAAACAGCGCATCTCCGTATCGTATAATAAAAAATCATAACACATTTCGTGTGGTTTATCCATCACCGAAAATAATGATAAAAGTAATATTACGTTTATAAATCCGCCTGATTCATATTTTAAGCAGATTCTGCGGCAGCTGCACTTATACTGAGAAAAAACTGCATGGCGGTTATATTAATATACTTTTAATAATTCTTATATAAATTCTTTTCTTTACAGTATCATACTTAAAGCGTAATGAAAAAATGAACTTTCCCTTTACGGGGGAGGAGGTGTGATTATGAATTTCGACAAATATACACAAAAAGCACAGGAAGCAATATCACAGACCCAGCAGGTTGCGCTGGAATTCAGCCATCAGTCTGTGGAACCAGTTCATCTGCTGCTTGCGTTGCTGCGGCAGCAGGACGGGATTGTTCCAGCACTGGTGACCCGCATCTCCGGCAGTACCGCGGGACTGATTGAAGCAGTAACGAAAGACCTTGAATCCCGTCCCCGCATTTCCGGAAGCTCCACTTCCCTGACGCTGGCGCGTACAACTTCTGACGTATTTACCAACGCGGAAAGTATTGCCAAGGGAATGCAGGATGAATATGTTTCCACAGAACATCTGCTGCTGGCTTTGTGTGACAGCATTGAAGGAAAGAAGCTTTCCCAATTCGGGATCACAAAAGATTCCGTTCTTCGTGCGCTGACATCCGTACGAGGCAATCAGCGCGTGACGGGACAGAACCCGGAAGATACCTATCAGGCACTTGAAAAATATGGCCGTGACCTGACCGCTGTGGCCCGGCAGGGAAAGCTGGATCCGGTGATCGGACGTGATGATGAGATCCGCCGAATGGTTCAGATCCTTTCCCGAAGAACGAAAAATAATCCGGCATTAATTGGTGAACCGGGCGTCGGGAAAACCGCAGTTGTGGAAGGCCTTGCCCAGCGTATTGTCAAGGGAGATGTACCGGAAGGACTGAAAAACAAGCGTCTGGTCCAGCTGGATATGTCCGCTTTGGTGGCCGGTGCAAAATACCGTGGTGAATTTGAGGAACGTCTGAAAGCAGTCCTGAAAGAAATCACGGAATCCGACGGTGAAATCATTCTCTTTATTGATGAGATGCACACGATCGTTGGCGCAGGTGCTGCGGAAGGCGCAATGGATGCCGGCAACATGATCAAACCGATGCTCGCACGCGGGGAACTGCATCTGATCGGCGCGACGACGCTGGATGAATACCGCAAATACATTGAAAAAGATCCGGCACTGGAACGCCGTTTCCAGACGGTTCTGGTGGAAGAGCCTTCTGTGGAAGATACGATTTCCATCCTGCGCGGCTTGAAACAGCGTTATGAGGTCCATCACGGGGTCCGGATCACGGATGGTGCGGTCATTGCGGCAGCTACACTATCTAACCGCTATATCGCGGATCGTCACTTGCCGGATAAGGCAATCGACCTGATCGATGAAGCGGCAGCCCGTCTGCGTACGGAAATTGACTCCAAGCCGCAGGCATTGGATGACGTTGACCGACAGATCCTGCAGCTGGAAATCGAGCGTCAGGCTCTCTTGAAGGAATCTGATAAGGGATCATTGGAACGTCTGGAACGGATCAACCAGGAGCTTTCCGATTTGAATGAGAAATCTGCCGCGTTGACGACGCAGTGGCATACGGAAAAGGAAGCTATCGCGAAACTTCGTACGACCAAAGAATCTATTGAGGATTTGAATGTCCGTATCGAACAGGCAGAACGCTACAATGATTTTGAAAAAGCTGCCAAACTGCGCTATGGTGACCTGCCGGCTCTGATGAAAGAACGGGAAGAGGCGGAAGAAAAGCTGAAGACGCTGCAGACAAACGGTGCGCTGCTCAAGGAAAATGTGGACGCGGAGGAAATCGCGGAGATCGTCGGACGCTGGACCGGAATTCCGGTTTCCAGATTACTGGAAAGTGAGATGCAGAAGCTGGTCCATATGGAAGACAGACTGCATGAGCGGGTCGTCGGTCAGGATGACGCGGTGCGTGTTGTTTCCAACGCGGTCCGCCGCAGCCGTGCGGGTCTGCAGGATCCGAACCGTCCGATTGGTTCCTTTATCTTCCTTGGGCCTACCGGTGTTGGGAAAACCGAGCTGGCAAGAGCACTGGCAGAGTTCCTCTTTGATGACGAACGGGCTATGGTCCGTATCGATATGAGTGAATATCAGGAGAAGCATACGGTCTCCCGTCTGGTCGGGGCGCCTCCGGGATATGTCGGTTATGAGGAGGGTGGTCAGCTGACGGAAGCTGTGCGCCGCAAGCCTTACAGCGTGGTACTTTTTGATGAGATCGAAAAGGCTCATCCGGAAGTCTTCAATGTGATGCTGCAGCTTCTGGATGACGGTCGTCTGACGGATGGTCAGGGGCGGACGGTTGATTTCCGCAATACCGTTATCATTATGACCTCCAATGCGGGATCGGAACTGTGGCTGAGTCAGAAAAACAATGTCACCCGTGACGAACTGAACCGCGTTTTGCAGTCGACCTTCAAGCCGGAGTTCCTGAACCGTTTGGATGAGATCGTGGTCTTCCATGGTCTGACCAAGGATGATTTGAACCGCATCGTGGATATCCAGCTGAAGCGCGTGAAGGAACTGCTCGCCCAGCGTGATATCAAGATTGAGCTGACGCAGGCTGCCAAGGATTATATCGTGGACAAGGGCGCGGATACCGATTTCGGTGCCCGTCCGCTGAAGCGTGCAATCCAGCATGAGCTGCAGGATCCGCTTGCGCTCGAGATCCTCGAAGGCAACTTCGTCGAAGGGGATACTGTCAAGGTGGATTCCAACGGTGAAAAGTTAAACTTTTCTAAATAAGAAATGAATTCATAGAAACGAAAGGATGGTTAGCGATTCAATTCTGAGTCGCTAACCATCCTGATTATTTATGCGATAAACGAGAAGAAGAACAAGCATCCTGCGCTCTTTCTGTCATGATACTGTCCTCCTGCATATTTATATATAAGGGAGAGCTGATTAATTCCAGTGAAGGTGGGGGGCAGTTCCCCACGTTCCTCGGGAGAACCGTCCCCAATCCTTAATTAATCAGTGTTTTTATAATTATGACGGTGGATCAGCAGCCGAAGAGCTCCGCGGTTTTGATCATCCGGTCCGCGACTTTCACGCCGAAAGGACAGCGGGATTCGCAGCCCTGGCAGCCGATACAGGCGGAAGCGGTGGTTCCCAGCGCTTTGTAATGTTCCCTTACGCTTTCAGGCACTTCGGGCTGCATCACGGCCAGATCATAAAACTTGTTGACCATGGCGATGTCGATGTTCACCGGGCAGGGTTTGCAGTGCCCGCAATAGGTGCATTGTCCATTGTAGGAGTGAAGCGGTGCGGAAGCGATCACGGATGCGTAATCCTTTTCATCATCCGTAGCCGTTTCATAAGCGATTGCCGCATCGATTTGTTCTTTGGTGTCGTATCCGGCCAGGATCGAGCTTACGCCCGGGCGTGTCAGAGCGTAATGGATCAATTGACACGGCGTAAAGGCTTTTCCGAAGGGGGATGTCTTTTCGTCAAAGAGCCGTCCGCCGAAGAAGCCTTTCATGACGGTGATCCCGACTTCTTTTTCTTCGCATAGATGATACATTTCAGCCCGTTCCTGATCAATGCCGGAAAGCCCTGATTCGTATTCTCCGAACATGTCATCCAGGTTTTCCGTGGCGGGATGCATGTCAAAGGCCGGATTGATGGAGAACAGGATCATCTCCACAAACCCGGTTTCAATGGCCCGTTTTGCCATACGCGGGTTGTGAGTGGAAAGGCCGATATGACGGATCACTCCGGCTTCATGAAGCTCATGGACATAGCGGATGTAGTCCGTGTTCATGCTCTTGTTCCAATCCTCTTCCGAGTCAATGTAATGGATCATGCCTAGATCGATATAATCCGTCTTCATGCGTTTCAGAATATCCTCAAAAGCCGGGACGACATGTTTCAAGTCGCGGCTGCGGACATATTGCCCGTTTTGGTATGTGGAACCGATGTGCCCCTGGACGATCCATTTTTCACGGTTCCCTTCCATTCCTTTGCCGATAATGTCCCTTGATTTCGGGTCTGGCATCCAGCAGTCAATGATGTTGATGCCCTTTTCTCCGGCATAGCGGATCAATTCTACGGAATGTTCCTCGTCGTGGCGTTCCAGCCATTCGCCTCCGAATCCAATCTCGCTGACTTTCAGTCCGGTTTTTCCAAGATTTCTGTATTGCATTTCCATTTCTCCTGTGTTTTTTTGAATTGTATTCATTTCAATTTTCGTAACATTTTCTATTCTTTTATTATATATAATAAATCATTAAAAGTATGGAAAGGAAGGAATTCAAAATGAAAAAGGTGAAATTTTTCTGTATTGTTGTGCTATTGCTTGTCAGTTTAGCTTTCACAGCTGTTTGTTTCGCAGATGGAGAATTTGTGAGGGGTACGCTGACTACGGTCTCTTATGATGCCTATGTGAACCCTGAATTGGGAATTCGCTGCGTCGTTCCTGAAAGCTATGTCATGGCGACGGAGGAAGAAATTGAACAGATCATGGCTGCCGGTGTGGATATGATTTTTAAAGAAGATGAGGCTGGAAAACAGATTTTGGATGTTTCCAAAATCACCCTTTTGTATGAAATGCTGGCTGTGAATAACAATGACGGAAGCTCAATTACAATTATTGCGGAAAAGCCGATCCTTTCGAACATGACGATGAAGCAGTATGTTGACGACAACATAAGCCAAATTTCATCACTCCCGATGGATATTAGTGAACCGGAGTCCGGAAAAGAAGAATTTTGTGGGCAGGAGCTGAACTATCTGGCTTATTCGATGAATTATCAGGGCGTAAATGTTATGCAGAAGATATTCTTTATGGAATCCGGAGACCGTTTTGTGATCTTTCAATTGTCCGCAAAGGATACCGATACGATCAATACGATGAAAGGGTTCTTCTCTGAATATCACGGTGAATAATCACTAAAAATTTTGAGGTGTAAACGCGGGCTGATTTTACCGATGGGTAAGTACCAGTCCGCGTTTTTTTTATGCATTTCCCGTTGTTTGCCGCGGACGGCTTCATGAGTCAAAAGCTTCCAGCGCTTTGGAAACGGAACGTGTCATTTCCCGGGAAAAACCGGAATCATATTTCCGTTTGAAAAACGCAGTCAGCCATTCTTGATATTCTCTCTCTCCGCTTTTTGGTTCCAGCATTTGCTGCAGTTCAATGTCTGTATGGATATGATAGCTGTTTTCCTGAACGATAAACTCCATCGGAGAGCGGACCGGTTTTGTGCGGGTTTTCTGCTGATCCGTCGGGTATCCAAAAACCAGAAGTGCGGCAGGAAAAACATAATCCGGCAGATGCAGGATCTCCCTTTGTGTTTCAATATTTTCCATGATGTCGCCGATATAGCAGGAACCGATTCCGAAAGATTCCGCTGCAATAACCGCGTTTTGCGCGGCGATCAGAGCATCATCCACTGCCAGCAGCAAATCTCCGACGCCGAGTTTGCGCGGTTCGCACCCAACAGCTTTGTAGGCGTTATACCATTTTAGACAATCCGCACAAAAGACCAAAACCAGTTTTCCTTCGGCGATAAAAGGTTGATGGTCACAGGACTCAGCAAGCTGCTTTTTGATTTCCGGGTCAGTGATCCGTAAGATTGTGTAAAGCTGCTGGTTTCCCGCGGTAGGAGCCATAACAGCGGCAATGAGGATTTCATCTATAGTTTCTTTGTCGATTTGACGGTCTTCAAAAACCCGTATGGATTTTCTATGATTAAGCAGATTTATTGTGTCATTCATAAATCATTCCTTTTTTCGTAAATATACATATAACAATACAGCAAGATAAGAACCTCTTGATAATTTGTTAGAATTATAATAATTAGTTATAATAACATACAATATACTTGATAATATTAGTAATTATGAGAGTTGAATTCTAACTACAATTCATAATGGTTTCGAGTTGTTTCCCCAATGATGAGGCATATAATGAGAAAGTACATCAATAAAGAAAGTTGACAACTCAGGATTATTATCGAATTTTTCAAATGTCGGGAAAAAGCTAAAATCACTGATTTGCTCCCACATTTGAAAGGTCGCAGAAAATAAGAGAAAGAGGTATAAATTGTGAAAAAAATTGCTGTCTTTGTTAGTTTGTTTTTTATAATAACGTCTTTTAGCATGACTTCAGCAGAATATATGACTTTTTATGATGTCTTTGGTGATTTAAAGCTCATTTTCGGTGATCAGCTGAATGAAGCATGGGGAAAGTCTTTTGATGAAATAAAGTCCGCTTCAGAAGCATCACTGCGAGGCTTTTCGTGTCATGCTGAAAATGAAAAAACGCTGATTTGTGAGAAAAATCATTGGACCGGTGAGTATCAGGTAACAATGCATTTTAAGGAAGGAAAATTAGCAGCGTCAACCTGTCTTCTTACCGGTTTCACAATTCAGAATTTGAATTATAAACCCACCAGTAAAAATGTTTATTATGTTAATGATCTAATCCTTCGAATGAAAAAATCCGGATTTATTCCGGAAAATGCACCTGAGCAGCAGGTCGATAATCTGTTTCTTTCAGCAGAAATAACGCCATATACTCCCGCATATATTCTTGGAGAAAACACCCGTTTTCAAGCAGGTTTCAAGGCAAAATCTGAAATTAACCCCAAATTTTATTTAGCATTTATTATTCGGGATAATTCTACGGATTTAGGTTTTTCATATAAACCCGGTTATACACAGGAACAATCTGATTATGTATCGAATCTGCAAAATGATAAAAGTTTACCGACAATGGAACTGAAACCTGAAGAAATTCCGGCGGAGAGTGAAGCTGATTTTTATGGCGAATGGAAATTGTTATATATTTATTCAACGATGTTTATAGTCAATGAAGATCCTGTTATTTTCCGGTATGATATATTGGTTGAAAATCCGGAAATTGAAGATTGGTTTATAATTAATGAGGCCAGTACGATCATGAAAAACGGCAATAAGGAAACATCAGTTAAATCCGAATTTGTTGACGGAAAACTTCTTCTGGATGAAAAATATTATCTTGAGATGAATGATAATGGTATGCTTTCCTATGAAGCAGATGATATTATTCAATATTATGTGAAAAATGAAAATGATGAATGGCACTATCATCGAAGTGAATTTGAAACGATGCTTAATAATAAAGAAGAGTAAAAATGAAAAGTAAAATCATAGGGATATCGATGCTGACACTGACCGGATTGTTCGGGATGTTGATCGCATTTCTTGTGTTTATCTTCTGGCTGGCTGATGTGCCGGTGATATACGCACTCATAGGTGGTATTATTGGACTGATTTTGCAGTTCCTGCTCAGTCCGTGGCTGACGGACCTGAACATGAAATGGTTCTACGGAGCGAAATTCGATGGTGAACTGCCGGAATATCTGAAGAACTTTATCGCGGATGTCTGCGCGCAAAACAACATGGAACTCCCGAAAATCGGTTTCATCGACGACGGTGCGCCGAATGCTTTCACTTACGGACACACCAAAAATGATGCACGTGTGGTTCTGACACGCGGAATCTTTAACCTGCTGAGCGAAGAAGAAGTGAAAGCGGTTGTGGCGCATGAACTGGGACATGCGGTTCATTATGACATGCTGGTGATGACCGTGGCGCAGCTGGTCCCGATGGTGCTTTATGCTATTTATCAAGCCTGTCTTAAATATAAAAGTTCCTCCAGCGATAAAGATGATTCTAAAACGGAAGGCGCAATTAAGCTGGCAGGCGTGATTGCTTACCTGCTTTACATCATCGCCAACTACATCGTTCTGTGGCTTTCCCGTCAGCGCGAGTACTATGCGGATCAGTTCTCCGCTGAAGTCACCCGCAATCCAAACGCGTTGGCATCCGCTCTGGTGGAAATTGGCTTTGGCCTGAGTACAAAACCAAAAAAGGAGAAGGGACAGTCTGTTGCCAATGCTACAACGCTGGGAATTTCCGACGCCCCGAGTTCCAAGGCGATGGCCATCAGCGGTTATGGCGATGGCACTTATACAAAAGGCAGCATCAAGAATGCTATGAAATGGGACCTGTGGAATCCCTGGGCAACAGTTTACGAACTGAACTCTACCCATCCGCTGATATCCAAACGTCTGCTGTCACTGAGTGAACAGTCGAAGAAATACGGGCAGGAACCTTATGTCGTCTTTGATCTGCAAAAACCGGAAAGTTATATGGATGATTTCGCCAAGGACGTTGTGATCAACTTCCTGCCGTGGTGCACATTCATCATCGCGCTGATCCTCTTCTTTGTGGTCAATCCGGGCAGAAACTGGCAGTATGCCGGGCTTCTCCTGTTGATCCCGCTGGCTGCTTCCCTGTTCAAATATGGCTACAGCCATCCGAAGAAAGAATTCAAAAAGGGAACTGTCCGGGATTTTCTGGGTGAGGTGAAGGTTTCGGGTATTACTTCGATCCCCTGTGAGGTTTCGGGGAAGGTCATCGGACGCGGCAACCCGGGCTGTGTGTTCAATGAAGATTTTGTGATCCAGGATGAGACCGGTATCGTTTTCCTTGACTATGAACAGCCGCTGTTCCTGATCAATAAGATCTTTGCCATCTTCAAAGCGCCGGAATACTTCGACAAGGTGGTTATTGCCCGCGGTTATTATCGGCGCGCTCCGGTGCCGTTTATCCAGCTCAAGGAGCTTGTGATCGATGGGGAAGTGAAGAAATGTCACTCCATCACCTTTGGATGGGTCTGGCGCTGGGTGCTGTTCGGTTTGTCTGCTGCGGGTGCGCTGTTCCTGCTGTTTTCCGGTACAGTTGCCTTCTAAATTTCTATAAAAAAGAGGTCTTCCGATTCGGAAGACCTCTTTTTTGATGATTTTAGACTTACTTGAGTTTTTCTCTCAAAGCCGCGACATCTTCAGCGGACATGCCGTGGGATGTCAGGTAGGCTTCAGCGGCTGCGGAAAGGTCAATTTCTCCATTGACTAATTCTTCGGTGGTAAGTCCGGTGACGGCCTGGAGCATCTCGAAGATGTTCTTTATGGCAATCATGTCGTATTTCTCAGCATCTTTTTCCGGGTCGATGTGATAGTAATTTACGTAGGACTGCATGTAATCCTGTTCAATCTCATCGGCAGATGCCCCGGCAAGAGCTTCGAGGATCATGGAAGTGAATCCGGCACGGTCTTTCCCTTCGGTGCAGTGCACGAGATACGGAGTGTCATGCTGAGCGAGGAAGGTGAGACCTTTCACGATACCTTCTGCGAATTCGTCTGAAGTAAAGTTGATCGGGCTGGCGAGCAGGATCACATTTCCGTCGTTATATAGGGACATATAATAGTCAGAGGCAAATCCTTCTTCAGAAGCGTACGCAGCTAATTCTTCTTCATTGTTGGCGAGGTTCATGACGGTCTTGATACCTGCAGCTTCCGCGAGAGCGTTTGCTGTTGCAGCACGGTTGAAGGTATTGTCAACAGGAGAAGCGGAACGATAGAGCTTCCCTGCTCCGATACCGGTAGTGGTGACTTCGCGGAAGTTTGCGAATACTTCATCACTTTCATAATCTGCACGGTCATTTGTGTAAACCAGTGAATTCACTTCCTGGGTGAGCAGATTTCTGCCTTTTTCCCGAAGAGTAATGCGGACGGGGCTGCCGATTTCCAGACCATAGGTTTCCGCAAATTTCCCGTAATTGATGCAGATAGCGATGAACTCATGTCCCGGATAGGCGCGGACCATCTTATCACCACGATCGACGTAATATCCATCAAAGAATGGAATGTCGTCGTTGAAACTCCCGGCTGTGACAGTGACTGCGTCGCCAAGTTCAAATCCGGCGGCTTTGAAGTCCTCGATGGAAATATCAAGCAGAGCGTGACCGTATTTTTCGATTTCGGTGACATGTCCTGTTACCTGGACAGAATCCCCGCTGAGATTGGCTTTGACTGCCGTGATGGTTTCATCGCTTACGCCAAGACCCTTCAGGTATTCTTCAGCTTCAGCCTGTAAATCCGCGTTTTCAATATCTTCTACACCCATATAAATGGTGAGATTTTTTTTGATATTGTTGGAAAGCTGTGCATACTGGTCCGTACCGGCAACAACACCATAGTAGTTGTAGAAGGTGACCATATAATCCTGAACGATTTCATCAAGAGAAGCGCCCATCAGGCATTCCAGGAGTGCGCTGACGTAACCGGCGCGATCCTGTCCTTCATTGCAATGGACGAGTACCGGTGTCGGAGCATCTGCCAGGAAGTTCATCATTTCAACTACGCCGGCCTTGTTCAGGTCGCTGCTGAAATCAACACCGAGGTTGAGGTAGAGCACGTTTTGGTCACTGTAATAGCTGTCTTCAAAACCTTCAAATTTTGCCGCGGATTCAGCGGAGTCGGAAAGGTTGATGAAGCTTTTCACCCCATCGATTCTGGCGCAGATGTCAGCAAGAACATTACGGCCGATGTTAGGATTGACGGGAGAAGATGAGCGGAACAGCTTTCCCGCACCAACGCCATCTGTAGTGATCATGCGGTAGTTAGCAAATTGGGCAATAGACAAACCTTCATAGTCATCAAAATTATTGCTGCGTTCCAGATCAAAAATGGCATAAGTGTCTTTGTATCCGCCCTTTTCTGCCATTTCAATCTTTACAGCAACCGGAAATTCGATACCTTCCATGGCTTCATGATAGCGGCTGCCATCTTCCCGGGTGAAGCGTTCTGCCAGACCGTAGGTGGTGGCGAAGGATCCATTGAATACTTCCAGTTCAACCGGTTTGGATGTGTCATCATTGTACATCACTAATCCGGGAGCTTTGGCGCCAACATAGCGGTAGGCCGGAATGACCGGAACAGTGACGCTTTGGTCGAGAAAGCTGACGGTCACATAGTCTGCGTATTCAAAACCGAGATCAGCCAATTCTTTGGACGTGATTGCAAGCCGGATATCACCATACTTGTCGATTTCGTCAACCGAAGGGGCTTC
>JAFPZX010000024.1 GCA_017417055.1 Anaerolineaceae bacterium
GCCCGCAAATACACCAGCACCATCATGCTCGAAGGTCTGATCCGCAGCGCTGACCAGATGTACCCGGATGCCATCTTCGCAGTCCATCTCGACCACGGCGATGAAGAAACCTGCTACGACTGCATCAACAGCGGTTTCTATTCCTCCGTCATGATCGATGCCTCCTCCAAGCCGTTCGATGAGAACGTCGCCATCACCAAGCGTGTTGTCGATGCAGCTCATGCCAAGGGTTTGGTTGTGGAAGCTGAACTCGGCCAGCTGGGCGGCGTGGAAGAACACGTCACCGTCTCCGAAGCTGACGCAAAACTCACCGATCCGGATTCCGTCAAAGAATTCGTTGAAAAGACCGGCGTTGATTCCCTCGCAGTCGCGATCGGTACTTCCCACGGTGCTTTCAAATTCTCCGGTTCCCAGAGCCTGCACTTCGACGTCCTCTCCGAGATCCAGAAGCGCGTTCCGGGCTTCCCGCTCGTCATGCACGGTTCCTCCTCCGTCCCGCAGGAAGAAGTTGCCCGCATCAATGCCGCCGGCGGTAACCTTGCCGGTGCAAAGGGTGTAGACGACAACCAGTTCCTGAAAGCTGCTTCCCTCGGCGTGACCAAGATCAACATCGACACCGATGGCCGTCTGGTCTGGACTCGCGTCCACCGCGAATACTTCCGCGATCATCCGGAAGCCTTCGACTTCCGCCCCATCGGCAAGATCTTCATGTCCGAATACGCCAACTTCATCGCCGCCAAGAACGTCAAACTCGGTTCCGCCGGCCACCTCGACGAAGTTCGCAAACTCATCCAGGGCTAAACCTTACAAATCAAACGTTAAAAACTGCCGCGTGATTCGCGGCAGTTTTTTCAAATTGGATGTATCTATTCATGACGGCGCACATGGGGACTGGAAACTTGTGCGGCGGAGCCCGAACAAGCCCCGCTCTGTAAAGAATCGGCTTCGCCTTGATAATCCAGAGCGGGAGCTTCGCCTGTCCTCATGTGCGCCACGCAAGTCCTGAATTGATTCAAAAGGA
Source organism: Anaerolineaceae bacterium (assembly GCA_017417055.1). Taxonomy (GTDB): domain Bacteria; phylum Chloroflexota; class Anaerolineae; order Anaerolineales; family Anaerolineaceae; genus Flexilinea. The sequence goes on from JAFPZX010000024.1 coordinate 1,022, forward strand.
GAGTGTTATGAACCAAACAATGTATCAGGTTTCAACCCTTCAGGCGCTGGCGATGGGATATACCCGTCCTATCATCACAGTCAGAGAACTTTTGCAGCATGGCGATTCCGGTCTGGGAACTTTCGAAAACGTTGACGGAGAAATGATCGTCGCCGATGCACATTGTTACCGAGCCGATGAAAAAGGTTCCGTAACGGAAATTCCTCCGGAAACCGGGGTTTCCTTTGCCTCGGTGACATTTCTTCAGCAGGAACGCCGGGAAAACCTGCCAGAAATCACAAACATCGATTCACTGAAAAGCCTGCTGACGGTCAAAATCGAGGAACGCTTCGGACTGAACAGCATGCATATCGTCCGGATAGACGGCTATTTTGAAGAAGTCAAGGCACGGGCGGAAAACGGTTTCCACTCCCAACATGTCTCGCTCAAAGACATCCTGGCAAAAACCCAGAAAGATTTTGTATTCCGGAATCTCAGCGGCACCCTGATTTGTGTCTACTTCCCGGATTACATGGATGGCATCAATATGCCCGGTTGGCACTTCCATTTTATCTCAGAAGACAGATCCCGCGGCGGACATGTTTTCGATCTGCACATGCCAAGTGGAGAAGCCATCATCGACAAAATCCAGAGCCTCACCATCCAGCTCCCCACCGACCCCGCCTTCGACACCTACGCACTCAAAGAAGCCTCTCACGATGAAATCAAACAGGTCGAGCAGGGAAAATAAGATTACCGTCCCGCGGGGTATGACAAAAACAACGGCTGCGGCGGATTCATCGATCCGATGCCTTACTTCGAAAGGGAAGAACTGTCTGACACAGCAGATACCGGATGGGTAGAGATCGTATGTAATAACGGGGCCAATGTCCGTGACGCTCCCGACGGACGGTTCATGACCTGGTTTCCGAAAGTCATCCGTGTTCACAAGGCTGGAGTATGCCTGAACACCGGTGGACACGCCTGAGAAAAGTTTACTGGCGGTTACTTGAACGCCAGTGCCGACAGTTACGGAACTGTTATGTTAAAAGATGTGGAATAAGATAACCGCCGACAGTGGAGTGATCCTTGTCGACGTTTTTTTTTATTTAGACAAATCTCGCACTCCATGAGAACATCCGCCTCAAGGTATTCCAGGGGAGCTTTACAGATTAAGCATTCTTCATTCATCATTCGTCACTCTTATCTCCGATTTTGTAAAATCTTGACAAATTAGAATTATTATACAACTCGTTTTATCAAAAGTGTCTTCAGGTTATTTCCTTTTCCTTTTGTTGCCTCATAACTTTCATCAAGGCAATGGCATATATCTTCTAATGGAATGCTGCCGTCAAGAAGAACAGAAACCCAATTCCATTTGGGGCTTGGATATCCGCGCAGGTATCCAGGCTGCTCCATCAGGATGTCTGCATATACATGATCTTTTTGTTTGAAGCATAAAATCTCTGCCGTTCCGTTTCCATCTAATCCAAACGCACTGCGGTCTTTCACAATAAAAACGGCAAATCACTTGCCTGTATCGGTATGACGATATACCTCGTATTCCTCGTTTGAAAACGGCAGAATCTCCGGCTCTATCCCATATTTTTCTTTTGTGTAAACATCTAAATCATCACGGATCGATGTAATTTCCATGTCTCATCTCTGAAAATTGTAATTTGTCAATATTTCTGTAAACAGAATATGACCCGGTGTTTTTATCACAAAAAATCAGCCCCCTTATAATTTTTACCAGACAGAAATAGTTAGTATAATGTAACTTTTCTGCTGTCAAACTGAAGAAAGGAATATAATCATTACAAAAGGTGGTTAGTAGCTACTAATTTTATTATCGAAAGGCAGGTAGTCATGGACTTAAAATTCGGCGATATTCAGGAAACCGCCCTGATTCCGCTGTCTATAAAAGCCAGCGAAACGGCAAGGCCAAATGCGCGGATCAAAGATCTGAAAGCTAAGGAGATCATTGAC
>JAFPZX010000025.1 GCA_017417055.1 Anaerolineaceae bacterium
CTTCATTTCCGATCGTGTCTTCCGGAAAAGCGTCCGCACCTTATTATCAATTATTTAGAGATATAATCAATAGCAGTGAACTTCTTTAAATATTTCTATGGAAATTTGAAACAGACACCATTGCCCGTTTTCTTTTTTGAAGTTTGGGTGTAAACTCTGGTTATCAGTTAGGAGTTAGGAGTGAGGAGTGAGGAGTTTCCAGTCCACCGGACACTTGACACTTCACTGATCACTGACCACTGACTGCTGGCTACTGAACACTTCACACTAACAGAAGGGAGAAACTGATGGAATACACGCAGCTGTATGCAGCAGATGAAATGACAGCGTTGGAAACGGCCCGGGATGAGGAAGGTTTTCCGAAGAGCCGTTATAATTACGCTGATGAAAATCTGCCGCTGGAAAAAATTACCGATTTCAGCAGTGATCCCATCAGTTTTGAAGAAATGACCTCAGCTGTTTTTACAGATATCAAACAGCTGGAAGGCCTGGCGGTGGTGAAAAACCGCTTTTCCGAAGCTTATCTGGATATTTCCCGCAGGCTGGAAAAAGGCATCGCGGAACTGGCCAGCTGTGCCATTACCAAGACCGTTTTTGAGCAGAAAGGCTATCGCTTCGCAAGTCTCGAAAATCTTACCATCCCATTGCTTTACAGTATGCTTTCCTTCCATTTCCGCAAGTGCCACGCGGCGGTGCAGGGCTATGCTTTCAAAAATCAGCAAGCCTGGCTGCAGATGCTGGAGATGGAAATGCGCTGGTACAACCTGGCCAAGCGGCTTAAGGCGACAGATGATAAGATTGCTCTCATCCGTGCGGGGAAGCTCGATCCTGACAGTATCATCAACAAATTGCACGCAAATGCGGCACGCGAAGAGACTGCTGCGCCGAAAAAAGAGGAAAATAACGCACCGAAAGCGCTTCCGCCTGCTCAGGCAACGGCTTTTCCGATGATGGGAGATTTCCTGCGGGAAGCTTTTCCGCAGAAGGAAACGGTTCCTGTTCGTACATCAAAGGCGGAGATTGCGGAAACAAAAGCGGCTGAAACGCCGAAAACTTACGACAGCATTAAGGCACGCAAAAAGGCCGAGCGTCTGGACCGAAAACATGCAAGAGAACAACAGAAGTCCGCTGCGAAAAACGGTCGGAATGTGACTCGTGAAAATGCCGGCAAACAGGATATTTTCTTCGGTAATGCGGATTCGTTCAGTGGGACAGTCCTCCAGGCCTGTCCCAAGAGTGAGGCCTGGCCCGGAAAGGGACCTGTCTTACCGGGAACTCCGCCTGAGAGGGCGTAAGCTCTTCCAAAATTCAGCCGAAACCGGGCGGTTTCGGCTCTCTTGAGATTAAACATGCTCATAAAGTGGAACAGGCCGGGAGTCCTGTCCCGAGAACAGAAACAGTGATTGTCACAAAATCACAGATTTTTCCATGGATTTCTTTGAATTTCAGCAAAACAGTGGTAAGCTAAAGACATCTGAACAAGAGGAATCAAATGCAGAATAACATCTTTACCGCCTACGCTTATTATTTCAGCTTTGTCTATTATTTTACAAAGCATTAATCGGTATGGCTGTAAAGGAACCTCAGAAGAAAAATTATAGGAAATTATCAAGGACCCGCAGCCAAAACCGCGGGTCTTTTTTATAGGAGGAAAAGCCTGTGATCGTCGTATTAAAACCCAATCCAAATCCTGAACAGGTGAATGCTTTTATTTCCTGGCTGGAAGGCAAGGGAATTTCCGTTCACAAATCTGTCGGCGTCAACGAAACCGTTTTCGGTCTGGTCGGTGATACCGCTTCGCTGGATATCGGACTGATCGCCGCTCTTGACATTGTCGAGGATGTCAAACGAATCGTCGAACCATACAAAGACGCGAACCGCAAATTTCATCCGGAGGACACCGTCATCCCGGTTGGCAATACCCAGGTCGGCGGAGGGACTCTGACGATCATGGCGGGACCCTGTTCCGTAGAATCCGAAGAACAGCTTGTCGGTATCGCCAAAGCGGTCAAAGCCAGCGGCGCCACCATGCTCCGCGGTGGTGCTTTCAAACCGCGGACTTCCCCATACTCCTTCCAGGGGCTCGGTGAAAAGGGCATTCAATATCTGGTGACGGCCAAACAGGAAACCGGACTGCCGATCGTGACCGAACTGATGGAAATCAGCCAGATTCCGCTGTTCAAAGAGGTGGATGTGATCCAGATCGGCGCACGGAACATGCAGAACTTCGACCTGCTCAAAGCAGTCGGACGGCTGGACAAACCGATCCTGCTCAAACGCGGCATGTCCGCCACTTACGAAGAACTGCTGATGAGCGCGGAGTACATCATGTCTCAGGGCAACCACAACGTCATTCTCTGTGAACGCGGCATCCGCACTTTTGAAACCTACACCCGCAACACGCTGGATCTCACCTGTGTTCCGGTGCTGCGCAAGCTCACCCATCTGCCGATCATCATTGATCCGTCTCATGCCACAGGGCGCTACTTCCTCGTCCCGCCGATGGCATTGGCTGCCGTGGCCTCCGGTGCGGATGGGCTGGAAATCGAAGTTCACCAGGACCCGCAGCACGCCTGGAGCGATGGCGGACAGTCGCTGCGCCCGGACAAATTTGACAAACTCGCCGCCATGCTGAAAACCATGCACGATTTTGTCCAGACCCAGCCGATCCGGGAATGGGAATAAGAAGTAAGAAATAAGAAGTAAGAAGCCGGGAAAGCGGGTAGAATAGAGGGAAAACAGCCGGTGGGAAAACAGAATGGATTGATTATATATGAAGATTGAACAACACCTACGCATCAAAGTCGGTGACGGCTATGACGTTTATATCGGCAGCGGGATTCTGGAAAACTGCGGACGCTTTATCAGTGAGCTTTTTCCGACGCGGAACTGCATGCTCATCTCAGAGAGTAATGTTGCCCCGCTTTACCTGGAAAAGGTTCAAAAATCCTGCGAAAACGCGGGACTGAACGTCAGCAGCTTTGTCTTTTCGGCAGGAGAGGATCAGAAAACGCTCGAAACATTCGGAACGATCCTGAATGCCATGGCGGACGCTCACCTCACCCGCAAGGATTTCGCCATTGCGCTCGGCGGCGGCGTTTGCGGCGATATCACCGGATTTGCCGCGGGCTGTTACATGCGCGGGATCCCTTTTGTGCAGATCCCGACCACCGTGCTTTCCATGGTAGACTCATCCGTCGGCGGCAAATGCGCGGTTGACCTGCCGCAAGGGAAAAACCTGGCAGGCGTTTTCCATCAGCCCTCCCTGGTGCTCTGCGACATCGATACGCTTTCAACACTAAAACCGAATGTCTTCGCAGATGGCTGTGCGGAAGCCATCAAAACCGGGATCCTGAACGGCGGAGCGCTTTATGAGCTGCTGCTGGATGGTCCTGAAGAGGGACGGCTGCCACAGATCATTGCGCAGTGCATCGCCTACAAAGGCGGTGTTGTGGAACGGGACGAAAAGGAACAGGGCGAACGCAAGCTTCTCAACCTCGGACACACTGCCGGCCATGCCATTGAAAAATGCAGTCATTTCGGTGTCTCACATGGTCAGGCTGTCGCCATCGGGACCGCCATGATGGCCCGGGCCGCGGACGCACTCGCCTGGAGCACCGAACCGCTGGCAGAAGAAGTGGAAACCATGCTGAAGGATTATCAGCTGCCGATTTATACCGAATATGAACCGGAAGAACTTCTGGAAGCGGCGCTTGCAGACAAAAAACGCTCCGGCAAGCTGATCACCATCATTATGCCGGATGCCATCGGCCACTGCGTGATGCGCGAAGTAACACGGGACCAGCTGCTGGAAGTTTTTACCGCGGGATGGAGATAGGTGTCAGGTTTCAGGTTTCAGGTGTCAGGTGTTAGGTATTAGGTTTTAGGTGTTAGGATATAAGGCAATAAGCAGCATCAGGTATCGGGCAACAGGAGAATAGGTTTAGGCATAGCGTTTTCCTAAGTGAAAAAGCATATATGAAGTCAAGTTTTCATTCGACAAATACTTACAGATATACTAAAAATGGAAAGGGCAACACATTATGGACATAAAAATCAATCCGGGAACGCTGAAGGGATCACTGGAGGCTATTTCTTCAAAATCCGAACTGCACCGCATGCTGATTTGCGCTGCCTTTGCGGACCGGGCCACAGAAATTCTGGCGTCCGGTTCGGCTTATGACGGGAACCATGCACTGCCGAATGATATTCTTGCCACCATCTCCTGCCTCACCGTATTAGGCGCGCATTGCGAAGTTCTGCCGGGGAGAATCATCGTCATCCCGGCTGACACACACAAGCAATGGGAACAGGCGCCTCTCCTGGACTGCCGCGAAAGCGGTTCCACTTTCCGCTTTTTGCTGCCAATTGCCGCGGCCGTCTGTGGGAAAGCTTTTTTCCGGGGCAGCGGAAGGCTGCCGGAACGTCCGATTGCCGAACTTTCCGAAGCACTCAAAGCCCATGGCGTTTCCTTTTCCTCCGACCGGCTTCCTTTCTCCATCAGCGGGCATCCCTCCGGCGGAGTTTATGAAATTCCCGGCAACATCAGTTCACAATACCTTACCGGACTGCTGCTGATGCTGCCGCTGCTGAGAGAACAAGCGCAAATCCATCTCACCACAACCTTAGCTTCTTCCGGTTATATTGACATCACCACCCAGGTCATGAGCGCTTTCGGCGTCCATGTTTACCAAAAGGACGGTGCCTGGCAGTTAAAAGAACAGACTGCCTATCAAAGCCCGGTCCAAATCCCGGCCGGCGGAGACTGGTCCAACACAGCCGCCTTCCTGACCGCGTCCATGCTGAGGGAAGGGAACGAGATCCGCTGCCGGTCACTTCTTCTAAATTCCGCGCAGGGAGACCGCAATCTGCTGCGTTTTCTGGAAGATTTCGGCGCGGGAATTTCCGCCGGACCTGACGGACTGCGGACAGCTGCCGGGATCCTGCACGGGACAAGCGTGGATATCGACGCCACTCCGGACCTGCTGCCCTACCTCGCCATTGCGGCCTGCGCGGCACAGGGGAAATCCGTGTTTTACAACGCTGCCCGGCTGCGCCTCAAGGAAAGCGACCGAATCGACTCCACAGCTGCCATGATCCGCAATCTTGGAGGGGAAGTGGAGACCGAATCTGATAAGGTTATCGTGTTTGGTCACGGCCGTCTTTCTGGCGGGACTGTAGATGCCATGAACGACCACCGCATTGTGATGTCCGCGGCGATTGCCGCATCGATCTGTGAAGAGCCTGTCGTTATCCGCGGCGCGGAAGCGGTCAATAAATCATACCCGACCTTTTTTGAGGATTTTGCCGCCTTGAAGGGAGATTGCCATGTCCTCTGAATTTGGAAAAAATCTGCGTGTCAGCGTTTTCGGTGAATCTCACGGGAACGGTATCGGTGTTGTTGTCAATGGATTTCCCGCCGGGGAATCTGTTGATATGGACAGGCTGCTTTATTTCATGTCCCGCCGGGCTCCGGGCAGCAGCAAGCTGACCACCCAGCGCAAAGAGGCCGATTTACCGGAATTTTTGAGCGGGATCAGGGACGGTGTTCTCACCGGTTCTCCATTTGCCGCGGTGATCCGCAACACCAACCAGCGTTCCGGAGACTACAAGGGCTTTGAAGACACTCCCAGGCCCTCTCATGCGGACTACACCGCCGCGGTAAAGTGGAACGGAGCCGCCGATATGCGGGGGGGCGGGCATTTTTCCGGGCGTCTCACTGCGCCTTTGTGCGCTGCGGGCGGGATCGCGATCCAGATATTAGCCCGCCGGGGGATCCGAATCGCTGCACATTTGGCCAACATCGGTGGTATTGCGGACGAACCTTTTCCCGTTTTTCCCGACGTGGATTTGTTTGACGAACTCAATGCCATGATGTTCCCGCTTATCGATGCACAAAAAGCACCGTTGATGCAGCAATTGATTCAACAGGCGGCTGATGAGGGAGATTCCGTGGGCGGAGAAATTGAATGTGCCGCTATCGGTTTGCCCGCCGGGTTGGGTGACCCGATGTTCGAGGGAGTGGAAAGCCTGCTCTCCGCAGCTTTGTTTGGGATTCCGGGCGTCAAAGGTGTCTCCTTTGGCTCCGGATTTGACTGCGTTTCCATGAGGGGATCCGAACATAATGACCCATTTGTTGTTGTGAATGGGAAGGTGCAGACAGAAACCAACAATTCCGGCGGAATCCAGGGTGGGATCACCAACGGCATGCCGCTTATCGTACATGCCGCGATGAAACCCACCGCATCCATCGCTCAGCCACAGCGGACCGTTTCGCTTTCCCGCATGGAAGAAACGAAAATCTCTGTCCATGGACGTCATGATCCCTGCATCGCCATCCGCGCGGTTCCGGTCGTGGAAGCGGTCATGGCACTGGTATTGTTGGATCTTCTGTCTTAAGAGTTGTTTATATAGAATTCTGATATTAAATATCTTGACTTAATTCTAATATTGTCTATAATATTTACAAAGCAATACAGAACGGAATTATTATATTGAAAAATATAAAAATGCTTTTCAATTGAGTCATGATAAGTCTGGTACTGAATAGATAAAAGAATTTTATAAAAAATATTTATCGAAGAATTACAGTAATCACCGGATCGGAGGAATGAATGGCTGAAAAAATTTATGGTCTTATTGGCGAAACGCTGAAACACAGCTGGTCTGTTCCGATCCATCGAGCGCTGGGTTGTGATTCTTATCAGCTTTTTGAGCTGAAGTCTGAAGAATTGGGTGGTTTCTTGAAAGAAAACCGAATCGGCGGATTGAATGTAACCATTCCTTATAAGAAGGCTGTCATTCCCTACTGTGCTTCGATAGATCCTTATGCGGAGTCAATTGGGGCGGTCAATACACTGGTTCCGGATGATGAGGGAAAGCTGCATGGATTTAATACCGATGCGCTTGGTCTGTCTTACATTGCCCGGCGCAGCGGCATCAGTTTCCGGGAGGCAAAGGTCATTATTCTTGGATCCGGAGGAACATCACTCACTGCACGGGCTGTTGCCCGTACTGAAGGAGCAAAGGAAATCATCATCGTTTCCCGTTCCGGGGAAAATAACTACGAAAATATTTCCCATCATGCGGATGCGGATATTTTGATCAACACCACACCGGTCGGGATGTATCCGCATAACGGGGAGTGCCTCGTGGATCTGAAGGCTTTTTCTGCGCTGCGCGGAGTGTTGGATGTCGTTTACAATCCTGCCCGGACAGCTTTGCTGCTGCAGGCGGAAGGTCTCGGTATTCCGCACAGCGATGGTCTGCCAATGCTGGTTGCTCAGGCAGTGGCTGCGGAGGAAAAGTTTTTTGATCGGAAAATAGAGGACAGTGAGATCGAACGCATCACCGCCATGCTGCGGCGGGATATGACCAACATCGTCCTGATCGGTATGCCCGGCAGTGGGAAATCTACCATCGGCGCAAAACTGGCAGCTAAAACCGGACGGGAAATGATCGATATCGATGCTGAGATCGTCAAAAGCGCAGGCTGCTCGATTCCGGAAATTTTCAGCCGATCCGGAGAAGCGGAATTTCGAAAACTGGAAAGCGAAGAGGTCCGGAAAGCTGGCAAAGAGACAGGGAAGATCATCATGACCGGCGGCGGTGTCGTCACCCGGGCGGAGAATTACGCTCCCTTGCATCAAAATGGACGGATCTATCAGCTGGAACGGGACCTGTCAAAACTTCCCATTGACGGACGTCCGATCTCTCAAAAGACATCTGCCGAAGAGCTTTATCAAAAACGGGCTCCGCTTTATCAAACCTTCCGGGACGTGTGGATCGACAATAACAGTTCAATCAATAGAACTGTGGAAATGATTTGGAGGGACTTCAATGAAAATACTGGTAATTAATGGGCCAAACATGAACCTGCTGGGGCTTAGGGAACCTGATATTTACGGACGTCAGACCTATGCGGATCTGGTGGAAACACTTCAGAAAAAAGCGAACGAACTGGGCGTGGAAATATCATTTATGCAGTCCAATCATGAGGGTGACCTGGTAGATGCTATTCAGGGCGCCTATCCGGAGACAGATGGCATTATCATCAATCCGGCGGCCTATACCCATACTTCTGTAGCCATTTTGGATGCGGTGAAAGCGGTTGGGATCCCCACTGTCGAGGTTCATATGTCTGACGTCAAGTCCCGGGACGATTTCCGCCAGGTCTCCTACATCCGTCAGGCCTGCATCGCCACCTTCATGGGCAAAGGCTTCGGTTCCTATGTCGAGGCGTTGGAGCTGTTGGTGAATAAATTAAGATAGATTCATCATACCGGCATTTATTGATATTTGCTCCTTAAATTGCATTATAATTGAAATTTAAGGAGCAAATATGCTAAAAACAACCGGTATGCTGAATAATGAATTATCAAATTATGCCAATTCTGGCGCTGTGATCCGCCGCATGGTCCGTGATGGCCAATTAACCCCAGTTCGGCATGGATTATATGAAACCGACATAAACACTCCGGGAATTTGTCTTGCTATGCATATTTACGGACCTTCCTATCTGTCTTTTGAATTTGCATTGTCATATTATGATTTGATACCCGAAGCAGTAACCTGTTTTACCAGCGCAACCTTCAGGAAACACAAAACAAAAGAATATCACACTTCTTTTGGCATTTACTCCTATCGTGATGTTCCTGAATCTGCATATCCATGGGGATTGGTATTAGCATATCAAAACGGATATCCATATATGATTGCATCCCCGGAAAAAGCAGTTTGCGACAAATTGTATACCATTTCTCCTGTAGGGAATCAAAAAGAAATGGAATCATTGTTATATGATGATCTGAGATTTGACAAAACATCTTTTGAAAGAATGGATCATAAAAAACTCCAGGAAATGACAACCTTCTACCGTACGATCAATCACCGGATATTCCGATCATATATACAAAGGAAATTCATTCATGTCAGAAATCCTTGAGCAAATGCTCAACACATACAGGGATACACCTGATTTTGGAAAGAAGAACCAAATCAAGGAAGTTGTGCAGGAAATCGTGCTTTGCGGTTTGAGTCGGGGAGGTTTCTTTAATCATGCAGCTTTCTATGGAGGTACTGCATTACGTATTTTCCACGGATTAGACCGGTTTTCAGAAGATTTGGATTTTTCTCTCATGCATCCAAACAAGGAATTTGAATTGAATTCATATTTACCTTATATCGAAGATGAAGTCAATGCATATGGCCTGCATTTTCATGCTGAAGAACGTCAGAAAAACATCGGATCTGACATCAAATCCGCTTTTCTGAAAGGAAACACGAAAGAACATATACTTTTGTTTTATGCGGATGAAAGGCTTGCTGCAACGATTCACAAAGACGAAACGATACGAATCAAGTTTGAGGTGGATATAAACCCTCCGGAAAATGCTGGATTCGAACGGAAATATCGGCTTCTTCCCATCCCATATGAAGTACAGCTTTATGACATGCCTTCATTGTTTGCCGGAAAAATTCATGCGGTTTTATTCCGGGGATGGAAAAAACGCGTCAAAGGCAGAGATTTATATGATTATGTTTATTATATATCTCAAAATATCGGTGTTAACCTGACACACCTTGAATCGCGGCTACATCAAACCGGTTCTCTGCCAGATACTGAATCGTTAGACCTTGGCAAATTAAAAGAAATGCTGAATCAAAGGTTTTCTGTAATTAATTACAAGGAAGCGAAAGAGGATGTGCTGCCATTTATCACAAAGCCGGAAAAACTGGATTTATGGAGTTCTGATTTTTTCTGCTCTATTACGAATAATTTAAGTCTCTCTCAATGAACTATCGCTGTGAATTTATCTCAAAGACCCACGGGCCCTCGATTCGAAAATCCAACAGCTTTTCGACTTCCTGAAGCACATCTTCTTTGGTCCATTTGGTGCTGTCGTATGACTGAATAGAAAGAGCATAATCCTTTGGACCACGTATGGTCTCACTTGAGATATCGTCTGAGCAGCTAAGAGTGACGTCCAACGCCTGAGCAGCGGCATTTGTTTCAAAACGGTGCAGAATGTTTTTGCAGGAGCTTCCTTCGCGGGGATTGGCGAGTAAGCTCTGTACTGCGATAGTCAGTGGATCCTGCAGGGTCAGCCCCAATCCTGTGACGTCATAGCCCAGCGTCTCGCAGATCCTGCCGGTATGTTCGGCGGTTGCCGGAGTCATCCCGCCGCGAGTCAGGGTATTTGCCCTGATTTCGCGCGAACCGGATTTGGCATTAGCCGGAATTACCATCCATTCGCCGTCATCCATTGCCGTGAAGCAGAGCCCAACCTGAAGGATGTCGTTTACGCCCCTTTCAGTCCATATCCCTATTCGGCGTGATTCGGGAACCGAGACGATGTCCAATGAGACGATATCCATGGTAACGCCGTTTACTGTCACGGAATCAATCGCTTCATCCTCCGGCATCGGAAGCCAGGCTTCCGGGTGGACAAATTGTATGATCTTCCTCGGAAAGTCATCTTTGGCGGACAAACTTTCACTCCAGATCTGAAGATTTCCTGCTTCGTCATAATAGCTCAGTTCACAGCTGGTATTTTGAGCCCATATGCTCAGGTTCACCATTGAAAGAAAGCCTTCCGGCAGGGAAAGCTCAAACTGATCCCGCCGGGTGAAATGAGATTCATCAGAAACATCCAGATTCATGAGGTTTTTATCCGGGGCTTGTTGTTTGTCATTTACCCATAGTTTCTCTTCCATGGACTCATCGTTCAGCCGTGTGCTTTTGGTGATCAGATTCAGGTAAAGCTTGTCAAAGATCACAGCACTGCGTCCCAGCCAGATGTTTGCATCATTGCCAAATGTATGGATACCCCGCTCATCAACCGTTGGACCGATATAACGGCTTACTTCCGGATTGTGAAACACAAAGGACCAAGTGTATCCGTCGAAGGGAACAATACAGTTCCTTGATCTGCCATCACTGAAGGTAAAGAAAAGACCGTCAAAAGAAATCCGAATGCTCTCCCATTTTATCTTTTCGGACAGTTGCGGAATGTTGAAGGAAATGGTTTCTGTTTTGGTGTATGATTTGGTTTTGTCTTCACCGGACTGATTCACATTACCAGAAATTTCTGTTATCAGCTCAAACTGCAAAAATCCATTCGAAACCCGGACATTATTCAGTGATATTCTGAGATCATCCGTGTCTGAGGAAAGAAACTCCGTTTCGGCAGCTGCATTGTCCGGTTGAACAGTTTCAGCAAGAACAGCCCCTGATTGTTTGTCACCGACAACGAACCAATCGGCGCTGCCCTCCTGTGCGGATGCATGAAAAACCATCGCAAAGAAACTAACAATGAACGAAAGAATCAGAGGAGAAAACCTTCTCATTTTATAATATCTGAAGAAAATCCTGCGGTAAATATACCGGAACTGAAGAGTTTCTATAATCACGAATATTTCGTGAAACGATACAATCGATTCCATTTCTGGCAGCTGTTTCGTCCATTACTGCATCTTCATAATCACTTATTGGCGAAAGAATAACTAACTGACAATCAAGAGCTGTTGTATCTAAAACTCTGAAAATTTTAAATAATGTCGATAAAGATTCTCGCGTTTTTTGGTTGTCATGTAATAACTTATGCATCAAATAATATATATCTGTACATGATTTGGCTGTTAAATACCCATCGATTTGATTTGTTGCGGATAAGTAAAAAATATCATAGGAATCTGCAAAAAAAGGTTCCCTTTTTTGCAATAAATCCATGATAATACATGTATCAATAAGCACTCTCATATTCGACTTAATCGTTCCTCTCTTGCCTCCTCCAAGGTCATTGTGTCCGGGATTATTCCAACGAGAGAATTAACTAACTGAATTCGATCTTCAAATGGATTGGATAATTTAGCGATAATCTTCCCATTCTTTGTGATAAAAATATCCTCTGTCGCGGAAAGCTGTAAATACTTGTTGAGATTTTCTTCTAACTCGGTTGTTGTGATAGACATAAAAACCTCCACTCATACTTTAATTATACATGATTCGTACGATTATTCTGGTGAATTTTGCAATCGTAAAAAATTCACCATATAGAGAAATATAGATGCATTTTATTGAACAAACTGCACGAGCTTCATCGGGAAGGATTCTTCATTGTTCAGGACTTTTGCCGAGGTGCGGAGTGTTCCGGCGCAGTTCAGCTCTATGGTGATGGATTGTGCCCATACGGCAAGGGAATCCGGCGTTATGTCGGCATCCTGATACAAAAAGTGATCGGTCTGGATGAATTGAGAATCTTCATCAACCTCCGGGTTGCCTTCTGCGTCAAATGAAACACTGCTGCCGCCTCCACCGCGCTGCTTATCATTGACCCACTCCGCGTTTTGTGAACCGTAGAGATTCAGCAGGTTGCTCTTCCGGACAAAATCAAAGCTCATATCTTTTCCCGCACTGAATCTGGATAATTCGATGTTGATTTGATTACTGAAGGTATGGATCCCCCGTTCATCGGTTGTGAGAGCAAACTCTTCATTGTTATAGCGGCTGCCCGCCGGATTGTGAAAAACATAGGACCAGCTATAGTTTTCCGGTTTTCCAAGATATCCGCTGTCATCCCCTGCATACGCCGCAAAAAACAGTCCGTCAAAAGACACACGCAGATTGTCCCATGCAGTGCCAAGTTTTGCGTCAAAAATATCACCGTAGAAAACCAGGACCATTGTATGCTCGTATGGCTCTCCGGTCAATTCACCGGCACCGCCGCCTCCACCGCGCTGTTCACCGTTGATATAAACCGAAGCCGATGAGACATGGTTGGAAGCAGAATGGGATGTTCCGAGAGAAAGCGTTACTACAGCCAGACCATCTGTAATATAAACATCCTTCAGGGTGATTTGAAAATCGTTGGAAGCGGAGTAAAACGGTCCGAACGCCTCCATTCCGCTCCCGTTTATGATCTTTTCATTTTCAACCGGGAAGCCACCTCCGCCTCCAACAATTGTGACATTTTCAGGGGATGGGGCATCACCGGGCTTCTGAGCAAGAGCTGATCCGAATATGAAGATGAGTAAACAAACAGCTGTTATCAGCGTGCGTAAAAATTGATTTGTGAACATAAAACCTCCTTCACAATCAAATAAATAATTGTTTTATTGATTAATCTTACGATAATCTCAATACAATTGTTTCAGGAAGGAAGGAAGGAAGAAGATCACGATGGGCTGTGACAAAGCGCTTAATCCACGAACTCGATGAACGCCTGGTTGGCGACCATCACTTTGTCGGGAGCCAGCAGAAGACGGTTATCCGGATCCCAGCGGATCAGATTTTTTCGTTCCAAATGGCGCAGTTCCCGGCGGAAGATGGTTTTCATATCCTCACCAAAGCGATTTCGGAATCGCTCTTCTGTGATACCCTCATGCAGCATCCGCAGCCCCAGCATCATCACGTCCTGCATTTCTATATGTTTCTCTTGTGGAATGATCTCAGCAGCAGCGGGAAAACGATTATTTGAATCTTTTACCTTTTGAATATATTTCTCAATGCTGCTCTCATTGCGGATCCGCTGTGCATCAATCCAGCCGTGAGCACCGGCACCGAATCCGTAATAGGGAAGGACAAACCAGTATTGCTTGTTATGCCGGCTTTCATGGGCTTCATCCACAGCCCAGTTGGAGATCTCATAATGTTCGAAGCATTTCGATGTGGTATTTTGGGACAGTTCCTGCTGAACAGTCTCTGCTTTTGACGTAAGGGTGTGGGCGGCATATTCATACATGGCAACGGTCAGATCTTCGTCAGGCAGGGTCAGCTTACCCATTTCCAGCTGGCGGCTCAGAGCACTGCCCTCTTCCACACTCAGGGCATAGAGTGAAATGTGCTGAATATCAAGTTCCATTGCGGCAGCTATAGAGCGCTGCCAGTTTTCCATCGTCTGCCCGGGATAGCCATAAATCAGGTCCAGGCTGATATTTTTAAGACCCGCGCTTCTCAAAACCTCCACAGCCGCGGCAGTCTGTTCGTGTGTATGTCGCCGCCCCATGCGCTTTAGCTCTTCCGGAACAGCGGATTGCATCCCGAGACTGACTCGATTGATCCCTATATCTGCCAGTGCGGCCGCATAGTCAGCCGTCACATCACAGGGATTCATCTCGAAGGTGATCTCCACATCGGGAGTCAGCCCGAAAGTATCCTTCACAGCCGCCATGATCCTTTGAACATCGGAAACATCCAGCCGGGAAGGTGTACCGCCGCCGAAATATACACTGTGCACCGATGTGCCGACATAAGGCTTTTGCCGTGTAATCTCGCTGCAAAGCGCAGTCACATAGTCCGGGATCAGCCGTTCCCGTCCGGCAAATGTATTGAAGTCGCAGTAAAAACACCGTGTTCGGCAGAAAGGTATGTGGATATAAATGGAAACACTATCACTCAATTATTTTCTCCACAAATTTTTCAATGAACTATTCATCTGATATAATTATACAGATAAAATAAATACAAACATATGAAAAAAGAGGAGGATTTATGGCTGAATATATTGGCTATGGAAAACCTTGTATGACAAATCTTCCCCATGATCTTGGAGCAGCAATATTCAAACAGATTCTTAATACACCAAAACCTGATGACAAAAAATTACATGAAGAGGCTCAAAGAATCGGAAAAGAAATTGTCAGATTAAGGCAAGAAGAAGATGAACAAAGGATTAATTCAAATTGATCAATTCTATTGTGACCATCTTGGAGTGAATGTGAATGATGAAAAAGATGTCAGGAATTTTTCAATTCGCTCACAAAATGGACATGGTCTGTTAAACTATCTTTTACATAAATCATTTTACGATGAGGACGCTCATTTGATGCGGACTTATCTTGTAAGGGATATCAGTTCCGACGAAATCGTCGGATATTTTTCATTAAAAGCAGGTTTAGTATCTACCGAGGAACAGGAAATAGAAATATATAATACAGATTCAAATGAACCATCAACAAGAATAACGTTTGACACAATACCGGGTATTGAACTTGCAAATTTTGCAGTTAACAGCGCTTATATTGCAAAACATCCCGGAATTTCAGGTGTCGGGCTATTCATTTTTGATTCATTTATACTGCCGATTACCCGACAGGTATCTACTGAAATAGGTGCTTTTGTCCTTTATATCTTTTCCTTACCTTTCGAAAACCTTATTGATAGATATAAAAAATATGGATTCATGAGACTCGAGAAGGAATATGAAGATAAACTTCACAAACGATTAAAACCTGAATATGATCAAAGCTGTATTTTTATGTATCGTCCTTTAGAATAATCATGCATAAAATGTTATAATCGTCAGCATAAGAAAAAGGGGTAATTGCATGGCTAATGAAATGAATCAGCAATCAAGAACAAAAATCTGCCCGACCTGCGGGACCCGGATGAACGAATCCGCCACCCGCTGTCTGGTTTGCGGGCGCTCTTTTGCCAATGAACCGCAGCCAAGCGGACGTAACAACGCACCGGCTGCCAACGATAATGAACGAATTGAAAAACCGCGTTTGAAGAACATCACCATCAGCGTCCCAATCGCAATCGGCTTGTTCCTGCTGCTCATCGGCATCGGGGCAGCTGTGACTTTCGTACTGCTCCAGCAAACCGGACGCGTGGTGGAACCGACACCGCTGCCGACCGCAACACTCAGTCCCACACCAACACTGCCGCCCACGGTCACACCGACACCGACGATGGTCATGTCACCGACTCCGCTGCAGCCTATTGAATATACCGTGAAAGACGGCGACCTGTGCGCATCCATCGCTGCTGTATTTGATGTTTCCGTTCAAAGCATCATTCTGCAGAACAACCTTTCCGCAAGCTGTTATCTTTCTCCGGGGCAAACGCTTTTGATCCCGCAGCCAACCATCACCCCCACACCGGAACCAACCGGTACGCTCACCAGCGCACAAGCCACACTGGAAGCCTGCGGTTCCTACGATCACCTCGTCACCAATACTGATACGCTCTTCGGTATCGCGCTGAATTACGGTGTCACCACTGATATCATCCGTCAGTATAATGGCCTGACCGGCGATATCGTAATCGCTGGTACCACCATCAAGATCCCGCTCTGCGAACGGGTCACTCCCGGGCCAACTTCCACACCGACTACCCCGCCGCCATATGCCGCACCGAATCTGCTGCTGCCTGCCGACGGCGCATCCTACAATGTGAGCGGAGAAACCATCACACTGCAATGGGCTGGTGTCGGATCACTGCTCCCGAATGAAGCCTACGAAGTCGTCATTGAGGATGTCACCGAAGGACAGGGACGCAAATTGATCTCTTATGTGACAGACACCAAATTGATCGTCCCGATGGACTTCCGCCCTTCCAGCGACACATCACCGCATGTCATCCGCTGGTACGTTACCGCGGTTCGCCAGTCGCTTTCCGCTGATGGCGGTCCGTCCTCCTACCAGCCGGCTGGCGCCCGCTCCGATTCCAGAACCTTTATCTGGACCGGTGTCCCGGTAAATTAACTGTCAGCTATCAGCCGTCAATTTTCAGAAAATGAGTAAAATTATGAAGGCGTCCAACGCCTTCATAATTTTTATATAAGCAGTTTTAGCAAATGAAAGATACCACCAAAATTTCAAAAAAAATCACACTGCACTACGCGGCAGCCTTTGCGGTATATTTTGCCGCCTTCTGCATGGTCAGGAGCTTCATTTCCGTTTACCTGATCGACAAAGGCTTCACTTATACACAAGTCGGCATCATCACGGGAATCCATATGTTCATCACCGCGGTCATCCAGCCCAACTTTTCAAAGATCCTGGATCGGTTTCCTAAACTCGGGCTGCGCCGGTTCATCACGCTATGCTGCATTCCGGCGATCCTTTGTTCTGTTCTGACCTTTTTCCTGCCTTCAAATTTGCTGTTCTTTCTTCCAATTTATATTCTTTTCGGGATTTGTGAAATCGGACTGCAATCACTAATGGTTTCTGTCGGGATGGAATATGTCAACGCAGGCATCCCGGTCAACGCGGGAATCGGACGAGGATTCGGTTCTGTCGGTTATGCTATTGCAAACATCCTGTTGGGTTCGCTGATCGTAAAATATGGCTCAGCGATCTCACAAAAACTGAATATTGTGTTGATGCTTCTGTTGGCTGTTTTGATCATCACGCTGCCGGATCCCAATCAATTCCGCACAGAAGAACAGACTGAAGAAGAAAAAGACGAAGCGCCTTCCGACGATTTACTCACGTTTCTCCGCTCCAATCATGTTTTTGCGCTCTTTTCCCTGTCTCTGATTTTTCTCTTCTTCGCGCACTCGATCGTCAACACCTACCTGCCTGACGTCGCAGCACAATTTGGAAAAAAGACCGATTTTGTCGGCGCATTGACCGGCCTGGCCGCTGGTCTGGAACTAATTCCGATGATGTTTTACAACCAAATCAGCAAAAAGATCTCTCCGCTGAAGCTGTTGTATATCTCCGCTGTATTTTTCTCAATAAAGATCCTGACTGCCGCTCTGGCACCCAGCGCCGGATGGCTAATCGCATCCCAAGCCATGCAGATCCTGGCATACGCGCTGTTCTCCATGTCCTCTATTTACTTCGCCAACCAGGCAGTCCGTCCGCACAACCGCGTGATGGCACAAGGGCTGCTGGTCGGCGCCAACGAAGCCGGATTTATGGTCGGCGGACTTATCGGCGGTATTGTGTTGGATTATCTGAATGTTCAAACCCTGCTCCGCATGGGTGTCATTGTTTCTGTGATCGGTTCCGTATTGATGATCATCGCGGTAAAAAAATTCAAACGTGAAAAAGCCTGACACAACAGTCAGTCCGCAAGGAGGAAAATATGCCGGTAAAAATACCTGTTGACCTGCCAGCCGCAAAAACTCTATTTGAAGAAAACATCTTTGTCATGCCCATCGACCGGGCTATCCATCAGGATATCCGCCCGCTGCGCATTCTTTTCCTGAACCTGATGCCGACAAAAATCGTCACGGAAACGCAGTTCGCTCGGGTACTGGGGAACACGCCGCTGCAAATTGAGTTGGATTTGCTGTCCGTCAGCAGTCACATTCCGGCAAACGTTTCTCAGGAACATATGCTGGCGTTCTACCGCGGGTTTGAATCGGTCAAAAACGAATACTTCGACGGTATGGTCATCACGGGTGCACCGGTGGAGCATCTGCCCTTTGAAGAAGTAGACTATTGGGAAGAGCTGTGCACCATCATGGCGTGGAGCAAGAGCCATGTTTATTCTACACTCCATGTCTGCTGGGGCGCACAGGCCGGCCTTTACTACCATTATGGCATTCCCAAAATTCAGCTTCCGGAGAAGCTCTTCGGTGTATTTGAACACCGGGTGACGCACAAAGGCTCCATCCTTTTCCGCGGGTTTGACGACACATTCTACATACCACACTCCCGGCATACAACCTTCTCGAAAGAGGCAGTGGAAAACATTCCCGATCTCAAAATCCTCGCGGAAAGCGAAAAAGCCGGAGTCTATGCCATTTCTACAAATGGCGGGCGTCAGATTTTCCTCACCGGACACGCGGAATATGATCCCAATACGCTGGAGCTGGAATATCTTCGCGACAAAAACGCGGGGCTGCCGATCCACGTTCCGGAAAATTATTATCCGAATGATGACGACACGCAAGCTCCCATATGCCGATGGCGCTCCTGCGCAAATCTGCTTTATTCCAACTGGCTGAACTATTTCGTCTATCAAACCACACCGTACGACGTAATGTCTATTCAGCCGATCGGGGCATAAGATCAAAACATTATGATTTTCCAGGAAACGGGGACAGTCCCTTATTGGGGCAGTCCCCGATTTTTCAATTCATTGGAACATGTAACATTTTTAGCGGAACGCTGATTTCCGTGTCTGTTTCAAATTTCCATAGAAATATTTAAAGAAGTTCACTGCTATTGATTATATCTCTAAATAATTGATAATAAGGTGCGGACGCTTTTCCGGAAGACACGATCGGAAATGAAGCTTGATGGATTTGAGGTTG
The DNA here is from genome assembly GCA_017417055.1 of Anaerolineaceae bacterium. Taxonomy (GTDB): domain Bacteria; phylum Chloroflexota; class Anaerolineae; order Anaerolineales; family Anaerolineaceae; genus Flexilinea. The sequence continues at coordinate 18,996 of JAFPZX010000025.1, forward strand.
ATC
>JAFPZX010000026.1 GCA_017417055.1 Anaerolineaceae bacterium
CCGTCTTCCTCAAAATGATCATCTCTACTGCCGAATTCTTCCAGAGCACCGTAGTTGAAAGATTCCTGATTGTCAAGGATGAATTGTTCCCTGTCAACATGTTCTAATGGAATAAGTGTTATGCCGGTCAATTTAGACACCTCCGCAAATTGAAATTCATCGATTCAGCCATTTTTTCAGCCGGCTAAACACTTCTTTCCTGTCTTCAGCTGGTATTTGCCCGCTCTTATGCAGCGCATAATGATGACCGAACTCGCTGTCCGTATAAGTGTTCCCGTTAAGGATTACGGGCTTATCATGTCTTGGCCTTACGTGAATATGAAGATGAGGATCAGGCGATGCCTCTTTATAGAAATTATTCATCAGGCAGCTCCAATTACACAGAGCTGCTCCCAAAACAGCCTTTAAACACGCCTCCACTTTACAAACCAGACCGTGAAGCTCTTCCCATTCGTCACCTGTCAGCTCGGACATTGAATGGCAATGCCGCTTTAGAACCAAAATACATCGTCCGATATAATCCTGTTCATCTGAAAGGAAAACAGACCAGAATTCTCCATCGTACACCTGAAACATTTTGTTTTCTTCAGACAGATCACACCAACTGCATTTGTCCATTTTTCTTACCTACAAACTCCGATTAATACTGAACTCAGGATTGCGTGCCAGTCCCGCGCGGGACTGGCACGTGAACAGGAATAAATTGTGATTTTGCATGATCCCGACAAATTTGAATTTGTCACGGTGGTTTTTGCCGTATCAAAAACTCCAAAAACAGTATCACATAATATGATACCGTCTCTTTTCTGTTTCAACTGTGGTTTGTTCAGAATGGCCTGAAAAAAGGATCGTTTGATTCGGAAATGTAAATATTTTCCGGATGATGCTGTTTTGAAGAGCTGCAAAATTGCCCCCGGATAGCTGTAATTGCCGATGCTTCCTTTGAAGATCGTATCCCCAACGAAGGCGGCGTGGTCGGATTTTGCGTAATAGACAACTGAATCAGTAGTGTGGCCGGGAGTATATATAACCTGCAGTGATACTTCAGGGTTTCCATCCAGACGTATCACGTCTCCGTCATCGATAATTTCGGCATTTCTTACAATGATCGCCGGCCCGCAGAGTGCTGACAGGTTATTCCGTGCATTCAGTAAATACGCATCCGATTTTTTATGTGCAAGTACGGAGATGCCGAGTGCGCTTCTCAATTCATTTACAGCTCCTGTGTGGTCAAAATGGCCATGGGTCAGAAGGATCTTTTCAATGGCCCATCCATTTTGTTGAATGACATCCAATAACAGGTCTGCCTGCGCTCCCGGATCAATAATAAACCCGTGTTTTGTCCTTTCATCGATGAAGAAATAACAGTTCTCTGTAAAATATCCCTCTACCGGAACTTTCGAAATCATATTCTGCAGCCCTCTGGTCCGCAATGATTTCCTTGATCCGGAACAGTGACGGTCTGCTCTTCCAGGACCCGGCGAATTACAGATTCCGTGCCTTTTACACTTTGTGCGCCGGAGATTCCATATTCTCCTATCACAAAAAAGGGAACTGAGTGGATCCCATACGTATCAGCTTCCCGTTCATCCCGAATGACTTCTTCTTTATATTCGTCCCCCGCGAGAACATCTCTGACTTCATCCGGATCCAGGCCACAGTCTTCACCGATTGACTGCAGAAGTTCTTTGTCCGCGAGTTCCTTATTATCCGAAAAATATGCTTTGAAAAGGCTCTCAATTACCTTCTCTGAAATTTCAGGATCTTTTTTACTTTGGGCAAGTTTCGTCAGACGATGAGCATCCATTGTGTTTGTAAAAAGAGTTGACGCATATTTAAAGTCAATACCTTCAGCGTTTCCCATTTTTGAGATTGTTGCGATCCTCTTTCCGGCGTCCTCAAACGGAATTCCGTATTTGTGAGCAAAGCGGGTTTGTGTGTCACCTGATGCATGCTTTCCCGCTGTCGGGTCAAGCTGAAATGCTTTCATCTCCAGTTCAACACTCCCTGCCTCAGGAACAGCTGCGATCGCTTTTTTCAGACGGGTTTCTCCGATATAGCAGTAAGGACAGGCATAATCAGACCAATACGTTATTTTCATTGTATTCACCTTCTTATTAATTCTTCTAAATAATAGAGCACGCTCTATTATTTCCTATTCTATTATAGGAAAACCCCCGGCTATGCCGGGGGAGCGGAAAAGCTTTAGCTAAAAGAAAAATCCTCCAAGTGGTACAATCAGGGAACGACCCGACAATCGAACCTGAAACCACAAGGAGGAATCCAAATGGATGATAATAGTTTAGCACATACGCAATGGAATTGTAAGTACCATATCGTATTTGCGCCAAAATTTCGGCGACAAATAATATATGGAAGACTGAGAGCATCAATTGGACGAATACTCAGAGAACTATGTGAGCGGAAACATGTAGAAATCGTAGAGGCAAATGCATGTCCGGATCACATCCATATGTTGGTAAAGATACCACCAAAAATATCAGTATCGGATTTTATGGGGTATTTGAAAGGGAAAAGCTCGTTGATGATATTTGATCAGCATGCGAATTTGAAATACAAATATGGGAATCGCCACTTCTGGTGCCGAGGGTACTATGTAGATACGGTAGGGAGGAATGAAAAAGTGATACAAGAGTACATAAAACGGCAACTGGAAGAGGATCAACGAATAGATCAGTTGAGCTTGATAGAGTATACGGACCCTTTCATGTGTGAGCCGGTAGGAAAAGGCAAGAAAAAGGCTGCTTAAGCAGCCGCCAGAGAAAGTAGAGCGATTGTCGGGTCTTCATGCGCTTGCAAGCGCACGCTGGTACAAGCGCCTTATAGGCACAGAGCAAACCACCGGCGAAGCCGGTGGTCATGATTTTCGGAACGGCCCCATCATCCCGGAACTGTCGCACTTCTTTTTTTTTTGAACTGCCATCGGAAGGGAATGCTTCGCAGTGGTGCGGCGAGCAGCGGGTCTTGCCTGCCTGAGTTTTGCCCGCACCATGGAGTATTAACCGGGGCCGGTCGAGCTGACCTTCGGTCATTCGCCGGCCCCGGCACACCATTCAAGTTATTGTGTCTATCCGGTGATGATGCGGAACTCCTTATCAGTTCTATCAATTCCAGCGACTTTGTATAATGTAAAACAGCTCATATTTTGTTGCCGTTAAACATCTGAAGTAACGCCTCACCAACGGAGTATCTCAGCAACTTATACGGGGTAGTCGGGGGACACGCGCTGAGCAAGCTCACGC
>JAFPZX010000027.1 GCA_017417055.1 Anaerolineaceae bacterium
AAACACAGGAGGTTTTTTATGAAACTGGTTCTTTTACGACACGGAGAGAGTGAATGGAACAAGCTCAATCTGTTTACCGGCTGGACCGATGTCGACCTGAGCGATAAGGGCAGGGAAGAAGCAAAACAGGCCGGGATCACTTTGAAAAAAGAAGGATTTGATTTTGATATCTGTTACACATCCCGTCTGAAACGGGCGATCCACACGCTGAACATTGCGCTCGATGAAATGGATCGCGCATGGCTTCCGGTCATCAAAAGCTGGAAGCTCAATGAACGGCACTACGGTGCGCTGCAGGGACTGAACAAGGCAGAAACAGCCGAAAAATACGGTGAGGACCAGGTGAAGATCTGGCGCAGGTCTTTTGATGTCAAACCTCCGGCGCTTACCCGGGACGATGAGCGCAGCGCAGCCCGGCAGGCAATGTACCGCGATGTTGATCCGGCATTCCTGCCGCTGCATGAAAGTCTTGAAACGACGATTGAGCGTGTCATCCCTTACTTTGAAGAAGTGATAAAAAAGGATATGCTCGCAGGAAAACGGGTGATCATCGCAGCGCACGGGAATTCTCTTCGTGCCCTCGTCAAATACTTTGACGGTCTGAGCAAAGATGAGATCATAGGAGTCAACATTCCGACCGGCGTGCCGCTGGTTTATGAATTTGATCAGGATTTCAGCACCATATCCCATTATTACCTTGGAGACCAGCAGGAAATCGCAGCAAAAATGCAAGCTGTTGCCAACCAGGGCAAAAAAAAATAGGGAACAGATATTCGCAGACAGGAGACGGATTGTCAGAGATTATTCCGTTTTCTGTCTGATCTTATTTCGATTTTGTCAGTGATAATTTTTCTGACATTTTTTAGCCATTTTTACTTGTTTGCTTTGTTTTTCTAATTTTTGGAAAACCGGACTGTAGAGAATAGGAGATAGGACATAGGGGATAGTGTGGTTGCTCCCGAGAGAAATCATCCTCACTATTGTCTTATATCCTGATGCCTATTTCCTATAGATAAATTTGAATTTATACAGTTGTACATTCCCCGTCTTCCGGAACCAGGATGCCGGAAAAACCTTTTTCATTCGCAAATTCTATTATCTGCTTTTCCATCTGTCCTGATCCATCCCGGATGCACACAGAAAATATTGATCCGGTCATCATCTTTGAACGTATTGAAAAGATTCATCGTCGCCATATTCAGCGCAGCCTTAGCCATGCCGTAATCGATCATATTAGTCCGATAACATCTGGAAATCCTTCCCGCTTCGGAGGAAATATTGAGGATCAGGGCTGTATCATCACTTTTTTTCAGCATTGGATAAAATGCCTTGATGACCCTCATTGCACCGACAGATGTGACATTGACGGTATTGGCAATATAAAATCGAGGTCAGCTTCAAAGAAGCCCTTGTCACAATCCGGAGATACCGTCACCGCGTTGTTGATGATCAGATCCAGATGATCGATCTTTTCATCAAGCTCTTTTTCACCGGTTTCATCGCGATGCCTCGGGTAATCATTTACATTTATGTCATAAACACCACTCTCACTCATAAACAACTCCTTACCTGCAGTCTTTGAAATACTCACCATACCCCATGTTCGAAAGCTCACATCCCGAAGAATA
>JAFPZX010000028.1 GCA_017417055.1 Anaerolineaceae bacterium
CGGATGGTTTAAACCGGACGAAGCCTTGCAACTTATCCGGTATCCCTATATGAAAAAAGCTTTTGAGGATGCCAACGGGTACAGCGGAAAACCGCATTTTGCCACTTTCAGGAAAGCGGATCGTGACATTGAGTTCGTAAGCGACTGCATCATCTGATAGAAACATGTCTGTTGGGGTATCTTTTGAAATACTCGACTATGGGGTGATCGATCATGGATAAGTACATAGAGGAAAACAAAGCGGCATGGGAAGAGGCTTTTGATAACAGGACCGCTTCCTGGGGTGCGGATATTACAGAGCGTATACAGAAAGATGAATACCCGTTTTTCAATGAGGATACGAAGAACATCCTGAAGCAGATCCGTACGGAGGGAGCAGTGATTGGCCAGTTCTGCTGCAACAACGGGCGTGAACTGCTCTCACTGGTCAAAAGTGGAAAGGCGCAGAAAGGAATCGGCTTTGACATTGCGGAAAACCAGGTGGCGTTCGCAAATGAAAAAGCGGAGGAACTGCAGCTCCCGTGCGTGTTTGAGGCTGTCAATATTTACGACATCGACGACCGGTACAGAGATCTGTTTGATGTGGTGATCATCACCATCGGTGCGCTCTGCTGGTTTAAGGATCTGAACCGCTTTTTTGCGATTATCGCGAAATGCATGAAGCCGGGAGCTGTTATCGTAATCAACGAGGAGCATCCCTGTACGCATATGCTTGCCGCAGAAGGCGATGAATCATTTGATCCGGAACACAGGATGGAATGCCTGTATTCTTATTTTGTACATGAGTGGACCGGAAACGAAGGCATGTACTATATGACGCAGAAGAACTACCGTTCAAAGACTTTTACCGATTTTACGCATTCGATGTCTGAAATCATATCCGGGATGTGCAGCAACGGAATCGTTGTTACCGGATTGCAGGAATTCGATTATGATATTGGCACCGGGTTTTCCGCACTCGATCATCATGGGTTCCCACTTTCCATGATTATCCGTGGAAAAAGGCTTTGGAATGAGAAGAGGCTATCTTTTGAAATAAACGACGATCGACAACTTGGAATTTGATGAGGGAGTTTTTCGATATGATAGGCAAAATCATTGGGGCCATAATAATTGGAGGAGTGGGAGCCATTATTGCGGTTATGGGTTGGTTGATCTGGAAAAAAGAAAAACTCTCCCTTATGCATGATTACCATGTCAATAAAGTTTCCGCGGAAAACAAGACGGCGTTTTGTAGGTTGTCAGGAATTGGTCTTATTGTAATAGGAATTGGTATGCTGATATCCGCTGTAATACTTTTCGTGACAGATTCTGCTTACAGTTTTCTATGTTTTGCTGTTTGTTTTGTGGCAGGTTTGGCCATGTTATTTACTGCGGAAACAAAGTACAATCGTTAAATTTCTGTTTGTAGGGATACCTGCTGGAAAGAAATCTCGGAAGCAGCGGAGCCGTTTGACGTCCAAATGGAATACAGATTTTAAAGAGTTCTTAAATCCCAAATTGAATTCCGGCTTTGGGGCTGTTTACGAGCATCAGGTTTGATACAGCAAGTATACGATGCATACGTTAAACCTATTGACTTAGTAGGTAAAAAATGATATTTTTGTTATGTCTATAGCCGCAGGAGGGACATGACATAACATGAAATCATTATTGATTAAAGATACCACGAAGGAAGAGCGGGAAAGAATTGTCCATCAGGCCCTATGGGGGAGCTGCGGGATCGACTGTGAATTCTGCTCCGGCTGTGATAATCGCGGCGGAGGACGCATTGAGGGAATCTATCAGGATTACATAGACGGAAAAAAGGAAATCCGGGAGATCAATGAGGAATACCGTGCTCCGTTCGTGAGGGGGTAATCAGTTTTCCGGAACAGGGATGCGGGGGATATAAAGCCAATGCTGAATCAGTTTTCCAGAACACAGCTTCTTTTTGGACCGGAGGCCATGAATAAG